>NZ_QOHO01000076.1 GCF_003432035.1 Lacrimispora amygdalina
ATCAAGCTGTATGAAAACTGTATCACATTACAGTGACTGTACATTATCATTCATTATCTCTCATAGACAGCGAAATATGGTACTAAGCGGTCACCATCCTTCCTAAAAGCAGCCAGTGACTTCATGTGTTGCAAATTCCTCGTCCGACTTATTTGTTTTTTTTTTTTCAAGAAGAAGACGGCAAACGAGAAACAAGTACGGTCTCGTGGGCGCGGAGAGGGGTATAAGAGAAAAGTATTCTACAATCAGAAAATAGATTCCGCCTGCCGTAAACCACGGCGGTATGTATATTGGAAGATTATGTATTATCAAACGATATAAAAGTTCAAATAATACCTCTCTGCCTCCCACAAATGCGAAATAAATAATAGTATAAGCCATTCCATTGGTAAGTGATACTTTAAATAACAGCATGACATAAATATAATATACCAATGGAACTGTTGTAAAATTAAGTGCAGCACTTCCGATGGCATTAATTAAAAAGATCAAAAATGATATCATAATGCCGTAAATAAAACGTTTTTTAAAAGAAGTTTTATAGGGATAAATAGCTGCAAAAAACCTGCATAACATATAGACATCTGCGCCGCAGAATAAAAGCCTGCTTAACGATAACAAATCATTTCCCATATCAATTGCCATCCTTGTATTTTGATAACATAAATTCTTCCTTCAGTATATGGAACTCCTGTGCCTTGCTTCTGGTAATCTGAAACATGGTATCAACATCTTTTAGCCGCAGTATCTTACTGGTACAGTAGACTAAATATTTAAAATTGATAATATAGCTGTCATGAGGATAGCCGAAACCATACTTTTTTAGGTGTTCATAGATAGTCTCCAGCTTTTCCGGCACCCGGATTTCGGGGACTTCACTGCTGTCGATCTCTTTTATTCCATAAATCCTGATAGAACTTTCGGAAATATGGACTCTGGTATTTTTCTTATACTTTTCAATATAAACAATATCATCTGCTCTTAGAAACAGCCGTTCCCGGTTTACATTTGCCGAAAGAAGGGGTGCCTGTCCCAATTCAATCATTTTATCAAGAGAATCCCTTATGTACCGGTCCATTACCTCATCAGTCATGTTCTTCATGATATACCGATACGGCTGAACCTCAAAACTGCGGGGTGACGGTTCCGCAAATCCAGTATAAAAAACCAGAATAACATTATTATCCAGCTGACGGATCCTGACTGCTGTTTCTTCTCCGTTCATTTCATTCATCTGAACATCCAGGAATATGATAGAAAACCTGATATTTTTTATCGCTGACAAAAGGCTGATTCCGGAATCGTATTCATGTATACGGAATTTATCACTCTCCGGCATATTCTTTTCGATCCGTTCTGTTAAACGCGCTCTGTCGCCCATACTGTCATCACAAATAGCAATTTCAAACATTCTCTTTCCCCTCTTACAAAATTTCTTTTTATTAATTATCGTACTTTCTCCCCTATTTTATAAGAAATATGCCAAGAATACAAGAAAAGGTACCAGAAAAATACAAAATTCATATTTTCCCGGTGCCTCATTCATCATTATCCTGCCTGTTTATATCGCAAACTGGCTGTTATAAAGCTGAGCATAAAAACCATTTTTAGAAAGGAGATCCTCATGAGTTCCCTGCTCAATGATATGTCCATCCCTCATGACAAGTATGACATCTGCCTCCTTTATTGTAGAAAGACGATGGGCAACAATAAAACTGGTACGCCCTTCCATCATTTTTGCAAACGCTTTCTGTATCTTTAATTCAGTTCTTGTATCAATGGAGGAAGTAGCCTCATCAAGGATGAGAATCGGCGGCAGGCACAGCATTACCCTGGCAATGCACAAAAGCTGTTTCTGGCCCTGAGACAGATTTCCTCCATCTTCTGATATGACTGTATCATATCCCTGAGGCATTCGGGAAATGAAACTGTGGGCATGTGCTTCCTTTGCAGCTTTAATAATCTCTTCCTCTGAAGCTTGGGGGTTTCCGTATGCAATATTCTCCCTTATGGTACCTGTCTTTAACCAGGTCTCCTGCAGTACCATACCATACTCAGATCTTAAGCTTTTTCTCGTTATGCGGCGTACATCGTTTCCATCAACCTTTATGGAGCCGGCATTTACATCATAAAAACGCATCAGCAGGTTAATGACGGTGCTTTTTCCGCAGCCTGTAGGACCTACGATAGCGATTCTTTGTCCCTGCCCTGCAAAAAGATTCATATCTTCAATCAGAGGCACACTGGGATTATAGGAAAAGTCAACGTGTTCCAGTACAACTTCTCCCCTGGCATGGTCCAGTACAATCCCATCACTGTCATCTGGTATCTCTGTTTCTTCGTCAATCAGTTCAAATACTCTGGCAGCGGAAGCCAGTGCGTTCTGAAGCTCAGTCACCACCCCTGAGATCTCATTAAACGGCTTTGTATACTGATTGGCATAGCTTAAAAAGCTTGAAAGCTGCCCGACAGTTAAAAATCCGTTTACCGCTGCAAATGCACCTGCAATTCCTACGCATGCATAAACAAGACTGTTCACAAAACGCGTTGCCGGATTGGTGATGGAGGAGAAAAAGGTAGCTTTTAACCCCCATACACGAAGATCTTCATTGATTACTTCAAATTTTTTCTGTGCCTCGTCTTCATAGGCAAACGCTTTTACCACTTTCTGGTTCCCCAGCATCTCTTCCACAAGGGAAGTCAGTTCCCCTCTTGTCTGGGACTGCATCCGGAACATGCTGTAAGTTCTTTTCGCTATAAAGCTGGCCACAAACAGGGACAGCGGAGTAACAAGTACAACTAAGGCAGCAATAATGGGATTAATGAAAAACATAAAAAACAATGTTCCAAGAATTGTTAAAACACCGGTAAAAAGCTGGGTAAATCCCATCAGCAGACCATCGGAAAACTGATCAATATCTGCAATAATTCTGCTGATTATATCACCGTGGGCATGAGAATCAATGTACTTTAAAGGCAGGCTTTCCAGCTTGTTAAATGCCTGGGTTCTGATATCCTTCACCACCCGGTAGGTGATCTGATTATTAATATGACTCATAACCCACTGCGCTGCTGCAGTAATCAGAACAACGGCTGCAATCTGTGTCAGGATTATACCCATAGCTTTAAAATCCACCTCGCCTGCACCCACAATACAGTCAATTGCCCGTCCAATTAATATAGGAACGTATAAAGTGAAAACCACAGTTATAAATGCACAGAAAAGCGAAGCCATAACACTCCATTTATACTTTGCAATTTTATTTAAAATTCGTTTGATCGTGGACTTATGCTTTTTTATATTCATATTACTGCACCTCCTTTTCAGAAAGCTGGGAAAGGCAGATCTCCCGGTAAACCTGGCAGGATTCCATCAAATCTCCGTGTTTTCCGCACCCTGCCATCTTTCCGTCGTCCAGGACAATAATGCGGTCTGCATTTCTGATCGTGGAAGCTCTCTGGGATACCAGAAATACTGTCATATTTTTCGTTTCTTCCTTTATAGCTTTGCGAAGCCGCGCATCCGTGGCAAAATCCAAAGCAGAGGCGCTGTCATCTAAAATAAGAATCTGGGGATCTTTTACAATTGCTCTTGCAATGGTAAGACGCTGACGCTGGCCTCCGGATAGATTCTTTCCTCCTGCCTGTATTAGAAAATCAAGCCCTTCGCCTTTCTCATCCACAAATTCCTTTGCCTGGGCAATGGTTAGTGCACGATAGATCTCTTCATCGGTGGCTTCCCGCTTTCCCCACTGCATATTTTCTCTGATGGTGCCTTTAAAAAGTACCGCTCTTTGGGGTACTATGCCGACCAGCTTTCTTAACTGGCTGAGAGGATAATTTCTGACATCGGTCCCTCCCACTTTCACACTCCCCTGGGAGACGTCATAAAATCTTGGAATTAAGTTTACCAGTGTGGTTTTGCCTGAACCGGTTCCTCCTATAATTCCAATGGTCTCGCCTTTCATAACCTGAAATCCAATTCCAGCCAGCGATTCTGCCTTCGCACCCTGATAAAAAAGACTTACATGATCAAATTCCACCTTAGGTTCATTGGTTTCTTCTTTCACATCATTAAGACTTGTCTCTTTTATTCCTGATTCCATGGAAAATACGGAACTGATCCGGTTGGCACAGGCCAGAGATTTGGATATGGTGATGATTAAATTCGCAAGTTTCACCAGTTCCACAAGGATCTGAGACATGTAATTTACAAGAGCCACCACCTGTCCCTGGGTGATAATGCCCATTTCAACCCGGTTTGCACCAGTGTTAATCAAAACAATGATTGCAAGATTGATGATTACATAAGTAAGCGGGTTCATCAGGGCAGATATTTTTCCCACAAAAACCTGGAATTTCACCAGCATGCCGTTCTCTTCATCAAATCTGCGTACTTCATCATTCTGGCGGTTAAAGGCCCGGATGACACGGACTCCGCCTAAATTCTCTCTTGCAGTCAGAAGAACCCGGTCCAGCTGCTTTTGTACTTTCTTATATAAAGGCATACTAAAGATCATAATACCGAATACTACAACAGAAAGCACAGGTATGGAAACTGCAAATATAAGAGCAGCCTTTACATCTATGGTAAATGCCATGATCATTGCACCGAACACTACAAATGGTGAACGGAGAAACAACCGTAAAAACAAGTTTACTCCTGATTGAACCTGATTCACGTCACTGGTCATTCTTGTAATCAGAGTAGCTGTTCCAATGGTGTCAATCTCCTGATAAGACAGACTGTTAATATGGGCAAACAGATCATTTCTAAGTGAGGTTCCAAATCCTGCTGCAGCCTTTGCTGCAAAGTACTGGGCTGTAATGGAACAGGAAAGACCGATTATGCCTAAAAGCACCAGGATTCCACCCATAGACAGAATATAAGTCAGATCATGGTTTTTGATACCAATATCTATGACTCTGGCCATAACCAGAGGCACAAGCAGCTCAAAACTGGCCTCCAAAAGCTTAAACAAAGGCCCCAGGATGCTTTCCCGCTTATACTCACTCAAATACTTAAGGAGTTTTTTCATATTCCTTTTCCTCCGTAATCAATACTTTTTTAGAATAATGCCTTGTAATATTATAGCATTTTGATATAATATTACAAGTACAAAATGAAAATCTTATGAATAGAGGATGTGTCAGATGAATCCGATTAATTCTAAACAGCTTTATTATTTTACTGTCATTTCAGAAACAGGCAGTTTTACAGCAGCTGCAAAAAAGCTGGGTATATCCCAGCCCCCATTAAGCAAGCAGATTATGCTTCTGGAAGAAGAGCTGGGCGTTAAGCTCTTTGAACGGGGAGCAAAAAAAACAGAGCTTACAGAAGCAGGCACTTATTTATATTTTAAGGCAAAAGACATCTTATCTATGATGGATTCTGTATCCGGGGATTTAAAGCATTTTCCCTCATCTGCCAGAGGGGTGCTGAAACTGGGAACCATCTCTTCATCCGGAACAGTACTTGTGGACTTTTTAAAAGTGTTCACATCAGCCCACCCAGGCGTCCGTTTTGAGGTGACAGAATGCAATACCTATGAGCTGCTTGAAAAGATGAAGAACGGACTTGTAGAGTGTTCCATCATACGGACACCATTTAACCCGGAAGGACTGGAATGCGTTTATGGTAAGAAGGAACCGATTATGGCAGTGGGAATCCCTTCTTTTTTTCCGGAGCTTTCAAACCACAAGGTAAGCATTCCCGAACTTGCGGGAAAACCACTGATCTATTACCGCAGATTTGATTCGATTATATCCCTGGCCTTTCAAAACAGCGGTATCGAACCGGACATATTCTGCAGGAATGACGATGCAAGGACCTGTCTTCAATGGGCAAAAGCCGGATTGGGGATTGCGCTGGTGCCGGAATCCATCTGCTGCAGTATGGGACAGGAAAACCTCCTGTTTAAGGAAATTGATTCTCCTGATACAGTCACCCGGATAGCCGCAGTCTATAAAAAAAATGGCTATGTTTCAAACATAGCCAGGGAATTTGTAAACAGTTTTGGTGAACACACCAGTATGATTTAATCAAAAAGACTCAGCTGGGTTATCTGGTAGTTTTTCTTATAGGCGTGGATAATATCCGGCATTTTATAAAGAATCCTGTTTCGTTCACATTCATCAGAAAATACCTGCCATAATTTCCGCGCATTTGGACTTGTGCACTGATAATTGTTGCCATACCGTTTCATATATTCCTCTGCAAGGCGTTCTCCTGGAAAAAGATCTCTTAAGCGGTCATAATACCATTCTCTCTGATTATTCCGCAGGGTAACACCAAAGGCCGGATAGATAAAGTCAGCGCCGGCCTCTTTTGCTCCATTTATGACTGACCGTATGTTATCCTCATGATCCTCCAGAAACGGGAGTACAGGCATCAGAAGAATTCCTGTAAACAGCCCCTGATCTTTTAACGCCGCAATGAGAGACAGCCTGTCAGATGGTTTCGAAACTCTTGGTTCTATTTTAGCCGCCAGGTCATCGTCAGTTGTTGTGACAGTGACCTTTAATAGGACAGGAGAATGATCTGCTATGCTCTTTAATATATCCATATCCCTGTGAAGCAGGCTGCTTTTTGTGGCAATGGCTGCACCAAAACCAAAGGCATCAATTAACTCCAGGGCATGTCTGGTAAGCTCTAAGTCTTTTTCTAAAGGATTGTAGGGATCACTCATCGCCCCGGTGCCTACCACCCCGGTTTTTACCTTTCGCCTTAAGTCATCCCGGATAATCCGCAGCGCATCCTCCTTGACTTGTACCGTATCAAACCGGTCTATTCCGTAACAGTCGGAACGGCTGTCACAGTAGATACAGCCATGGCTGCATCCCCTGTATATATTCATGTTATAATCAATTCCGAACCAGCCGGAAGTCTTTGTTTTTGTTACAATTGTTTTTGCCGGGATGAGCTCCATAGATCCACCCTCTCTTTCTTTTTTACTCAAAAGGTAATCCCTTGATATTTTCTTCCCGCCATGTTAATATGCATATACGAGATGAGAAGGGAAGCGTTCATTATGATTCGTTTGTTATTGCGCTGCAAGCAGATTTATGACAAATTTACAAAAGATGAAATGACTGTCTATGCAGCACAGGCATCATTTTTTACCATAATTGCTGCTTTTCCATTTATGATGCTGTTATTGGCAATGATTCAGTTTATCCCGTCTATTACAAAAGCAAACTTACTGCAGCTTTTGGTCACAGTAATTCCCAGTTCCTTAGAGATTGACAGCGTCATCGTTACCGTCATTGAAGATCTTTATACCAAGACCCCTGCAGCAATTTTATCCGTAACTGCCATTGCCGCGATCTGGTCTGCTTCCAGAGGCATGCTGAGCATAGAGCGGGGACTAAACCGGGTTTTCGGTCAGGAGAAACCCCGGGGGTATTTAATGACCCGTTTCATCTGTGCCTGCTATACAGTTATATTCATCATCATCTGTCTCCTGACTCTTGTGCTTCTCGTGCTGGGAAGTTCCATACAGGCTTTTATGGACCACCATTTTCCCATTCTGGCCGAGATTACCCAATACGTCATCAGTTTCCGCACCATGCTTTTATTTATTCTGACCTTATGCTTTGCCATGCTCTATACTTATGTACCTGTGAAAAAGCAGCAGTTTAGCAGGCAGCTGCCAGGTGCCATCTTTTCCACCCTGGGATGGATCGGTTTTTCCTTTGCCTTTTCCATCTATTTCAGCCATTTCAGCAATTATTCTGTCATGTACGGAAGCCTGACAGCGATTGTTCTTTTAATGTTATGGCTGTATTCCTGTATCTCCATCCTGTTTTTCGGAGCCGAAATCAACTACTATTATTCAGAAAGCAGGAAAGACTGATCATGATCCCAGAAAGCCAGAGATTCCTTTAAGAATCCCTGGCTTTCTTAATGATTTTAAGAGAACAGAGGCGTTGATAAGTACCTGTCTCCCGTATCCGGAAGAAGTACTACAATTCTTTTTCCTTCATATTCCGGCCGTTTTGCAGTTTCCTTCGCAGCCCAGACAGCCGCAGCAGAGGATATTCCCACCAGAATTCCTTCCGTCTTTGCAATCTCTTTTCCAGTTTCATAAGCATCATTATTCTCTACAGGTATGATTTCATCGTATATCTCCTGGTTGAGTATCACAGGAACAAACCCGGCTCCGATGCCCTGGATTCCATGTGGTCCCGGCTTTCCGCCTGAAAGAATGGGAGAGCCTGCCGGTTCAACGCCTATAATTCTGATATCAGGATTTTTACTTTTTAAAAATTCTCCCACTCCGGTAATGGTTCCTCCTGTTCCAATCCCTGCAATAAACACATCAACCTTACCGTCTGTATCCGCCCATATTTCAGGGCCTGTTGTTTCCCGGTGTATCCCCGGATTGGCCGGATTATCAAACTGCCCCATGATGACGGAACCTTCAATCTCCTTTTGCAGTTCTTCAGCTTTGTCGATTGCGCCCCTCATACCCTTTGTTCCTTCCGTAAGCACAATTTCAGCTCCATAAGCTTTTAAAAGATTCCTTCTTTCCACGCTCATGGTTTCCGGCATGGTGAGAATAGCCCGATAACCTTTCATGGCAGCAATGCTGGCAATTCCGATTCCGGTATTACCGGAAGTAGGCTCAATAATGGTAGCACCCGGTTTTATCCTGCCGCTTTTTTCTCCATCTTCAATCATGGCTAACGCTGCCCTGTCTTTCACACTGCCAGCCGGGTTAAAATATTCCAGCTTTGCAATAACAGCTGCCTTAAGCCCGTGCTTTCTTTCATAATTGGAAAGTTCCAGCAATGGAGTATTGCCAATGAGTTCCCGGGCACTTTTCTTGATATTTTCCATAATCAACCTCTTTTCCCATACGCTTCTGATGCTGCGCATGTATCCTGATTACATTTTATCTGAAGGCATGTATTTTTATGATAAACCATAGATCTTGCGGTACTTCTCTTTCAGGTAATCAATGAAATATTCCGGAGTGAAGTCCTCTCCTGTAGCGTCCTTTAAGATCTCACGGCTTGTCTTCATCTTACCGTACTGATGGATATGGATCCTCAAATATTCCTTGATCACATGAAGCTTTCCATCCCTTAAAAGCTGATCAAAGTCCATCTCCTTTTTCATATGGAAATACAGCTGGGCACCGAATGCATTTCCAAGTGCATAGGACGGAAAATATCCAAACAATCCCTGTGACCAGTGAATATCCTGTAAAATACCTTCCGAAACATGTTCCGGGCGTATGCCTAAATATTCCTCGTATTTATCAGCCCATATATCCGGCAGTTTCTTTAAATCTACGTCTTCTTCCATGATCATCTTCTCCAGCTCATAGCGGATCAGAATATGGAGACTGTAAGTCAGCTCATCTGCTTCTGTACGGATAAAACCGGGATCAACTTTGTTAACAGCCTCAACATACTGCTCCAGGGGCACAGATTTTAAGCGGTCAGGATAAAGCTCCTTCAATTTATCATAGATAGGTATCCAGAAATTCGGATTACGCCCAATAATGTTTTCATAAAACCGGGACTGGGACTCGTGCATTCCCATAGAGGTTCCCTGCCCAACCGGCGTCTGGGTAATCTCATCGGTAATGCCTAATTCATAAATTCCATGACCGCCCTCGTGTATAACAGAAAACATGGAACTGTCCATCTTATCGTGGTAGCTGGTAGTGATGCGGACATCATGGTTATGAAGATTGGTTGTAAAGGGGTGGGCACTCTCTGACAGTACTCCTTTTTTAAAATCAAATCCTATATACTCTGCAAGGAACCGTGCCATCTCTTCCTGCTTTTCTCTGGGATAACCGCCGGTAAGAAACGAATCATCGATCTCTTTTCCATGTTCTTTAATTTCTTTTAAAAGAGGAATGATCTCTTCCTTCAACCTGCCAAAAAACTCATCTAAAAGTTCTGACTCAAAACCTTTTTCATATTCTGCAAGAAGGACATCGTAAAGCTTCTGCCCTTCCTTCTTCCGATAGGAAGCAAATTTCTTTTTAAAATTAATTACTTTTTCCAATGTTGGCAGAAAGGAATCGTAATCCTCATTCTTCTTTGCCTTAGCCCAGACTCTTGCCGCTTCCGCTATCAGCTGGGCATTCTCCCTGTATTCCGCTTTCGGTATACAGATCAGTTCTTCTCTGGCTTCCTTCGCTCCCTTAAGTACAGCCTGCTCGGTTTCTGATAAATCAGATGCCTTTTCACATGCTGCTATGGCATCTCCCATTTCGTCGCCTGTCATGAAACCGTAATACTCCTCTGAAAGAGTACCAATCACCCTGGCTGTGTAAGATCCTGATTCTTCGGGAGCCAGTGTCTCGTTATCCCACTCAAAAAGTACGAGAGCAGTCTGCAGAGCCATTGTCTTTTCCAATATGGAAGACAATGTTTCATAAGTTTTATTCATGATAATTTCTCCTTTACAAAAAATCGGGACGTTCTGTATGATTGTCTCCAAATCCAATTAAATAATACCGCATAGAATTTACTTTCCGGCACCAAAAATGGAAGCCTCTTTTATATCGAGGCTGATCAGCCATTCCCTGATCTTATCTTCTTTGTAAGAAGATAAGGAAAAATCCTCTAATTTAAAATCAATCGCAATATCCGTTTTCATGGTGGCAAGAATTTTAGACAATACAGCGGCCTTTTCACCGCAGAGTTCTTCCTCACTGGTCTTCGTCATGGCTTTATACGGTGATCTTGATATTCCTAAATCATTCTTCCAGAAATCCTGAAGATCCTTTAACCTCTTTTTATCCGATTCTGCTTCATGTATGGCTTCATAAATGCGCTCTACGGTTCCATACTCTCTGAGAAGTATGGGCGCTGCGCTGCTGACGCCCTTCACTCCCGGTATATTATCAGAAGCATCGCCCTGAATTCCTTTTAAATCCGGTATCTGCTCCGGTCTCACACCTTCCTCTTGCAAAACGGTATCAGAGGTATATTCAAATACTTTTTCCGGAAGATTTATCTCATCTTTTCCCATGCCGTAAAAGGCATAATATTTTTTATAAAGCTCGTCCGCCTTCTCCTGGCGGGACTGTACCATCCATGCACGCACATTGTAATCATCACTGACCAGCTGAAGATAGTCATGATCCTTTGTCAGAACAACCATGGGAATCTGCTCTCTGAATTTCATTACCAGACTTCCTGCATAGTCATCCGCCTCATACTGATCACTGTAAAGTACCAAAAACCCCGCTTCCTCCAGAATTCGTTCCATCAGTACAAACTGATCCTTTAACGGTTCAGGTGTTGATCCTCTCGTCCCCTTATACTGGGAATACAGTTCTCTGCGGAAGGTGTCCCGTGTTTTATCAAAAACAAAAGCCATGTGGTCCGGCTGCTGTTTCTTCATAAGCGAAACTACCATCTTCAGCATACCAAATATGGCATTGGTGTACGTTCCGTCTTTGGCATGAAGAATCTTATCGTAATGCTTCAGCTTTTCCTCTTCTGTCTTAGCAAACATGATTTCCCTGGGTAATACCGCATAATAGCAGGTTGACAGCATGGAAGAGCCATCCACAACCACAAATTTATTCTCTGACATCTATAACTCCATTCTTTCCCGTACAAGACGGAATTAAGTAAAATAACTCTGCAAATCTGTTTCATTCTTTGCGCCAAGCCGCTTCATGATTTCTTTCCGCTCCTGAGCAGACAACGCCTTCCAGAGCTTTTGAACGCGGGGATCTGAAAATCCAATATAGGGCAGACCATTTCTATCACATTCATAAGATGATAAGTAGTGATTGAGTGCACTCCATTCCACATAAAAAGCAGTAATACTGCGGCTTAAAGAGCTGACTTTTGCCATATTCGTTCCTCCCGGATAATTTTTGCTGATTTCATGATGCAATGCCGCTTAGATTATTCAGAATCATTCTTCCAAATCTGTACTTCGCCCTGATAATCCAAAAAGCAGCTGTTTAAAATTTCCTCTACCTTATCCCAGTCTCCACCTGCATTCCCGCAGCCGATTCCATACGGAAATGCCACCTTCTCCAGTTTGCCTCTGACATCCACAAAATCACGGATCTCATTGACAGCCTGTGAAAGCGCTTTATAATCCGTATAAACACCATTCTTTCCATAATTATCCTGGCCATAAAGATTGGCAATCAGAAACCACCGGCCATTTAATTCAACCGGCTGTGCCGACACCCTCCCCAATAAACCGGAGGTGATCCCGCCGGACTGCTCCTGCCACTGCTTCGTGATAATCCGGTATGTTTTTTCTACTTCAGGGAACATCTTTTTAATCTGACCTGCGATCCCCCGTCCAAATACTCCCTGGCAATTCACCTGATGACAGATAATGTCTGCATCAGAAGTAAAGATATCTCCGCTGTAATACTTTAGCATAATTCTCTCCTCCAAGCTTATCTAATCAGATATCCTTACTCATTATACCCTGATTTTCCAGTTATTCATAGTACATTCCTCAAGTTTTAACATATATTTTCCAAAAACCCGTTGAAGTATAGGGAAATAAGATTTATAATAAACATTAACAGCAAATAAAAAAGGTTAGGTACGGAAGAGAATGGAAAAAGAGATTAAATGCCCCTACATCATTTTTAAAATTGCAGGTTCCTTATACTGCATAAACAGCAAATACATATCCACAATTTTACAGCTGCCGGAATACAGCACCATTCCTGCCGCACCTGCTAATGTCACCGGAATGTTTAAACACCGGGACAAAGTCATCAATATGATGGATTTACGCATCACGTTCGGTTTAAAGCCTGTTTCCGATGAATTCAGAGACTTTGAACAGATGATAGATGCCAGGAAGCAGGACCATATCAACTGGGTCAATGAGCTGGAGAGGTATATTAAAGAAGGCGGTTCCTTCACTCTTGCCAGAGATTCCCACCAGTGTGCGTTCGGAAGATGGTATGACAATTTCACCACTGACAACATGACAGTTGCCAACCATTTGAAAAAAATTGAAGAACCTCACGAGAAGCTTCACAAAGCAGCTGCAGAAGCGGAAGCCTGCAAAAGAGACTGCGAAAACTGCCAGGAGTCAGAATGCTTACAGACCGTTCTAAAACGTGTGAAGGATGAATCCATGCCAGTCATATTAAAACTTCTGGATCAGACAAAGGATTTATTCCGTTCCACGATTTATAAGGAGATGGTTCTGATCTTAGATGGCATCCAATGGGGAATCGTAGTCGATGAAATCGTCGCCGTGGAAGATCTGGATGTCATTTCAGAGCGCCATGAAGATCCTATGGTAAACCATTGTTCCTATTTGGGACGTGTCATGGAAAGCGAGAAACGGGAAGGACTGATTTTTGAACTTAACCCCGAAACGCTCACTGCCAAGTTTAAGGATCTGGAATCCACTTTTTGATGAACGGCAGGAATGCATGAATTCATAGAAAAAAGCCGGAAAAGTTTTGGCAGAAGCTTTTCCGGCTCTTTTTACAGTCAGGAAACTGGCTCTGACTTTTTCAGAAGTACTTTTTATTCCCCCAAAGGTTACTCTTCTTTAAATCCAGATATTCATTATAGGCTTTTTCCAGAATCTGCTTTTCATTGGAAAACTTAAGAAGATGATACGCTTCATGGAACTTATAGTATCCTGAATCAATAAAATATTCTTCCCGCTGTGGTTTACTGTAATAGCTGTCGGCCATCATGAGATACCAGTATACATCCTTTTCCACCATATCCTGAGGCGTATTAAAAGAATACTGACTCTTACCAATGTACTTGATAATGGACGCACTTACCCCGGTCTCTTCCTTAACTTCCCGAAGTGCCGTCTCTTTATACTCTTCACCCGCTTCTACTGTTCCCTTTGGCAAAACCCAACCTTCATACTTGTTTTTGTAATTCTTATATAAAACCAGAATTTTACCTCGAAAAATAACCACACCGCCACAACTCGTTGCTTCTATCATTGCAATTCCTCCAGAGTGAAACCGTAAATCCATCCGGATCCCGGTTTTGGTGTGTCTCACAGACTGGCTCTAGTATACCTCTTTTTATAATGATATGCAAGTGTGTAATCTCCGAAAGAACAGGCGGTAAATTTCCCTTATCTGGAAAAATATAAATCAAAAAGCGACCTGGCAATGGGTGCGGCGGTCTTGCCTCCGGCTCCTCCCTCTTCCACAATCACGCTGACTGCGATTTTGGGGTGATCTGCAGGAGCAAATCCCACAAACCATGCATGCGTCTCTTTGTTCTTATCAAATTCTGCTGATCCCGTCTTTCCTGCTACAGTATAGGCATCTGTCCGGACGGCAGATCCTGTCCCATCAGTGACCACCGCTCTCATCAGTTCCGTCATACTGGCCGATTCTTCCGCAGTCATGATAGTTCCATAGGCCTGGGGAACAAATTTTTTAATAATGTCACCGCCTGCATTCTCCACATGATCAATGAGATAAGGCTTCATCAATGTTCCTCCGTTTGCAATGGCTGCAGTAATCATTGCGTTATGAAGGGGAGTGATCTGGGTCTGTCCCTGACCAATGGCAGTCTGAAGAATCTGCCATGTATCTGCACCCGGCGCCATGGTATAGGAGCTTCTGTTGGAAGGAAATGGCAGGGAAAAATCTGTATTGAACAACAGCTGTTCAGATGTGTTCCTTAACCTGTTTAAATCCATCAGAAGACCAAGACTTGAAAAGGCTCCGTTACAGGAGTTGGCAAATGCCTGGGTAAAATTCTGATGTCCATGGACAGTTTCATGATAGCATTTGATGGAATAATCCCCATTTTCATAAATCCCGTCACAGTCGAAGACATAATCCTTGTAATGATCAGGATTCTCCCTGATGTATTCCAGTGCTGTAACAATCTTAAATGTGGATCCCGGCGGATAAAGTCCCTGGGTTGCACGGTTTAAAAGCTGTCCTGATGTATTCTCCTCTGCAACCAGGCTGTTCCAGTCACTTAAAATGGTATTGGGATTATAATCTGGCTTTGACACCATGGCAAGGATCTTACCTGTATCAGGTTCCATTACAATAACTGCCCCATTTCTTTTTCCAAGTGCTTCGTATGCCTTTTTCTGAAGATCCACATCCAGGGTTGTCACCACGTTATCTCCCTGGTTTTTCTTTGAATACAATTCATTAATTACCTGTTCAATAATATTGACATGGCTGGTAAGCAGATAGAAATTAGACTGGGCTTCCAGACCGGTCTTTCCGTTCACCGAGTATCCAACTGCATGGGCAAACATGGAATCATATGGATATACCCTTGTCTCATGTCCTTCCCCATCCACATCAGTCCGTGCAAGTATCTGGCCATTACTGCTCCTGATCTCACCTCTGACTACCCGGTCGGCAAAGCTGTCCAGCCTGGCATTATAAGAATTATTGATCACACTATCACTCTTCACCTGTAGAAAGTATCCATAATAAACCGCCAGTCCTATAAAAAGCAGAACAACGCCATAGGTCAGAATTAAGATCTGGTGATTTGCTTTTGGATTTGCATTAGCTTTCATACTCGTCCTCTTCCTCTTCATTGCGTTTGAGAATATAAAGTCCCTGGATGATTCCAAAAATAATAAAAGTGCTTAACACCGAGCTTCCCCCATAACTGACGAGAGGAAGGGTAACGCCGGTAGATGGAATGAATTTTGTAACTCCTCCTACCGTTAAAAAAACCTGGATCGCATAGATCATACCAAGTCCAAAGGCGATAAGTTTGTAAAACACAGCCTGCATGCTGCCGGCCACCATCATAAACTGTAGAAAGCATCCAAGGCATATCAGCAGGACACAGAGAGCAAAAATACCTCCCAGTTCTTCTGAAATTGCGGAAAAGATAAAGTCTTTTTCCACCACTGGAATCTTTCTTGGCATCCCCCGGTAAAGTCCCATACCAAACCAGCCTCCTGTTCCAATGGCAAACAGGGACTGACTGATCTGATAACCTTTCCCGGCGATATCAGACCATGGATTTAACCAGGCTGCAACACGTGTCTTCACATGACTAAACAGCTGGAATGCAAGCACAGACGAAAGAATTCCTCCCGTCGTTCCTCCAATTAAGTACAACCATCTGCCGGTTGCTATAAAAAGCATAAACACATAGGTAATAAAGAAAATAAGCGCACTTCCTAAATCCTTTGAAAGCACAAGTATCAGAACATGAAGCGCTGAAATACCGCTGACAGCAAGAATTGTCTTAAAACTGACAGAGCGGTAAAACATGGTAGCAATAAAAAATACATAGCTGATCTTCACGAACTCGGACGGCTGAAAGGAAAATCCGGATATTCCTATGGACAGCTGGGCTCCATAACTTGTGGTTCCCGCAACACATACAATACTAAGAAGCAGTACACCCCCAATTCCATAAACCCACGGAATTTTGCTCAGCTGCCATACTCTGTCAATCACAAAGGGGATGATACAGGTAACTGCCGCCGCCACAGCAACAATCACAAACTGCTTTAGCGCCTTGTCAAAAGACAGCCTGGTAAGCATGATAAAGCCAACCGATAAAAGCATGCACATGTTATTAACCAGCAGCCTGGATAAATTCCTGTAAAACAGCCGGTAAAAAAACAGGTAACCCAAAAAGAACAGAACCTGTGCCCCATAGAAAACAAGCATCCGCTCATCCTCCGTCTCCAGCCAGATAATCCCGTACGCCAGTAGATGGATCAGAAACATAAAAATGTTCTGACGCCAGCATATGCTGTTTTTTCTCTTTTCATCCTGAAACGAAAAATAGCGAAAATTTAAATATGTGTATAACGCAACCAGCAGTATCATTAAATATCTGGATACATCAATTATCAGATTAATCATAAATCACCTACTCTATACCGCGTTTAAAATGTCCCCTTGTAAATTCCGTCAGAAATGCCCCTGCTTTTTTCCCGTTCAGAAACTCATCTGCAAAAACCTGTAAAACTGATTCTGTCTCTTTGGGACTTTCAGTTGTAAACTGAAGCCTTAAAGAGGCGGGTGATAAGGAACTTACAGAATCACCAAGCCCCAAAAGAGAAAGGGGAGCTGAGTTATAAATGGAATTGTAACAGAATGTACAATGGTTTTTTACAGGAAATTCTTTTCCCATGCGGTCTTTCAAATTTAATACCACCGGCGTCTTATCACACCGCTCCAGCCCCTGATGGATGCACTGTGCGGTCACCATCATAGGAAGGCGCCCATAAATTAAAAGTTCTCCCGGAATCTCTAGTTTTTCCAATTCCCGGCTGTTTAATTCCACGGGCCAGGTAATCTCATGTGCACCAAGCTCCATAAGCATCTCCTGGGCTCTGTTATTCATTCCGTACATGCCGAAATCAAAAATCAGATTTCCTTCAATGCCTGCGTTTTTTAAATACCCCGGCTCTTCCATGGACCGGATTAAGTATCCGTCAAATCCGGCTTTCTTCAGAGATATCTGATGGCGTTCAAAGAACTGCTGCGCCTCCGTGCGGAAAATATGCGGCATGGTAAGGTAACATTGTTTTCCCCTGTCATGGCACGTCTTTACATATTGATTCCACCGTTCCGGTTCAAAATGGGCTGCATCAATATAAATTCTTTTCACATCGGTATTATTAACCACAGTATCAAAGCAATCCGGTTTTTCCAGGGAAACAGTCAGCTTCGTGGTTCCGGATACCCGGGAGTTTAATATATCCCGCCGTTTGCCCGGAGCATCTGTATTTTTATATTCCCGCCTGTATTTATGGAGTATCTCTGCTTCCAGCGCTTCCAGACCTCTCCGTCTTAAATCATTAAGCGCCTGGACAGGAAGAAAAATCTTCCCGTTTATCTCCGCTTCCAGCTTTTCAAACTGAAAGGAGGTATTCCCCGTTTTATTTAACTGCTTTAATACCTTTTCTTCTGACATCGGCTGATTTTGAGCTGTCATCACCAGATCTCCCTCAGTCACAATACGATGCTCCTTTCGCTGAAGGATGAGCACAGCCTTCTCTCCTTCCGTCAGCAGGACTTTTCCTGTAACAGGCTCTTTTAACTGCTTTTCGACATAATCACGGTCCAGCATTTCAAATAACTGACTGTTGCCTTCCCGAAATGAAGGTTTTTCCTTCCATACAATCATATCCCTGCCGTTATGTTGCTTGTAATATCCTTCTGTCTGTCCGCCTCTGTCAAACAAATCCAGCAGCATTTTTCGATCGCCGTCTTCTACTTTATATCCGCCTCTGCCCTTTTTAAGATAGAGATCTGCATATTTGCGGTAAATACTTACCACTCCTGCAGTATATCTGGGGCTCTTCATTCTGCCCTCGATCTTCATGGAATATACTCCGGCTTCTATGATGTCCGGAATTATGTCCAGTGTACATAAATCCTTTAAGCTTAAACAGTACCGGTCTTCTTTTTTTCCAAGAGTCTTTCCCCCGTCCTTCACGTCAAAGGGAAGGCGGCAGGTCTGGGCACATCTTCCACGGTTTCCGCTCCGGCCCCCGATCAGGCTGCTGAAAAGGCACTGACCGGAATAGCAATAGCAAAGAGCTCCATGTACAAAACTTTCAATTTCCACATCGACCTGGTCTTTGATCTGACGGATCTCTTTTAAAGACAATTCCCTTGCAGTCACAACCCTCTCTGCACCAAGTTCTTTTAAAAGCCCGGCTCCATGAACTCCGGTAATGGTCATCTGCGTGCTGGCATGAACAGGAAGGTCCGGAAATTGTTCCCTGACAAAGGAAAGCACTCCCAGATCCTGCACGATTACAGCATCTAATCCCTGTTTATAGTAAGGCAGAAGATATTCAAAAAGTTCCTTCATCTCCTGTTCCTTCATAAGAGTATTGACAGTTAAATAGAGTTTTCTGCCATGAAGATGAACATAATCAATAGCCTCCAGCAGCTTGTCCTCCCCGGGATTTTCCGCAAAGGCTCTGGCTCCGAACCGGCTTCCTCCAATATAAACTGCATCTGCTCCTGCGGCAACTGCTGCCTTCATGCTTTCAAACGAGCCTGCCGGAGCAAGGATCTCAACTGATTTTTTCACATCTGCCTCCAAATCTTTCCCTGAAAATATTCTGATTGATAAAAAGGAGGAGGTCACGGACAATCCATGAGACACCCCCTCCTGCCTTATTCATTCCTGTCTGAACCGGAAGAACTCTTCATACCTGCCAGTTCTGTCTTCACCGCCTCCAGTTTCATCTGAGTTGCAACCAGCTCATGCTTTAAACTGTAGGTTTCCTTTTCCATCTCTGCCTTCTGCTGTTCCAGTGTGGCGATCTGTTCTCTCGCTTTAAAATAATCATCTGCCATGTTTAATTCTATCATAACGTTCTGGTATTCAGCGCTCTGCTTTGTGAATCCTTCCCGACGTTTTAAAGTTATGATCATCTCATTGATGTAGCTGGCAAGGCGCTGTATATAACCTTCTTCTTCACTGCCGCCAAGTGCATATATCTTGCCATCTATCAAAACTTCTGTATAGTGCTTGGAATTCATGTTGTTCTCTCCCTGTTATCATTTGCTCTTTCTTTACTATATCATACTTTACACAGTTAGGAAAGTTCTAAAATTCAGGCAGTTAAGGCTCCATGGGGATTCCAAGATGCCCATAAGCCCGTTCTGTTGCCACCCGTCCTCTGGATGTCCGGTTCAAAAATCCGTTCATCAGAAGATAGGGTTCATACACGTCCTCCAGCGTACCCGCATCCTCACCCAGAGCAGCCGCAAGCGTATCAAGTCCTACAGGTCCTCCGGCAAATTTCTCAATTACCGTAGTAAGAATGGCACGGTCATTGTAATCCAGTCCGAATTTATCCACATCCAGTATATCCAGAGCGAAATCAGCCACTTCCTTCGTTATAACGCCATGATACTTGACCTGGGCAAAATCCCGGACTCTTTTTAAGAGACGGTTCGCCAGTCTGGGGGTCCCTCTTGAACGCTTGGCAATCTCCGCCGCTCCTTCTTCTTCGATTTCCACTCCCAGTACCTCTGCAGAACGGGATACAATGATCTTCAATTCTTCCGGTGTATAAAATTCCAGCTTCTGAACCACACCGAAGCGGTCCCTGAGAGGTGCAGTCAAAAGTCCGGCTCTGGTAGTTGCTCCCACCAGGGTAAACTTCGGCAGGTCCAGCCGTATGGATCTGGCGGCGGACTCCTTACCCAGCATAATGTCAATGGCAAAATCCTCCATGGCAGGATAAAGCACCTCTTCCACCTGCCTGTTTAAGCGGTGAATCTCATCAACAAACAGGACATCGCCTTCCTGAAGATTATTTAAAATAGCAGCCATCTCACCCGGCTTTTCTATAGCAGGACCTGAAGTAACTTTCATGTTCACGCCCATCTCATTGGCAATAATGCCGGAAAGAGTGGTCTTTCCAAGTCCGGGAGGTCCATAGAATAATACATGGTCCAGGGACTCTCCCCTGGCTTTCGCCGCTTCAATATATACCTTTAAATTGGTCCGGATCTTTTCCTGGCCGATATATTCATTCAGGCTTCTGGGTCTTAAATTCGGTTCAATCTTTTTATCTTCTTCTGTTAACTCTGTGGTTATTATTCTACGTTCCATCTTTGCCATACCCTGCTAATTTCTATATAAATGCCAAGTGTTTTAAGGACGCCTTTAAAACATCCTCCACAGACATGGTGTCAGTTACCTCTACCTGGCGAACCGCACGTCCGGCTTCCGCAGGCGAATATCCAAGTGCAGTGAGTGCATCGATGGCCTCTCCTGTCACCCCATCCTCTTTTGGGATCAGATTCCCAGCCTCTTTAACGGATGCAGGAATAACATCTGCCATATCAATCTTATCTTTTAAATCCAGAATGATTCTCTGCGCAGTTTTGGCACCCACACCAGGGGCCTTGGAAATAGTCTTCGCATCTCCTGAAATAACCGCTCTTTTTAAATCATCCGGGTCCATGGAAGAAAGGATCCCAAGCGCTCCTTTGGGTCCGATTCCATTCACACTGATCAGCTGCTTAAACATCTTTAAATCCTGCCGGTTTAAAAAGCCGTAGAGACACATGGCATCCTCTCTCACCTGAAAATAGGTATATAACTTCACTTCCCTGCCAACACCCGGAAGCTTTTCAAAAACAGACAGGGGAATAAAAATTTCATACCCCACGTTCCCGCATTCAATTACAACTGAATCTTCTGTCATCTCGGCGACCGGCCCTTTTACGAAAGAAATCACTTTGCAGTTCTCCTTTTTATGCCTTGCAAATACTTTAGTATAACCATTGCTTTGACCTTAATCATAGCATACTGCCAGTTGATATGCAAGCAATTGATCGAACAAATATTCTGTACTCCGTTGACGAACCGGAAAGCTTTGGATATAATAAGAAGCGGAAAGAAAGGACGAAACCACAGATGATAACGCTTAAGAAACACATTGCATTTGAAGAAACCTATCCCCTTGACCGTCTTGGAAACCGGGAAGATCTTCTTTTTTTCGATATTGAAACAACCGGATTTTCAGGGGAATACTCCACACTTTATTTGATTGGCTGTGTCTATTACAGGGATGGAATGTGGAATCTGGTCCAATGGTTTGCCGACACCCTGGATTCGGAACAGGACCTTCTTATTACATTTTTTGAATTTCTTAAGAGTTTTAAAAAGGTAATTCATTTTAACGGGGATGGGTTTGATATTCCCTATCTTTTAAAACGATGTCATGCCTACAGGCTGCCCTATCATTTCTCTGATACCGAAAGCCTTGACATATACAGAAAAATCCGCCCATACCGGAATCTTTTAAGTCTTACCAGCATGAAGCAGAAAGCCATCGAAGCATTCTTAGGTGTGGAGCGGAAGGATCTTTATTCCGGCGGACAGCTGATTGAAGTTTATAAAGATTACCTGATTTCCAAAGACAAGTATCTTTTTGATCTGCTGATTCTGCATAATGAAGATGATTTAAAGGGTATGCCTTTAATTCTTCCCATACTGAACTACCCGGATTTCCTGGAGCACAGCTTTACCCTGACGGACCAGGAGCTTATAAGCAGTACGGATCTATTCGGGCGGGAGCAGCATCTGCTTAAACTGACACTTAAGAACGGCTTTGCTGTTCCTGTGGGATTTACAAAGGCCAATTCCATGGTTACTGCAAGGGCTGAGGGACAAGAACTTACACTTATCATTGATTTATATGAAGGAGAACTGAAATACTTTTATCCAGATTATAAAAATTATTATTATCTTATTTATGAAGACAGAGCCATACATAAAAGTGTAGCCGAATATGTGGATAAAGAAGCAAGAATGAAAGCCACCGCAAAAAACTGCTATATCCGGCAGACCGGTTGTTATCTGCCTCAGTTTTCCCCTTTATGGACGCCCGCTCTTCAAAATCAATGGAAAGATAAAATTACCTATTTTACCTACGATCCGGATTTCTTTCACGATCCGGAAAAGCTGCAGCACTATATCCGGCATCTTTTTGACCATCTTTCTTCGTCCTGAATACATTTATAAAATACCCTGCATTTTCCGGAAATCTCTTGGAGATACACCTTTAATCTTTTTAAAGGCATCTCCAAAGTAATTCCCGTCCCCGAATCCGCATTCCACTGCAATATCCGTCACGGATTTCCGCGTATTCAGCAACAGGGATGCGGCTTCCCGGATTCGGATATTGGTCAGATACTCCTTAAATCCGAACCCTGTAACAGCTTTGAATTTTCTTGAGAAATAAGCCGGACTCATATGAATCCTCTCTGCGACCTCACCAAGGGTAATCGGTGCTCCATAATTATGGTAGATATATTCCGCAGCTTCTTCTATGGCCTTTTCCCCCACCTCCATCTTCCCGGGATCTGACTTAGCTTCCCTGCATCTGGAAAGAAAAATCAGAAGTTCATATAGATAGTTCCTCTTCATCACAGGCGAATATCCATCCTGGCCGGCGCCTTCATAGACCATTTTCTGAATCAGTTCTTCTGCATAGGGTCTGCTCCCCAAAGGTATGGAAATCCTGGAATTTTGAAATAAAGCGTCCGTCAGACGGCTGCCGCAGCTTTGTACCATGTCATTTAAGTATTCCGTATCAAAGCTTAAAGTAATCCTTTCATTGACAGGGCTGGAATGATAGTTAGTCCGGTGGATTTCACCAGGAGAGATAAATATCATGTCACCAGGTTCTAAATAATATAAGGAATGATTAATAAATATTTTACAATGTCCGGACACCAGATAGAACAGTTCATAGTAAGGGTGCCAATGGCTTTTCACCATATTGAATTCATAAGAGCGCCTTGTTCTGCTGATTAAAAATTCCATATTCCTTTTAATAATCCCCTTTTTTTAACAGTTCTCTGATATAGGAAAAGGTTTTTTCCTCTCCCTCATTCTTTAACATCAAAAGGAGCTCTTCTAAAAGCTTTTCCGTCTCAGGTGCAACAATCATATAGGCTTTCCCCTGTACGTAATATTCCCAGGGAGATGCATCCGTATATTCTTTTCCCTTATAGGTTTTGGATGCCGCAATCCGGTCCATAACCATCTCTACCAGATATTTGAGCGGCATTTTATAACCAATCAGCCCCTTTGAAGAATCCATGGAAAAATCAATCCAGTATTCACAGTGATGCTTGTTCCGCCCTTTGTGATGAAGCCATGCCCTGGAAAATCCCTTTTCTTCAATTTCCGCCGCATTGGGACTTCTGTTGCCCTGATAATATAAAACACCGGGTATGAATTCCTCCGGACTGTATTTGGAAAGATCATGGAGCAGCCCCTGCTTTATTAAGCCTACCCGGAAGCAGTTTTTCATGACACGGATTTTGTGTATGTGAATGGTACAAAAATGTCCCCAAAAATTCTTAAATTTCATATTCTGCCCTTCCTGTCCCAACGTAAAATCTTCACCCATTTTATCATATTTACTAATGATTTTACCACATATTTTTCGGTTTCATTTTTTTAAGAGAATTCTTGTTTTTTATAGCGGAAAATGTTTGACACCTTACCCATTTTATGCTATTCTTAGGGAAGTTACAGATATCCTGTAGCAGTACAATTTTTAGTCGTTTTGGAGGTATCATAATGAAAGGTACAGTTAAGTGGTTTAACAACCAAAAGGGTTACGGATTTATTTCCGACGAACAGGGTAACGATGTTTTCGTTCACTACTCAGGTCTCAACATGGATGGTTTCAAATCTTTAGATGAAGGCGCTGCTGTAGAGTTCGATGTTGTAGACGGAGCTAAGGGTCCACAGGCTACAAACGTTATCAAAATATAATCATTGACTCATCAGTGTACCTTTTTTCAATATAGGAAGAAGTTATATTGTTTCACATGATTACGATTGGAGCCATCCCAGGATGGCTCTTTTTGACGCTTCTTCCCGATCGGTTACTGCGCTTTCTCGTATAAATCTTTTAAGTCTTCCACTGTAAATTCATAATTTTTATTACAGAAATGACAGTTTACTTCAATGCTCTTTCCTTCTTCAATCATCTCTTCCAGTTCTTTCCTGCCAATGCTGACAAGCGCCTTTTCCACTCTGGCTTTATCGCAGTTACAGCTAAACTTAACCGGAGTCTGTTCTAATATATCAAGGCCAAGTCCGCCCAGAATATAAGTCAGTATCATCTCCGGAGTTTTCCCCTCTTCAAGAAGAGAAGTGACGGAATGGATCTCACCCAGTCTTTTTTCCAACAGTTCAATCATCTCTTCCGTTGCTCCCGGGAGCAGCTGAATGATAAAGCCTCCTGCCTGTTTCACCGTATTATCTTTGTTCATCAGAACTCCCAGTGCTACAGAGGACGGAGTCTGTTCCGAATTGGCATAATAATAGGTAAGATCTTCTGCAATCTCTCCTCCTACCAGAATTGTCTGTCCTACATATGGCTCTCTTAAACCAATGTCCTGAATCACACTTAAAACGCCCTCTCCCACAGCTCCGCCCACATCAAGCTTACCAAATTCATTGGGGGGCAGCATGACACCCGGATTATACACATATCCTTTTACATTTCCCTTAGAGTCCGCAGTTACCGTCAGTCCTTCTATGGGACCGCTGCCCTGGATCTTTATGGTCAGTAAATCCTCTTCCCCTTTCATCATGATTCCCATCATACCGCCTGCTGTTAACAGTCTGCCTAACGCGGCAGTTGCTACGGGACTTGTATTATGAGCCTGCCTTGCATATTCCACCAAATCTCTTGTCGTAGCTGCGAAGGCCCGGATCTGATGATCTCCTGCTGTCGCTCTTACAATATAATCAGCCATTTTTATGCTCCTTTCCACGCTCTCTCGCAATCAGATAAATTCGTTCACTTGTTTCTTTCACCGGATTTCTGGTAAAAGCATCGTATGCCTCTAAAAACTCCAGTCCGGCTTCCTTTAAAGCTTCCCTGATTTCACCGATGGTAAAAGCTCTCTGGTAATGGGTTTCCGTATATTTCCGGTAAAGATCCTCCTTCTCCCGGATAAACAGTGAAAGATCGTATTCATTGATCTTCGTATCCCCGTCATAATAATTATCCCAGATGAAGCTGCATTCCTCTCTGTCCTCTGCAATGGTAGTATCCCCCATTACCTTCTCATACTTATAAACAGTATTTAAGTCAAAGATAAATACACCGCCCGGATCAAGATAATTATTCACCAGACGGAAAACCTCCACCAGATCTCTGTATTCCAGAATATAGTTGATACAGTCGCAGATACTTAAAACCGCCCTCACCGTACCATAGAGTTCAAACTCCCTCATATCCTGCATAAGATAAAGAATATCCTTACCAGATTCTGCTCTCTTATCCATGGCAATCTGCAGCATGTCTTCGGAGTTGTCCACTCCAATCATATCATATCCGGCATCTGCCAGAAGTTCTGTAAGACTACCCGTTCCGCACCCTAAATCCAGTACCAGGCCATCCTTAACTCCATGTTCCTTTAAAAGACCGGTCACATAACTGCACCAGTCTTCGTATGGAATATTGTCCATAAACAGATCGTAGACTTCCGCAAAATTTGTGTACGCTTCCACTTATGATTTCCTTTCTTTTAAATTCCTTTTTTTCCCGAAGTGAAAAACAAAGCAGGTAACCCCAAAGAGGTACCTGCTTTCCTGTCTCATTATCGTTACGATTACAGGTTCTGTCCGCAGCATTTTTTATATTTCTTGCCGCTGCCGCATGGACATGGATCGTTTCTTCCAATTTTTGCACCCTTAACAATCGTTCCGGAAGCCTTCTGAGTCTTATAGAGTTCCTTCTTCTTTTCCTCTGTCAGGATCTGATCCCACTGCGGAAGGCTGTAAAGCCATTCAGCCTTTGCTTCTACCATATTATAATAAAGCTTTTCCGGGTCAATTTCAATTTTAACTACGGTATTCTCATCCATCGTTTCGATTGGGTTTTCGTAGCCCTTTAAGCTTTCATTGATTCCATCTAAAAATCCGGTCATCGTCTGAACGTCTGTGCCATATCTCTTAGCCAGCTCTTCAACGGTTCCTTCCACCACTTCTTCCGGCTTTGACAGAATATGTTCATAAATGCCTTTTTCAACCTTAAAATACCCGGTCCATAATTCTTCTTTTCCTTTATCATCCAGACCGTCACCGTATGCTAAATTTCTCCAATTTTCTAAAATAGTCATGATTAAAACCATCCTTTTGTCTGTTCTTTCTTGTAATACTCCATCAAACAGTATATAACATATTGATAAATTTTGCAATGCAGCTTTAAAGAAAAATGAAAACTGCCTCCTTCCTGCGATTAAAAGGAAAAAGAGGCAGTTTCCATTTACAAATTCTTATACATATCCAAGAAGCCCCGGTAGCCATAATGACAATGCGGGTATATACGATACCAGAAGAAGCACTACAAAAATAGCGGCAAAATAAAGCAGCAGTGTCTTTATGACATTTTCAATTTTTGTCTGACCTACTTTCACTCCTACAAACAGGGTCGTTCCCACTGGAGGAGTTATGGTTCCGATACATAAGTTAAAGATCATCATAATTCCGAAATGTATGGTATTCATTCCCAGCGCCTGGCATACAGGCAGAAAGATGGGAGTAAAGATCAGACAGGCCGGTGTCATATCCATAAATGTACCTACCAGAAGGAGAAGAATATTTATGATGAACAAAATAACATAACGATTGCTGCTGACTCCAAGCATTGCATCAGAAACTGCACCAGGTATTCCGGTAAATGCCATAACCCAGCTCATGATGCTGGAAACACCGATTAAAAAGATGATGATACCCGTCATCTGGGCGCTTTCCAAAAACAGTTTAGGCAGCTCTGAAAGCTTTAACGATTTATAGAAAAACAGGGACAGAACCAGGCTGTAGACTACGGATACCACACTTCCTTCCGTAGCCGTAAAGATTCCCCCAATGATTCCTCCAATAACAATTACAATCATGAGAAGACAGGGAATTGCCTGAAGACAGACACGAATTTTTTCCTTTGCAGTGAAACGTTTTGTACTTTGATATCCTTTTTTCTTAGCCAGAAAATAGATAACTATCATGCAGGCCAGACCCCATAGGATACCAGGTATATATCCAGCCATAAAAAGAGCCGCAACAGAAGTTCCACCGCTCACAAGGGAGAACGTGATCATAACGTTGCTGGGCGGTATCAAAAGCCCGGTTGGAGCAGTGGCGATGTTTGCTGCTGCGGAAAAATCCCTGTCATAGCCTTCCTCTTCCTCAATGGGTCCGATAATCGCTCCCATCGCGGAGGCAGCTGCTGTTCCTGATCCTGAAATTGCACCAAACAGCATGTTTGCAACTGCGTTTGTATGGGCAAGGGAACCAGGTATTCTCCCGGTAAACAGCTTTGCAAAATTAATGAGGCGGATTGCAATGCCTCCTTTGTTCATAATATTACCTGCAAGAATAAAAAAGGGAATTGCCAGAAGACTGAATATGGAAATACCGGAGAAAATTCTTTGTGCTCCTGTCAGCACCGCTGCTCCCGTGTTTAAAATAGGCAGAATGGCACATATGGATGAAACGGCAAGTGCAACTGCCACCGGAACTCCCAGTAAAAGCAGAATTACCAGAACCACCAATATGATCAGTCCGCAGAATATGGAAATACTCATTTATGCTTCCTCCTCCTTTACGCTGAAATCCGTATGCAGCATATCCACCGCATTAACCAGACAGAACATCATGATAAGAATGCCTGTAACCGGAACTGCGGCATACACATATCCCATGGGAATCTGTAACGATGCTGTTGTCTGCATCATTGTAAGTTTTGTTATGGAACTGCCGCCATACACCATAACCACGCCTGCAAATGCAAATGCCAGCATTTCAATGGCAAATTCCAGATATCTCTTTGCAGTACCGGTTATTTTATCAGCAAGAAAACCGATTCTCATATGATCTCTTTTTCCAAATACGTAAGCAGAAGCAAACAAAGACATCCAGGTGAAGGAATAAGTCAGCAGTTCTTCTGAAATAGTACTTGGTCTGTTAAAAAAATATCTGGTAATGATCTGATAGGTTCCAATTACAGTCATAGCTGCAAAAAGAAATATAATGACTGCTCCAAGAACTTTCATGATCCGGTCTTTTACCTGATGCATCACTGACATACTATTGTCCTCCTTTTATTTTTTCATTTTCATCCTGAATATGCTGGTATAAATCTCTGATCTTAGGATTTTCCTTCAGCATTTTTTCATGAAGGGGAAGTACCTTTTCTTTAAAAGCTTCCACATCAACATCTATGAACTCCACTCCCATATCTGTTTTGGCCTTCTCTTTTGCCTCTTCAATGCTTTTGTCCCATTCAGCAAGTTCTACTTCTGTGGAACGTTTGGCTGCCTCTTCAAAAACCTCATATTCTTCAGGGCTTAAACTGTTTAAAAATTTCAAATTACCTACCAGCATATCCGGTACCATCTGATGCTTGTTATAAGAATAGTATTTTGCTACTTCTCCGTGCTTGTTATTGGTAAGTGCCAGTTCATTATTTTCTGCTCCGTCAATTACTCCCTGCTGAATCGCAGTGTATACATCTCCAAATCCCATGGGCGCTGCTGCTGCACCGAATGAATTTACCATTGCCACACTTGCGGGGCTTTGCTGAACACGGATTTTCTTACCCTTTAAATCGTCCGGCGTACGAATCGGTGTTTTAGCATAAAAATTTCTTGTTCCTGCATTGTACCAGGTGACAACACGGAATCCCGCTTCGTCTGTGGAAGCATAAATATTCTGCATATAGTCCGTATCCTCCATAACAGAGCGGTACACCTCTTCTGAATCAAACAAATATGGCATGCTGAAAATTTCATAAACATCAGCAAAGGTCTCTAAATTTGCAGTTCCTGCCACTACAAAATCAATGGCTCCAGTCTGCGTAAGCTCTATGGCTTTCTGCGCAGAACCAAGAATCTCATTGGGAAATATCTGTACCTCATACTTATCTCCCAGACGTTCTTCCACATACTGTTTAAATGCAAGAAGACCTAAATGCTCCGGATGGGTCTCTGCCTGAGCGTGTGAGATCCGGATGATCCTTTTGCCCGAAGTTGCCATACCGCAGCCGCTAAGCCCTGCTGCCACAGCAGCTGCCAGAACGCCTGCTGCCAGTCTCTTTAAGAATTTCTTCATACGATTTCTTTCCTTCCCATCTGTTTTTTAGATGTATTACGGCAAAAAAATAAGCCCCGGGTTATATGATTGAGTACATCAACAAGGGGGCGACGCCTGCCTTAATGCTTTCTCAATTATATAACCTGAAGCTTTTTTTTGTACCGTAGAGGATTGTCTTCCAGGGAGAATATTTTAACATCCTCCTTGGGGCTTTCGCCAGTTTGCATAAATATAATCATTTATTTTTGTGCATTCTGACTATCCCTGAACTCAGAAGGAAGCACTCCGGTAATTCGTCTGAATACCTTGGCAAAATAATTGGAATCGTAATATCCAACCTGTATGCTCACATCCTTTACACTGGCATTTTTATTCATAAGCAGCTTTTTCGCTTCGTTTATTCTGACCTTGGTTAAATAGGTAGTGAAATTCTGGTCAAAACACTGCTTAAACAGTCTGCAGAAATAGGCATCCGAGTAGTGAAGCAGCCGGGCCGCATCCTGCATGGAAATTTCTTTCATATAATTATTCTTTATAAATTCCAGAATACGGGCGGCCACATCGCTCTTGGCATCTCCATCTGCCGGCTCATGAAGGTCCGAATCCAGTTCACGAAGTTCAGAACCGTCATCTGCCCCATCTCCACTTCCATTTCCCTTGTCCTGAATATCTGCAAGGCGCATTGCCTCCTCCATAACAGCAAGAAGTTCTTCTTCTTCGCATGGTTTGAGAAGGTAATCCAGAGCCCGTATAACAATTGCCCGTTTTGCATAGGAAAATTCATCATAAGCGGTAAGAAAGATGATAACACAATCCCTGCTAAGGCTCCTGATCCGCTCAGCAGCCTCCACACCGTTTAATTCCGGCATGGCGATATCCAGTATGGCAATCTGACACTTTTCCCGTTCAAATACAGCAATGGCGTCTGCGCCATCCACCGCTTCACTGATTTTTATGCTGTCACCGAAATGCCTGGTGAGCCTTCTGGCCAGTGCCATTCGTTCAATCTGTTCATCATCTGCCAGTAAAATACGATACATCTGTCTTCCTCCTTATGAATTCTTCTGATACTCCGGTGTAAAGGAAAGCTGCACTGCCGTTCCTTTTAAAGGAGCGCTGTATATGGACACTTCCCCGTCTTTATACATGCCATGGACTCTCCGGTAAATATTTCCAACACCGATTCCCGTCTTTTTTTCCTCTCCGTCTCTTAACGAGCACCGGATTTCCTCCAGTTTTTCATGGTCAATTCCTTCCCCTGTATCCGCTACTGAAATCACCAGTTTCCCCTCCTTTAACCAGGAACGGATAAGAATTTTCCCTCCCCTGCTTCTTTTCGAAAGCCCGTGTATGACTGCATTTTCAACCAGGGGCTGCAAAGAAAAAGAAGGTATCAGTATATCAAGCGTCTGAGGACTGCAGTCAGTAATGTACTGAAACCGCTGCCCAAAACGCATCTGCTGTAAATACATATAATCCTGAACAACCTTTAATTCCCTCTCTAACGGCATGACCGAATCTGTGGATTTTAAATTATAGCGGAACAGACTGCTGAGCGCAGAGATCATTCTCTCAGTCACTGATGCATCCTCAATCTGCGCCATGCTGGAAATCATATTTAAGGTATTAAAAAGGAAATGGGGATTAATCTGATTTTTAAGCATCTGCAGGCGGACCTCATCTAACTGCTTTTCCATCTCATGCTTTTCCGTCAATGCGCTGATATAACCACGGGTTGAAGACTTCATGGCAGAAAAAGCCCGCACCAGTCTTGCAATCTCGTCATCCCCTTCTCTCTTCACATCTTCGCCGGAGAAGTCATTTTTTCCGATCCGCGTCGAATCTTTCGCAAGTTCCACCACAGGACGTATGATGCTGCGGTTAATGGACCGGTTTAAAAGTTTAACAAAAAGCAGGGAAGCACCACCCCATATCAGGCTTGCCGCCGGGACGATCACCAGTAAATAGCGTTTTTTTTCATAGCTTTCATTGCCCTGCTTTACAGTCATCTGCTCCAGCTGTCCTGCATAAGCAGTCAGATAGGCCTGTACTCTGTAAATCGTATAAAGCTTTTCCGTATAATCCGGATCCTGCTTCGTAAGCTTATGAAATTTATCCCGGTAAACTGCATAATTTTCATACATATTCCGGATCGACCACACCTTTGCATATTGATACCGGCCTGTCTTTTTATAATCATAAGGCAGCTGATCCACCGCTTTCTTTGTATTTCTGCACGCCTTTTCATACACTTCACGGCTGTCTTTCGTATCATCTTTTATATAAGAAGCAAATGCATTCTTTTCATTCTCCATGGCAGACCAGAATGCCAGACTCTGTGAGTTGTTTCTTAAAACAGAACTGAATCCTCTCATTCCAAACCCCGCCACCATAAAATTAGCAATGATGGACAGTATGACCACAGCAGCTCCGCTGGCTGTAAGATAATTCACCTTCTTCTGGAGGGATAAGGACCCCCAGAACCAGCGCAGGCTGTTATATTTCTTTTCATTCATTTTATTTAACCTTTCAAACGTGCATGCACGGTAATTGGCGTTTTAAATCAGAGTATATCAGTTCTCAATCTTTTTTTCAAGCAGCTTCCTTTCCCTGATACATAAAAAATACCCCACATGCGACGCCTTTGCCGCACATGGGGTATTAAAAAGGGGAGGATTTCTATAAATCTGTTTATTATGGTTTACATTTGTTTACTACTAGCATAAATCTAGGTAGTAAACAATCTTTTTATCTTCTCACAGAGGATCTCCACGTGGGGGGATTGTGTCATATTTTGTGTCAAAAATTTTCGAATATTTAATGAGGGAATCGCAATAACACGACTGGACGAATAACTATAAATATAAAATAGTTAACCGTCTTTTTCTTTTGCTTTAAGGAAATTTTAAAGGAAATTTTCAAGGAAATTACTAGAGTGTATTTTCCAATAAAAAAAGGTATAGTTGATTTATCAATAATATTTATGAAAGCGGGAGGGGAATTGCATAGTGAGAAAAGAATTACTGCAACTGATTTAACAGGCGTATACAAAGAGATTGCGGAGGTGATTGGAATCGAAGCCACGATTCTTCTCCATAAGAATTTTCAAGGTCAGCAAATAACGCTACCAAAAAAACTGTTCTCAAAAGATTATATTTTGAAACAGGTAGAAATGACCAGCAATAATTCAGATATTAAAACAGTGGCATTTAAATATGGATATACAGAGCGACGCCTACGCCAGATCATAAAAGAAAACGAATGTAAAAATGATTAAAGATATTTGAAGTACAAGGTATCATAATCAGGAGGAACGAATGTGAAAAAACTAAAGATATTTTTACTTGCTATAGTAGCTTTATTTGTTATGCTCTTCATTATCGGTATGCTTTCAGGAACTGATTCTCCACAGGAAAGCGTGGAAATGCAGACAGAGGGATCCACTAAATCTGCAAGTTCAGAAACAACTGCACAGACAACAGCCCAAAGCCAGACAGTAACAGAACCGCCAGTGGAAGCGGAAACGGAAACCGAAACAGAACTGGCAACAGAAACGTCAACAGATAAATCCACTTCTTCCAATTATACGGCATTGGAAATTTATACAAGCCTACAAGAAAACGGGGTAGTTCCTTATGTCCTTACTGAAAAAGCCATACAGTTTTTATCAGATCATGACAATCTCTTTCCATTAAATGAAAAGAACTATGCAGAAATTACAGATGAATTAATTGATTATAATATCGAAGCAAAACATATTTCTAAAAACGACCGAAAATATGGTGATAAACTAATGATGATACCTTCTAGTCAAATCATACAAATTGAAGAAACCCAAATTAGTGACAACAAATATTTATCCGTTATTAATGCTATTGATTATGACGGATTACAATATTATATTCTCTATAATGGCGAGTTAGACAATTTTTATGATGGTGATGCCATAAGTGTAACCGGTCTTCCGTTGGGATATAGCAAGTTTGATAATACAAAAGGTGGGCAAACATTCGTAGTTGTGGTTGCTGGTTGTTTAATAACCGCTAATGAACCAACTGGCTAAAAGTAGAAACTATTTTTGTTACATATGTAAATTATCATCTAAATATAAGAAGAGAAAAAATAGTGTAAAACTAATGGCAATACTAATTGTAATGCTTATAGTGGCTTTTATTATCAACCGTTTATATCATAAAATATTTCATGTTACTTATTTCGGTTTTATGTCGCTTATTTTTGAATGGTTTGTTTGTCTAATAATTTCAGGAATTGTTGTAGATTCATTATTAAAAAGAATTTTTATAAAAGTAGCCGTATATCTCTAGGTGTGAGATATACGGTTTTTATTTTTAAAATTTATAAGGCGTACAGACTAGAAAGGGGGTGAGATAATGAAGCTCATTTTCAAAGAACTGACTGTTCAGTTAGTTGTTACTACTGTTCTATTCTTATCTGATGTCATAGCAAAGTCAATTTCTAAATCCAAGTAGCTAGTCTGCAAAGGTGTACCTTTACGGACTGGCTATATTACTATCTATTTGCGTTCATAAAGGTTGGTCTTGATCTTTGCGGACATATCCGTAATTACTTCAACCTTTGTGAACGTATCTTTTATAATGAAAGGAGATTTTTAATGAGCGGAAAAAAGATGGCATATGCAAGGGTTAGTTCCACAAGCCAGAGTTTGGACAGACAGATTGAGGAATTGAAAAAATATGTAGATGAGTCCAACATCATAGTTGATAAAGCCAGTGGAAAGGACTTAAACAGAAACGGATTTCAGGCTCTCAAAAGCCCGTTGGGGTTGCGAAAAGGTGATACGCTTATAATTAAGTCACTAGATCGTTTAAGCAGGAATAAAGCCGATATAAAAAATGAATTGGAATGGTTTAAGAGTAATCATGTTAATTTACAAATTCTTGACTTGCCAACAACCATGATACAACTTCCAAGTGGTCAGGAATGGATACGAGATATGGTAAACAATATCATTATCGAGGTTATGTCCAGTATTGCAGAACAGGAACGGCTTACAATTCGCCAACGGCAAAAAGAAGGAATTGATATAGCAAAAAAGCAAGGAAAACATATGGGACGTCCTTCATTGGAGAAGCCGGTTGAATGGGAAAAATATTATGATATGTGGAAACGGGGAAATATTTCCGCTAAGAAAGCAATGGAATTCTTAAATTTAAAGAAAACCAGTTTTTATAAATTAGTTAGCGAAAAATAATGTTTTTCAGATGGTAGTGATATTTCTATTCCACTACCATCTGAAAAACGTTATAATATAAAAAATTCATATAAAAATGGAGGAGCCCATGGAAAGAGAAGAAAACTATTCTTTTATAAAATATCTTGAACAAAATGAACAAGATTTCTTTTATTATTCAGAAGATAAAAAAAATCGAGGGATATATATAACTCCAAATAATAAAACAGATCAATATCCTATTAAAATTGCAAATGCCTATCCTAAAATTAAAAAATTAGATTTAATTAATCGTTCTTTTAGGGAATGCGAATACGAACTAGAATATTCTTTATCTAATCAGAAAAA
>NZ_QOHO01000077.1 GCF_003432035.1 Lacrimispora amygdalina
GAAAACATACCCAACATGCCACTTCACAGCAAATTAGGTCTTTCAATAAAAAATGAGCATTATACCTGTGGAACCAGCGACCTCTTTGCTGTAGTTGTGTCACTTCGTTATCTGCTTGATAATAATGAATTCAAAGTTTTCAAACAGCAATTAAAGCGTATCGTTAAAGATGTTTTTGATGATTGTCCACATTTAAGCCATGAGTTACTATATAAAGAAATGGGCTTTCCACAGAACTGGCACTCTATCACACGATATAAAATATAATTCAAATTACAAATCTCAAAATAAGTTGCATAATTCAAATTACTTTGCTAGATTATACTTAAGAATTGCCGTGGTCGTCTTCGGACAACACCTTGAAGAAGCCCGATGCGTCGAGCTTCTTTTTTTGTAAATTAAATTTTCTAACGCCCCCTTGTCCGAATCTCACGATTTACATTCTGTGCATTATATTTAACCCACAGTCCATTATAGTAATCATCAAAGGAATCAATCATTTCTTCTATATCCATTTCAGGGTGTAGCTTTTTATAATCTGCAAATTCTTCTCTCCAATCTCTTGGTCTTGAAACTTCCTCCATTTCTTTCACTGCATCCTTTTCTACCTCGATTGCTGTTTTTGCATAATCTTCTGTAATATAGGAATCGTAGTGTTCCACTGGCTCACTATAGTTTGATTGTTTAACATTAATTTCACTAGAAGATTCAATGAATGAACTAACGGTATCCAACGTAGCATTTTCCTGTATTGAGTGTTCCTTCATCACAACTTCTTGTGAATCTTTGGATTTTATTGCATCTGGCAGGACATCTATAATTCGCTGATATGTCTCATCTTCTCTCTTAACATATTGATCCACTGTTTTCATTAGATTTTGCACAGAGTCAAATAATTCTTTTTCCTGCTTCTTCTTTATGGCAATCCTTTTCGCTTTTTCTTCTTCCACATGTCTTTGTATGATAGAATCTAACTCAGCTTTTTTCTTAGATTCCGTCTCTAGTCGTTCCTGAAATAACTTTGGTCTGCGTTCTTCTAATGCTGGTTTTGTATAATCATCACCAAGACGTTTCCCACGAATTGCTTGTTTTGCATCAGCCAGCTTAAAAGAAATGGTCTGATTAGTAATTCGTGTCGTAACTTCATATTTCTCATAGAGTACTTCTGCCAAATGCTCCATGGAAATTGCATAAGGAAGAGCTGCATCAACATAGATTCGTAATTTATCTTTATCTGTTATGAAGTCAGGATCTTTCTCTAACCCTCTTTTTTGTACCCAATAATCCTCACGTATCTTAGAATGAAATAAATCCACCTGATTCAGTCCACGCTTTTTACACTCATCCATGACCCACTGTTTTCCTGACCGAAGCATGGCATTGGTGCATTTATGCTTACAGCCCTGATTATATTCACAAGCTTTTTCATGCCATTTCTGTTTGACAGCAGGATACTTGCGAACAGAATTTGCCACTACATGAGCATGGATATTGCCACTACCATTGTGCCCATCTGGATGAACTACGATAATTACCTGATGTCCTTCCAGAAACTTTTCTGCATATTTCTTTGCTAATTCCATGGCTTCCATTGCCGTAATATCATCTTTCGGATCAAAACTTAGAATATAATCATGACTTTTGATATCCGCTGTTCCCTTATTCTTATGATAAAGATTATTGGTTTCCATACATTCTGCGGCAAAGGAATCAAAATCACAATTTATGGCTTCTTTTAGAATACCTTTTCTAGCTATCATTCTGCCTTGCTCATCCAATAATGGTTTTCCTGTTTTGGCATCATGTTCAAAACACAGATATTGCTCTGCGCCAGAATATATCTTACTTTTATTTGCGATATGCTTTAGTATTGCCATCTGTGAAACCTCCTCCCTGGTCTAGTTTATTTAGAAGAATTGCAGCACTAGGCTGCAATCTTCTTCTCCATCAGCATCTTGAAGCGGATAATCAGATCATCCAGATCCCTCTGATAATTCTCCAGCCACCGAATGACGGTATACTGATCGCCACCACCATTTAAGTGCTTTGCAATCTGATTGATGTTATTGCCATACCATCCAAACTGACCACAAAGTTCCTTGTACTCTTTAAAAATCTCAGGCGAAATTACCGTTACCTTCTTTGATAATGCCTGTCTTCTTAAATAGTCTGACATGGAAAGTCCCGCTTTTTCCGCCTTTCTTCTTATCAGTTCCTTTTCTTCTGGAGTTGCCCTGAAATGCAAATCTTCTGTTCTGTCGTTCTTCAAATCTCTCACCTTCTTTCATCAATAATTTCTCCAAATACAATCATCAGAAATATTCCATTTACTAAAAGTGCCGGAAACGGCACATGGATTTTCGCCGTCGCAAGCTCCTCCCTCCGGTCTACGCTCTCTCCCCTAAGGTCGTTCACGAATAACTCGCTCCGCTCGTGAATATGCTCCGGATACGTCGCAAATAGTAGAGCAAGTTTCGCCCTGTGTACACACAACGGGCAAAACTTGTTGGGGTTCTAGCGACCCCAAGCCCCAGCTATTACGTCTGACAAGTAGGCGACATTTTTCTCACTTCGTTCGAATATTGTCGCCACTATGTCCGACTTAGCATATCTCCGATAGAAGCTATATCTACTCAAACATCTTCATAAAATCACATATATCATCTGGTAATACTTCAGATGATTCAGGCGGCTTCATTCCCATATTTTCCTTTGACTTAGAAGAGATATCAGAATCAGTAAGGGCTACCCTAATTGCAGAGGTTTTCAAATCAACGATTGCAGTATTAATAATATCTTGAACCAGTTCACTTACTTGATGAGCTGACATTCTGGCACATTCCTGTAATTCCACCTTGCGCTCATCGGAAATGCCATTTCCCTGTTTCTCTCGGTAAAGATTAGCAATTGCCGCTCGATACAAATCAGATTCATTGCGATATTTCCCTGATTTCATAAGTTCTTGAAACATTTGATAAATTTCCATATGTTCGGAATTATCCTCATTCAATCGAAAACTGGCTCGGTATCCATCTTTAACTTTCTGCATACATTAACTCCGATTCAACTGGGATTTTGCTAGTAATTCATATCCTCTGGCATTTAGTCTGACATCTTCCAGATAAGATACATTCGTTCGGTCTGGTGCGAATCGTCTCATAATGGTAGCTCCTCCACCCACATAGATAATGTTAGAATAATCAATATCAAATCCATATTCATTGAGCTGGCCTTCTGTTTTATAAGCAAATTCCCTCAACTGCCGTTCAATAATTGCTTTTACATCAAAAGGCAAAATCACTTCCTTTTCCAGAATAAAATCCTGCAAAATATCTTCTGGAATTCTCTTGCCTGTCTTTGCGTATATTGCACTGTTCATACTCTGAAATAATGTGATAATGGAATGTGAAATCGTTACACTCTGCTCAACATTAATTCTCTTGTTATCAATACAGACAATATCCTTTGTCCAAGAACCAATATCAGCAACGACATACCTCCCTTCCATATTTGAAATGCGGTCTGCAATTGCCGCAAAACACTGGGGATAACAGATGACCTTTTGGATAACAATCGTAAATTCCTGTCCTTCAAATTCGAATGCAATAAGTCCTGATCTTGTCAGGTAATCAACCAGATTTCCCTGCTCCTCCCCAAATCGTTTGAATGGAACTCCTACACCTAACACTACTTTTGCAAACTTCTCAATCCCTCTTGTTTTCAGTTCTTTTGCAATTGCAGCCAGTGTAAGGATAAAATAGTTATCATTTTCTGTTTTGTCCTCATTTACTGTCATTCGGCTACCACCAATCACATAATAGTTACCATTGTAGTAAAGGCTGTTTTCTAAAACTGGTGGTTTCCCACTTGTCTTCGTTACTCCATTACTCATTATGTGATGATAAGTCTTAATCAGGCTAAAACCATGATCGATACCGATGACTACCGGCTGATATTTTCCTACGTTACTTGTTTCGTACATATGCTGTACCTTCCTTTCTGCCCTCTGGTCAATTTGTTTTACAAATAAAAGAATACAAAAAAATCACCTAACCCACATTGACTGTGAATTGAGTGAAAATTGAAAAAAGACCGAAGAGCATCTCACTTGTCAAGAATAAGCGAGAAGTTGCATAACAAGAAAGGCTACGTAACATGGTTTTGCTACGTAACCTCTCTCATTCTTATTTCTTATACTTTTTTTTCAAACTTTTTGTATTTCCTTTTCCTACTTTCTTTTATACTTCGTTTTCTTCCTTGTTGTCTTTTTTTCTTCTCATGTAAATGGTTGTTCCACCAATCACTACGACAACTATGATGCCAAGAAGAATCCAGAATACCATCATATTTCCTGACGTTTCCTCTGTTACCTGTACTTCAGTTGAATCTGCTTTTGTGCTATCCTCCGTTTGGTTTTCTGTCTCTGTGAGAGAATCTACTGCACTCTCATCCATCGCCACATTACTTAACACAATGGTATAGGCTGAAGCATGAACAAACGTTAAGGTTGCTTTTCCATCTTCTTCCACCTGTGTAGATTCCATATACTCCAGCTTGCCTGTTTCTTCATTGTAATAGAATAGATTCGCAAACTTTCCTACTTCTCCTTTTTCAAATGCAATGGTAAGTGTAGCTTTGAATCCAAATGCCCCATTATGAGCTAATTCTATCTGAACACTTCTGTTCTCTCCTCGAATTCTGTTTACCACATCTTCTGGAATCACACTGGTTTTCTTTGTTACACCAAGATCGATATCAAGCAACGCATCCTCTGATACATCCATTCCATTTATGGTCCAGGTGATACCATCTCCCATATCAAGTACCAGATTAAGATTTTTACCTTGAAGTGTAGCGATAACATTGGCAGGAATTGTGGTTCCTCCATTCATTTCTACCATAATCCTACCAGGTTCCTGACTCTCCTGATCAGAGATTTCTTTGATCTCTGTCATAATTGCTTCCCAACCACTTTTCTCTTCATCTCCTGCAAGATAAGGCTTATTTTCATCATTTTGGCTACTTTTCACAGTTTTCTGGCTGGTTTCACCTTGTGTAGTGCCAGTTGTGTTTTGATTTGCTCCAGTGCCAATTACAGTACTTTCTCCTACGTTTGATTGGTTAGCGTTTGTGGTATCCTTATTGCTGTTCGTATTGTTAGTCGTAGATCCCCCATTGGAGTTACCACTATCTCCACTGCTTTTTTTACTATAATTTGCCGTAACGGTAACTGCCTTATCCGGCATGGTAAAGGTTGTTGTACTTGTTGTGCTGTTTGCAAAGGTTACGCCATCACTACTGCTCCAGCCGGAGAAAGTATAGCCACCTCGGCTGTCTGCCGTAATGGTTACGGTCTGACCCTCGCTGTAGCTGCCGCTGCCGGTTCCGTTTGTCACAGTCACGGTATAGGTCGCATTGACCACGGTCAGCTTACCATTTGTATAGGTGACTGCATAGCTATCAGCATTGGCAAGGGTTCCACCGCTGATTGTGATGTCATATTCGCCAATGGTATTCGTATCCGTCGCTGTGGTAGATAAGGTCGGACTGGTAAAGGTATCACTGCCCACAAGCCCTGTTGCGATATACGTAAGCGTTGGCATTGCCGCACCCTTGATAATGTTCAACTGGTCATTTGCCTTAATGGTTAGCGCCTTTTTGCCCACAGTCAGTGATACCGATGCCGTCGCTTCATTGTAGGTACTGTCTGCCGCCTTGGTAGCGGTGATGGTCACGGTACCAGCCTTGTGAATCGTTGCTGTGGTACCGGCAATGCTGACGATAGTCGGGTCAGAGCTTTCAAAGGTCACAGCTCCGCCACCGTTTCCGCCTGTTGCAGAAAGGGTAAATGTCCCATCGCCATAGGTCTTTGTACCGATACTTTCCATGCTAAGTGCCGCTTGATTCTGTTTATTGGTGTCAAAGCTAAGCTCTGTACTGGTAGCAGTGTTATAGTTTCCGCTACCGTTGTAAACAGCCTTAACCTTGTAGATCTGACTGGCAAGCCCAGTCCATGTGTAAGTTGCCTTGCCGCCCGTGATTGTGACAGCGGTCGCTCCTACAATATCTTCATCACTGCCGCTTGTACTGTTGACAAATTTCACAGCACCAGTAGGGTTTTCGCCATCGCCTGCACCAGTCACGGTTGCGGTCAGTGTTGCTTTACGGCTTCCCGCATCATCGGAAACAACTGCATTTACTGTCACAGCAGGAGTTGCCTTGCTGACGGTAATGGCAACCGTATGAGTGGTACCCGTAATAGCGTCATAGTTTGCAGTTGTATTGGCGTTCGGCGTAAAGGTAACCTCATAGCCGCTGTTTGAAACAGTCGGAACCGCATTGCTGTTTGTCCATGCAAAGGTTCCATATTCGGTACTACTAAAGCTTAAAGCACTTGCAGACAGCTTTTGTCCGTAAGTAATGCCGCTTGCCGTCGGGTAGGTAATGCTCGGTGCCGGTGCTTTTGCAATCGTGAAGGTACGGCTTACGCTTCCGGTATAGTTGCCTTTTGCGGTAATGGTTACCGTTGCCGTTGCCGTTCCGGCATTTGTGTTGTTGCTGTAGCTGTATTCAAAATCCGATGTAGTAATGGCCGCCAAACTGTCAGTCACCATAACGGTTGGCGTTTTCGCCGTTCCGTCATAGGTATATGTGCCGGAAACCTCTCCGATTGATACGCCCTCCGCCGTCAGACTTTTCGGCTGCACGGTCGGAACGATATTTCTCGTCACCGTGGCATATTGCACTGCATCGTTTGGTGTAAAGACTACATCATAGGTCGCCGCTGTTCCTACAGATGGTATATCCGTACTGGAAACGCTCCAGCTTCCGGCTACACCATTGGTGCTGGACACCTGAGATACCGCCATGTCCTTCACCTGCTGTCCGTAGGTTCCTGTTATGGTCGGATTCTCAGCGAAAACCGGCTGTGTCGTTGTGGTCGTAAAACTTGTGCTCACCACACTGCCGTTATTTTGTGCACTGTCTGTGCCCACAGCATACATGTAATAGGTGGTATTCGCTGTCAAACCAGAAAGTGCAACTTCAAGATTTGTGTCCGCCTGACCATCTGTCACGCTTACCGTATTCTTTTCTGTGGAATCTAAAATATTCTGCGCGGTGATACCACTTTGCTCGGTAGTTTTGATAACATAGCTGATGATTCCTGTTTCGTCCATTTTTACTTTTGCTGCCCCTGATACATCTCCAAGATCAGAACCCGTAGGCGCCGTCAAAGTAACCGTAGGTGCTGTCTTGTCAATGACGATTCCGTCTGTGCAGATATAGGCGCTTTTGTTGCCTGCATGGTCTACCGCATACGCATAGATAATGTATTTGTTCTCATCGGTAATGGAAAAGCTGCTGCCTTCTGTAAATGAAAGACCATTCAGTTCCTCGGCTGTTTTAACTGTCGTACTGCCAGTATCAATATAGTAATAATACTTATCCACGCCGGAGCCGCTGTCTGTTGCCGAAATGCTGACATCTTTATTTTCCTTAAAGAAATGCCCGAAGGTGATATTATTCAAGAATCCCTTCCAGTTGTTGTCGCTGATGGTGATACCATCCGTATCCGCAGAAAATGCCGGTGCGGTTTTGTCAATGCTTACCGAAACGCTCTTTCCGTCTGTGATATAGCCGGTGCCATTTTCTTTGAAATAGAGCGTCTTGCTGACTTCACCCTCTCCGCTTAACAGATAGGATTCTGCAAAGGTTCCGTCCGCGCTGTCGCCGACGGTATAGCCGTCTGCGGAAATCTGCACATCCCCGGTATACCAGTCCGCCTTTGTGGTGCTGCCGTTATAGGCAACTGTTACAGTGCCGTCATAGGAACCGATGGTTACGGATTTCGTATTTGAGCTTGATTTGAAATAATCATTTTCTGGAATGCTCACCGCAAGGATATAGCTACCCGGCAGAGTTGGCGGAGTGTCCAGCTTGGTGCTTGTCTGGTCATACCATGTAAAAACCACATTGCTATAGGACGCGCCTATGATGCTCAAATCCGATACTGTTGGGTTGGATACAGGGCTTCCAGTGTAGTAATAGTTCCCTGTATAGGACGAATCAAACGCAACAGACGTATCCGCTTTTTGAACATCCTTCGAAATTTCTTCACTTATTATCTCGTTTTCCTCGCCCAATACATAATTTTTGTCAGTATCGCTCCCTTCTGGAAAAACAGCGATTGCATAAAACGGATAGGTTCCGGGGCTTACGTTAATAAAATTTGTTTGCGATATGAAATATGAGCCTTTCTCCGTGTTATATTCCATCACATAGCCTACAGGATTGCCCCCATTGACACAGTAAACCGATACAATCGAAGCATTCGTAAGCGCTGCTCCGTCTACACCCGTAATACGCACCGTATAGGTGACGGCGCTTCCATACACGATTTCATCATCTGCTCCCGCGCCTTTTATCTCAAGAGTGATACTCGCTGTGGCTTTTTTAATGTTAAATGTTCCGCCTTTTGTTCCGGTGTAATTGCCTTGCCCGGTGATGGTAACGCTTGCGGTGCCGGCATCGGTGTTATCCATGTAATCAAGAATATAATCCGTGCCCAAAGCTAAAGTGTGTCCGTCCAGCGTAAGGGTAACAGCCGGTGTTTTAGCTGTTTTGTCATAGGTATAGCCGCCTTCGGGAATATCCAATGCCAGAGTACTGGCGGAAATGTCTTTCTGTTCCACCGTAAAAGTCGCGCTTTGGCTGTTCAGGATATAGCCGTCGCAGGTGACTACGCAGTAAAAGCTGTGGGTGCCTGCGTCAAGACCAGTTGGCAGCGTCTGTGTGGCAGTTGTTCCCAAAGCCGTGTCGCTGGTTTCATCGCCGCTCTTTACGCGATACCATTGGTACGAAATACTGCTGCCCTCCGGCGCGGCGGAGGTTTTGGCCGCCGTGACGCTCATGGTAGCGCTGGTATATCCGTAGGTCGCGGATGTGGCCTGCGGCTGGGCGGTGATTTGAACCGGTAGCGGCTGGACAGTGATAGGCTTGGACAGAAAATAGTTTGCCAAGTCATTATAAGAATAGCCGTTTCTGCCCAGATTGTTCACCCAGGTATTATCCGACTTGTTCTTAAAACCATAGCCGCTTGCCAGCAGACTGCCCACTGGAAAGTTGTCTATGGTGATGTAGCAATATTCCCCGCCGGAAAGGGCAACGCTTTTGCAGCTTTCAAAATACACACTCATCGTGCCAAAGTAGCCACCTGAAATATCCACGTTGGCTTGTTGGAAATATGCTGCTCTGCCGACTGGATCGCTGCTTTCAAATCTGCCACCCCGAATCGTAACGGAACCGGCATCACCGGTATTTACAAATAGTACCGCTGTCGGAGTGCCACCCCCTGTTTGATAGCTGGTATTTTTATAGGTACCGCTTTCAACAGTTAATATAGCATCGCTTACACATATCGTTATGGAAGTGGCCCTTGTCATCACACCGCCGCCGGCACTGTCTTTCAGCGTGACATTACTTCCATATTTCAACCATAGCCCGCCGGTACAGGCCCATGTTTTGCCGTTTAAATCAATGGTAAATGTGCCGGTGCTGACCTCCACCTGGCTTGCCGTCGTGGCGTCGGCAAGCAGCTTGACGGTACTGTTCGGTTTGCTTTTTGCCGCAGTGATGGCTGTTTCCAGCGTAGGATAACTCAATGTGATGCCGTTTGACGCTGTTACTGTGTAATTGCCTTCGGCAGATGCAACATAAAGTGTGGCATTATCCGAATTTACCGTATAGCCATCGCAAGTGACGGCGCAGTAATAAGTATAATTCCCCTCTAGAAGACCAGGTTCAACCGTATAGCTTGCACTTGTTGCACTGTCAATGGCTGTACTATCCTTATACCACTGGTACGAAATTGCTTCGCCGGAATCCGCAGGCACCGTTTCCGCCGTCACAGCGAACGTCGGCGCCTCGCTATAACCTGGCGCGACAACAGTATCCTCTGGCTGGGCGGTGATTTTTACCGGTGCGGGTGTTACGGTGACATTAGAAATTGTATATCCGCTCGTGTCGGTCACTACCGAGCCGTCACTGTTGTTTCTGTAAACATAACCTGTTCCCAGTGCATCTCCTACATTGTCATATGAATAGTTGATGCCAGTATAGTTTCCTCCTTCAAATACAACAGAAGCATAACCATTCATCAAATATATGGAGTAGCTTCCGTCCGTGGTAAAGCTACCACCCCCGGCACTATCCTTAAATGTGATGGCAACCTGACTGCCGGCGCTTCCTTGCACTTTCAAAGCCATGCCGTAAACATATGTGCAATTCCATGTTTTTCCATTTAAATCAATGGTAAATGTTCCCGAACTGACAGTAAAAAAGCTTTCAGTCTGCACATCTTTCAATAGCGTCACCGTACTACCGCTCATGCTCTGTGCGGCAGTAATCGCTTCCTCTATGGTGTCATAGTAGGCGAGCGTTCCATCTGCTGCCTTGATTTCCGCTTCTACATTCTCTTTGATTTCATCGGTGAGCTGTGCCACGGTGTAGACCGAGAAATGCTCTGCTGTCGCTTCCACAGATTCTGTCTCTTGATTCACAGTGGTGTCCAAGCCCTTTGCTTCGCTTAAAGAATCATCCATGTGAAAGACCTTCAGCTCCTGCGTGGGTGCGGTGTCCTCTGTCACCATAGGCAACTGCGCAAAGGAGACCTTTACCTCGCCCTTGCTGGTGTCTGGCTGAAGCTCGTTGCCCTCCGCGTCCGTAATAGTGATGTCAAAGGAAATCAATTCCTCTACTGTTTTTGCTTCCTCTTCTGTTCCTACTTCTTCCTTAACCGCTTCTTCTATTTTTCCCTGCTCATTGTCATCTACAATCTTCCTGACATTTAATAACGCACCCTCCGGGAATACGCCTGCATCCGCCTTGACCATAATCTCAATGCCATCAATTGTTTTACTTTCCTGAAACGTCCCATTATTTTCTTCTTTTTCTATTATTTCTACTTTAATCTGTGGAAGACTTACGCCTTCTGCAACAGAATATCCCTCAGGTAGAACCGGCTCATAAATATATACTGCACCTGCACTGGTGGAATCGAAGGTATCGGATGCACTCGCTGTGGCATTGATTTTCCATGTAATATTCTCTAGCGTAATATCCTCAATGACTTCCTTTGTTTTCGTTTCTGCTTCTGTCGTATCCTGTATCACGGTTTCCACGCTTTGAGAAGTTGGCGCAGCATAATTGTCACTGCTTTCAACGGTAACCGTTTCAACCGTTTCCTTTTGATCTGATTCATTGTTTTGAACTTCGTTTTCCAGCGTACTGTCATCTGCATTTTCTGCAGATGTTTCTTCTGGACTGACAGTAGTTGTACTTTCTTGTGTATTTGTTTCTGTACTTTCTTCTGCCATTTTCACAGTTGTTTCATCTGCAGCAACTTCAGGAACACCTTGCGTGTTATCCTCAACGCTTTCAACAACTGCATCTACATTTTCCTGTACGAATGACTTTACGGTCACGTTCAGTATATCCGGCAGATTGATATCCTCTTCATTTACTCCTTCTGCTATTTGCTGGTTGCAAATGTCTTCCGGTAACTCTGCAAAGGCGGTCACTATTTTTGCATCACTCTCTGTCTGCGCATTTACATTGACTAATCCACTATAATCAATTACAGAAGTCACCATCAGAACTGACAGTGCCACCGCCATCACCCGTTTCCATTTACTTCGAATGGAATGGTTGCACTTTTTCTCTGTTTCTTTTCTTTTTTCCATAAATTCCTCCGTTTTCTATCCCTTTTATTTTGCAAAGGCCTGTTTTTTATTGTCTATGAATGAAAATAATTTTTGCTATTATCAAATAATCTCTGGCAAAGAACGCTGTATGATCAGATCAGCTTCCTCTTTCTTGCCTCCATGACTGCGGCTGTTTTACTATTAACACCTAGTTTCTTAAAGTTTTGTTTGTTATGATATTTAACATTTTCTATTTTAAGTCCAAGCTCTCCTGCAATTTCAGTAGTCGATAATCCTTCCGCCTGAAGCTTTAAGATTTTAATTGCATTTTCACTAAAGACGGCTTCTTCTGCTGCCTGCTTTAAATATCCCGGGTAGGCAAGTGCTATCTTTTCTGTCTCTGCCAGTACTGTCTGGACGTATTTGGAATTTTTTCCATTCCAATTCATTTCCTTCAACATGCGGTTCACTGCGGCACCTTCTCTGGAAATGAGTCTTACAAAGTGATAGTCTTCTGCCTGGTTTACTGTCTTTTGTAAGGTTCCCATCCATTTCTCATTTCCCATCCGATACTGGGTAATGGCAAGTAACAGATTTGCTTCCATGAAAATATAAGTCCTATGCATCATCTCGGCATAATACTGGATACGTTGCAAAAGAGTAATCGCCTTTTCAAATTTTCCCATTAACAGATAAACTCGTACTTTAGTCAGATACCGAAAACGCTCCATGGTTGAAAATTCTAGTTCTTCACTTGGTGCCTGCTCCATCCACTCCACTGCCTCAGCCGTCTTTCCCTGATAAAGTCCAATCCTGATTTGCATAGCCATTAAATTAGATAAGAGTTTTGGTGAAGCTTCCTGCTCTGCCTTTTTCTGAAAATGAAGCAATAACTCTTTGGCATCCTCTGCATGGTCATTTAAAATATGAAGCCATGCTAAAATACCTGCTGCCACAAAGCATTGCTCAATTTTCCCACCTGCCTGCGCCTGCATCATCCCTTTGTTAGTCAGATTGGCAATTTCGTAGCTGTCCTCTCCTTTTTCCAAAAAGCTTTCTGCAAGTGCCAGATTCACCAAACCTTTTCCATATTTCCCAAGGGTAAATTCTATGATTTTTCCGATGCTGTTTGCCAGTTCCTTATCCCTCTTGCTCCATTCACAAAAATCCTTACCACCGTTCATCTGGGATGGCAGGTTGCTAGTAACAGAGAATTCTGGAAGACTGATATTCCGATTCATCAAAAGTGAACCAGCATTTTTCAAAATATCAATTAAGCTACTACTTCCACGATGTGGCAAGCCAATATCCAAATAGACAAGCTGACCTTTTGCAGCTTTTTTCGCACTTCCACTGATACGTTCTTCCAACGTCTTTAATTCCTCGTACCAGCGTTCACTTTCTTCTATATTTAATAACATGGACTGAAGCATACTCATACCTGCCATCAGCTCCACACTTTCCCTGATTTTCTCTTCTGGAAGGGAAAGATAATATTGTCTTAATTCATAATAATGACCGCTTGCTGGATTCTTTCTTGCATTGGAGATTAAAAGCCCTGCGATTCTCTCTGTATCATGACAGGCTTCGTACATCTTCAGGGCATTTGGTGTATCGCTCTCTAATTCGTAGTAAAGACCTGCGTTATAATAAAGTCGTTCCCATTTTTCTTTTGGATAGGTACGAAGAAGCCGTCTTCGCATGGAATGTCTCATGGCAAGCCTGATTTCATAGATTCTCTTTCCTGCAATTGCTTCCCTAAACTGTAAAAAATTTCCCAGCTGTTCTGCTATAGCTATCATTCTCTCCACATCTGTTCTGCCTGTAATCATTTCTGCCAGATGTTTATCAAATTCCTCTACGATACAAATCTGCATCAAAAATTCCTGAATTTCTACTTCCCACTGGTCATAGACATGACTGTCAAGATAATCCCAAAAGTCATTTCTCATACGCTCAATGTAGCTAGAATCAAATGGCCTTCCAGATGCAAGCTCCATTGCAACTAATCTAATAATGATTCCAATTCCCTTTGTTAGTCCTATGATTTTTTTATAATCTTCTTCGGTTAATGTCAGCCCCCAAAGTGACATATACTGTATCACTTCGGCATCAGAAAGCACTAACTCCTCTTCCTCTATGACCGTAAACACTTTCCGGTAATAGACAGAAAGTAGCCAGGATGGCATTCTACTTCTTCCAGATAGGATCAGCCAGACATCAGGTCTTCTAGCCAGTATTTCTATCTTTTTAATGATTTGTTCACGAAGTTCATCTGTACGAAGCTGATGCAGATCATCAATTACCACAATCAACGGTTTATCATGAAGTGCAATATCCAGGTCTTCTGCATTCAGTTGCTCTGCGGAATAATAGTAATACTGCTTTTTCCCTAAATAATCACGGATAAACGCGGTTTTCCCACATCCCGAAATCCCATAGAGATACACTGTCTGCAATAATGTCTGTGCTGCCTTCATTTTCTTATTTGCTATTTTGGGACGTATGTAGAACTCCTCATCGATTGGAAATTCGGCATCTACATACTTTTCTTTCTTCTCTTCCATTTTTAGCTCCCTCTATAAAATAATCCCCACTAATACATGTGTCTTCTACCTGTATCAGAGGGGCTCGTATATTTCACATAAAGTCCATTCGTAAAAACAGTTTCATCTCATAATCTGTCATCTACATACTCCTTTTACAAGACAATGCAATAATTTCATACATTATTCTGGCTAATAATACAAATTTATAAAAATTTTACCATACGAATTCTTAAAAAGCCACTCCGTAAAAGGGTAGTTTGGGGTGTTTTGGGAAAGTAATTTTAATAGTTCTTTTTTATTTTTCTAGAATTTTACAAAATAAAAGCCAAACCCATTTTGATTGGTTCAGCTTTTATCTTTTATCTGTAATCTATTTTATATCATCCCAAAGTGCTCCAACGCATCCACTATCGCCTTTTCCTTCTCTTCTGGGCAATTCGGTTGCTTCGCATCTTCAGACTTCGCCAGATTATAATTCTCCCCAACCTCTAATCCACATTTCCTTTTCACCTGTGAAATATACAGATTAGAAACTTTCAATCCATGCTCCTTTAGCACGTAATCCTTAATCTCAGCATACGTCGCTTTCGTCTCTGCACTTGTTGCATCTAGCTCATCTAAATCCAAATCAACCTTAATTCGATCATTCGGTTTTTGTTGGGACAAAAGAACAACCGTCTCAACATGCGTAGTCCACGGAAACATATCACACCCTCTCACCTTAACAAGCTCATACCCTCTCTCCGCCAGGTACTTCAAATCCCTTGCTAAAGTCGCAGAATCACAGCTGACATACACCACCCGCTCCGGTCCCATTTTCACAATGGTCTCCAGGCATTTCTCATCACACCCTTTCCTTGGCGGGTCCACAACGATCACATCAGCATAAACCTGATTCTTTTCATACTGTTCCGGCAGTACCTCCTCTGCCTTTCCCACGAAAAACTCTGCGTTCTCAATGCCGTTCAGCCTTGCGTTTTCCCTTGCATCATCAATTGCCTGGGGAACGATCTCCACTCCATAGACCTTCTTCGCCTTCTGAGCAAGAAACAGGGATATGGTTCCGATACCGCAATACAGATCCCAGACAGTTTCTCCGCCGGTAAGTCCCGCATACTCCAAAGCAGTTCCGTATAACTTCTCGGTCTGCACCGGATTGACCTGATAAAAAGAAAGAGGGGAAATACGGTATTGTACGGAACCAATATAATCCGTAATGTATCCTGGGCCATAAAGGTTCTCCACCTTGTTTCCAAGAATCACATTTGTCTGTTCCCTATTCACATTCAGGGATATACTCGTCATTCCAGGGATTTCAAGCAGACTTTTTACCAGCTCCTCGCTGTGCGGCAGCTGATTGCCATTAATTACCTGACACACCATCAGCTCTCCTGTCTGAAACCCTTTCCGGATCAGCGTATGACGAATCAGGCCCTTATGAGTGCTCTCCTCATAAGGAGCCAGATGATACCGCTCCATGTGGGCCTTAATCCGCCTCAACACCTCCTGGTTCTCCTCAACCCCCAACAGACAGTCCTCGCACCCGATAATCGCATGGGTCCTTCCTGCATAAAATCCTGCGACAGGTCTTCCTTCCTTATCCAGCCCCCATGGGAACTGGGCTTTATTCCGATATCTCCATGGCTCGTCCATTCCCATAATGGGAAGCATGGGAACTTCCGTAAAACCGCCGATACGGGTAATGTTGCCATAAATTTTACGTTCCTTATAACGAAGCTGTTCTTCATAGCTCATGGCCTGCAGCTGACAGCCTCCGCACTGCCTCGCTACCGGACACCGGGGAGTGATTCTGCCTTCTGACGGCTTGATGATCCGCTCTAAGTGTGCAAAACCGTAGGATTTTTTCACCTTCATTGCTTTTGCTTCCACCTGATCCCCGATTACCGTATCCTTTATAAACCAGGTGAAGCCATCGGTTTTTCCGATTCCTTCTCCGGTTTCACTAAGATCCTCAATCAACACCTGGATCCTGTCATTTTTCTTCCACTCTGCCATTTGGTCCTCCAATTGACTCCTCATTTAAACTAATTGTATCCTGTTTTCTTTCCGGAAGCAAGAAAAAAACAGGAGCTAAACAAATCCGGTAAGACAGGCCGTCTTCCTTCGTTGTTCAGCTCCCGAAAATTTATCTGCCTTTTCCGTTGGCTTTTTCCATATGGATATTTTTACCTTTGATTTTTACGTCCTTCATGGCAGTTAACACGGCATCAGCACTTTCTCTTGGAACTTCTACAAATGTATATTTGTCATACATGTCGATGCTTCCAACCATCTTGCCGGGCATACCGGATTCTCCGGCAATGGCACCAAGAATATCTCCTGGTTTTACGTTCTGGTTCTTGCCGATGTTAATGAATAAGCGGGCCATGTCTTCTCTGGAAGAAGAATCATATCTTCCGCTGTTTCCTCCGCGGCCATTGCCTCTTCCTCTGCCTCTGCTGCCGTTTCCGCCTCCGAAGCCTTCCAGCTCATCAAGGGAACGGGGTTCTCTGGTATCGATGATGTCTTCGTTCTCTTCACCCATCATCATACGTAAGAGGGCTGCTGCCAGATCAAGAGAGGTGTAATCCTCTTCCAACAGCTTCTTCTCAATGATGTTAACCGTTTTGCTGAGATCTGTATCACCGATGGTAGCTGCTACGCCTTCCAGAATCTTGTCTACCTTAATGGCAGTTACATCGTTCAGTGATGGAATTGCCTGAGGTACAATCTTGGTCTTGCAGTAGCGCTGAATGTCACGAAGTTTGTATACTTCCTTGCCTACCACGAAGCTGAATGCGATTCCTTCACGGCCGGCGCGGCCTGTACGGCCGATACGATGTACATAGTACTCGTCATCCTGGGGAAGGTCATAGTTAAATACCGCTTCTACGTCATCTACGTCGATTCCACGGGCTGCCACATCAGTTGCCACAAGAATCTCTGTCTTACCGTTACGGAAGCTGTTCATAACACGGTCACGCTGGATCTGCTTTAAATCTCCGTGAAGACCTTCTGCAAAATATCCTCTGCCCTGGAGTGCCTGTACCAGCTCATCTACCTGCTTTTTGGTGTTGCAGAAAACTACGGAAAGCTTCGGTGCATACATATCTAAAAGACGGCACATTACTTCCACTTTACTCTTCGGCTTTACCTCATAGTAATACTGGGTCACTTTCGGCACAGTCAGTTCTTTCTTTACTACCTTTACATTTACCGGCTCCTTCTGGAACTTTCTTGCAATATCAAGAATTGCAGAAGGCATAGTGGCAGAAAACATAACTGTCTGCCGTTCTTCGGGAAGCTGACTCAATATGGTTTCCATATCCTCTAAAAATCCCATGTTCAGCATCTCATCTGCTTCATCCATAACTACCGTATGAACAAAGTCAAACTTAACCGTTTTCCGGCGCATATGGTCCATAACACGTCCCGGTGTACCGATGATGATCTGAGTACCGTCTTTTAAGGAACGGATCTGTTTCACAATGTCCTGGCCGCCATAGATCGGGACAACCTTCACACCATGCATATATTTAGCAAGCCTGCGGATCTCATCTGCCACCTGAATTGCAAGCTCTCTGGTAGGACAGAGGGCCACCGCCTGAAGCTTTTTTACCTTAGGGTCAATTTTCTGTAACAGGGGAATTCCAAAGGCTGCGGTCTTTCCCGTTCCTGTCTGGGCCTGACCAATGATATCTCTTCCTTCCAGCTGAACCGGAATTGCCTGGGTCTGGATCGGAGATGCCTCTTCAAATCCCATATCTGCTACTGCCCGCAGAATTCTTTCATCTAATTGTAATTCATCAAATCTTACTGTTTCCATAAATGATTAATTCCTTTCTCATTGCCAGCCGGGTTCTTATGTTGCCGACGGCCGCACAAACACACTATCGCAAACAAAACGAGAGGTATCAGGCACGTCTCAGACCTTCATCCTCTCGTTTCACACGAAAGTAAAGTATAGCAGAAATTTTTTTTCGTGTCAAGGGAATCACATTATTTTTCTATTGATTTAATTTAGAAGCAATTCTTGTGAATGTTATTTTTTTAACCACCCTTTTCTGGTGAAATACCATATTTCAAGAGTAATCAGTAGTATGCTTATGAGGATACAAAGCGGATATCCGTAAGTCCAGCTAAGCTCCGGCATATTTTTAAAATTCATGCCATACCAGCCTGCAATGAGAGACAGGGGAGCAAAAACAGCAGTCACCATGGTAAGAAAGGACAACGCATGATTCTGTTTCATTTCCATCCGAACCTGATACATCTCACGGATCTGCTGGGCATATTCCCGCAGTTCCCTTGCGTACTCCGAAAGCCTTGCCATTCTCCCTGTAAACAAGTGGAACAACGCCTGTTCTTCCTCCTTTAACAGCCCATTGTAATTCTCTGTTAAGGTCTGGCTCATGTTCATCAGCTGCCCGTAATAGGACGTAACCCTGGCAAGTTCCTTCCTGGCCTTTAGAATAATTCCCAGCACGTCTTCCTTTTCCCTTCTGCCGCTCATGATTCTGTCTTCCATTTCTGTTAAGTGTTCCTCATATTTCTGAAGATATTCAATCTCGTCTCTGACCTGGTATTCCAGAAGCTCAAACAGGAGATGAGCCGGGTAGGTTTTATCAAAGATCTGCGTCTTATCCATCTCCTTGAGCATTCTGTCAGCTTCCCCGCTGTCGTCAATCAGGATCAGACGGTTCTCACTCATATAATAACCAAAAACCAACGGGCGCTTTAAAGGATTTTTCTTCACAGGAATTACCAGCGTTCCTATTACACAGTCTTTTAACAAATCCGTCCTGCAATACTGTCCACGTTCCAGATTCCGGATCAGCAAATGATCCTCATAACGGGTATGATGTCTGCTTGTATATTCTTCCCTGCTTAGAATTTCAATCAGAATGTCATCCTCTGATACAGACTCTTCCGCCTTTACAGGAATCAGTCTTTTGTCTAATTTATATCTCACATCTGCTTCCTCCTAAAACCCCATACTTGGTCTTTTCCCAGACCTGCCTTTTTAAAGTTTAGTACCTGATATTCCTGTTGTCAATAGAACAGGCCCTTTTGGTAAAAGCTTCGGACTCCCATCCTGTTTTCACCAAAAAGGCCTATTTTAATAGGAAACTTCTGAATTCATTTATGCTTCAAATAACTGATGTACAATCTCTGCAATCAGTTTTGCAGTTCCGGTCACACCAAGTAAAGAGGAGTCAATCATCAGCTGCTTATGTTCCGGATCACCGGGTAAATAGCCCGCATATTTTTTGTGATATGCATTCCGGGCTTTATCCACAGAAAGAATCATTTTTTTTGCTTCAGCCTCGGTCATTCCAAGGGTCTCAACGCAGTTTTCCAGACGTTTTTCATAAGAAGCATAAATAAAAATATTAATGTTGTTCTTCTGTTTTTCCAGAAGAAAATCAGAGCATCTGCCAACCAGAATACAGCTTGATTTTTTTGCCAGATCCAGAATAATATCTTTCTGAACATCAAAGATAATATCCTGCATGTATTCCTCATCCGTTCCAAGAGGGAACATTCTTGGCAGAAAGCTGTGCCTGGACTTTTCCTCTTCGTTGCTCACCGTCGAGACCGGCAGATTCAGTTTATTTGCAACTTCCTCCACAATATCCCGGTCATAAAACTCCACCCCCAGAATCCTCGAAAGTTCCTTAGCAATGGAGCGTCCAAGGCTTCCGAATTCACGGGTAATGGTGATCGTAAACTTTTCCATAACAGATGTACCTCCCTAACCGGTTACAATTGTTTTCTGATAACCCCTGACTACACAGCTGAGCGTGAAGCAGATGGCAAAATAGCAAAGGGCCTCAAAAGCAAACAGCATCATCATTCCCCGGACATCGTAGATGCTGCCAAGGACTACGGCGCAGTTCCTCATAAATTCGGCTACGTCCACCATTTTTAAGAATGAGGTATCCTTGATAATGGTAATAACCTGGCTTAAAAGAGCCGGAATGACCTTTTTGTACGTCTGAGGCAGTACGATGTACCACAATGTCTGTAAAAAGCTAAAGCCCTGTGACTGGGCCCCTTCAAACTGCCCCTTTGGAATGGAGTTTAATCCGCCCCGGAAGATCTCCGCCATAACTGCAGAGGTGAATAAGGAAATGGCAAATACCGATACTCCCACTTTATTCCCTTTTACCGTAAAATAGATCCAGAGAATCCACAAAAGGTTGGGGGTACAGCGGAAGAATTCTGTATAGACTGCAACCAAAGTTCCGGCCCATCTCCATCTGCCGGAGGAATAGGTGCGGATCAGAGCCAGTATTGTACCGAAAAATATGCTGATTATGGTAGCCAGTACGGCGATCATTACCGTCATCTGCAAACCCTTCAGCATGAAAAGTACATTTGCCGGTGTAAATATCTGTTGAAATAATTCTAACATGCTGCCTCCTCGTCTGCCTGTATATCAAGCTTTTTTGCAACCGGCAGCCGCATGGAGCGGATCTCCAAATATCTTGCCAGTCTGGCTAACGGGAAACAGATAATAAAGTACATCACTGCACTGGTAAAATACGCCTGGGCAAAATACCCTCTGTCAGCGCCCCAGGAATCGGTAAAATACATCAGATCCATACCGGCAACCATGGCCAGGATGGAAGTATTCTTAACCAGATTTAAAGCCTGGTTGGCGAGAGGAGGCATAATAATCTTAACGGTCTGAGGCAGAATGATATGATACATGGTTTCCAGATAGCTAAAACCCTGGGATGCTGCTGCCTCGGACTGCCCCTTTGGTATGGCTTCAATTCCGGTTCTTATAACCTCGGAAATATAGGCACCGTGATAAATTCCTACACCGATTACCCCTAATACAAACTTGGGGATACGAAACCCCGAACTGGAAAATAACATGGGAAGAACCGAGTAATAACACATGACCTGCAAAGCCAGAGGCGTATTCTGTATAAATTCCACATAAATTCGTGAAATGATCTTGAGCAGCTTCCACTTTGAGGTGGAGAACATGCCGAATATCACTCCAAGGACCAGCGCAACCGCCAGTCCTGTCAGTGAAATTCGAAGCGTCATAAGAAATCCAGGGATATAATATTCGGGGAATGCCGCAAAAAGGGCACTCCATCGTTTTCCATCAAAAAGACCTTTAATCATGTCATTTTTCCTTTACTTAAAACAGCTTACTGTAATCCCCATTGATCCTGAAGTTTCTTCATGGAACCATCAGAAAGCATGGAAGTAACTTTTTTCTCAACCGCCTCTGCAAGACCTGTGTTGCCCTTTGCAGCTGCAACACCGTAATCCTGCTCTGCAAAACGGTCTTCCAGAATCTGATTGCCGTCATTTACATAACCTGCAAGAATCGCACGGTCAACAGAGAAGCAGTCAATCTGCTTGGTTGCCAGTGCCTGAGCCAGTGCAGGATAACCGTCAAATTCCTGGAACTGCGGATTAACCTTTAATCCCTTTTCATCCACGTATTTCTTAAAACCGTCCTTTGTTGTGGAGGACTGGGCAACACCGATTATTTTTCCGTCTAAATCCTCAATGGAGCTGATGCCGGAATCCTTATTTACTAAAAGACCAACTGCATCGGTATAGTATGGGGTGGAGAAATTATAGGTTTCTTTTCTTTCCGGTGTTATGGTAAAGGTTGCAATAACCAGATCGATTTCCCCATTCTCTAATAAAGGTCCTCTTGTTTTTGCAGTCACGCCCTGGAATTCCACCAGTTTCTTTTCCTTTGCCTCGGCTGCGCTGCATCCAAAGATGGATCCTGCGATCTCATATGCAAGATCATCTTCAAAGCCTTCGTATTCTCCAGTCGCTGTATTTTGTAAGCTGAACTTGGGAATATCTGACTTACAGCCAACTTTTAACACACCGCGGTCAATAATCTTCTGTACGTCTTTTGCATCAGCACCTGTTTTGCCTGCTCCGGTTGTTGCTTCTGCAGAAGAACCTGCAGCTTTCGTATCTGCCGGTGCAGCGGTTGTCTCCGGTGCTTTGGAACCACATGCAGTTAAGGCAGCTGTCATGGCAAACGCCATTGCCAGGGATAACATTTTCTTCATCATAATTGTTTCCTCCTCAATCATATTATTATATTAAACAACACCCTAATGAAGGATTTTGCTTAAGAACGCTTTTGTCCGCTCATGTTCCGGACATTCAAAGAAGTGTTCCGGTGTTCCCTCTTCCAGAATATACCCGCCATCCATAAAAATTACCCGGTCTGCAACCTGACGGGCAAAGCCCATCTCGTGTGTCACACAGATCATGGTAATATTTTCATGAGCCAGCTCCACCATAACATTTAATACCTCCTGCACCATCTCAGGGTCCAGGGCAGAAGTCGGTTCGTCAAATAAAATCAGCGGCTGCTTGGTACATAAGGCTCTGGCAATCGCCACCCTTTGCTGCTGTCCGCCGGAAAGCTGAACCGGATAATTGCCCGCTTTTTCTTTCAAACCCACACGTTCCAGACATTTCATTGCCATTTTTTTTGCTTCTTCCCTGGGAACATGCTGAAGTTTTACGGGTGCCAGTGTCAGATTTTCCAGAACCGTCAGATGGGGATATAAATTAAATTGCTGAAATACCATAGATGAGTATTTTTTTGCCATTTCCAAATGATTTTTCTTTGTTACCTGTGTTCCTGCCACGGTAATGGAGCCGCTGGTAGGTTCCTCCAAATAGTTAATACAACGGATAAACGTGGATTTTCCGGAGCCGGATGGTCCGATGATAACCAGTTTTTCCCCTTCCCTGACCGTAAGACTGATATCCTTTAATACCTCAAGGTCTCCGAAGTTCTTTTTTAAGTTTTCAACTTTCACCATATCTGGCATGTTTCCAGCCCCTCTCTGCGTAATTTCTGAAAAAAAGCACAAAGACGCCTAAGAATCTTAAGTTCTTAGGCGCCTTTGCCCTGTTACGTTTTTATATTGTTGTTATTATAAAAAGTTTTGCATCAAAAGTCAAGAAATATTTTCCCCGGCATAGGGACAGGATACGAAATGACCGGGAGAAATTTCCATCATTTCCGGAATGTGCTTTTTGCATTCTTCCCTGGCATACACACATCTCGTATGGAAATGGCAGCCGGTCGGAACACTCATGGGACTTGGAAGCTCACCGCTTAACATAACCCGTTTTGACCGGGCCGCTATCCTGGGATCGGCCAGGGGTATGGCAGAAAGCAGTGCCTTTGTATAAGGGTGAAGAGGATTCTCATAAAGCTCATCACTGTCCGCAATCTCCACAAGCCTCCCTAAATACATCACACCGATTCTGGTAGAAATGTGGCGGACCATGGATAAGTCGTGAGCAACAAACAGATAGGTAAGCCCCATTTCCTTTTGTAAATCCTCTAACAGATTAACCACCTGGGCCTGTATGGATACGTCAAGGGCGGAAATGGGCTCATCACAGAGCAGGAACTCCGGTTCCACTAACAGCGCTCTGGCAATCCCGATTCTCTGACGCTGGCCGCCGGAAAATTCGTACGCATATTTATACATATCATCGGGCTTCAAGCCCACCTTTTTTAAGATCTCTTCCATTCTTCCTTCCATCTCATCCGAAGATAAACCGGATACTGCAGTCAGGGACTCTTTTAAAATCTCCCGCACATTGTGGTGGGGATCTAAGGAAGAATATGGATCCTGGAAAATAATCTGCATCTGTTTGTGAACAGGAAGAAGCTGCCTGCCTTTTAAGCGGGTGATATCCTGACCCTTAAACGAAATAGAACCGGAAGTGGGATCATACATACGGATTAAAGTACGGCCAAGAGTAGATTTTCCGCAGCCGGACTCTCCTACCAGACCGAAGGTCTCCCCTTTTCGAATCGCCAGATTAATTTTGTCTACCGCCTTTACCTCAGCTTTTTTCCTGCCGAAAAAGTCTCTGGCTGGGAAATATTTACAAAGATCCCTGGCTTCCAGAAGGATTTCATTATTTTTATTATCCATGCGGTTTTACCTCCCCTTCCTTATGATCCAGTTCTTCCCCTGAATAGATGCACATGGCCCGCTGGGTGGGGCTGTAAGTACGGTACTGAGGAATTTCCTTCCTGCAGTTTACGCAGGAGAACTTACACCGCTCCGCAAATGGACAGCCGGAGGGCGGATTGATCAGCGATGGCGCCATGCCGGGAATCGGCTCTAAACGTTCTTTGCTTCCCGACTGGGGTTTTGGAACTGCATGAAGAAGCGCCCTTGTATAGGGATGCTTCGGGGAATAAAAGATCTCCTCTGTGGTCCCCTCCTCCATTAAGAGGCCGCCGTACATGACAGCGATTCTATGGCTTAAACTGGCTACCACTCCTAAATCATGGGTAATGAGAATAATGCTCATCCCGGTCTCTTCCTGGAGATTCTTAAGAAGATCCAGAATCTGGGCCTGAATTGTCACATCAAGGGCAGTGGTAGGTTCATCAGCAATCAGAAGCTTCGGCCTGCAGCAAAGAGCCATGGCAATCAGAACCCTCTGTCTCATTCCCCCGGAAAACTCGTGTGGATACTGTCCTAACCGTTTCTCCGGTGATGGTATTCCTACCTGGTTTAATACTGCAACAGCCTCTTTCTTCGCCGCCTCTTTATCCATTCCGCGGTGGCGCTTTAACACTTCCATCAAATGGGAGCCTATGGTCTTTAAAGGATTTAAGGCAGTCATGGGATCCTGGAAAATCATGGCTATTTCTTTTCCCCGCATTTTTCTCAGCTGCTCCGGATCCATGAAAAGCATATTCTCTCCTGCAAATGTAAGCTGATCTGCTTTAACCTCTGCATTATCAGGCATCAGCCCCATCACCGACTTCATAAGTACACTTTTTCCGCTTCCTGATTCCCCTACGACTGCCAGGATCTCACCGGATTCCACATGAAGGCTGACTCCGCGCACTGCCTGCACGGTCCTGCCATGAGTATGAAAGGTGGTACGAATGTCTGCAGCAGACAGTATATATTCTTTCTTTTTTAATGTCTCATCCAATTCTTCGTCCCTCCTTTACTCTTTCTCTCCGCTCATCACCTTTGGCTCAACATAAACACGAAGCAGATTTCCCAGCTTATTAAAAGCAAAAATCGTAATAATAATCAGAAGACCGGGAATCAGTGCCATATGAAAACTGTTCTGCATGGTTCCCTGGGCATTTTGCAGGAGGCTTCCCCAGGAAGACATGGGCTGCTGAATACCAACTCCTAGAAAGCTTAAAGAGGACTCCATCATAATGGCATCTGCCATGCTGGTGGTCGCTGCCACAATAATTGTCGGAAATACCGAAGGTATAATATGACTGATTATAAGTTTCCATGTACCGACTCCAGAGAAACCGGCATAAAGAATAAATTCCCGCTCTTTTAAAGACAGTGTCTCAGCCCGTACAAGTCTCGCAATCTCCATCCATGTAAAAAGCCCTATGACGATAATAATAGATTGTATTCCAGGATTTAAAAAAATGCTGACAACCGTAACCAGAACCATCCATGGAATGGAATGAAGGATATCAACGATCCGCATCAGTACCATATCGACAATTCCGCCTGAAAAACCTGCTATAGTACCTGCAGCCACTCCGATGGTTAAGCTGGTGAGCATGGCTAAAAACGCCACAATGAGGGAAACTCTTCCCCCATAGATCACCCTTGCAAAATAATCTCTTCCCACTTCATCTGTACCAAACCAATGAGCTAAAGACGGTTCTTTCAGCCTGTTGGCAATTTCCGTTGCATTGGGTTCCATGGGCAGAAAAGGAGCCAGGAGCGCAAACAAAATAATTATGCCTAACAGGATCAGGGAAATTACTGCTGCTTTATCATGCTTTAATACCAGCTTTACACTGTCAATTCGTATTGATTTTTCTTTATTTTTGTTCATATTTCCCGTCACCCCATTTCCTTAATCCGTGGATCTATCAGGCAATACAGGATATCTGACAGCAGATTTCCTAAAATAACCATAGTGGACGACAGCACCAGAATGATCATAACGATAGGATAATCCATTCCCTGAATGGCCTTGATAAAATAAGGTCCCACTCCTGGCCAGCTGAAAACCGTTTCTGTAATGATGGACCCGGTAATCAGCAAGCGAAATGCCATTCCAAACCGTGTAATAACAGGCAATAGCACATTCTTGCACACATGCTTAAACATAATCTCACTATTTGTCGCGCCAAACGCCCGCTGCACCATGACATAATCCTCAGAAAACTGGGTCAGAGTGGAGGAACGGACATATTTAATATTTGCCGGCATAAAGGCAACTGTAAGAGTGAGATACGGCATGATAAAATGCTTTAAAAAATCAGCTATGGAATTTTCCTTCCCTACCGCATGCATTCCCACAATAGGAAGAAGCTTCAGCTTATAACCCAGAACAAAGATAAGAAGCATGGCGAACCAGAAGGAAGGAACTGCAATCCCCACAGAAGAAACTGCGTCAATAATCTTATCAGCCCTTTTGTTCCTATTTGCACCTGCTAAAAGCCCCAGCACAACAGCCAGGATATACGCGGTTATAAATGCAGGAAGCACCAGCCTTACCGTATTGGGAAGTCTGACCGCAAGGTCTGCAGCAATACTCTGTTTCGTCACAATGGAATATCCGAAATTACCGTTCATAATCCCGTCAAGCCAGCGGATGTACTGAACATACACCGGCTGGTCATAACCGTATTTTGCTTTGATTAAATTGATTGTCTCCTGTGACATCTTCGGGGATGTCATGGCATCAATGGCATCATAGGGCGCAAAATGCATCAGCGCAAAGCATAGAACCGTTATGAGAAGGACCATGGGGATGGCTGTTAATATCCGTTTCAGTATATATTTGGCCATATCATTTCTCCTTAATAAAGAAAGAGGTGTCTGCTGCAGCTAAGGCAGCGAAACACCATTCTCTCTCTTATTTTGCAGATGCAATTACTTTTTCTGTAACTTGGAGGTATCCTCAAAAGTATAAACAGGAACCAGCTTTGCATCTTCAATACCTGATACATTTTTAGAAACCACTAAGAGGCGTTTGTTGGAATATAAAGGATAAAAGCATGCTGTATCCTGAATCTTCTTCTGAATACTGGTGTAGATTTCTTTCCGCTTTGTCTCGTCTGTTTCTTTGCGTCCCTGTGCAAACAGCTCATTGATTTCGGGCTCATCGTAATACATGTAATTGTATGCAGCGCCTGTTTCGAATAAGCTGGAGAATGTGTCAGGGTCAATTCCCATGATATAACCGCCAAAGTACATATCGTAAGTATTGTTCTTATCCTTCATCTGCTGGCTGAGTGCCTTGGAATCAATACCGGATAAGGTAACCTTAAATCCTGCTTTCTCAAGCTGCTCCTGAACCAGTAAAGCTGAGGTTGACTGTAAGCTGTCTGATCCGCTGTATGCAAGGTTCAGTTCCGGTTTCTGTACGCCGGAAGCCGCAAGATATTCTTTTGACTTATCAAGGTTCTGTTCGTATTTTTCTACGTCCTCTGTAAAGAACTTGCTGTTAGGCGGCATGAAGCTCCATGGAAGATCATAATAATCTGAGCTTAACAAAGCTGCATCTGCAATTGCCTTTTTATCCAGAGCATACAGAATCGCTTTTCTTAAATCCTCATTCTGTACACGTGCTGCATTGATCATCATATATCCCACGCGGCCTTCCTGATAAGGATAAACAGTTAAGTTGGCAGAATCCAGATCCATCTGCGCTACCTGTGCCGGAGTTCCGATCCATGCATCTACTTCACCGCTCTGAATCGCTGTCATGGCTGTATTCTCATTCTCTATAATACGGTATACGATATTGTCAATGGAAGGTGCTCCAAGGAAATAGTTCTCATTCTTTGTGAACTTCACATAGGAACCTGCTGAGTATTCGGACATTACATAAGGACCGGTTCCGACTGGTTTCGTATTCACGTCATTGTTTTCAAAATTGGTTACATTCTCATAAACATGCTTAGGCATGATAAAAATCTGGGAGAACATCTCAACTGCTGCGGAATTAACGAAAGGCATGGTTAATTTAACGGTATAGTCATCAACCTTTTCAATCTTTACCGCACCTTCCTTATAAACTAACTGGGAATAGGCCCAGCCCGCATTCTCTTCCTTCTCCATTGCCTCGAATGTGAAGACAACGTCATCAGCGGTAAATTTCTCTCCGTCTGACCACTTCACATCATCCCGTAAATGCATGGTATAAGTTAAATTATCTTCAGACGTATCAATGCTCTTCGCCAGGAAATAGTTGATTCCATCCGCATTATACATATATAATGGGGAATAGATCATCTTGAGGGTCATAAGACCGAAACGGTCACTGGTTGTAATTACATTCACATTCGCACCCGGGTCCCCTGCAATGGCATAGGTAAATGTACTCTCTCCTCCTTCAGACGGTTTGGCCGCCTCCGCCGTTGTCTCGCCTGCGCCTGCCGTACTGCCGGATACTGCTGTGGTTCCTTCTGCTGACGGATCTTTTCCTCCGCACGCGGTGAGTCCTCCAAGCACCATAAAAGCTGCTAAAAGAAAGCCCGCACGTTTCATAAAATTCTTTTTCATAATTTTCTCCTTTCCTTTACTGTCCCTTAGAACTCATCTGTTCTTAACCAGAAAAAGTTAAAATCATTATATACCGATTTGCATACTTTTTTCAACATATTTCGACATAAATCCTATTTTTCTATAGTTTTAATATGTTACATACAGTTTTATAACAAATCAGATAGCAAAAAAGACAGTTGTCAAGCCGCACAACTGCCTCCTTTGGCATATTCTATGTCTATTATATACAATGCTGCAATTATGGCTCTGCCCTTTTATATAGTTCGAATGGAAAAGGTTCTTTCATAAGGGGTATAGTCATTAAAGTAGAGAGTAAAGCCGGTGGTGTTGATCTCTTCTCCTGAATAATGACCGCCGAACTCGTGTGTTCCATACCCGGGTCCTATTAGAAGTTTCTGATCTGCGTGAAGCAGGCTGATAAAGCCATCCCGAAGCACCATCTCTCCTGCTTTTTCCGCTCTTATGTGGAAATGCTCATTTTCCAGAACACTACCTGCCGGAATACAGATTTCCACACGGAGAGGAGCCTTATCAAGTCCCTCTGCCTTAACGGTCACTTCCATACCGTCAGAGAGTTCTTTCAGCGTAACTGTCATACGGATTTCACTGCTGTTTAAAATCTCACGCTTCTTATGATCCATCTTCCACCAGTCAGTTGTATCCTGTTTTTCCTTAAACGGAAGATAATACCATCCCTTTGCAACAGAAGTTAAAACACAGACACCGTCTTTTTCTTCAATCGTCTGTGGAATGAAATTACGGATATCACAGTAGCTTTCACCTATTTTTAAGTATACCAGTGTTTCTTTAAATTTGAGAAACAGGAAAGCGCTCTTTCCCTTCAGAATGCTGTAGCCATATTCAGCAGTCTTTCCTCTGATTACGCCTGCTTCCTCAAAATACTTGTGGTAGGTATCCAGAAAACCATAGCCCTTAAACTCATACTGCTCCATAAAATCATGAAGCATAATAATGTGCAGGCATTCCGGCGCCATATCGCCCCGCTCCATATTGTCTTTTATAATTTTATGAGCAGCCCGGTCAAAAATTTCCTCTCCTGTTTTTGCCGCCATATATAAATACTGGTAGAAATACTTGTCCGGATAATCGGCTTTGCCCTGATCCTGTCTCGTAGAATTCTGAGTGAAAATGGTATCGTCCGGATCAATGTAAAAGAGCATCATTTTTAAATTCCGCTCCACATATCCCAGATAGCTTTCATCGCCGGTTTCTTCATACATCGCCAACATGGCGTTATTTACCACTGCATTGTAATTGCCGGTTGAGCGTTCTGCATACTCCCCTTCTTCATTGCCGTCAATGCCTTCTGCCAGATACTGGTCTGCACGGATAAGCAGCCGGGCAGCAAACTCCGGATTTTCTTCTTTTACAAGATTAGCGCCCTGCATCAGTGCTGCAGTGATTCCCCAGCGATGGTTTGGGGTATGAAAACCGCCGGTTAAAAGCGCGTTTAAGGACTCTTCCAGTATAAAACGGTAACCGTCTTTCAGCTTGTCCAGTTCACCCTCTTTTGTATATTTTAAAAACAGACGGTAAGTTGCAATGAGACGTTTAAAGCAGAAAGAAGTATCCGGTGCAGATTTAAAATTGCAGGAAGGATAATCGAAACTTCCATCCTCTCTCTGGCAGTTGGCAATAAAGGTCACGGCTGCTTCCATGGCACGAAGAAGAGCAGCATCTTTATAATACCTGCTTTGAGAATTCAAATAAACGGAGGCAGCATCTGCCATAACATAAATGGTTGGCTTTACCTCTAAAATAGCCCGTTTCATTCCTCCGTAAAAAGGATCCTTCTCATCTGTTACCTGAGTACTTAAAAAATGATCCACCCGCTTCTCAGCGGAGCGTATCAGATGTCCCATATATCGTTTCATAATTCCTGTCCTCTTTTCTTCTATTCTAATAAGGCAGCACCTATGAGCCCGGCATCATTGTCTAACCTGGCTGCTGTAATCCTTGTCCTGCGTTTTGAGGTTCTTGCATAATCTTCCTGGTCAATGATTCTATTTAACGGATCTAACAGTAAATCTCCGGCTTTGCTGATGCCTCCGCCGATGCAGATTAATTCCGGCTGGAAAATATTGATTAAATCCACAAGTCCTGCCGCCAGATATTCGATGTACCGGTCAAATACAAAAAGTGCCGTCTCATCCTGCTTTCTGACACCGTCAAAGAGCGTCTTACCCTCCACATTACCGATCTCCCCGCCGCACAATTCCCAGAGAACGGATTGCGGGTTTTCAAGCATTGCAGCCTTTGTCTGTGAAATCAGTGCAGTGGCAGAGGCATAAGCCTCAAAACACCCTTTTCTTCCGCAGTTGCACGGAATACCGTTCCGGTCTATGGTAAAATGACCGAATTCTCCCGCCGCATAGTTGATCCCTTCATAAAGCTTTCCGTCAAGAATGATTCCGCCTCCTACACCGGTGCCCAGAGTAACCGCCAGCATGGAGTTCGTACCTTTTCCGCTTCCTGCCGTAAATTCTCCCCAGGCAGCCGCATTGGCATCATTATCAAAACGAATATTTTTACCTGGAAGCGCCTTCTCCATCATGGAGACCAACGGTTCATCATAAAACCCCAGATTATTGGCATATTCCACCATGCCGGTCTCTTTATTGGCTGTTCCCGGCACTCCAAGTCCGACAGCTTCGATCTCATCCCAGGAAACATTTCCTTCCTGTGCAGCCTTCTTAGCCAGATCTGCCATATCCTGAACGATTTCCCCTGCGCTTCTTCCGCTTCTGGTTGGTACAGACAGGCGGGTAAAAAGTGTTCCGTCCTCTCCTACCAGACCGGCGGCAATATTGGTTCCGCCTAAGTCTATTCCGATATAATACTTCATTCTCTATCCTCTCCCTTCCCGCGCACAACTGCCGGGGCGCAGCTGCGCTCCGGCACTCTTTTCTTTCATTATCCTCTCCGCTTGCGAAGAAACCAGGACTTTAACTGTTCCATGTCTGCATTCACCACCAGCTCTACGGGAAAGTCCAGGCTGTTTAACATGGAAAGAGCCTCATCAAATACGCCCACACTCCGGCAGAAATGTGCATCTGAACTGACAATGACAGGGACGCTGTATTTCATGCAGAGTCTGGCAATGATCCGGCAATTTTCTGCGGAGCTTTTCCTGACGCGGAATGTCCCTTCGTTAATCTCCACCAGCTTTCCGTTCTTTCCAAGCTCCGGTATAACCCTTTCATAGTCATACTCATAGCAGGCAGTCCCGCTGTGACCGATGATATCCACCAGCGGATTTTCCGCGGCACGAAGATACGCTCTTGTATGTTCTTCCACACTTCCAGACGCAATCACATCTTCATGAAAAGAGGCTATGGTGTAATCCAGCCGGTTTTCTATGGTATCCGGGCTTAAATCAATCCCACCGTCAAAATTGGTAAAATTCAGTTCTGCTCCCCGGTATACACGGACACCGTCCACCCACTCCGGAATCACCCGGAGATTTCTAAAATGCCCCTCAGGCGCTCCATCGGGATGGGCGGGACAGTGGTTGCTGATTCCTACAGCCATAAGACCGGCATCCTTTGCTGCAGTTATATTTTCATAAACGGTGCTGTAACCGTGCCTGCTGATATCTGTATGGGTGTGTAAATCCGCAGCAAGATGTTTTATCATGAATTTCTCACTTACCTTTTTCTCATTTTTCTTACCCAATGAGTATATCCCTTTTTATAGCAGAGCTTCTACCTTATTTTTGTCTTTCTTCAAATATTTATTGCAATTTTTGTTTTTATGATCCTATCCGTTGACAGAATCAATCCGTTTATCATTGGACAGGCGGATCACAAGATCATTTTTTTCATAACCGGCCGGATAAAGCAAATCCAGTTCGATCTTGGTACCATCCTTGGACTTTCCTATTTTTACATTCAGAACTTTCACCTTTTCTTCGTTTAGCTTATGAAACAACTCTGTAATTACGGCATCGTAATGAGATGTGCTGATTTTAAGCATACACCGGTATGGCTCCTTTGACAAAAAGGGAACGTCATGGAGCAGAACCTGTATCATAATCAGAAGAAAGGCAGAACCGCAGCCCAGATAATAAGCACCGGCTCCTATGGCCATTCCCACTCCTGCTGTTGCCCAGATACCCGCAGCGGTAGTCAGGCCGCTGACCGAATTATTCTTTACAAAAATAACACCAGCTCCCAGAAAACCGATTCCTGACACAATCTGAGCTGCGATTCTGGAGCCGTCAAAATTCGGAATATCCCGAAAGCCGTACTTGGATACAACCATCATAAGAGCAGCGCCCATGGCCACAATGGCATGGGTTCTCATTCCAGCTCCTTTATTCCGGTTCTTTCTTTCGTATCCGATTAAATATCCCGAAAAACCGGCCGCAATGATTCGAAATAGCAAACTGGTCTGATAGACCAGATCATACCGCTCCACCCAGCCAATCAGCATCTGTTCCAATTGATACATGATAATTCCTCTTTTCTGTAATGAACTATATCATATAAAATATGCTATTAATTTAACATGTTTAAACCGAAACGTCAGCGCAGAATTTGCTTTTTCTATGCCGGTTTCTATGCACTTTTTGTACTTTGCCGGTTAACCGGGGCATATTGAAAAAGACCTGCCAGGAAGCGGCAGGTCCTTTCATTTACATTGTGATTTCAGAGATTTTTACCGGTCTGTGCTCTTTAACGGATTTCTTTGCTGCGATTCCCATTAATACCGGTTTTAAGCCATCTAATACACCAAGAGGGGTATCTGTATCATTTACAATGGCCTCGATAAAGCAGTTTACTTCCTTTGCAAAGGACTGCATATAACGCTCTAAGAAGAAGTAGAGAGGCTTCTCGCCTGTCACACCATCAGCAGTGCTAAGAACAGCGCTGGATTCTGTATCATTGGAGGTTGCAACCATACCCTTGGAGCCGAATACTTCTGCTCTCTGGTCATAGCCGTAAGCTGCTTTTCTGGAGTTATCAATCACTGCAATTGCGCCGTTCTCCATCTTTATGGTGATAACAGCGGTATCCACATCACCGGCTTCTCCGATAGCAGGATCAACTAAAACTGCAGACTGTACATAGATCTCTTCTGCATCACATCCAGCCAGGTAACGTACCATATCAAAATCATGAATGGTCATGTCAAGGAACATACCTCCGGATACAGCAGCGTATTCTGCGCTGGGCGGCTCAGGATCTCTGGAAGTTACCTTGATGATATGGGGATCTCCGATTTTTCCTGCTGCAACTGCATTTCTAACTGCCTCAAAGTTATGGTCAAAGCGGCGGTTAAAGCCTACCTGATATTTTACCTTGCTGTCCTTTAATGCATCGATCACTTCTTTGATTTTGTCAATATCATGATCAATTGGCTTCTCGCAGAATACATGCTTGCCAGCCTTAATTGCTTCTACAGAGATTGGAGAATGTGTGTTTGTAGAGGAACAGATTAAAACTGCATCGATCTCCGGATCTGCCAGGATCTCTTTATAATCCCTGGTTGTATTGGTAACGCCCATACTCTTTGCCCAGTTTGCTGTTTCTTCGTTCATAAATGGGTCAGCGATTGTCTTAATTGTTGCATTCTTAACGATATTGCAAATACTTGTTGTATGAACCTTTCCGATTCTGCCTGCTCCGATAATTCCTACGGTTACCATAATATTCTTCTCCTTTTATCCATTAAATTAAAGACCAGTTTTTTCAGCAATGAATTTTCTTGCACGGATTGCATATTCTAACGGATTCGCCTTAGCCGGATCCTGCTCTGCTTCCACAACCATATAACCTTCATAGGCTGCATCTTCCAGCACCTTGAAGATCGGATCAAAATCGACACAGCCGTCGCCTGGAATGGTGAATGCGCCTGCACGAACGCCTGCTAAAAAGCTCATCTTCTCTTCTCTCACCTTTTTTACTACTTCCGGACGGATATCTTTTAAATGAACATGCTTAATGCGTTTGATGTGCTTTGTTACCATCTCAACCGGATTCTCTCCGCAGTATGCAAAATGGCCGCTGTCAAAAAGCAGGCTTACGTATTCCGGATCTGTATGCTCCATCATGCGGTCTGTCTCTGCTGCAGACTGGACTACGGTTCCCATATGATGGTGGAATGTTAATGCCACACCGTATTTTTCTTTGGACAGCTTGCCAAGGCGGTTTAAGCCTGTGCACAGAAGATCCCATTCTCTGTCATCCATCTCATGCTTTCCTTCGAAAACCGGCTGGTTCTGAATTCCCTGTGTGCTGTAGCTCTGCTCGGAAACACCCACCACCTTAGCGCCCATGGCAGCTAAGAATGCTACGTGCTTTTCAAACTCTGCCTCAGTCTCTTCATAAGGCTTGCTGATTAAGAATGTGGAAAACCATGCGTTGCAGATCTCAACACCTCTTAATTCCAGAGCCTTCTTTAAAACCTCCGGATCCTTCGGGTATTTATTACCCACTTCAGAACCGGTAAATCCTGCAAGTGCCATTTCGCTGACACACTGCTCGAAGGTGTTCTCCTTACCTAAATCCGGAAGATCATCGTTTGTCCATGCAATTGGTGCAATTCCTAATTTAACTTTCTCCTTGTTTAACATTTTTGCTTCCCTTCCCTGTCTTATCATATTTTTATACCGCTGGTTTCGCGGCGATTAACCCCTATGTTGTTTAAAACACGGCATCATGCATCCACACGTATCTTTCATCTTCATTGCGGTCAGTCTGATTCCATGGATTGCCCTCCAGATGACGGATCATCCAGCAGGTATACATCTGGTATCCCGGAGCAACTGCCTGGGGGTGGAGCTCCCCTCCCGGAATTGCGGAAAAGCTTCCGTCTGTGCTTTTAAATACCTGGTCTCCCACAAAGCTTGCACCAAATCCTTCCGGATGGTCAAACAGGAAATAATAGGTTTCAGGCTGGGGGTGTCTGTGGGGGAGATAACCGGACCAGTTTCCCCTGTCATTTAAAACCTCTCCCAGAACCATATTGGAGTAAGGAGCGATCTCAAAATCAAAAATCGTATTCACCCGCCGTTTTGCCACATTGCCAAACTTGCCGACAGAAGAGTATTTCCATGGTGCATCTTCAGGCTGATACAATTTTGCTTCAAAGGTTCTTTTATTTTCAGCAGACTGAACCAAAATCTCTGAATCCTCTTTTGCTTCCACGGAAATTTCTGTTCCTGCACAACCATGCAGACACCAGGGGCCTTCCGTAAAAACATCAATTCTTGAGGCTTCCTGTTCCACACTGCCCCCGCGGTATACAACCCTTCCTTTTAAAAGAAGCACCGCTGTTTCCTCTTCCTCTTTTAAAAAGGTTCTGGTCTCTCCCGCCTTCATCCGGTAAACCCGTATGTCCATTCTCATCTCTTTATACTCATTGGTATAAGTAGTTAAAATCTTTTCTCCGGACTCATCAAATTCCGGATATCCGAATACCTGACTCATAGTTTTCTTCCTTTCCGGTCATGTCCGGCTGATTAATACTTTCTCGCTGCATTTCTGCCTTCCATGACTCTTCCCCAAGCTTCCTTTACGCTGGCTTTTTCTGAAGTATCAGCAAGTCCCACATTCCACCAGGATTCATATCCGTCTGACATGGTTTTAGGAATTACCTTTAAGTCAAACAGACAGGCTATTTCCTGACTCTTTGCATCTTTTAATGCATCTTCCAGCTCTGCAATGGTACGGCAGGTATAGGTTTTTAAGCCATAGCCCTCGCCAATCTTTGCATAATCAACAGGAATCAAATCACCGGTTGGCTTCTTACCGTCTGTATAGCGGTATTCTGTGGCAAGACTTCCGATTCCATGGTTCATCTCCAGGTTGTTGATACAGCCAAAGCCGCAGTTATCAAAGATCAGGATATTGACTTTCTGTCTTTCCTGCATAATGGTCATAATCTCACTGTGAAGCATCTGAAAACTGGAATCACCGACTACACAGTATACCTCATTCTCGGGCTCTGCAAATTTAACGCCCAGGGTTGCTGCCACTTCATATCCCATACAGGAATATCCGTACTCTGCGTGGTATCCTCCCCGTTTGTCAGTGGTCCACATACGCTGCATACAGCTTGGAAGGGAACCTCCTGCCGTAATAATTGTTGCATCTTCATCTATCACTCGTCTGATGGCTGCAAGAGCGGCAGTCTGAGTGATGGTTCCATTCGTCAGACGGACAAATTCCGGAATTGTTCTGGGATCTCTTGCTTTAATAATGGGTTCGAAATCATCTCCGGTATACTGAATGCTGCCCAGGCGGACCATCTCTTCATCCCATTTCTTTTTCGCATCTGTGATCTCGTTCCGGTACTGGGACACATACTGTTTTTCTCTCAGTTTTTCCGTCAGTGCCTCTACGGTTACTTTCGCGTCTCCCACTGCCATGGACGCATCCATTTTATACGCATGAAATCTGCTGTTATTGATCGTGACAAATTTCACATTTTCTCTTTTAAACAGCCACTTGGAGCTGGTGGTGAAATCGCTCAGTCTGGTACCGATGGCGATTACCACATCTGCATCCTTTGCAATGACATTGGAGGCATAAGTACCGGTCACTCCAATTCCGCCAAGGCAATACGGATGGCTTGATTTGCAGGCACTCTTTCCTGCCTGACTCTCCCCAAACGGGATCTTAAATTCTTCACAGAATTTTTCTACGGTTTCTCCTGCATCCGAGTAACGTACACCTCCGCCCACAATGACGATGGGTTTCTTAGCCTCTGCAATGATGTCTGCAATCTCATCCAGTTCTTCTTCTACTGCCACAGGTCTAGTAATCTTATGAACCCGTTTCTTAAAGAAATACTCGGGATAATCAAACGATTCTCCCTCCACATCCTGACAGAGGGAAATGCAGCAGGCTCCTGTTTCTGCCGGATCAGTGAGCACACGCATAGCATTAATTAAAGCGCTCATTATCATCTCAGGTCTTGTAATTCTGTCCCAGTACCTGCATACCGGCTTAAATGCATCATTGGTAGTAGTTGCAAGGCTGCTGCTCTGCTCTAACTGCTGAAGCACCGGATCTGGCTGTCTGGAAGCGAAGGTATCCGCCGGAAATACCAGCAGGGGAATATTATTAACAGTGGCAGTGGCACAGGCTGTTACCATATTGGCAGCACCCGGTCCTACAGAAGAAGCACAGGGAATAATTCTTCTGCGCTGATTCTGTTTGGCAAATGCAATGGCTGTATGGCACATGCCCTGCTCGTTTCTTCCCTGAAGCACCCGAAGCTGTCCTGGATCTGTATCAAGAGCTTCTCCCAGACCCACTGCGATACCATGACCGAAAATAGTAAAAAAACCTTCAACAAACTTTATTTCTTTGCCATCCACTGAAACATACTGGTTATCCAGGAACTTTACAAGTGCCTGTGCTGTTGTCATCCTTATTGTTTTTGACATGTTCCGCTCTCCTTTATATTTTTATACACGGGCGATCATCTCACCGAATTTTTCCTTTTCCTCTTTTATAAATGCATGAACCTCTTCTGGTGTGGGCAGAGAATCCGAGCAGTTATTGCTCTTTACCATCATGGATGCTTCTGCAGAACCAAATTCCAGGCAGTCAATAATATCCCACCCCTGATACAGACCATATAAGAAACCGGAGCCATATCCGTCTCCGCCTCCAAAGCCCTTTCTGGCTTCTACCGGGAACGGTTTGATGGAAAATGACTGGCCGTCGAGGGTATATGCGGTAGACCCCTTCATACCGTGCTTAATCACCACGATTGTTGCATGATATCCCTGCCATAAGGCGGCGCTTTCTTCATCTGTCATGCCAGGTTTAATCAGCTTTTCTGTCAGATCAAATTCTTCTCTTGATCCCATAATAATATCCGCTTCTTTTGCTACAGTTGAATAATATATGGATAACTCATCTGTATTTTTCCAGTTGTATGCCCTGTAATCAATGTCAAATATAATTCTCACATCGTTTCTCTTAGCAAGCATCACGGCCTTAAGAGCCGCTTCTCTTGACGGGCTTTCGGCAAGTGCAGTGCCCGAAATTAAAATGGCCTTTGCCTTTTTAATGTATTCTTCGTCGATGTCTTCCACACTCAGCTGTAAATCAGCGATGCAGTTTCTATACATCAGAATGCTGCTTTCGCTGGAGGACAGCATCTCAGTAAAAGTAAGTCCCAGTTTTTCTCCGTTTTTGCATTTTGTTATGTGAGAGGTATCAATCCCCTGCTCATTAAAATAATCCACTACAAATTCACCGAACTGGTCATCTGATACTTTCCCGATAAATCCCGCTTTCATGCCATGTCTTGTCACGCCTACGGCGATGTTGGCCGGAGAACCGCCCACAAACTTTTCAAACATGTGTACCTTCTTTAGCGGCTTAAATTCTTCCTTTACCTGCTCATTATAAGCAGGGTTAAAATCAATTGCCACTCTGCCAAGAAGTATTAAATCAAGCTCTCTGGCTTCGTTAAATTTTACATATCCCATAGTTACACCTCTCCCATCTGTTTGCGTGCTTTTTCGTTCATCTTATGTGCCTATATTATACCACGCACGCAGTCCGCGTGCAAGTGATTTCGCTCTGATAATAAAAAAAATCAGGACCTGTTTTTTATCTTTAACAGATCCCTGATTCTACCGTCTTTTTAAATATTGTATTTCGTTTTTATAATTATATCCGTGTAAAAAAATTCCTGTTCTTCCCTGCTCCCGGCCTGCATGATATCGGCAAGAATGAACAGGGCGCGGTACCCTTGTGTGTAGCCGTTCTGGTCGATCAGAAAATCCGCGATCCCCTCTTCCAGCGCCTTTATGTTCCCTGTAGTCAGATCATAGATAATAATATGAGGCTTTCTCTCCAGCTTCAGCTCTTCAAACGCCTTTTTAACGCCCCCCTGGCCTCCTGAGAATATCACCGCCCCCTGGAGATCCGGATAAGCAGTCAGGGTGTTGACCAGGATTTTTTCCACCTCTTCCTTTTCATCAAAACTGCTCTGGACTCCCACAAGCTCAAGTCCCGGAAACGTCCTCTTTATCTCATCCACAAACCCATCCACGCGCATGCTGTTGACGCTGTTTCCAAAATATCCTGTAATGGCAAGAATCTTACCCTGGCCGCCGGTAAGCATCCCCATAAGGCCTGCTGCCGTGCGTCCGCTCCTTCTGTTATCCTGGCCTACAAAACAGCTGCGTTTTGTCCCGACAATATCGGTATTAAAAGTCACCACAGATATGCCCTGCTCAATAAGGGAATTAATTTTATCCCTGATTTTATCACACTCCACAGGCATGATTGCTATACCCGATACTTTGCTTTTTTCCAGCTTTTCTATCGCTGCCAGCTGTTCTTCTTCGCTCACAGTGACACACTCTTCCATTACAAAGCCAATGCCTCTTTTTTTCAGTTCATTTTGTGCGTCTTCCAACCCTTTTCTGATTGGAATCATAAATGACGATTTAGACAGCTGGGTTACAATGCCGATTTTAACCGATTCCTTTTTTACTGCCTTCTTTTCTTTTTTCGGAACATAACCGATTTCATCTGCAATCTGAAAGATCCGCTCTTCCACTTCCCTGTCAATCCGTCCCCGTTTATTTAACGCGCGGTCAACGGTACCTCTGGACACACCTGCCCGCTCTGCTATTTCCCGAATCGTTCCCGCCATCTGTTCTCTCCTTTAAGCAATTCACTTCACCCATCATATCACACATAAAAATAGCACGCAAGTGTATGCGTGCTATTTTTTCAATAAAATCAGCTTTTAGATTGTTCCATCCCAGGTATTAACCGTTGTGGATTCTCCTGTTTCTTCGTCAAACCATCTGGTGGTAACAACTTTGTTCTCTGTATAGAACCGGAAGCCATCCTTGCCTAAGCAGTGCAGATCTCCGATAAATGACAGCTTGTTTCCGTTGAACGGGAACATTCCAACCGGTACCGGAATACCTACGTTGATACCGATCATACCGCCGTCTGTATGTCTTGCAAACTCTCTTGCATAGCGGCCGTTCTGTGTGAAGATAACGGAACCGTTGGCAAATGGATTGGCATTCATCACTTCAAGTCCTTCTTCAAACGTCTTCACTCTCTTTATGCACAGTACCGGTCCAAAGATTTCTCTTTCGCCTACGCTCATTTCAGGAGTTACATGGTCGAGAATTGTGGGCCCTAAGTAGAATCCGTTTTCATAGCCTTCCACCACTACATCACGGCCGTCCAGAACCACCTTCGCACCTTCTGCGATACCTGTCTCAATCCACTTTATGACTGAGTCTTTGTGTGCCTGATTGATAACCGGTCCAAGATTTGTGGTCTTGTCATAAGCTGGACCCACTTTTAAATTCTTAGCCTGAGCAACAATCTCTGCTACAAGTGCATCAGCGATTTCTTCCTGAACAACGACTACCGGAAGAGCCATGCATCTTTCACCGGCACAGCCAAAGGTGGAATTGATGATTCCGGCTGCTACACGTTTGATAGGAGCATCCTTTAAAACAAGAGCGTGGTTCTTCGCTTCGCAAAGAGCCTGTACTCTCTTGCCGGTTGCTGCAGCTGTGGAATAAATATGCTTTCCAACAGATGTGGAACCTACAAAGGTAATACCCTTAACGTCTTCATGAGTGAGAAGAATCTCTGCTTCATGTCTGGAGCAGGTAACGATATTAATAACACCGTCCGGAAGTCCTGCTTCTTTGTACAGCTCTGCGATACGCATGCTGGACTGGGGAGTGAAGGACGCTGCTTTTAAAACAATGGTGTTGCCGCATGCGATACACATGGGAGTCATCCAGCCCATCGGTATCATGGCAGGGAAGTTAAATGGCACAATTCCCGCAAATACACCCAGAGGCATCCGGTATAAAACAGTATCAAATCCGCTGGAAGCGTCCATTAAGCTTTCTCCCATCATCAGTGACGGAGCACTGATGGCCTGCTCGGTTCCTTCCTTTGCTTTCAGTACATCCCCCTGGGCCTCATCCCAGTTTTTACCGTTTTCTTTTGCTACCAGCATGGTCAGCTCATCCATATGCTCAATCAGTAAATCTCTCAGCTTATAAAGTATCTGGACCCTTTTAATTACCGGAGTTGCAGACCAGGATGGAAATGCTGCTTTTGCTGCTGCAACAGCCTCTTCCACTTCATCCGGCGTACAGCATGGTACTTTGGCAATCACTTCACCGGTACTTGGATCAAAGGCGTCTGTATACTTTGTTGTTTTAGATTCTTTCCACTGACCGTTTACAAAATACTTTAATGTTTTTACTTCTCCCATCTTTCTATCCATTCCTTTCTATGCGGTTTTATTTATTTGATTGTAATATATCAATTATCCTGCCTTAAATTAAGAAAAAGTAAGCGGCTCTGCGCAGTTAAATATCCTTATATGCTGCTTCACATTCTCATATACTCCGCGGACCATGGCTTCATTCAGTCCAAAGTAATCATGTTTTCCTTCTGCCTTTAAATATTTTTCAGCTTCCCTTGTCAGGCTGTCAAAGCTGGCTGTTGCAATATTGATCTTACGTATTCCAAGACCAACTGCTTTTCTAAAGTCTTCCGGAGTAATTCCGGTTCCGCCGTGAAGGACCAGAGGAACATCTGTCTTTTCATCAATGGCCTTTAAAACATCAAAAGCCAGTCTTGGCGCTACCGGATAGTTGCCGTGTGCATTGCCGATGGCCACTGCCAGGGCGTCCACACCTGTCTTTTCACAAAATAATTTTGCGTCTTCCGGATTGGTGCAGCGGATTCCTTCATCTGTGCTTCCGTCCTCACTGCCGCCAACCAGGCCAAGCTCCGCTTCTACCGTGGCTCCGTATTCTCCTGCGAGCCTGGCCGCTTCTAACGTCTTTTTTATGTTCTCTTCAAAGGGAAGAGTGGAGCCGTCCATCATGACTGAGGTAAATCCATAATCCAGGGCCTGCTTTAAAACGCCGATGGTCTTGCCGTGATCCAAATGGACTGCTATCTCTACCTTTGCGTTCCTGGCAGCTTCTACCATCATAGGCCCCATTAGTGACAGCGGGGAATGGGGAAGGCGTACTTCCGCAATCTGTAAGATAATGGGAGTGTTCATCTCCTCAGCTGCCTTTACAGCACCTTTCACCATCTCAAGATTCCCCACGCTGAATGCTCCCACCGCCCGGTTTTGCTCTGATGCCTGATTCAGCAGATCTTTCATTTTTACTAATCCCATGCCTTGTTTCCTCTCTCTTCCTCCCTTTATGAGTATGTTTTGATTTTGTTTTTGTAATGTGTTGGTTATATTCTAACACCATTTTGGAGATTGGTCAAGATGAACTTGAAAAATTTTTTCTTAACTTGGTGATCTATTGGTGATTTCTTGATATTTTTGCTTGTGTCTGTTATAATAGAGGAATAACTGCACATTAAAGGAACCGGAATATAAGGAGTAAACGCTATGAGAATTTCCCGAATTGAACAACTGGAACAATATATCCTCGAACACAAATCCGCATCGATTGATACCTTATGCGAACTATTTCAGATATCCAAAAATACGCTGCGCCGGGATCTGGAAGTGCTTGTGGGAAGAGGAACTGTGGAAAAGGTGTATGGAGGCGTTATCGCATCCGAAAATATTTTACCCATACCGGACCTTGTCTCTTTTCAGGACAGGGCCAGCCGTAATTTTTTAAGCAAGCAGCGGATTGCCTCTCTTGCTGCTTCATTTGTGCGGGACAGAGATATTATATTCATTGACAGCGGGACCACTACCATGAATATTGTGGACTTTCTCACCCATTTAAATACAGTCACTGTCATAACCAACAGCATTCAGGTCATTAATAAATCCATGAACTATCCCAATATTGATTTAATCGTGCTCCCAGGCACGTTAAAAAGGGATACTGCATCTCTGACAGGCAGCTCCTGCGTGGAATATCTGGAAGATTACAACATCGTGCGTGCATTCATGGCATGTACCGGCATTTCAGTTGAATCAGGAATCTGCAATGCATCAACGGATGAATATAATATAAAAAAGGCGGCATTAAAAAAAAGCCAGAAGCATTATCTTCTGGCAGATTCTTCAAAGTTTGGCCGGGCATCTCTTATGACCTATGGAGATATGAATCAGTTCGATTATATTTTAACCGAAAAGATGCCGGATGACGCGTTCTGTTCTTTTTGTAAGGAACAAAACTGCACCATTTCCATAGCATCTTATGAGGATTAGACCGTGATTTCTTCCGCGTGGCTTAAGGTAACATCCTGCTTATAGAAAGGTCTCATGCTTTCAGCCACCTTGATCTTTACGTGATCAAACCGGATATCCTTTGCATACTCTGCATAAATTCCGGATATCTTCGTGCGAATCAGTCCATCTCCCTGGCAGGGGCGGATATCATATCCCTCAATCTCCCAGCGGGAGTTTTTCTCCAGAGTGAGGTGGATATTTTCAAAGCTTACGTCTTCAATATAGTTGTCTTCGCTTCCGCGTATAAAGATTCCGTTTTCACCTTTGCAGCTGATATTTTCAAACCGCACATTTCTGATTTTTCCAGCCTTTACTCCCGGTTTTCTGTCGTGGGCCGTGATGCAGACCGGTTCCGCCCTTCCCCACCACTCATGAGAGAAGCGGCGTGTTTCAATGGTAATATTAGAAAATACCACATTCTCCACATTTCCTCCATCCCGGATCTGTATGGAGATTCCACGGTTGCTTTTACTGATAGTGCAGTTATCTACAAGAACATTTCTAAAATCACATTCCCCTTCCGTACCGAACTTAATGGCTGCACTGGTGGAGATTAAGGTGCAGTTTGAGATCACGATATTTTCACAGGGTCCGTAATGGTTATAATCGCCGGAATTTTTTAATACAATCGCATCGTCACCGCATTCAATGTGGCAGCCGATGATCCGTACATTCGTGCAGTGATCGGGATCAATGCCGTCGGAATTTGCCATCTGTAAGTTATTAAGAAGGCGGATTCCCTCAATCAGAACATCGTTGCAGCCCACAAGATGAACGGTCCAGAATGCGCAGTTTACAAGCTTTACGTCACGAATGGTAAGATGATTGAATTTCTCTAAAAGCATCAGGGGAATTCTGGGGTAATAAGTGCCTTCAATGTGATATCCGGAATTATCTCCGTAAAATATGGATTCATTGGCATCTATGGTACCAAAACCGGTGATTGCCACATTCTCCTGTTCATAGCCATAGATAAATGCATGAAATGGCCTGCCGTTATATTCGCTGTTTAAAAAGGAAGGAAGACCTGATTCATGAGCAACAATCCTGCCGCCGTTCGCCAGAGGATAATAATCGTTTAAATCATCACTCGCCTTTAATACGGCACCCATCTCCAAATGAAGCTCTACATTTGATTTAAGAAGAATCGAACCGCTGTTATAGATATGTCCGCCTGGAAGCAGTACACGTCCGCCGCCTGCACCGGTGCATTCATCAATCGCTTTCTGAATCGCCGCAGCATCATTTGCGGTACCATCGCCTTTTGCTCCGAATTCCAATACATTGTAAATCATAATTTCCTCCATTTCCTGTATCCTAATCAGATTGCATTACTAAACTGCCCAATTATACCAATTTAGCATGGCAATTGAAAGGTCTAACTATAAAAAAATGGCAGAGGCGCACAAAAAAGCTGTTTTTTGTACTGCCTCTGCCATTTTTTAACCTTTTAAACCGGAAGTGCTGATTCCTTCCACCAGATACTTCTGCAGACCGATGAAAATTAAAACTGCCGGCATGATGGAAAGCGTTGCCATTGCAAACATAGCTCCGTAATCGGAGGATGAGCCCGGATCACAGAATAGTTTTAAGGCAAGGCTCACCGGATACTTTGCGGACTCATTGATGTAAAGCAGAGCGGAAAGGAAATCGTCCCACCTCCACATGAATGAGAAGATGCTTGCAGTAATTAAAGCCGGTGTGATAAGCGGCAGTATAATTCTTGCAAAAATACTGTAATAGGAGCATCCGTCGATCTTTGCTGCTTCGTCAAGTTCTCTTGGAATTCCGTCAATAAAATTAATCATCAGGTAGATGAAGAAGCCCTGGATTGCAAAATAATAGGGAACAATTAAGGGTCTGTAGCTTCCTACCCAGCCCAGCTTCTGATACCATAAATACTGGGGAATCATTAACACCTGCGCCGGCAGCATCATGGAAAGAAGCATTGCCACAAACAGAAACCTTCTTCCGAAAAATCTGCATCTGGCAAGCCCATATGCAACAAAGGCAGAGGAAAATACCGTACCAAGAGTCGCAACAATTGCAACAAACAGAGAATTTCTAAAAAATACAACAAATCCGGTTTTTGCAAATCCCTTCCATCCGGTTGCATAGTTGGCCAGTACGAACTTTTTGGGTATCAGCTGGCCTGCCGTGGTAAAAATGGTGTTGCTTTCCTTAAACGAACTCATGATCATCCATACAAGAGGGTAAATCATGATCAGACCAAGGCCGCAGACAATGACGTGATAAACAATCCCGCCGATTCTTTTCCTTGTTTTCATGGATATTACACTCCTTCCGTATAGACCCAGAATTTTTTAGTAGCAAATAAGAGTAACGTAATCAGTCCGATGATTCCAAGCATGATCCACGCTAACGCCGCGCCGTATCCGGTGTTATAGAACTCAAAGGATTGCTGGTACATATAAACAGTGTAAAACAAAGTGGAATTTAGGGGTTTCCCCTGTGTAATAATAAAACACTGAGTAAATGCCAGGAATCCATTGATTGTCTGCATAACCAGATTGAAAAATATGGTCGGCGTAAGAAGAGGCAGGGTAATCTTAAAAAACTGGGAAAACCGGCTTGCCCCATCCACTCTGGCCGCTTCGTACAGCGTAACCGGAATCTGCTTCAGCGAAGACAAGAAGATCAGCATGGATGAGCCAAACTGCCAGACTGCCAGGATAATCAATGTCCAGATCGCCGTATTTACATTTCCAAGCCAGGGAAAACTGGATTTGATTCCTATGATCCGGAGAAGATGATTCACCACCCCGTCAGTAGCAAACATACGTTTCCATAGAATCGCCACTGCTACTGAACCGCCGATAATAGACGGCAGGTAATAGGCTGCGCGGTAAAATGCCGTGGCCTTAGTGGTCTGAAACAAAATCAGGGCTACAATCAAAGCAAATACCAGGCGCATGGGAACCGATACAAATGCAAAATAAAAGGTAACACCGATGGTTTTAAAAAACACGGCATCATCAGTAAACATTTTAATGTAATTTTTCATTCCTACGAATACCGGCGGTGCCAGAATATTGTAGTCACAAAAGGAATAATAAAGGGACAGCCCCATGGGAACTACCATGAACAGCAGAAAGCCAATGGTAAACGGAAGGCTGAATACGAATCCTGCCGTGCTTTCCCTGTTCATAAAGCGTCTGAAGTTCTCCCTCTTTTTTTCTTTCATATACGTCCCCTCCGTTCACATATGACTATCTTGTTGAAAACCGGGGCAGAGCTTACTCTGCCCCGAATATTACCGGCAATTATTTCTGGCTCATGATCTTATTGGCACTGTTAAAGAATTCCTCTGCGGCCGTTTTTGAGTCGTATGTACCGTAGCAGAGCTGTTCCTGAGTCTGATTTAACAGGTTAAATACCTCGCTTGCACCATCCGGCTGGGGAGGATTGATGGGTGAACTGTTAGGAGTAACAACCTCGTTGATATAACGGATAATCTCCTGATTGATGGCATCCATCTTGGGGGAAAGCTCATCTGCAATTTTGCTGGATGCAGGAACGCCTCTCTCGCCTAAAAGAATGTTGTTAGCATCGCTGGAATTAATCAGATAATCTAATACTTTCACTGCTTCATCCGGATTCTTTGTATGTGCACCGATGGAGAAGAACTGGCTGGATTTTAAGTAGCCGGACTTCTTTGGATCAGGAGACGGCCAGGTAGTCATACCAATGGTCACGCCTTCCGGAGCTGCGTTCTGAACAGCGGTCAGCTGGTTGGAGTTTGCAAATGCACACCAGGACATGGTTTCCGGGCTGGAGCCATATACAAGAGGATCCTGTTCAACAGAACCGATAGAAATCTCTGCAAATACGCCCGGATCAATGAGCCAGCCTTCTTTTAAGCCGGTTTCATACATCTGGAAGAATGGAATGTAATCTTCTGCCTTTCCGCCCATTTTTTTATCACCGAATAAAACCACATCATAGGCTCTCATGAAATAATCCAGATAAGTCTGGGCTGTACCATAAACGATGGAAGTCTTATATCCGGTTTTTTCATATACCTGACGGCATACAGCCTCAAAATCATCAATGGTCATATAGTCCTTGACTGTAATTCCGTTCTGATCAAGCAGAGTCTTGTTATACATCATAGCCGGTGAGTTAATACCGGCACAGATCGCATAAACACCTCCGTCTACAGTACCGGAAGCCATGGTGTTTTCCGAGATATTGGATACATCCAGGGCGCCTTTTTCAATATAAGGCTTTAAATCAACCAGAAGGTTATTCTTCACATACTGGTCTATGTACATGTAATCCATCTGAACAATGTCCGGAAGGGACTGGCCTGCTGCCGATGTCGCCAGTTTGTTCCAGTAATCAGACCATTCGGAAAACTGTCCTTCAATGGTTACCCCTTTATTCTTTTCAGAATAAAGGTCTAATGCCGCCTGTGTTCTTTCATTTCTGACCTGGTTCCCCCACCAGCTCATAGTCAGCTTCACATCACCGCTTCCACCGGAGGCTTCCTTGGAAGGAGCCGCAGTGGCCGCCTGTGTCGTAGCAGGCGCCTGGGTTGCCGCTGTGGTAGCAGTTGCCGGACTCCCCCCGCATCCTGCCAGAGAGGCCGCTGCCATACAGCATGACATCAGTAATGCAATTTTTTTCTTCATAATACCTTCCTCCTTAAATTTATTACTCATCTTAGGTAATTTTATTATACGTTTCTAAGGATGCACCGTAAATGCGGAAAACCGAGTTCAAAGTGGAAAAAACCGAGGTTTTTTGTATATTTTGTATATTTTTTTCGGTTTTGTGTTGTATTATTGTCGCGTTTTATATATAATCTGTTTATCACACCAGAGCTGTTCCTTTAAGGAGGACGTATGAAAGCATTTATCCGGAATCTTACATTAAAAAAGAAGATCCAGTCTATTGTGTTTCTATGTATCCTGCTCCTTACTTCCGTCTCATTATTTAATATCCGCATGACCTCAGCCGCCCACCAGAAGGTTCTTTATCAGACAGTGGCATCATCTCTTTCCTTTTCTGCCAAAGAGCTTGAAAACCACCTGGACGTAATCAGTACCATGGCGGATATGGTGCTTGCAGACAGTACCATGCAAAAAAACCTGGGGATTTTAAAAGATACAGAACAGATTCAGGAACGAACGGTAGCCTATAAAGCAATCTATGGAATGTTAAACGAATATTATTTTAACTTCAGAAAAAATAACATCCGCTACATGAGCCTGTACCAGGGTAATTTTTCCATACACACCCACATTATTAATAAAAAACAGCTTCCCGATTCCATACGCAGAGACTTAATCGCTCGGGCCGAGGCAGGAAAGGGAAAGAGCATTCTGGTGACGGATTACAGTGACCAGTACGGGCTTTTTATGGTTAAAAACATCCGCCGTACCCAGTTTTTAAAGCTGGATTCCATTGGAAGTCTGATTGTAAATATTGACATGAACCAGCTGACTGATTCCTCTACAGATACCAGTCATCTTTATGAATCCGCGGATTATATTCTGTATGATGGGGGGAATCTGATCTACCATTCTTCTGCTATTACCACTGATCCGTCTGTAGTTTCAAAAATTTCGGTTTCCCGGTACGGACTGTTCCAGTCTGTGGGAAAAAACTACTTTTATGTAAGGCAGGCTCTTCCCAATTATAACTGGGATTATGTCTGCATCATTCCATATGACAACATATCCGCTTCTCTTAAGACAAGCTTTCGATTCTCCTTTTTTATTACCATCATTGCAGTAATTATTTCCAGCATTCTTTCTTCCGCGCTGATTGACTCTATCATCAGGCATTTTAATAACCTGCTGTTAAAAATGAAGAACTTCGCTGACGGACAGAAAAACGCAATTAACATTTCTTATGATTATACAGGGCGAACCGATGAACTGGGCATTCTGCATACCCGGTTTGACCAGATGGTTAATGAGGTAAATGAGCTGATCCAAAACGGCTACCTGAATGAGATTTTAAGAAAGGAAGCCCAGCTGAAAGCCCTGGAAAATCAGATGAATCCCCATTTTCTCTACAACACTCTGGAATCCATCAACTGGAGGGCCAAATCGGTAGGCGCAAAGGACATCTCTTCCATGGCTGAGAATCTGGGAACTCTTTTAAGAATTACCCTGGATCAGAAAAATAAAGAAGTTCCCTTAAGGAGGGAGCTGGAACTGGTTCAGTGCTATATGACCATTCAGAAATTCCGTTATGAAGACCGGCTGGAATATAAAGTTACTGTGCCTGATGATCTTAACTCCTGCTATGTATTAAAACTGACCCTGCAGCCACTGGTTGAAAACTCCATACGATATGGCCTTGAGGAGAATACGGAGGGCTGTTTTATCCACATATTGGCAGAGCGGTCATCTGATATACTTTATGTTTACATAAAAAATAACGGATCTGTTTTTGAAGACCAGCTGTTAGAAAAGCTGAAGACCAATCAAATCAGCCCCCATGGCTTTGGAATCGGGCTGTTAAACATTCTGCAGCGGATGCAGCTGACCTATGGAGAGGAATATGGTCTCACCCTCTATAATGAAAATGAACAGGCAGTGGCAAGGCTTGCCTTTCCTCTTGTACGAAAGGAGAATGGAAATTGCTGAAATTAATGATTGCAGATGACGAACGAATGATAAGGGAGTCTATTTCCAGTTTAATTGACTGGAACAGTCTGGGAATTGAGCTGATCGGCTGCTGCGGAGATGGAATTGAGGCGTATAACATGATACTTGATGAGTCTCCGGATATTGTCCTGACCGATATCCGTATGCCGGGTATTTCCGGTCTTGAGCTGGTTGAACGGGTCTCACAGACAGACATGGATATTCAGTTTATTATTTTGTCCGGATTTGGGGAATTTGAATATGCCAAACAGGCCATGAAATACCGGGTTCATCACTATCTGTTAAAGCCCAGCAATGAAGAGCAGATTATTGAAAGCATGAAAGATGTGATTAAGGAATATTATCACAGGCGGGCATTTAAAGATCTGCAGGACCGGCAGAAGGCACTGACCTACCATCTTCATCACAGCGTACTGGCAAATATCATTAACGAAGGAATATTTATGGAGGACTGTACCCAGCCTGCCTGGGATGTATATTCCGGATTTATGGATTTCTGCTACACCGGTTATGAACTTTGCTACCTCCATTATCTGGAAGAACCTCTCCTGGAAACCGCCCTGCGGCTGATTAATGATTACATGACAGAAAGTGCGCCCGGAATTGCCGTATACAGCATTTACGTTAAAAATACCCTGATTCTGTTTTTTGAAAGCCACCAGGTATCCTATGAATTACTGGATGATTTCATGAGCCGGCTTTCATTTAAAGACCAGTCAGTTACACCGGATTATCACAGAAGTACGTATCCCAATCTGATTCAGCTGATCGAAACCTTAACTGCAAAGATCAGGCGGTATGGAATGATCTATTTCATGAATGGACTGAGGCCTGTACCAATCTGCAATTATAAAAATCTGATTGAGAAGATAGAGCAGCTGACCAGTCTGTTAATGGAAGCTGATACAGCAGTACAGCAGGCAGGTTTTAAAGAACTTGAAAGCACTCTTCATGATATCAGCAACCCTGATTTTTTAAAGCAGGCGGGTTCCCGTATTATTATTAAATTAACTGCCGGAAACCGCTATGGCTCATCAGTCGTGGCAACAGAATATTTAATGACACTGAACCAGCAGACGGATCCGGAGATCATCCGCAACATGCTTATGGAAAAAATCAGCAGGATACTGGACGACTCGTTAGAAACCTCTAAACCCTACAGCCCTTTTATTGAAAAGGTCATACAGTATGTGGAAAATAATTTAGACAATCCAAGTCTGACACTGAAATGGATCGCCGACAACTACCTGTTCATGAATGTGGACTATGTCAGCGCCCGTTTCATGAAAGAAACCCGGCAGAAATTTTCTAATTACCTTACAACCCAGCGGATCCAGAAGGCAAAGCAGCTTCTTTCCGAAGGGCGTTCAGAACAGATTCAATGGATTGCAGAAAAGGTGGGCTGCGGAAACAATCCACAGTATTTCAGCCAGATCTTTAAAAAGAATACGGGTATGTCACCAAGTGCTTACGTGAAGCGGATTAATGGAGAAGAATTAAATTCTCCCAATTGATATTTCTTACCGGCTTCACTTTAGAAAAGATATTGACATTTATATAAAAGAGATATAAGCTCTAATGCTGTGCTCACACGAATTTATATAATTATTACCCCTCTTTTAATGATTTGCTTTGGGAAGCGCATATGGAAATTGGAACAAAGTTTATTCAGCAAATGAACTTGATCCTTGAACGCATACAAGAAAATTTGTTGCCAGACAATAAATACCTTGTTAGCCAATCACTAATAGATACAGGCTTTTATAAAACTGTTATTCACAAATTATAGCTGGAGATTTAAAACTATAAAATTTATACCTTCTCCCTGTATAACAGAGGGTTTTATTGTATGTAATACACCAGGAGGAAGGTACTGCCATATTTCAGTACCTTCCTTTTAAACAGCTGTTAATACTCCACTTTCCACATATATCTTCTTGTAGTCAGAGGATGTTCCCTGGACTCTGCCAGTGCGTGGTTATAAACATCATAAACGTTATTAAACAGAGAATGATTAAAATAGGATACCACGGAGGAGTCAATCGTAGAAAGCCCCAGCTCTTTTGCATCCAGTACTTCAATTCTCTTTGCATACTTCTTTAAAAAGGTCAGCGCTCTCTCATCCAGTTCCTTGGTAGGGCCTTCACTGATCTGGATAAAAAAGGGGACCTCGGCATCGGTAATCTCAAATGGACCATGGAAAAATTCCCCTGTATGTATGCTGGCAGAATGAATCCACTGCATTTCCATGAAAATACAAATGCTCTCCATATAAGCCGCTCCGTAACCGGCACCGCTTCCCATGTTGTAAATTACGCGGTCCTCTTTGTATTCCCGGGCAAAAGCCATGGCACGCTTTTCCACCTGTCTTCGCGCACGCTTTACAATTCCGTCAATTCTCGATACACCTTCCAAAAACGTTTCATAATTATCATAACCTTCTGTCTGATGAAGAATCTCAACCGCAGCAAGAAGCCCAACAACCGTCTTTTCTCCAGCTATATCCTTATCAGGTCCAAAGGTATAAGAAACCACATAATCAGCTACTTCCGTGATAGGTGAATCCGGTGACCAGGTCAGTGCAATCACGGGTATACCGGCTTCATAAGCCATTTTTGCAGCTTTCACTGTTTCAGGTGTATCCCCTCTGTGTGAAGCCGTAATCACCACTGAATTTTTCCCAAGTCTCCTTGGTGTATTATGAAGAAATTCATTGCTGTTATACCAGCCTGCATGGATTGACTGGGATTCTGTTTCCAAAAAAATCTTAGCTGGATAAAAAGCACCTAAAGAGCCTCCGCATCCCACAAAGTAAACTTCCCGGATACCTCCGTCCTTTTGTTTCTTCTCAATTATTTCTGTCACAGCTTCTTTTACCGTCATATCAGGTTCCTCCTCTTTATATTTATATAATGTATTATAACATTATATAAACTATTTTCAAGTATTTTCGGGAAATACTGTTTATATTCGTTGACACTTGTATTATGATGTTATATAATGTTTGTATTAAATAAATAGAATTAACTGGAGGTAACATACTATGACTGTTAAAGAAATCGTATCTGCTGTCAAAAAGAACAGGTCTGAAATCAAATCCGTGTATTTTGTCGGCTGCGGCGCTTCCATGTCTGAACTATTCCCAGGCAAATATTTTCTGGAAGCAAATGCAAAAAAACTACGAGTCAGCATTTACACCGCAAATGAATTCATCTATTCCACACCCGCTGCAGTAGATGAGTCTGCGATTGTAATTACATGCTCCTTAAGCGGTACAACCCCTGAAACGGTAGCAGCATCTAAAAAGGCAATGGATTCAGGCGCCTGTGTAATATCTGTCACCCATATTGACGGTTCTCCTCTTGCTGTTGCATCTCATTACCAGATTATCCATGGATTTGAGAAGAACTACGCTGCCAAGATGGAGAAGATGACATTGGTCCTGGCTCTTGCAGCAGAAATCCTAAATACATATGAGGGATATAAATATTATGATGACATGGAAGCCGGTTTCGGAAAAATCTATGATCTGATTGAGACTGCCGTTTCCTCAAGTCTGCCTGCTGCCAGGGAATTTGCTGAAAAATATCAGGACATCCCGCTGTTATACGTCATGAGTTCAGGTGCCACCCAGATGGTTTCCTATTCCTTCTCAAGCTTTCTTCTCATGGAAATGCAGTGGATACCTGCAAGTTCTTTCCATGACGGTGAATTCTTTCACGGTCCGTTTGAACTGGTAGACCGGGATGTCCCTTATCTCCTGCTGATGAATGACGGTCCTACACGTCCGATGGATTCCAGAGCGTTGACATTCTTAAAACGTTTTGATGCAAAGGTGACCGTTTTAGATGCAAAGGATTTCGGCTTAAGTTCACATATCAGCGCATCTGTCGCAGAATACTTCAATCCAATGCTTATAAGCGGAGTTTTAAGAGTGTATGCGGAGCAGCTGGCACTGGTGCGCAACCACCCGCTTACAAAAAGAAGATATATGTGGAAGCTGGAGTACTAATAAAATCCCCTGTAAGAAAAGCAGTGAAAAGAGCTTATATTTCCCTGATTCACTGCCCCTCTCTTACAGGGGCTTTTTTCATTCAGTCAGAATTTTCTGCCGCAGCCGAAAGAACCTTCTTTCTGACAGTTACGGGCTGAATACACCGCTGCTCTGTAAAGACTTCCTTTTACAGTTAAGTCCTTGTATTCCTCTGCCCGCGTAATTCCCAGTTTTCCCCCGCTTTCAGGAAAATCAGCCGCATATTTCATCCCTTCCAGATAACTGGCCAGGAAGCAGGTAATAAAAGAATCTCCTGCGCCCATGGTATCGACCGCCTTTACCAGACAGGGAGACTGCCGGTACAGCTTCCCGTCAACACAGACAACCGCCCCCCTGGCGCCTCTGGTGGCAATCACAATATGACGACAGCCGTACGAGAATATATCATCAATCTGCGCCTTTATTTCCTCCTCGCTCATCTCTTCTCCGCAGGAGACACAGGCACAATCCAGATAAGGTACTGTTTTTCTCAAATATTCTTTGTCCGCATAATTAGAAAAATCCATGGATAAAAAGGAAGCCGTCTGTCCGAGAATGGGAAGCTGGCTCTCTATGTGGCTGAAAATACTGGTATGAACCACGTCAAAATCTGCTATATAGGATTTATCCATATTCGTGAGTTCAAGCGGATGCTGATTGGATATTCCCCCTTTATTGCTTCCAAGAAACACCCGGTCTCCCTCCACAATCTCAACTTTTGCAGCACCATTTTCACCTTTATAAAAGCGGCATCTGGAAACCTCTATTCCCATAGAAGTAATACTTTCGTATACGTGTCTGGCGGCCTCGTCATCCCCGAAGTTTCCCATGTAGGAAGCAGCATGCCCCATCATACCGGCATAAACTGCAAAATTTAAAGCATTTCCTCCAGGATACATCGTTTGTATATGCATGTATTGATCTACCACATTATCTCCCAGCCCTAATACTCTTAACATCTTTTCTCTCCTTTTTCCTGCATAACTGCATTATTTCATATATCACCCTTTTACAGCTCCCTGTGTCAGCCCTCTGACAAACTGTTTCTGCATGCACAAAAACAGGCACACCATGGGAACTGAGGCGATTAAAATTCCCGCCAGCATAACTACATAATCCGATTTTAAGTCTCCCTGAAATGCCATAAGTCCAAGCGGAATCGTCATAATTGATTTACTTTCCAGAAAAACATTGGCAAACAGGAATTCATTCCATACAAAATTTAAATTCACAATGGCACATGAGGCAAGCACAGGCTTACTGACCGGTACAATAATCATGAAAAATCTCTGCAGGCTGTTACAGCCATCAACAATGGCCGCCTCCTCCAATTCCTTTGGAATGGAGATAAAATAGGACCGCAGCAAAAACATGGTAAACGGAATCCGAAATGCCACATAGGGCAGAATAATAGCCCACTGAGTATTATACAGTTTAAACGACTGCAGAATCTTATATAAGGGAACCAGAGCAACCTGTTCAGAAAGGGCCATGCCTCCCAGGATGAGAATAAAGAAAAAATTACTGCCTGGAAGCTGAAATCTGGTTAACCCATATGCCAGAAAAGAGCTGATAAAAAGGATTAAAACCAGGGATACCCCACTGACCAGAAGGGAATTTTTAAAGTAGCTGAAAAGCCCTTTGTTCCATGCAGTCACATAATTAGCAAACAGCCACTTTTGAGGAAGAGCCAGGGAATTGATAAACATCTCCTGATTTGTTTTCAAAGAATTCAAAACCAGCCACATCACCGGAAAAAGTATGATGCACACGAGAAAAATCAGGAAGCAGTGAAGAAGTATTTTTAGCACGGTTACGTGTGAATTCCAGGAATGTTTCATCATGTACACCTCCTTTATATCTGGCCGGACCTTGAGGCCCTCAGCTGTATGACAGATGCCGTTACTGTTATTGCAAAGATCAGTACTCCCGTTGCAGCTGCCATTCCCATGTCATCATGGAGAAATGCGTTCTGGTAAAGATACAGTCCAAGCACCTGGGAATTATTACCTGGTCCACCTCCAGTGGTGGAGTAAACCTCAGTGAACAGTTTAAATGCGCCAATTATAGTTATGATGGAACATACCAGAAGCTGTTCCTTTGCAAGCGGCAGGGAAATACTGACCGCACGTCTGACCGGGCCTGCCCCGTCAATTAATGCCGCTTCCAGATAATCCTCCGGAACGTTTTGGAATGCCACTACCATAAGAAGAGTAATGTAACCGGTAAACTGCCACTGACTCATGGCTATAATACAAAATATTGCCAGCTTCTTATCTCCCAGCCATGTCTGCTGGAGCTGTTCCAGACCTGCATTCTTTAAGAAGGTATTCAAAAGACCGACCTGAGGCGAATAAATAAAGCTGAACATCAGGCCTACTGCAGTAAGGGAAATCAACGACGGTATAAAGTATATATTTCTGTAAATGCCCCTGGCTTTTCCTGTAAGTCTGCTCTCTAAAAGCAGGGCCAGAAATGTCCCAAAACCCACCTGTACCAGAAGCGAAATCAAACAGTAATATATATTGTTCCGCATCATGATGGGGAAAACTTCATTGGTAAACAGCCGTCGGAAATTATCAAGTCCTACGAATTTCATAGCTGAGGAATAGGAAGACAATCGGAAAAAGCTGTAAACACAATTGACTATGATCGGAATATATACAAAGCCAAGCACCATAAAAAGTCCCGGCAGTATATACAAATATGGCGCTAATTTCTTTTTTTTCATCTGGACCCTTCCTTTTTCGTCAACAGGGAGCGTATGACCGCTCCCTGTTAAGCTGATATTCTTCTCTATTACTGAACCAGTGACTGCGCTTCTTTAGCCGTTTTCTGAACCTTCTCCATAGCTTCCTTCGGAGTTACATCACCGTTTGTGATATCGGATATAGCGGTTAAATAAGTATCACATACGGTTGAATATAAGGAACTGTCGAACCACGGTCCCATTTCCTTTGCGGAAGAAATAGCTTTGTATGCATCAATTAAAGACTGATCCTTAAGTCCGGCATCAACTCCTTTGGAAGCATTGAACCAGCCTACATCTTCTGCCTGCTGCGCTCCCACTTCCGGTCCTAAAAACCATTTTAAGAACTCCACACATTCCTCTGGATATTTCGTCTTAGAAGAGATTACGAAGCCTTCCGGAGAACCAGTCAGCAGATCCGGATTACCGGAACCTTCTACAACTGGAAAGTTAAACATACCCCAGTTTAAATCTGCATTCTCCTGTTTTACATTGGTAATTTCAACCAGCTCTGCATACAGCATGGCTGTCTGCCCCTGTGTAAAGCCCAGTCTGGCCATATCGTGAGTCTGCCCGTTCACTCCCGCGTTCATGTATGGTACCAGCTGCTGATAATATTCCAAAGCTTTCTCATATCCCGGATCAGTAAACTCACCTGTTTTCGGATTGTAGTCCTTTGCTCTCACATCATCGGCAACAAGCATCTGATTTAATGTTCCCACATAATGGCATGCCGGCCACTGGTCCTGATTACCTTCTGCAATGGGGGTAATCCCGTCTGCTTTCAGTTTGTCACATACAGCAATAAATTCATCCCATGTTTTTGGGATTTCAAGTCCTTCCTTTTTAAATATGTCCTTGTTATAGAAAAATAATTTGCCATCCAGTCTGAATGGAACACCGTAAACCATTCCATCATCTGTGGTGTATTCCACCATCTGGGTATCCAGAAGAGAATCTTTCCATTTTGCATCCTTTTCCAGATAGGGATTGAGATCCAGAATGAGATTTTCACGGATAAAACGTTCAGAAAACTCACCGCCCCAGCTGAAAAAGATATCTGGTGCCTCATCAGAACCTACAACCACTTTGATCTTTTCTTTGTATGGCTGATTCTGGGCACTGGTGATTTCGATATCAATGTCAGGGTGAGCTGCTTCGTATTCCGCGACCTTTTTCTCAATGAATGAGTTGGCCGGATCATCAGGGAAGCGGTGAAACAGTTTTATGACTTTCTTTTCTCCTCCAGATGCTGCTTGTGTGGAACCGGCCTTTGCACTTTCTGAGGGTGCTGCGGCGGAAGAAGATCCGGCGGTATTACCGCTGCAGGCAGTCATTGACAGGGCCATGACACAGGATATTCCTGCATACACCGCTTTTCTAAAACTTTTTTTCATAATTATTCTCTCCTTTCTTGTACCCGGTAAATCGTTGTCCGATTATGTATGTGTTGTATGCATACATCTTATTACAACTTGGATACATTATATTATGTTAAATAACTTTTTGCAATAGCTTTTTTTAAATTTATTGTATAATTTAACATCAATTTTATTAGTATCCCGTTTTTGGATAGCAAAAATGACGAAAATTTAAGAAAATAAAGGTTCACTTTCCAAAAATCTTCGTCATTAATAAGTTTTATTTTTTTTATTAATTCTTTACTTAAAAAATCAAGTCAGGATTGTCAGTTTATACCGTTCCGGATTGATAATCAGTTTACAATAATGGATCACTTCTCCAGCCTCATCCATCACCTGATCTCTGTGAAGCAATAGTGCCAGTCCTTCTTTTACATGAAGATACTCTGCCTCTTCACGGGTCGCATAACAGATCTCAACCGTTTTTACAGCATGGGTCGGTGTGGTATCATGTCTTCGGAGAATGGAATAAACGGAACCCGTAAGGTCCTCTTCCATTAAGTAGGAATATTTGGACGGAAAATAATTCTCCTCCAGCATGACAGGCTCCCCGTCGCTTTTGCGAATTCTTACAATTTTCATGACCCGGTCATTCTCCTCGATATGGAGATACTGGCTGACGGAAACCGCAGCCCATGTCCATTCAAGAGAAACCAGCTCTGTAGATGCGGTCTTTCCGTCATTCTCGCACATTTCGGTAAAGCTTAACAGCTTATTCATCACCCGGTTCAATTTCTTTGCAGCAACAAATGTTCCTATGCCCTGCCGTTTTGTTACATATCCCTCTTCCGCCAGTATTTCAATCGCTTTCCTGACCGTAATTCTGCTGATATCATATGACATACTGAATTCCAGTTCTGTCATCAGCCTGTCATTCTCCTTAAGCTTTCCCTCTATGATCTGCTGCTTAATATCATCTGCCAACTGCTGGTACAACGGGATGATAGAATTCTTATTCATAATTCTCCTTTCTGAACTCTCTCATTGTTTTGTATCATCTTATGATATTATAATAACATGATTGATGAATAAAGAAAAGAATTTGTTTTAAGCGGCATGATCTGACTTAAGTATCTGATTAAATTACTTTCAATATTTTTATCAGAGCATCATGAGCCATGGTAAAAGCCTCTTCCCCGCTCATTTTTCTCTTTTGTTCCCCATGCTGTTCCAAAGCAGAGAAACCGGCAAAATCGCTTAGATGAGGTTCCAGGGATAAAAATCCCTGATATCCACTCTCTTTTAATTTTCCAAGAATTTTTTCCACATTTCCGTCTCCCATCCCTGCGGGAACCACGCTTGCATCCGACCAGAGAGCATCCTTTATGTGAATATAGGAAATGTATGGCTTTAACATCTCATAAGCTTCCAGCGTATCCTGTTTGCACTGGACAAAGTTGGCAAAATCAAATACTGCCTTAAAATGATCTCCATAAAATTCTTTCATAATTTCCAGGCACCGGTCCGCCATATCCCCATAGATATCCTTCTCATTTTCATGAAGAAGAATCACTTCGTTTGCTTTGGCATAGTCCACAAACTGTCCAAGCTGGTCCATTACCTTGTTTTTATAAGGCTCATAGCTGGCATTTTCGGGCATAAAGAAACTGAACATACGGATATTTGGAGTTTCCATCACATGTGCAAGTTCTACCGTGTGTTTAAATAATTCCATATGAGGACCAAACTCATCTGCAATTTTAATTTTTCCAATAGGGGAACCAACGGATGATAATTTTATACCATTGCTGTCAAGGCGCCTTTTAATCTCTTTTGCCTCGTCTGCTGTGTGTTCCACCAAACCCTTTCCATTCACTCCGCGCATCTCCACATAAGACATTCCCAGTTTTTTCAGCACATTCATCTGAATGTCTAAATCCATATCAATTTCATCGGCAAAGCCGGATAGTTTTATTTTATCCCACATAATAATCTCTCCTTTTCTTAATAACTTCCTTCTGTATCAAACACCACACCGGTTCCCTCTTTTTTTCTGGTAGCTGCACGGCGTTTATTCAGCTCCTCTAAAAACAGATTTTCATCAAACGGTATCTCAACTTCCCTGTTCAGCCAGCTGGATAAATGCATGGCGTTTGATAATGTCAGTCCATTGATTCCTTCTTCCCCTTCAGCCACCAGTGGTGTTCCCCTCAGGATCCTGCCTGCAAATGCCTTTAACACTCCTGCATGCTGCTCATTGACGCCATCTGTCTCCACTTCCGTAACAGTACATTCCGGTGTATCAAATCCGCCTTTTGCAGTTTTGCAGAATGTGCGCTCATTTTCTGCCAGTTTATAAAGCATAAGGCGGTCATTCTCACAAACCAGCTTTCCCATCTCCATGGTAATCTCAAACCGGTTTGTACCTGGAGCATCTGCAGTGGAAGTCACAAAAACTCCGGTTGCTCCGTTTGGATATTCTAAATAAGCCGTTACATCGTCTTCCACCTCTATGTCATGCCATTTTCCATTGTGGCAGAAGGCACGCACTTTATCCGGCATTCCGCAGATCCACTGAAGCAGATCCATGTTATGAGGGCACTGGTTCAAGAGTACGCCTCCGCCTTCTCCGTCCCAGGTCGCTCTCCAGCTGCCGGAATCATAATAGGACTGGGTTCTGTACCAGTCGGTAACAATCCAGTTAACCCGTTTGATCGCTCCCAGCTCTTTGCCAGTTACCAGCTCGTGTAGTTTTCTGTAAATGCAGTTGGTCCTCTGATTGAACATCATGGCAAATACACGGTCGGATTTCTGTGCAGCTTCATTCATCTTTCTTACCTGTGCCGTGTAAACACCTGCAGGCTTCTCACACAGAACATGATGACCATGCTCCATAGCATAGATTGTAAGCTCCGGATGCTGATAATGAGGTACAGCAATTAATACAGCATCACATACTCCTGCATCGATTAAGTCCGTTCCTTCTTTAAAAAACAAGGTCTCAGCAGGCACATATTCTTTCGCCCAGGCAATCCGTCCGTCCTCCCTGTCAGCAACTGCTGTTACTTCAATCTCAGGAACCTTCCCTTCTTGAATACTCTTCAAATGGTTCGTACCCATATTACCAATTCCGATAATTCCCAGTCTCACTTTTTCCATGGTTTATTTCTCCTCACTTCCTGCAGATTCATAGATATCCATCATTGTATCAAATGTAAGCCGAACCGATTCCAGATCATTCCCATAAGCCTTCCCTGTATTGACACAATCATAAAAATCATGGATACAGGCTTCATGACCGCTTCCCCAGTAAGATTTTCCTGGTACAAGGCTTTTTTTCGAGCGCCAGATAACAGGTTCCATCTCTCCTGCCTCCTGATAAGTGACTGTATCTCCTTCCACCCGGATAAATCCTCTTTCCCCTGCAATCTCAATAAGAACAGGCGCGTCACTGACGTATGCAGTCGTGGCGTAAAAACTGGCTCTTACAGGATCTTTCCCCTGGGTAAACTCCATATAGGCTTCCAGGGAATCTTCCACCTCCACAATTCCCTTTAAGTGATGGTTCCTCATAGAAGCTTCCGTTCTGACCGGCCTGCCAAGCCAGCGTAGCAGCAGGTCAAGTGCATGTATGGACTGATTCATAAGGGCTCCGCCGCCTTCTGACTCCAGCTTTCCTCTCCATCCGCTTTCCGTGTAATAAGGTGCATCCCTGTGCCAGGTGACAAAGGCTCTGCCTCCCCGCAGAGCTCCTATTTTTCCTTCCTCAATCAACTCTGTCGCTTTTTTCGTTGTCTCGTTATACCGGTTCTGAAAGCAGATTCCAAGTCTTGCGCCGCTTTTTAAAGATGCCTTCTCTAACTGTTCAAATTGCAGCCGGTTAATAGCCGGCGGCTTCTCCATAAATACGTGAAGGCCCTTTTTTAAGGCTATTTCCGCCATGGGAACATGACAGAAATGAGGCGTACAAATATGAATTCCATCCAGTTCTTCTTTCTCAAGCATCTCTTCTAAGGATTCATATGCATGTCCTTTTCCTTCCGTATATTGGCGGCAGAATTCCTCCGCCCTGTCTATACGAATATCAGCCATGGCACAGAGCCTGACTTCTTTTAATTCCCTTAAGATCATGGAATGGACTTTACCAATGTTACCGCAGCCAATCACTCCAACCCGAACCATAATCACTCCTCTTTTCTTTTCCTTGTTTCTTCTGTATTTCTATTATATAATTGTTTTAACGCAATTTGTTTGCGCAGATTGACTATAAACATGCGTAGATTGTCTATTTAAGGAGAAGCCCATGAAAAAGGAAAGTCCCTATCATTACAGTGAATTTACCGATCCCATCAGCTGTGATTTCACCACCAGCAATGTGGCTGGTAATGTGGATTTTCACATGCACAACAGCCATGAAATTTATCTTCTGGTAGACGGCCATATCCAGTATTTTGTAGAAAATGCATGCTATGACATGAATCCCGGCAGCTTGATTCTGTTTTCCAACCGGGAGATTCATAAAGCAATCAATACCTCTAATGAACCCTTTACCAGACTGGTAATTCACGTTAATCCATCCTATATCCGCCCTTATTGTACCCCGTTAACCAATCTCTTAGACTGTTTTCACAGAGATCCTGGAAAAAACAATCTGGTATTGCTGTCCCAGGCTGATCATGAACTTCTCATTTCCATGGCAAAAAATCTGGAGAAGGCAATAAAAAATCGCCGCCCATACGGCAGCGATTTAACAGCGTTAACAACCATTATTCAGATTCTTATACTTATTAATCAGGCCTGGCAGAATACCGGCTCTGTAAAAACAGCGCCAAGGCCCCATAGAGCACAGACAATCATGAATTATATTGATGACCATCTGACGGAGCACCTTACACTTGACTCCATCTCACTTGCCCTGTCCCTTGACAAATATTATTTAAGCCACTTATTTAAATCAGAGACAGAAAGCAGCATCTTCCAGTATATTGTGGTAAAGCGGGTGGCTCTGGCAAAGGAACTGCTTCTGAAAGGACATACCGTTTCAGAAGCCTGCCATCTGTCAGGTTTTATCGATTACTCCAACTTCATCCGCACGTTCCGCCAGACAACCGGCTGTACACCTGGACAATTTAAGAGGCTTAATCCGTAGCAGAACAAAACAGGCTATTTCTGCTTATAGGGAGGATCGGCAGGGTATCCTCCCCTGATTTTCTGCATCCCCCGCTGAACGGCATCCTTTGACTGTTTCCAGTCTGCATCCCTGTTTAAGTAATCATACTTTTCTATAAACCAGTCTATATCACCGGAAACCCGCTCCATATTCTCCAGCATAAGAGGAAAAATCACTGAATACAACTGTGCCTGTTCTCCGTCATTTAAATACCTGCCGGCCTCTCTGATGAGATCTGAGAAGTGATGAAGACAAAAGCCTTTGCTCTTTTTCAACTTTTCTGCAAAGGAAGCATCCTTTTTATACAGATGATAAAATGTAGCAATATAACGATCATATACCGCCGACGACCGGTCGCAGATATAACAGGTCTTCTCTTTCCCCTCAATCCAGCGGCAAATGGAATTTTCCTCTGCCTTCCTGCCGGTGATCCGGTCCTTCAGGGACTTCTTTCCGGGAGTGAAATTTTTAAATTCTTCCTGCATTTCCGAAATCGTCTTCTTGTAGTAAGTTTTTAATATCCAGCCATTCCCAAGGGCATTCCCATATTCAAACATCCTCTTCTGATGGGTCCGGCAAAAACCTGCACAGTCCGTTTTCTCTCTGGTGTCACTTTCCATATAGGAAGCGCAGGACCCCAGTACGAAATCCATCAGTTCTTCTTCCCCTTTCCGTTCCAGATAACAAAACGGGCATTCATCGTCGGCATCCATCGCATCATTTAAAGGAATCTCGTATAGTTTTTCTTTCATAATTACACCTTAAAGCGGTAACCTACACCCCAGATGGTCTCAATATACTGCGGCTTCGCCGTGTTGAATTCAATCTTTTCCCTGATCTTTTTGATATGAACCGTAACTGTGGCGATATCTCCGATAGATTCCATATCCCAGATCTTATTGAACAGTTCTTCTTTCGTATAAACATGGTTTGGGTTCTGAGCCAGGAACGTAAGCAGGTCGAATTCCTTGGTAGTGAAGTTTTTCTCTTCGCCATTCACCCATACGCGCCTTGCAGTCTTATCAATCTTAAGGCCGCGTATCTCGATCATCTCATTATCCGGCATACCGCTGCCGATCAGGCGCTCATAGCGGGCAAGATGTGCCTTTACGCGGGCAACCATCTCACTGGGAGAAAACGGCTTTGTAATGTAATCGTCGGCACCAAGTCCAAGCCCCCTGATCTTATCGATGTCCTCTTTTTTAGCGGAAACCATGATAATGGGAGTATTCTTCACTTCACGGACCTTCCTGCATATCTCAAACCCATCCACTCCAGGAAGCATCAAATCCAGAATGAGTAAATCAAAATCCTCATGGAGCGCCAGCTTAAGCCCTTCTTCTCCGTCATTTTCAATCTCGACTTCAAATCCGCTTAACTCCAGATAATCCTTCTCAAGCTCTGCGATGCTCTCTTCATCTTCCACAATCAATATTCTGCTCATTCCTGCATAACCTCCTGGTATTTTCTTAAAACAAAGTGTATTTCAGTTCCAATTCCTTCCTTGCTGGTGGCCCAGATTCTGCCTCCGTGATCCTCTATAATCTTCTTAACGATGGATAGACCGATTCCGCTTCCTCCCTGGGAAGAATTTCTTGAAGAATCAGTCCTGTAGAAGCGGTCAAAAATGCTGGGTAAGTCCTTAGCAGGAATTCCCTTACCGTTATCTTCGATCTCTACCTGTATAAAATCACCCACATCCTTAATCCGGATATTGATAATGCCGCTTTTCTTATCCATATATTTTACAGAATTGCTGATAATGTTGTTGATGACCCTTCGCATCTGCTCTGCATCTGCTATAATAATCACATCTTCATCTACATAGTTGAAATAACCAAGTTCAATGTTCCTTGCCTCCATCTCAAGCCCTACCTCGTCGATGCAGTCACCAAAATAATTGGATACATTGATTTTAGAGAACGTATAAGGAATCTTATTGGTATCAATCTTGGAATAAAAGGTAAGTTCATCTATCAGCTTATCCATATCATTGGCTTTATTATAGATTGTTCTGATATAACGGTCCAGCTTTTCAGGGGATGAAGCAACCCCATCCATGATTCCCTCCACATATCCCTTGATGGCGGTAATGGGAGTCTTTAAATCATGGGAAATATTGCTGATCAGCTCCTTGTTCTCTTTGTCGTACTGCACCTTTTCCTCCGCCGATTCCTTTAAGCGGATTCTCATCTCTTCAAAGTCCTGGCAGAGCTGTCCGATCTCGTCATCGTTCTCTACCTCAAGGTTGAAATCCAGGTTTCCATCCTTAATCTTCTTGGTAGCAACCTGCAGCCGCCCTAAAGGACTTACAACTGACCGGTATACCCACATCATTAAAATAGCATCGGTAAATAAAATAATCATAATGACCGCAAACAGCATCTCTGCCATCATGACCTTGATCTCAGGAAGAAGCCCGTCTACATTGGATACTATAAATACACTTCCCTTTTCCTGGTCTGAATAAAGGAAGTCCATCTGCTTAACAAGATGCTGAGTCTCTCCGTCCAGATAAATCGCACCGTCAAGCGTGCTGTCTATCTCCTCATACCTGGGCAGCTGTTCATAAAGGCCCTGAGTAATACGGCTGTTGCCGTCATAAATCAGAGTATCCCCTTTTCGCACAATCATATAAGCATACTTGGATGCCAGATTATCATTCAGCTTTTGTAAAAAATCCTGATCATTAAACTGGTCAGGATCGCTTTGTAAGATCCTTTTGATCTCCTTTTGCTCTTCTCTGGTTAAACGGTTAAATATCTGCAGGGAGTTGCCGGATAAAAGATCCACATGCTCCGTTAAATTATAGGCTTTGCGGAATGCCTTCATCTGATAGCTTCCCAAACCTGCCACCACTGCAAAGATCAGGGTCAGAGGAATGACCGTTATGATTATAAACGCTACGACCAGGCGTGTTCTTAATTTTAATTTCACCTTTTCGTCTCTCCCACGTTATTATTGAATTGAAATTTGATAAATATTTAATAATATGTAAGGTATTATAACACACATAGCACTCAAAATTTATAAAACAATTCTAAAATTTAAGTCATTCTGTAAAATAAACGATCCGGTGGATTTTCACATAAGTAAAAAGGGGCTGTAAAATAAGTCC
>NZ_QOHO01000078.1 GCF_003432035.1 Lacrimispora amygdalina
TTTTTCCCCTTCCCTTATCTTTATCAAGGAATCGGAGTGCTTTTGATGATTATAACATTTTTTTATCTAAAAAAAATGGTAATAATTTTAATGATTTAGAAGTAAAATGGAAGACTGCATAAGGGAAAATGCTCCCTTATAGCAGTTTTTTTTAAATTGACTGGAAAAATTTAGAAAATTATAAGAATTTTAATATTTAATTCATTATAACCCACCGCTATAATAAGAGAGAGACTGATACTGATATGGAGGGTACGGGCATGAAATTGTTCAAGAAGAAAACAGAAGAAGAGATTCAGGTGGCTGAGGCCGGACCTATGGCAGACGATGATTTTGAAAAAGAACTTAAGAATCTGATGTCTGAGGAGCATGTAGGGAAAAAAAAGAAAAAACTTTCTAAGAAAAAATGGAGCAGAAAGAAAAAAATAATCGTGGGCTCCGGGATTGCTGCAGTGTTCCTTTTTATCGCCTTTCGCAGTGCGGCAAGCGGAAAAAGTGCAGTGATGCCGGTTACTGTCACACCATTAAAGAAGGGTGAGGTTACGGAGATCCTTTCCGTAAGCGGTCCGGTACAGGGAACCGACAGCGTGGAGGTTGTTTCCAATTTACATGCTGAGATTCTGGATCTCCCGGTGAAAGAGGGTGACAGGGTAGAAAAGGGGCAGCTGTTGGCCACTCTAGATGACAAAGATGCGAAAAAAGAGGTGGATATCGCACAGAATGCCTATGATCTTGCTGTCAGTACATATAAGGATAAGCAGCTGGAAGCAGAAAATGGATATGCCAAGGCAAAGCAGGATTTTGAGGCAGCAAAAGCAAATTACAACAGAACGCTTCTTCTTTACCAGGGAGGAAGTGCAACAGGAGTTGAGCTGGAAACTGCTTCCAATAACATGAACGATAAAGCAAGAGAGATGACTACCTATACTCTGAAAGATGGAAAACCGGTAGCCAATGAATCCTATTCTCTGCAGATTGAAAAAGAGGCATTTGAGCTGGAGCAGAAAAAAGAAGCCCTGCAAAATACAAAAGTCACCAGTCCCATCGCAGGAACCGTTGTGCGTGTAAACTGTAAGGTGGGCCGTTTTGCAGATAAAACGGACGATGACAAACCCATGTTTATCATCAATAATCTGGATGTGTTAGAGATGAAGATCAATGTCAGCGAATATTCCATCGGTAAAGTAAAAGTTGGGCAGCCGGTTGATATCACTGCCGACATCTTAAATGGTGAGGCCGTAAAAGGAGAAGTTACTGCAATTTCCCCAACAGGAGAAGAAAAGGGAGGCGGTTCTACGGAACGTGTCATTCCTACCACCATCCGTATTATTGATCAGAACTCAAAGCTGATTGCCGGAATTACGGCGAAGGCCAGAATTGAACTGCAGAAAGCCGAAGATGTGTGGGTAGTTCCCATATCTGCATTAATCCAGAATCCCGATGGAAGTATGGCAGTAGCCTCAGTCGTTAATAACACAGTGAAATACATTCCTGTAAAAACAGGTGTGGAAAGTGATATAGAATCGGAGATTATTCCGGAAGAAGAGGGTGCTCTGACAGAGGGTCTTCAGCTGATTGAAGCTCCATCCTCCATGATCACAGATGGAATGACGGTACATGTGCTTCCGTCTCAGCCGTAGGGGGGATGCTGTATGTGGAAAAAGAAAGAAGTGATACCTGACTATATTACCCAGAATGTCAGCGAGGATCTGATTAAACTGGTTGATATGGTAAAGATATATGATACCGGTTCCATTAAGGTTTTGGGATTAAAGCGGGTGAATTTAACAATTAAGCGGGGAGAGTTCGTGGCCATCATGGGTCAGTCAGGCTCCGGAAAGTCCACGCTGATGAATATACTTGGCTGTCTGGACCGGCCTACCATGGGGCATTATTATCTGGATGGTATCGATACTGCTGACATGCCGTCTGATGATTTATCTGCCATCAGGAACCGTAAGATCGGATTTGTTTTCCAGTCTTTTAATTTAATATCCAGAACCTCTGCCTTAAAGAATGTGGAGCTTCCCATGACTTATGCCCACATTTCAAAAAAAGCAAGAGAAAAAAGGGCGATGGAACTTTTGGAGCGGGTAGGTCTTGGAACCCGGTATGAGCACATGCCTAATGAACTTTCCGGAGGTCAGAGGCAGAGGGTTGCGATAGCGAGAGCTCTCGCCAATGAACCGCCGCTCATTCTTGCAGATGAGCCTACCGGTAACCTGGACTCAGCCTCATCGGTAGAAATTATGGAACTGTTCTCCAAGCTTCACAACGAAGGGGCAACTGTGGTTTTAGTTACTCACGAAGAGGATATCGCGGCGTTCACCAACCGGATTATCCGCTTTAGGGATGGCAGTCTGGTCAGTGATACTCCCAATATTCCGGTGTCGAATCAGAGCGGGGAAGCATTATGCTGAGAGAAAATATGAGTATGGCAATGCATGCCATAAAATCCAATAAAATGCGTTCATTTCTTACCATGCTGGGCATCATTATCGGTATCGGCGCAGTGATTGCCATTGTATCGGTAGGAGACAGCATGAGAAATGTTTTTACAGATGCTTATAAAGACGTGGGGATTAACCGTGCACTTATTCTGGTATCATGGGAAGTGACAGATTTCCGCTCTTCCGATTATTTTGACAGAGATGAGATGGAGCGGGTAAAAGAGATCTTTCATGATAAGATCGAGTATATTGACAGCAATTCCAGTGCTGATACAGAGGCTGTGAACCGTTTAAAGAAGGTAAAGTTCGAGTTTCAGGGAGTCGATTATAATTATATGAACGTTCAGCCGCAGAATATTATTTACGGCAGATTTATAAATGAAGCAGATGTTAAAAAGGCGGCAAACCACGTGGTGCTGGAGGATAAAGGCGCAGTGGCGCTGTTCGGTACAGCTGACTGCGTAGGACGTACCTTCCGCATGATTGTCAATAAGGACACTCAGGAATATACTGTGGTGGGTGTATATCATAAAGACTTATCCCCCATGGCTGCCATGCTTCTTGGCAACGGACAGAAACAGGCCGGATTTATACCTGACACCGTTGTCAGCAGGAAAGGCGATAAGTTTCAGGTGCTGAACTTTTATGTCCGCGACGGAGTGAATATGAATGAATTTCTTCCGGAGTTAACCAAATATATTGCAAAGACAAAAGGAAGAAAAGAATCAGAAATAAAGGTCATGTCTGTAGCAGATCAGATGGGAAGTGTGGACTCTAAGCTTTCTGCCATGTCTGCAGCGGTAGGAGGAATCGCCGCCATCTCTCTTCTGGTAGGCGGAATCGGAATCATGAACATCATGATGGTGTCTGTAACAGAGCGTACCAGGGAAATCGGAATCCGCAAAGCCCTTGGTGCCAGAACCAGGGATATTATGATTCAGTTTTTAACGGAATCGGCATTGATGTCAGCATGCGGCGGTATCATTGGAATTATCCTAGGGGTGACGATTGTAATGATTGGAGGAGCGGTTTTAAAAACAGCCGTAATCGTAAGACCCTCCGTGGTCGTTCTGGCCGTTGGTTTTTCGGCACTGGTTGGAATATTTTTCGGTATTTATCCGGCTTCGAAAGCGGCAAAGGCAGATCCGATAGAAGCTTTGAGGTATGAATAGGAGGAAGCATGCTGTTTGAAAATATGACTATGGCAGTTCATGCCATTAAAGCGAACAAAATGAGGTCTCTTCTTACCATGCTGGGAATTATCATTGGTATCGGATCAGTCATTGCCATTGTATCCATCGGTGATACCATGAGGTTTATGATTTCTGATATCTACAAGGATGCGGGAACAACCCTTGCTTCTGTATATGTCTGGCCCTCTGACGGCAGTGAGATGAGAGACAGCGATTATTTCAGTGTGGATGAAATAGACCGGATCAAAGAAGTTTATGGAGATGAGATCAGTTATATCGACGGTGATTCACGGCAGAATGCAGAAGCTGTTTTCGGCAGAAATAAGGTAAAATTCGAGTTTGAGGGTATTCGCGCCAATTATCCCGACGTTCATAAGATTGATATCATATACGGCAGGAATTTAAATGAGGGGGATATAAAGGGCAGAAAAAATCATGTTGTTCTGGAGGCAAAAGGCGCGAAAGAACTTTTCGGTACGGAAGATGCCGTAGGAAAGACTTTTCGGACGACTATTTACGGAGATACTGCAGATTACGACGTGGTGGGAGTGTACCGCAAGGAGGAGAATCCATTTGAGGCGATGGCAGGCGGGTCTGATGGAAAAAAAGAAGGTTATATGCCTGAGACTTTGTTAGTCTGGCCCAATGACATGATTTACAATATCAGGCTTTACGCGAAGGAAGGAACCGATATGGCTGCTTTTTCCGACCGTTTTTCCCAATATATAGCAAATGCCAAAAGCAGAAGGAAAGAAGATGTTACCTTTTATTCCGTATCAAACGAAATGGGAAGCGTTGACCAGGTTATGGGCGGTCTGTCTGCGGCAGTAGGCGGAATTGCAGCGATCTCACTTTTAGTAGGCGGAATCGGAATCATGAATATCATGCTGGTTTCCGTTACAGAACGAACCCGGGAAATCGGTATACGTAAGGCTCTCGGGGCAAAAACCTGGGATGTTATGGTCCAGTTTCTGACTGAATCCGCCATTCTTTCTGCAATGGGGGGAATTATTGGTGTCATATCAGGAGCAGGACTGGTTTTTCTTGGAGGTACCCTTCTTGGCATGACTGTCGTAATCAAGCCGTTTGTAATATTAGTTGCGGTTGGATTTTCTGCACTGGTGGGACTGTTTTTTGGAATTTATCCGGCTTCGAAAGCGGCAGGGAAAGATCCCATTGAAGCCTTAAGATATGAGTAAAAAGCGCAGCAGCCATGCTGTGCTTTTTTTCTCAAAAATAAAAAATTCCTTAATAGGCTCGCAAAGTATCATGTTCTATGCTATAATAGGGTGATATCTTATGGTATAGTGAGGAGACCATATGCTGAGTGAAGAAAAAATAAAGATCATGACGAGTCTCGCCATGTTTGAAAAACAGGAAGGCAAGAGAATATTTCCGATTAACCGGTACTTCAAAAGTGACTATGTCAGCAGCAAGCTGTTCCGCTCCTTTTTCAGCTACACCTTTAGTTTTTTATCCTGCCTCCTTTTATGGGGACTTTATTACATGGAGCGCTGGCTGAATACCATGGATTTAAAGAGTCTGACGGGAACGGGAATAAGGATTGGTATCATATACGCTGCCGGACTGGCGTTTTATCTGGCCATCAGCATCTATATATATATGAAGCGTTACGAACATGCAAGCCGGGGAATGAAGATTTATCTGGCAAAATTAAAGAGACTGGACAAGCGCTATGATGGAAACACCAGATCAATAAAAAGAATAAAAGGAGGGCGTACATCATGATGGGCCTTCTTGTATTAAGAGAACGACTAAAAGAGTTTTATGCAAGGTATGGAATCTATATCACTCCTGTTATCAAGTTTATTTTCAGTTATCTGGCTTTTTCCTTGATGAACAAGAATATTGGATTTATGACGAAGCTGACAGAACCGTTTATTCCTCTGGTTCTGGCTTTGGTCTGCTCTTTTCTGCCTTATGGAGCCATTTCCTTTTTGGCAGCCAGCTTTATGCTTGCCCATTTATCGGGGATCTCTATGGAGGTTACCCTGGTTATGGCTGTATTCATACTGGTGGTTGGCCTGCTGTATTATGGCTTCCAGCCGGGGGACAGCTATCTCCTGGTTTTAACACCGGTTTTTTTCCTTTTAAAGATTCCCTATGCAATTCCTCTGATTGTAGGGCTTTCCGGAGGAATTGTTTCCGTGATACCGGTAGGGTGCGGTGTTTTTATTTATTTTACCCTTCTGTATGTAAAACAGAATGCCGGAGTTTTAACCAATGATCTGTCAGCGGATGAGATGCAGAAGTTTATGCAGCTGATGAAGAGCCTGCTGGCGAACAAACTCATGTTAATTATGGTGCTTGCTTTTACTCTGGCTCTTTTAATAGTGGTAATAATAAAGGGGCTGTCCATGGATTATTCCTGGGTGGTGGCGATTATAGCAGGAACAATTGCCCAGCTTAGTGTTATTTTCATCGGAGACATTACAGCGGATGTATCGGTATCTGTTCTGGAACTCTTTGGAGGAGTTCTTGTTTCCGTTATACTTGCTGCAATCTATACGTTTTTCGTTTTTACAGTGGATTATACACGTACGGAATACGTGCAGTTTGAAGATGATGACTATTATTACTACGTCAAGGCAGTTCCCAAACTGACGGTCAGCACACCTGATGTAAAAGTTCAAAAAATTAATGCCAGAAAACTCCAGAGACCGCAAAGGTAAGAAGAACAAAAAGGGAGGTGGATCACATGGCAAATTTTTTAGATAAGATGTATTCCTGGGTATCGTTCCTTCCCAGGATATCAAAGACAAATCTGGTTGAGATTGTTATCATAGCTGTTTTGCTGTATGAGCTTCTGACCTGGATTATGAATACGAGAGCCTGGACACTGTTAAAAGGTATCATTGTAATCTTTGTTTTCTATGTCTTTGCTTACGTTTTCCGCTTGGATAATATTTTCTGGATACTCAATAAGATCGCTGCTCCGGCAGTGACCATGGTAATTGTGATCTTCCAGCCGGAACTGAGAAAGGCGTTAGAGCAGCTGGGAAGCAAGAATCCATTTACCGGAATACTTACTTTTGACGATGGAAGAGATAATTCCAGTTTTACGGATAAGACCATTAATGAACTGGTAAAAGCAACCTTTGAGATGGCAAAAGTAAAGACGGGAGCGCTGATCGTGATTGAGCGCAGCGATTCCTTAAAAGAGATTGAGCGGACAGGAATTGAAGTGGGCGGAATTGTCAGCAGCCAGCTTCTCATTAATATTTTCGAGCATAATACCCCTCTTCATGACGGAGCTGTGGTGATTCGGGGAAACCGGGTGGCAGCAGCCACCTGTTATCTGCCACTGTCTGATAATATGACCATCAGTAAGGATCTGGGAACCAGGCACAGGGCGGCAGTGGGAGTGAGCGAAGTCAGTGACAGCATTACTATCGTGGTTTCTGAGGAAACCGGACGGGTAACAGTTGCGCTGGAGGGAGGATTAAAGCGGATTGCAGACGCGGATATGCTGAGGACCATTCTGGCCGGCGTAAAGCAGGCGGGAGAGGAAGGAAGCAGATTCAGGATTTTGAAGGGAAGGCGTAAGAATGAAGGAAAAGCTGTTAAATAACCTTGGACTGAAAGTTGCGTCGCTGGTGCTTGCTGTTGGGGTGTGGATGGCGGTAGTGAATATATCAAACCCCGTCATTGCTGATTCCCAGTTTGTTACGGTTGAAATCCGTAATGAGGAAGCTTTAGAGGCGGCAAACCTGACCTATGAAATCGACGGCAAGGATGTGGTGGCGGTCAGTTACCAGATAAGGACCAGGGACCGGTCTCTTGTGAAGGCATCAGACTTTCACGCATACGTGGATTTAAAGGATTTTAATGTAACGGGCGCAATTCCGATTACAGTAGAGATAAATAAAGATAAGGAGAGTCTGGTAAAAAGCGATACCATTACGGCAAAGCCTATGGTGATCCGGATCAGAACGGAACAGCTCCAGACTAAAAAATTTGATTTGCAGGTGAATACCAAGGGAAAAGCCGAGGAAGGCTATGCTACCGGGACGATTAACCTGGTTCCGGACAATGTTACTGTTCAGGGACCGGAATCTTTGGTTGGACAGATCAACCATATGGGAGTGGAAATTCAGATTGCTAATAATGTGAATTCAGATATCAGTTCATCTGCTGCTCCTCTTTTTTACGATGCCAACGGCAATAAACTGGACCTGTCGGATAAGGTGACTGTGAATAAATCAGAAATCGATTATTATGTCCAGATACTGAAAGCAAAGGACCTTTCCCTTAATTATGAAGTTACGGGTCAGGTTGCAAAGGGATACCGTTATACAGGACTGGAAACAGATGTGAAGTCTGTTTCAGTCGTAGGCACCAAATCCGTGCTTGCCTCTCTGTCGTCCATCCCGGTATCTTCGGATAAGCTGAATATTGACGGTGCAACAAAGGATAAAGTAGTACAGCTGGATTTAAGCCAGTATCTCCCGCCGAATACCACCATTGCAGGTGATAAATATAAAAATGTAACCGTTAAGCTGAAGGTGGAGCCACTGACCACCCGGGTATTTACCCTTCAGTTGGATAGCCTGGACAAAAAAGGCATGTCCGCGGATTACAGATATAGTTTTGATAAACCGACCTGTGATGTTACTGTAAAGGGGCTGAAGGAAGATTTAGATGCATTGAAAGAAGAAAATTTAAATGCAATTCTTGATGTCTCCGATCTGAATCCGGGCACATATCCTGGACTGCTTCATTTTGAAATTTCTGAAGGGTTTGAAGTTACCGTTTACACGCCTTTTAATGTAACGGTAGCAAAGGAGAATACGGAGTCTGCACCACAGACGCAGGACACCACTGCGCCAAGCACATCAGAGAGCGCGGCACAGTAAAAAGGGCCTTTAAGATGGGCAGTATGTAGAAAGATTGGAGGAATTCAGTATGGTCAGTGCTAATGTTGTTATAAAGAATCCTACCGGTCTGCACTTGAGACCGGCAGGGATTCTTTGTAGGGAAGCCATGAACTTTAATTCAGTAGTGAGTTTTCGTTTTAAGAACACCACTGCCAACGCAAAGAGTGTACTCAGCGTGTTGGGAGCCTGCGTAAAAAGCGGCGATGAAATTACCTTTGTCTGTGAGGGAGCAGATGAAGAGGAAGCTCTGGCTGCCATGATCAAGGCTGTTGAGGGGGGCCTTGGCGAATAGATTTTTTCATTTTTTAATTAATAAGGAGGATTTTATGTTTAAAGGAACAAGCGCATCTGCGGGAATCGGAATTGGGAAAGCCGTTATCGTAGAAGAGACAGAACTGAAGATTAAGAAAGACACAATTACAGATGTGGATGCGGAAAAAGCCCGCTTTCAGAGGGCTGTAAACCAGGCGATGGAGGAAACCGGCGCTCTGGCAAAAGATCTTGCCACAAGAGTGGGAGAAAAGGAAGCGGAGATTCTAAACGGACATCTTCTGCTGCTTTCTGACCCCATGCTGGTTGGTGAAATTGAAAATTCCATCTCAGGCGAGATGATCAACAGTGAATTTGCAATCGAGACTGTATGCAATACGTATGCGGATATGTTTGCCTCCATGGGAGATGAACTGATGCAGCAGCGTGCCACCGATATGCGGGATATTAAAACCCGTATGCAGAAGATTCTTCTGGGCGTCAGTTCCGTGGATATCGGAGCTCTTCCGGCGGGAAGTGTCATTGTTGCAAGAGACTTAACTCCCTCCATGACAGCCGGAATCAATCCCCGGAACGTAACCGGTATTGTTACAGAACTGGGGGGAAAGACATCCCACAGCGCCATTCTTGCAAGAGCACTGGAGATCCCTGCGGTTGTTGCAGTTGACGGCTTCATGAGCCGGATTGCAGACGGTACAGAACTTATATTAGACGGATCAGAGGGCGTGGTGTTTGCAGACCCCGATCAGGCCGTAAGGGAAGAATATACAGCGAAAAGAGATGCGTTCTTAAAAGAAAAGAAGGAACTGGAGCAGTACATCGGAAAGCCGACGGTGACAAAAGACGGAGTAACCATAGAACTGGTTGCCAATATCGGAAAGCCGGAAGATGTGGAAAAAGTTCTTCATTATGACGGGGAAGGCGTTGGACTGTTTCGTACCGAATTCCTTTTTATGGACCGGACAAGCATGCCTACGGAAGAGGAGCAGTTTGAGGCATACCGCAAGGTAGCAGCTGCCATGAACGGCAAGCCTGTAATCATCCGTACTCTGGATATCGGCGGAGACAAGGAGATCCCGTATATGGGCCTGGAAAAGGATGAGAATCCGTTCCTTGGATACCGTGCCATCCGTTTCTGCCTGGACCGGAAGGATGATGTATACCGTCCCCAGCTTCGGGCACTTTTAAGAGCCAGTGCGTTTGGCAATATCCGGATTATGGTGCCGATGGTGACCTGTCTTGAGGAGTACCGGGAAGCGAAGGCTCTCGTAGAAGAGATTATGAAAGAACTGGATGAAAAATCCATTGCTTATAAGAAAGATATCCAGGTAGGAATTATGGTGGAGACAGCAGCAGCATCCCTGATGGCAGATGTGTTTGCCAGAGAGGTTGACTTCTTCAGTATCGGAACCAACGATCTGACACAGTACACCATGTCTGTAGACCGTGGAAATGATAAGGTATCTTACCTGTATTCCCCGCTTAATCCGGCCGTTTTAAGAAGCATACGCCATGTGATTGAGTGCGGAAGAAAAGAAGGAATTATGGTAGGCATGTGCGGAGAGGCTGCAAGCGATCCCATGCTGATCCCGCTTCTTCTTGCGTTCGGTTTGAATGAGTTCAGTATGAGTGCATCTGCAATCTTAAACGCAAGAAAGCTGATTACCGGATACAGCACACAGGAGCTTAAGGAAGTTGCCGATAAGGCCATGTCCTTTGCCACTGTAAAAGAAGTAGAAGATTATATGAAAGATTTTATCAGCCGTTCATAACTGGCTGAATCGGAAAAATGCAGCTGTTGCCGTTAAGGCGGCTGCATTTTTTCCGAAAAAAGGCAAAAGGCGATTATTTACAAAAGGGGATATGTTACGATGAGCGTTTATCTGATCAGTTATGCAGCATCTTATCTATTTGCAAGAGCCGGTTACTATTGGCTTTCCGGTTTGATCCTCATGCTTGCGGCACTCTTTCTTTATTGGTATGATTACAGGAGAACGGAGAACATCATTCATTTACGGGGATTGTTTTCCCTGTTCTGGGTTGGAGGACAGGGCGTTGCCTGCTTAAAGCTGTCAGAATTGTCTTCTGACTGGAGTATCATTACCTGGCTTTGTTTTCTGGTGGCGCAGTCAGGCTTCTGGGTGATGTTTGAGTTTATGATCCGAACCCAGGGCTCTGCAGGAGGGCAGCGTTCCAGCTGGTTTAGCTTTAAAGGATATGAAAAACCGCTGTTTCTGGCGATGCTGCTGACTACGGTACTGTCTCTTGCTGCATTTCTGACCGAGGCGGCTGTACTGGGCTTTATCCCGTTTTTTATTAAAGGAGTGCCTCATGCGTATTCCACGTTCCATATCACAGGAATCCATTATTTCACCGTATCCTGCGTTCTCGTACCTGCTCTTTCTGTGTTGTATTTAAACATTGAGCAGGGAAGAAACGGCGTCAGGCTGGTTCTTACCGTAATCATGGATCTTGTTGCCTGTGCGATTCCGGTTTTATGTGTCTCCCGGTTTCAGCTGATTCTGGCTGTTGGCCTGGCGTTTCTCACCTACATCGCCATGGAGCACAGGCTGAAGATTATATACGGAGCAGGGCTGCTGCTTGGGATGATTCCCATCTATGTGATTCTTACCATAGCCAGAGGACATGATGTCACCTATTTAAATGGTATTTTTCAGATGAAATACAGCCAGATGCCCATATTTATCACGCAGCCGTATATGTATATCGCCAATAATTACGATAATTTTAACTGCCTGGTGGAATGGCTGCCATCCCATACATTCGGTCTTCGAATGCTGTTTCCTTTATGGGCGTTAACAGGACTGAAATTCCTCGTACCTGCTTTGGTGGATTTTCCCATTTACGTGACAAAAGAAGAACTGACAACAGTCACTCTTTTTTACGATTCCTTTTATGATTTTGGTATCGTGGGTGTTCTTTTGTTCAGCTGTATACTGGGTGCCGTTGCATTTTTCTTAATGCGGCTGGTAAAGCGGGTAAGAAACCCAATCGGCTATCTGTTTTATGCCCAGTTTGCCATGTATCTGATTCTGTCGTTTTTCACAACCTGGTTCAGTAATCCGGCTACCTGGTTTTATTTTGCACTGACCGGTGTTTTATATGTGTTCTGTTCGTGGAAGAATAACGGAAGGCATGAATAATTTGAAAATAGAAACTTTTATGGAATATGCGCATGGATCTGGCGAAAAAGCCCGGTTCATGCGCATGTTTTATGCCTGGCAGCTATATTTATAACACAATGGTATCTTCCTTCATGGTTTCAGAAGGGGAGATATGAAATTTATTTTTGTAGGCTCTTGAAAAGGTGGAATAGTTTTTAAATCCGCAGGAGAAACATACTTCTGTAACGGAATTGCCGGTTCTTAAACGTTCTCTAGCCAGCAGAAGGCGTTTTTCCGTAATGTAGTCAAAGAGAGTATAGCCGGTCTCTTCTTTAAAAAGATGCATCAGATGGTAGCGGCTGATAAAAAATGATTCTGCTATGGAATCCACCGTCATATCCTCCGTTAAGTGTCTGTTAATATGATCCATGATGCTTAAGATCCTGGCATCTCCCGTAGATGGGGGCAGATACTGGACTCTGTTTGTCAGAGAAGCCCGGTTCAGCTGAATCATGAATTCAAGAAACACCACCTGACAGTATAAATCTTTCGCATAGCCGTCATGGGTGCAGGCGTATTCTAAGTTGGTCAAGGTATGGTACAAACTGCTTTTTTCCATGGAATGGATTCTGAGAACGTGGGAATGAAGCTCTTTGGACTTTTGAAAACATGCACTTAAATCATAGCTTTCCGACCGGTATGCATTTAAGAAGCCGGGAGAAAGATAGACTATGATTCTTTCGTAAGGAACGTGGGAAGCGATATCAGGCCGGTGTATGTCATTATGGCTGACCAGAATGATATCATATGGCTCCAGACGGTAGGCACAGCCTTCAATCCGGTAAGTCACAGATCCCTGTATAAAAATAATGATTTTATCAAAATCGTGGTAATGGTAGTCGTAGTTTAGGTTTCCTTCATCAAGAAGATGAAACAGCTTAAAATCACTGTTTAAATATCCCCGTTTTTCGTAGTTATTCATTGCAGCAGGTTACGCCTCCCTTCCTTTCTATAATACAACACAATTTGCAATGTATAAAGCATTATATTAATAGAAATGATAGAAAGTGCTGTTTATAATAGATAGTATCAACCAAACAATGAATGAAAAGGAATGAATGATGAAGATAGCAGTACTGGCGGGCGGATTCAGCCCGGAACGGGAGGTTTCCTTATCCTCAGGAGCCATGATCACAAATGCACTGATGGAGCGGGGACATGAGGTATATCTTGCAGATTCTTATCTGGGAATTCCGGATGGGGAAGAGATCCGGTTTTACAGTTTAAAAGATGGAATGAAATTTTCCAGCCATATTGGCAGCAGCGCTCCCGATTTGGAACAGTTAAAACGAAAGTCCGGTTTTCGGGGAATCCTGGGCAGCCGGATAATGGAAGTCTGTATGCAGTCGGATATGGTTTTCCTGGCACTTCATGGTGGAGCCGGTGAAAACGGGCAGATTCAGGCAATTCTTGACGGTTATGGGATTGCTTATACAGGAACCGGATTTGAAGGGTGTCTGAAAGCGATGGATAAGCACCTTGCCAAGCTTTTAATGCGGGAGGAGAATATTCCAACTCCTGAGTGGAGACTTTATGAAAAAGGAGCCCAGGCAGAGCCGTTTTTATTCCCCTGTGTTGTGAAACCGTGCGGCTGCGGGTCCAGTGTGGGAGTTACCATGGTGGATGGGGAAGACCAGTGGCAACAGGCGCTTGAAGCTGCATTTTCCTGTGAAAATAAAGTGCTTGCTGAGGCAAAGATTTCCGGAAGAGAATTTTCAGTGGGGATTCTTGGAGGAATTGCACTTCCGGCTATTGAAATTAAGCCGAAAAGCGGATTTTATGATTATGAGAACAAATACCAGCCGGGATTGACAGAGGAAATCTGTCCAGCCGGTCTGTCCACTAAGGAAGCGGCCCATATGGCGGACCTGGCTTTAAGAGTACATAAGACTCTTGGGCTTGGCTATTATTCCAGAGTGGATTTTATGATGAAAGAGGATGGCAGCCTTTATTGCCTGGAGGCAAATACATTACCGGGAATGACACCTTACAGCTTACTTCCACAGGAAGCAGCAGCTGCAGGAATATCTTATCAGGAACTCTGTGACGCAATTGCGAAGCATGGGAAAGGGGCATAAAATGAATATTACTTTGGAAAAATACCACGGACTTGGAAACGATTATCTGATTTTTGATCCCAATAAAAATGAGTGCAGACTGACAAAGGAGAATATCCGGCTGATCTGTGACAGGAACTTCGGCGTGGGCTCAGACGGTCTTCTGGTAGGACCCATACTGGGGCAGGATAAGCTGGAAGTGAAAATATTAAATCCTGACGGAAGTGAAGCCGAATTAAGCGGAAATGGAGTCCGGATATTTGGAAAGTACTTAAAGGATGCCGGTTATGTCCAGAAAAATAAATTTGTAATCAGCACGTTAAGCGGAGAACAGACCATTCAGTACTTAAACGAGGAGGGAACCAGAATCAAGGTTTCCATGGGAAAACTCAGCTTTTACAGCGATGAAATACCTGTTACAGGGCCGAGAAGAGAGGTTTTAAATGAAACCATGCTGTTTGGCAGCATTCCTTACCGCGTTACCTGTGTAAACATTGGAAATCCTCATTGTGTAATCTGGTTAAATGATATATCAAAGGATCTGGTATGCCGGATCGGAAAACATTCTGAAAATGCCGAATATTTTCCGGAGCGGATCAATACCCAGCTTTTAAAGGTGCTGGACCGGACGAATATTGAGATTGAGATTTATGAAAGAGGAGCCGGTTATACTCTTGCATCAGGGACCAGCGGCTGTGCTGCTGCCGGAGCTGCATACCGCATGGGTCTGACAGATCCCAAGATGTATGTCCATATGCCGGGAGGTGTCCTGGAAGTGGAAATTAAAGATGATTACAGTGTTCTGATGACAGGTGAAGTGGGCTATGTGGGCAGATTTACCCTTTCCCATGAATTTGCAGAACAGGTGAAGGCGCTTCAGTAAAAAGAAGTATTTTGGCATGACAGCCGCCTGCAGGAAGCCGTATGGGAAATTCCGGCTGATGCAGACGGCAGGTCATGCTTTTTTGTTTGGGAGGGATAAAAAAATATTAATAAAATAAGAAAATTTCCTTGCATATTAAACCTGTCTT
>NZ_QOHO01000079.1 GCF_003432035.1 Lacrimispora amygdalina
TTGCGTTTATTTTTTATAGCCTGGAAAAGAATTTATTACGCCTGGCTGAGTACCTTGGCCAATCCAGCATTGAAACCACACTGATTTATACGGCAACTACAGAGGATTAACATCAAAAGCTCATATCAAAGCTTGGTTTGGTGTATGATTACAGTAAATTTAAGAAACAGAATGTAAATTATGTTTGCAATTGCTAGGAATGCCGCAAATAAAATCTTACTACATATTTAATATAATACATATTCTAAAGATTTACAAGAGAAAATTAGAAATTTTTGTATAAATTGGCAATAAATGGTAATTAATCTCAATAAAAACTAGGTATGGTATTAGCCAAGGCATGAAAATCTAAATTCATGCTTTTTTATTTACCTAAAAACATACCATTTTTATCCAATATTAAAAAATATGCTCTGTTCAGGTAACATAATTTACATTATGTTACCTCTTTTATTATTTATGAAAGAGTACACCAGCGCTGATTATTGACTGTAACAAAAAGGAGTGATGAGATGCAGGAAATCATTGATATTCATGCGCATGTCCTTCCCGGAATTGACGACGGGGCTGCCGATATGGAAGAGGCGAAGGCTATGCTTAAGATGGCTTATAGCCATGGGATTAGAAAGATTATAGTTACTCCTCATTATAAAAGGGGACAAGATCCAAAACAGATTATGGAATTAAGCAGAAAGCTGCAGCGGGAAGCCCATAAAATACATAAACGTTTCAACATATATCTGGGACAGGAGATTCTGTACTATGAAGATATATTGGAGGATTTAAAAGAAAAAAAGGCGCTTACCATGTGCCAAAGTCATTATGTGCTGATCGAGTTTCCGCCTATGGTTTCCTATTCCAGATTGTTCCAGGGCCTTCGGAAAATAATATTGGCCCGTTACGTTCCCATACTTGCCCACATGGAGCGTTACCTCTGCCTGCGTGAGAATGGAAGGGTAAAGGAGCTGATCAATTCCGGATGCATACTGCAGATGAATTACTGCAGTATTACCGGAAGCCTGTTTAACAGACAGGTCCGCTGGTGCAGGCTTCAGATACAGCAGGGACACATACACATGCTGGGAACCGATATGCATCACCTGAAGGAAAGGACACCTGAGATAGAGAGAGCATTGCTATGGATTAAAAAAAACTGCAGTCTGGAAATGTATCAAAGTCTGACAGGCAGTTATGCCCTGAATTTACTGAAAAAAGAGAATAATAAACAGGAGTGCAAATGAGAACAAATAACATGGATGATAACCAGGAGATTCAAATTGATTTATTGGAATTGTTTTACAAATTAAAGCGGAAGCTGTGGCTGATTATTCTTATAACCCTGTTATCCGGCGTTGGTGCAGGAGTTTACAGCAGATATGTTTTAACGCCTCAGTATACATCTACGGCTATGCTCTATGTCCTTTCAAAGGAAACTTCAATGACTTCGCTGGCTGATTTGCAGGTTGGCAGTCAGCTGACTAAGGACTATAAAATCCTGATAACCAGCCGGCCGGTAATGGAAAAGGTAGTAAAATCACTGGGGCTTAACATGTCATATAAAGATTTAAAGAGAAGAATCAGTGTAACCAATCCCACAGATACCCGCATACTGACATTGGCAGTCCAGGATACGGATCCGGAACGGGCAAAAAAAATCGTAGACGAAATCGCGCTGACTGCATCTGACTATATTGGTGACATGATGGAAATGGTGCAGCCGAAAATTTTTGAAGACGGAGAAGTACCATCGGTCAAGACCGGACCGGATAACAAAAAAAATGCCATGATTGGAGCTGCAGCCGGTATGTTCTTTATTTTAGCAGTGCTGACAGCCGGCGTAATCATAGATGATACTATTCGCACCGAAGAGGATGTCGAACGTTATCTGGGGCTGACAGTACTTGCTGTTGTTCCCAACCGGGAAGGTTCTCCTTCCAAAAAAATAACACATAAATTCTGGAAGAAAAAAACGGACAAAAAGAAGGAGGGGATAATAAAACATGAGAAATTCAGTGAACCTGGCAAATCTAAAGAAAGGAAATTATAACTATGAGGAAGCGGTTAAGACTTTAAGAACCAATATTCAATTTTGCGGCAGTAATATAAAGGTCATTATGTTAGAAAGTGCAGTTCCAAATGAAGGAAAATCCAGTATGTCTTTTTCCCTGGCTTCCTCTCTGGCTCAAATTGGAAAGAACGTTCTCTTAATTGATGCAGATATCAGAAAATCGGTCCTGGTTTCAAGATATCAGCTTGATAAAGAAGTGAATGGATTATCCCAATTTCTCAGCGGGCAAAAAAATAAAGAAGAGATTATATATGAAACGAATTTAAATAACTTAAATATTGTATTTTCCGGTCCTTATTCTCCCAATCCGGCAGAGCTTCTGGAGGAACCTGTGTTTTCTCTGCTGATACAGGCTGCAAGAGCAGAATATGACTATATTATCATTGACACACCTCCCATGATGAATCTGATTGACGGAGCCATCATTGCAAACCACTGTGACGGAGCGGTTCTTGTTATTGAAAGCGGAAAGGTAAGCTACCGCGTAGAACAGAAGATAAAAAAACAGCTGGAGAAAAGCGGCTGCCGTATTCTGGGAGTGATTTTGAATAATGTCAATCTGGATAGCGGCAGATATTATGGAAAATACAAAAAATACGGAAAATATGAGGATGAACTCCAGGAGAGTGAATAATAACAGTTTGATAAAGGAGGGGGAGGTTATGGGCAGAAAGATCAGATACTGGATCATGGTAGCGGCGGCTATAGGCGTAATAGCCTGGTCAGCAATTCAGATTTACAGCAAAATAAAGCCTCAGCAGATATTGGTTCAGTCTGAGTACCACTGGGATATTCTTGCATGTGAAGTTCTTCTTATCATCAGCAGTTATGCGCTGCTGCTTTTATGGGGAAAAGGAAAATCAGTGAACGGAACCTGGAAGATGGGAAGGTGGACACATGCTGAGTAAAAACCGGATATTTTACATATTCATAGATTTTGCAGCCATTGTATGCTCCTATGTTCTGGCGATGCTTGCAAAGTTTGCTTCCCTGCAGTCAGCAGAATTTATAATCGGGCGCTGGTATGGGGCGGTTCTCGTTATTTTTGCATATTTAACTGTGGTCATGTTCTACCAGTCCGGTAAGCCTTTCATGGAACGCTCCCTGTGGAATGAACTGAAAAATATATTTCTGATCAATATGTATATAGCTCTTGTACTGGCGTTCATTTTATATCTTTCAAAGCTGGGGGGGCGGTCTTCAAGAGCTTTTTATCTGCTGTTTTTCTTTTTCAATTATTTCTGTATGGTTCTTGGAAGAATGTATTGTAAATATTTATTGATTTCCCATTACCATAAGCCGGAAAACCGGAAAAAGCTGCTGATTTATGCAAATAGAAGCAATGAATTAAAGGTGATGAATCAGTATGTAAATTCAATGCCATATGACTGTGATGTGGTGGCTGTAGCAATTGTGGATGCGGATCAGGAATCGGGAGAAGACCCGAAGACAGAGCTCTATCTGGTGAAAAAGGATGAGAAAGGAAATTATATGGTCATGAGCCGGGACAGCGTTGCAGAGTATTTAAAAAAGCAGGTAGTCGATGAAGCTTTGATTAGTATACCGGATAACAGCAGGCTGTACTTAGATAATTTAATCACCCGTCTTGAAACACTTGGAATTGTTGCTCATGTAACTGTAAATACATTTGGCCTGAGTGAAAGAGAAAAGGTAATTAATAATTTTGGAGGAGAACGGGTCCTTACCTATTGTACAAGGGTGTTTGAACCATCGGAATTAATTCTGAAACGTTTGCTGGATATCCTGGGCGGGATAGTGGGAGCGGTTTTTACAATAATTCTGGGGATTTTGGTTGTACCGGCCATCTATATGGAATCACCTGGTCCGGTCATATTTAAGCAGACCCGGGTAGGGAGAAACGGAAGGCTTTTTTCAATTTACAAGTTCCGGTCCATGTATATGGATGCGGAAGAAAGAAAAAAGGAACTGATGAGCAAAAATCAGATGAATGGCCTCATGTTCAAATTAAAAGATGACCCAAGGATTACAAAAGTAGGTAAGTTTATCAGAAAAACCAGCATTGATGAATTCCCCCAGTTTTTTAACGTTCTGAAAGGGGATATGAGCCTGGTTGGTACAAGACCGCCCACCATGGATGAATTTGTGAAGTATGAGGAGCACCATAAACGCCGGCTGAGCCTGAAACCGGGAATTACCGGCTTGTGGCAGGTGACTGGCAGAAGTGATATTCAGGATTTTGAAGATGTAGTAAGCCTGGATTTAAACTATATTGATAACTGGTCCATCTGGTCAGATTTACGGATTCTGAGTCAGACAGTAATTGTAGTTATGCTTCACAAGGGAGCTGAATAAATGGAAGGAAGGGAAAAAATGAGAGATACAGCAGTTGTAATTATGGCAGCGGGAATCGGAAGCAGGTATGGAAACGGAATCAAGCAGCTGGAGCCCGTTGGACCAAATGGAGAAATCATTATGGATTATTCCATTTTTGATGCCCTGGAAGCCGGTTTTAACAAAATTGTTTTTATTATCCGGAAAAATATTGAAAAAGAATTCAAGGAGGCAATAGGCAAAAGAATTGAGAAACTGGCTCCAGTAGAATATGTTTTTCAGGAACTGGACAATTTGCCCGAGGGATTTTTCCTGCCGGAAGGAAGGGAAAAACCATGGGGGACAGGACAGGCAGTATTGGTGTGCAAAGGAATCCTGAAGGAGCCGTTTGTAGTAATTAATGCGGATGATTATTACGGTAAAGAGGCTTTTATTAAAATACACGATTATCTGGTCACCCATGAAGAGTCAATCCCCTTAAGCTTTTGTATGGCAGGTTTCATGCTGGGCAATACGTTAAGTCCCAATGGTGACGTAACGAGAGGTATCTGCTCAATCGATGAAGCAGGAAATCTGTCGTCTGTGACTGAAACATTTCATATTAAGAAACAGGCAGACGGAACGGTCAAAGGCGAGGATGAAAGCGGGAAGCAGATAAATTTATCTGATGATAATCTGGTATCTATGAATATGTGGGGGGTGACTCCCGGATTATTTACAGATCTGGAAGCCGGATTTATTCAATTCTTAAAAAGCATGAATGATGGTGAAAAAAAGAAAGAGTATTTACTTCCGGTACTGATGGATGACCTGATAAAACGGGGGAAGGCAAAGGTGGCGGTTTTAAAAACCAGTGACAAATGGTTTGGTGTTACCTATCAGGAAGATAAAGAAGAGGTGAAAAATCAGATAACCCGTCTGATTGAGGAAGGGAAATACAGTGTGGATCTGTATCAAACAGTCAGATGGTTCTGGAATAATCGAGCTGGTGGAACTCTATAGAGTTCAATAATGCCAGATAAATGGAGGTGCACAAGATGCATAAAATAGCAGTTGCCGGTACAGGGTATGTGGGGTTATCCAATGCAATTTTACTGGCGCAGCACAACGAGGTACAGGCAGTAGATATTTTAGAAGAAAAGGTTGCTGACATTAATAACAGGAAATCCCCGATCATGGATAAAGAGATTGAAGAATATCTGGCGGCAGGAAAATTAAATTTAACAGCAACAACAGACGGGGCTGCTGCATACAGGGATGCTGATTACGTCATTATTTCCACCCCGACAAATTATGATCCGGTAAAGAATTACTTTGATACCAGTTCTGTAGAAGCGGTGGTCGAACTGGTCATAAAGACCAATCCGGATGCAATTATGGTGATTAAATCCACAGTTCCCGTAGGCTATACAACATCTATAAGAGAAAAATATAATTGTGAGAATATTATTTTCAGTCCTGAGTTTTTAAGAGAAGGACGGGCACTCTATGACAATCTGTATCCTTCCAGGATTATTGTGGGTGCGCCCAAGGAGGACAAAAGACTTAAGGAAGCGGCAGAGACGTTTGCCGGATTGCTGGCAGAGGGAGCAGTCAAAGACAATATTTCCATCCTTTTAACCGATTTAACGGAGGCGGAAGCCGTGAAGCTCTTTGCCAATACATATCTGGCTCTCAGAGTCAGCTTCTTCAATGAATTAGATACCTATGCTGAGATGAGGGGGCTGAATACGCAGCACATCATAGAGGGAGTGGGACTGGATCCCAGAATCGGCAATTACTATAATAATCCCTCCTTTGGTTACGGCGGGTACTGCCTGCCCAAGGATACGAAACAGCTTGTGGCTAATTATTACGACGTACCCCAGAATATTATGAGTGCGATTGTGGAAGCAAACAAAACGAGGAAAGACTTTATTGCAGACCGGGTTCTTCAAAAGGCCGGGTATTATACATACGCAGATAATACCGGATTTGATGCCGGTAAAGAAAAGCGGGTTGTTATTGGAATATTCCGGTTAACGATGAAGGCTGATTCTGATAATTTCCGGCAAAGCAGCATTCAGGGAGTTATGAAACGCATCCGGGCAAAAGGAGCGGTAGTGGTTATTTACGAACCGACGCTCAAAGACGGCAGTACGTTCTTTGGCAGTCTGGTTCTGAATGACCTGGCCAAGTTTAAGAAAATGAGCAGTGCAGTCATTGCAAACCGCTATGATTCCGTATTGGATGATGTGAAGGAGAAGGTATATACAAGAGACTTATATAGAAGAGATTGATGATAATCGGGAGATGGGAAAATGAGAAAAGAAACTATGAAAATTTGCCTTGTGGGATCATCAGGCGGTCATCTGACTCATTTATATATGCTGAAATCATTTTGGCAGGACAAAGAGCGGTTTTGGGTAACTTTTAATAAAGACGATGCAAAAAGTCTGTTAAAGGATGAAAAAATAATATCCTGTTATTATCCTACAAACCGCAGCTTAAAAGCATTGGTCATTAATACGCGGCTTGCCTGGAAGACCATCCGGAAAGAAAAGCCGGATATCATCATCTCTTCGGGGGCAGCTGTTGCAGTTCCGTTCTTCTATATAGGAAAGCTGTTCGGAGCAAGGCTGATATATATTGAGGTTTATGACCGGATCGATAAGTCTACCATGACCGGTAAAATGGTATATCCGATCACGGATAAGTTTATTGTCCAGTGGGAGGAGATGAAAAAAATATATAAAAAGGCAATTAACCTGGGGAGCATATTTTAATTATTTACAGGGGGCAGATGAATGATTTTTGCGACGGTTGGGACACATGAACAGCCATTTAACAGGCTGCTTGAAGAAATTGACAGATTAAAAGAAACTGGGATCATCCTGGAAGATGTAATCATTCAAACCGGTTACAGTACCTATGAGCCCCGGTATTGTGAGTGGCATAAGCTGCTTCCTTATGACGACATGGTGAAGAATGTTGAACATGCACGAATCGTCATTACACACGGCGGCCCGGCCAGTTTTATTATGCCGCTTCAGATCGGAAAAATTCCGGTAGTGGTGCCGAGACAATATGAGTTTCATGAGCATGTAAACAATCATCAGGCCCAGTTTACTAAAGCGGTTAAGGAGAGATACGGAAACATCATTCCTGTTTATAATATCTCAGAGCTTGCAGATGTGATTGTAAGATATGACAGCATTATTTCCAGTATGCCGGCAGGAATTATGAGTAATAACGGAGCATTCAATAAACAGGTGGAACTGCTTGTAAAGGGATTGTTCAGAAACGACCAGGAGACTGACCAATGGCAAAAGTAGGAATTTTATCCATGCAGAGAATTGTAAATTACGGCTCTTTTTTACAGGCTTATGGACTAAAGATGCTTCTGGAAAAATCAGGGCATAATGTGGAGTTTGTGGATTATCACACAGGAAAACCGTTAATTTCCGAATCACGGTTTCAAATGCCGGGACCATTTTTTAAAGTCCGGAAGGTGTTTAAAGCATTTCAGTATGATGCTCCATGGAAGCACCGGATTCAGTTTGTTTTATATAAAAAGCAATATGCCGGAAAGTATCTGCCTATTCTTGGAATTAGGCCGGAAATGAATTACCTGCCGGAATTAGATGCATTGGTGATCGGCAGTGATGAGGTTTTCAATTGCATTCAGTCCAATCCCAATGTTGGCTATTCTTTGGAATTATTTGGAAAAAACCAGAGGGCAAAAAAATTATTGACCTATGCAGCTTCTTTTGGAAATACAACAATGGAAAAATTAAGACAGTATCACAAGGACAGGGAGATCGGCTGGTATTTAAAAAGATTTGATGCGATATCGGTCCGTGACAGAAACTCAGGCCGCATAGTAAGGGAATTAACGGGTGTAACACCGGAATATCATCTGGACCCTGTTTTGGCGTATGACTACATAGGAGAGTGCGGGCTGATTCCCCAAATAAAGACAAAGGAACGGTATCTGATTCTTTATGCGTATTCCGGAAGAATTTCCAGAGAAATAAATGACTGGATTATTGCTTACGCAAAAAAGAAGGGAATAAAGGTTTATTCCTTTGGCGGAATCCACAGATGTGCGGATCATTTCATCGATTGTTCTCCGTTTGATGTTCTGGCATATTTTCAGAATGCAGAAGCGGTTATTACAGATACCTTTCATGGAACCATATTTTCTATCATAACAAAACGGAAATTTGTAACGGTAATCTGTAAGAGTACAGGTAATTCCTACGGAAATGAGGAAAAACTGAGTGATCTGCTTGAGAGGACCGGACTTCCTGACCGGGTGGCTGGAACTGTCAATGAGATTGAAGCAGTTTTGGAAAGAGCAATTGATTACACAGCGGTTGACAAGATTATAAATGCGGAGCGGGTGAAAACTCTGGATTATCTGAAGAAGCAGATTGGCTGTTACGGTGAGGAAAAGCATGGATAATATAATGAAAATCGGGAAGGCGTGTGTTGGCTGCAGAAGCTGTGAGCAGTCCTGTCCTCAGACATGCATACGTTTTCAGCCGGATCAGGAAGGCTTTTTATATCCGTTCGTAGATGAGACTCTATGCATCGAATGCGGAGTATGCTTAAAGAAATGTCCGGCTTTTGATTTTAAGCCCCAGGGGCGCAGACCGGTCCGGATATTAGGACTCAAGAATGATGATAAAAAGCGGATTTTACAATCCGCTTCCGGGGGTGCTTCAGACCTGTTTGCCCGTTCTGTCATTCAGGCGGGAGGCTTAGTCTATGGCTGTGCTTATACGGAACAACTGGAAGTAAAGCACATAAAGGTTGATAAGGCAGAGGATCTATACCGCATACAGTCATCAAAATATGTTCAGTCAGATGTAAATGATTGTTATAAATCAGTAAAACATGAACTGGATAAAGGAAGGTTCGTTCTGTTTACAGGTACGCCCTGTCAGGCAGCCGGACTGTATCAGTATCTGGGAGTCAGATCCTATGATAATCTGTTTACTCTGGATCTTATCTGCCATGGAGTCCCATCACCGGAATTTTTAAGAAAGTATTTTGAGTATCAGGAAAAAAAGCTTGGAGAGAAGCTGGAGTATTTTAATTTCCGTTCAAAAGAGAAACGGGGTTGGGGCACCCAGTATCTGTTAAAGACAAAGACCAAAACAGAGACGAACCTCCTTTCTCTTGATAAATACGGAAAGCACTTTATAAATGGGGATTGTTACCGGGAGTGCTGTTATGAATGCAGATATGCCAATACTGACCGTGTCGGTGATATTACTGTGGGGGATTTCTGGGGGGTGGAAAAAAGTAATCCCGGATTTGCGTCGGCAGCAGGAGTTTCGGCCGTTCTGATCAATTCTCTGCAGGGAAATAAATTATTTGAAAGGGTGAAAGGACAGGCCAGTGTAATAGAAACCAATCTGGAGGCAATTCTTCAAAAGCAGGGAAACTTGCAGCATCCGACCGGCAGACCTCCAGGAAGGGATGGTTTTTATGAGAGAATCCAGGACGAAAAGTTTATAGATAATCTAAAGGTGGGAGTCTGCTTGAAGGAAAGACTGAAAGCACTTCTTCCGGGAAAGCTTGTTCAAATACTGAAAAGTGTGAATTAGAAGGAGGTCTCTGTTTGCGGGTTTTAGTAATTAATACAACGCCATTTACCTATCAGGGAATTGCCTGCGTTATTCGGAACTATTGCTTTCGGATAAACAGTCCGGGGCTGGAACTACAATATGCAGTATTTGATCTGCATCCGGAACTGGAGAAAGAATTGAAACAATCCGGTCTTGTTTATTACAGGCTGGCCAGCAGAAGGGCTGATTCCAGGATATATTTTAAACAATTAAAGCTTCTTTTAAAAAATGGACATTTTGATTGTGTCCATATTCATGGGAACAGTGCAATGATGCTGCCTGAACTTGTATTAGCAAAGAACTGCGGGATTGAAAAACGGATTGTGCATTGTCATAACACAACTTGTAACAATCCTTTTTTAAACAGTCTGCTGCTTCCGCTGTTTTACAGATTAAGCACAATCAGACTGGCCTGCAGTAAAGAAGCAGGGAACTGGCTGTACAAAGGCAGATCTTATACTGTTTTAAATAATGCGATTGATACGGAAGTGTTTCGCTTCGATGAATTAAAAAGAAATAGAAACAGAAAAAAACTGGGTTTGGAAAATCAATTTGTAATCGGTCATATAGGCCGGATCAATGAACAGAAAAATCATGAGTATCTGGTGCGGGTTTTTAAAGAATTTCATGACCATATGCCGGATAGCAAGCTGATTTGTATAGGAGAAGGTGCATTGCGGCCGGATCTGGAGCAATTGATTTCAGATCTGAAACTGGAGGAACATGTCATGCTGCTGGGTGAGCATAAGAATGTGGAAAATCTGTTAAATGCCATGGACTGCTTCGTTTTTCCATCAAAGTGGGAAGGGCTGGGAATGGTGCTATTAGAGGCTCAGGCTGGGGGCCTGCCATGCATTGCTTCAGATGCGGTACCAGGTGAAGCGGATATGGGATTGACCAGGTATCTGCCGTTAGGGAACATGGCATCCTGGTGCCGTGCAATTGAGGATATAAAAAACAGAGAACAAAACAGATGCAAAACCAGTGAGCTGTGTATCAGGACTTTAAAACACAAATCATACGATTTGAATGAAAATATAAAACAATTGGTTCAAATCTATTTCGATATTTCACATGCAGGAACATAAGGAGGTTGCCGTGAAAATAGCAGGTTTAACTTGGTGGAGAAACAACTATGGTTCTGTACTGCAGGCATATGCTCTGCAACGTGTAATGAATGAATTTGAAAATATTGATTATGAAATACTGAATCAGTATAGCGGGAAAGTAGCCTCCGTGGATAATTTTTACCATAAAATCAAGACCTTTGGTATCAGGAAAACCATTCACAGGATTGTGTGGAAATTTGGCACTAAAAAACTGAGGGACCGTAATCGGGCACTTCAGAAGTTTGTGGATGAGGAGCTTAAGATATCCGATAAGCGATATAAGGTGAATTATATTGACTCGGCTAATGGATGCTACGATGGGTTTATCTGCGGCAGTGATCAGATCTGGAATCCGGAATTGGCCTCTTTAGACAGTATTTACTGGCTGACATTTGTAAAGACTGGCAAATTAAAAATTGCATATGCGCCCAGTATAGGAATTGATCAGGTTACAAAAGAACAGAGAAAAATGATCAGAGACAATTTAAACACATTCAATGCAGTTTCTTGCCGGGAGGAAAGCGGACGCAATCTGATTTCTTCCATTATGGGAACAGAAGACTGTGAAACCGTTTTAGATCCCACACTTCTGGCGGAACGTTCTGTTTGGGATCATATTTGTCCTCCCAGGCGTTTTACGGAAAAATATATCTTTGTCTATTTATTAAGAGGGACAAAGCAGCAGCGGAAATTAATAGAACTGTATGCTGGTTTTATCAATTTAAAAATAGTAACAATGCCTTTTCTGGATAATGAACATATCAATAAATATGATAGAAAATTTGGTGATATAAAATACTGGGATGCGTCTCCTTCTGACTTTATCAGTGTCATTCGGCATGCGGAGGCTGTATTTACAGATTCATTCCACTGTATGATTTTCAGCTGCCTGTATCACAGGAAATTTTATTTGTTTCCCAAAATCGGTGCACACCAGATGAACCGGTTAACCGATTTGCAGAATATGCTCCAAATATCCCCAAGAATGCTTGAAGATAATGCGACAGTGAGAGACATATTAAGTATGAAAGCCATAGACTGGAACATAGTTGATGACATAATAAGGGAAAAAAGAATGAAATCAAAGTCTTATTTGAAAAAGGCTTTGGGAATGGCATGATTGTTGGTGGTGTCTGATGAAAAAACTGGTATATGCTTTTAAAAATACGGATACGGAAGTGATGAGAAGTACTTCCGGCGGTGCATTTACAGGGCTTTGCAATGCATTTGAGCTCTTACATAAAAACCGTAAAAAATATATTTACGGCGCTGAACTGACAAGCAGCCTGAAAGTGCGGCATACGGGTGTTACTTCTGCTAAAGAATGCAGTATTTTTCAAGGTTCTAAATATGTGAAAAGTGACTGTAAAGATTGTTACTTTGAGATTGCCAGTCAATTGAAAAATGGCTGTTTTGTATTGTTTTCCGGTACTCCATGCCAGGTTGCAGCGCTAAAAACTTATATTGACAGGGAAGGAATAACAAAAGACCGGCTTTTTACGGTTGATTTGATTTGTCATGGAACACCAAAAACACGGGTATGGAACGATTATAAAGAGTGGCTGGAAAAAAAGGTTCATGCAGGATTAAAAGAATACTCGTTCCGTTATAAGCCGGAGGGCTGGAAGGCATACCCGGCCCGTGCATGTTTTGATAATGGGGTGGTATTAAAGAATACGGCATTACTGTCTGTATTCTCCCGTCTGCATATGTCCGGTTATATCACGGCCAAAGCCTGCTTTTCCTGTCCGTTTTCCAACATGGACAGGCCAGGTGACATCACTTTGGGAGATTTTTGGGGAATTGAAAACATGAATACTGCAATACCATGGAAATACGGTGTATCTCTCATGCTGGTCAATACAGAAAACGGAATGGAATTAGTAAAGGGCTTGTCAGATATGGCACAAAAGAACCAGGAATTGTTTTTGGAGGAGGTGAAAAGCCAGGAATACAGGAAATACCAGCATAATCTCAGCAGGCAGACAGAGAAACCAGAGCTTTATGATGAATTCTGGAAAGATTATGATCAGACCGGTTTTGAAGCCGTCATAAAGAAGTATATAAACTATGGCATGAAATATAAAGTTGTGTTTCTTATTAAAAAGGTTGTAAGAAAAACTCCTTTCATACATTTGTATCGAAAGAAACGGCGGGGAAAAATACGGTAATAAAAAAACGCATGAAAGGGACAGGAACGTACTATGAGGATTCTAATTGTAAATACATTTTATTATCCAAATATGCAGGGCGGGGCAGAACAAAGCGTTAAATTGCTGGCTGAGGGGCTTGTAAAGAAAGGGCATGAAGTTGGAATTTACAGCGTGGATTCCAGAGATGGGCATTGTGAAACAGCTATACATAATGGTGTTAAGATATACCGGTTTACAACCAATGATTTTAATTTGTACCGGTTTAGCTATGATAAAAAAAACGTGGGTAAATTTGAAAAAATCCAGCAAAAGTTACTCTGCTATTGCAATGTGAAATGCAGTAAAGATTTTGAATTTGTCTGCAATGAGTTTAAACCGGATATTGTTCATACCAATACCATTTATGGGATGTCGTACCTGATCTGGAAAGCTGCATATAAAAATAAAATTCCCATTGTACATACCATCAGGGACATCGCCATTGTATCTCCGGTTCAGTATGGTCATAAAGCCAATCCTTTAATACGGCTGATACACAGGTTCTATATGCGTTCCTTTACAGAATATGTTTCCTGTGTTACCGCTCCTTCCAGATATACCCTTGAAACCTCCCTTGCAGCCGGTTGTTTTAAACGTGCCGGAGTAAAGAAATGCATTTTTAACAGTGTAGCCATAAATCACAGTGAGACAGAAGCAATCATGAAAGAAAAGCAGGATCGTACATCACCCCGCATTAAGTTTATGTATGCAGGACGTCTTGTGTATTTTAAAGGTATTGAACATATGATCCGGGCTTTTGAAAGCATGCAGTACAAAGATTGTGAGCTTTATATCTGCGGAAATGGGGAAATGGAGGAATATGTGAAAAAATGCGCTGCACAAAATCCCCGCATTGTATTCTGTGGAAAGCTTGACAATGAAAGGCTGGCGGAAAAATATAAAGAAAGCGATATCCTTATCGTTCCATCTGTATGGCCGGAGCCGTTTGGACGGGTACTGATAGAGGGAAATAAATACGGTCTGCCGGTGATTGCCGGCCGCTGCGGCGGAATGCCTGAAATTTTAGAAAATACACATGGCGGGGAAACTTATGAAGCCGGAGATGCCGGCCGTCTGGCTGAATTAATGGATAATCTGACAGAACGTAAACGTTATAAAAAGTATTTTAATTCCATACTGCAAACCATTGATATTTATAATATAGACCGGCAGATAGATAAATTTGAACAAGTATATAATCAGATTTTAAGGCGGTGAGATAATATATGGATATTGTTTTTGTGATTCTTCACTATACTGCGATCAATATGACAATCAGCTCTGTGGCCTCCATACGCAGATATATTGATACGGGTAACTATAAAATAATTATTGTTGATAATTGTTCCCCGGATGATTCATGGAGAGAACTGAATGTGATTCTGGGGATGGATGCTGATATAATTTTGCTTCACAGTGATGTTAATGTTGGATTTGCAAGGGGCAATAATATAGGATTTTCTTACGCAAAAGAAAAGTTTCATCCGGAATTTCTTGTTTTAATGAATAATGATGTCCATTTAATTGAGAACTGGATTTATAAAAAATTAAAGCAGAAATATGAGGAGACGGATTATGCTGTTCTGGGACCCATGATTATAACCGGTGAAGGCAGCATCTGTTCCTCACCTCTGCGTAAGGAACTGCTTACGGTGCAGGGGGCCAGGCGCTCGGTCCGGAGATATTACCGTTTATTAAGATTAAACTTCCTTGGTCTTGATAAGTACTACCGGTGGATGATGTCAAAATTTCATGAGCATATACCCCAGTTTTCTGTGGAAGAACGTCTGGTTTCCCATGAAAATGTGGGAATTCATGGCTGCTTTATGGTTTTTTCCCGGAAATACAGCTCCAGATTTGAAGGGCTGGATCCCAGTACGTTTCTATATATGGAAGAAGATATTCTTTTCCTGCATTTAATGAAAAATAATCTGAAATCCATATATTGTCCTGAAATCACTATTTACCATAAAGAAGATGCTTCCACGGATTCTGTATTAAAAAGCAGTCATAAAAAGAATGGGTTTGTGTATAGAAATTGTATCAATTCCCTGAAAAGCTATTTGAAGATTTTAACTACATATGAAGAAAAGGAAAATTGTAATGGCTATAATGGGCAATAAATTTTTATTAAAAAATTTCACCATCGATGTTTTCGCGTTTCTCGTTATGTTTCTGCCGAGGCGATTATATTTTTTCGGTGCATTTAGTTATCGGATCGTAATTTTATTTGTCTTTGTTCTCTGTCTCATACTTAGAAAAGGCAAACTATCCATATCCAATACGATCATTGATATTCCCATGATACTATATTTTGTAATTGCCGGGATTATTTCTTTTGTACATTTACAATTTTCTACAGGCCTTGGTTATTTCATTGATACATGCCTGGTTTTGTTTATGATATATAATTTATTGCAGAATGAACAGGATATAAATAAGTTCATCAATGTATTTCTGCTTTTTTTATCCATATATGCAGCGCTGGGAATTCTTGAGTGTTTAACCGGATTTAATATATGGGATCTGGTACATTCTGCCGGATATCAAAGATACAGATTTGGTTTATACAGAAGCTATGGTTCAAGTACAAATTTTACGAATAATGGTGCATTTCTGATGCTGTGCTTACCAATTGTTGTATGGAAAATGCAGCAGAAAGAGGCTCACAAAAAAAGATATGCGGTTATTTACGGGTTAGTACTCCTTAATATACTTGCAACGCTGACCAGATCAATTATTTTATGTACAATCTTACTGCAGTTCATCTGGTTACTAAAATCGGGAATGGTTCAATTTATAAAAAAACATTTTGTGCAGGTTATGGCAGCAGTAACGGCTGTGGTTCTGCTGGTTAATATCCCGGTTGTATATCATTTTTTAAATCAATTTATTTCCATGTTTGTTGCTTTGTATGATTATGAAACTGCAAATGAAATATCAGATTCCTTTGGTTCCAATGCAAATGGGATCGGGCAGAGATTTTTATTATATACCTGGATATTTGAAGCAGTGAAAGACAAAATTTTATTCGGATTAGGTCCGAATTGCCCGTTCGAATATGCTTTTATGACATTAACCGGTAAACGAATGATTAAGACTTCAATTGAAAACCAATATTTAGTACATCTATACCGGTATGGTTTGGCAGGTTTAACCAGTTATCTGTTTATGTTAACCAGTATTATCTCCAGATTGTGGAAAAACATGGAAAATAATCTTACTTTAAAAGGCGGGAAATGTACATTTGGTTTCATGATTTTGACTACAGCCGTTATTTACTTTATAAGCGGTCTGTCTTTTGCTGCATCAGATGATTTTCGGATGTTGTTTCTTATATTATCGTTATTTTTTGTCCATTGCCAGCTTACAAAACGAGGAGAACCTGAGAATGATGAATTATCTAGTGAAATATAAAAAAAAATGGAATGCCATGTCTCCGGTTGCGAAATCTTCCATGGCGATGATATTTGCTAAATTTTTTCAAAAAGGCCTGAGCATGATCAGCGGGCCTGTTTTTACCAGAATTATGTCATCATCGGAATACGGTATCATCTCAACGTTTACTTCCTGGCAAAGCGTGCTCTATATTATTGCCACGTTAAATATGGCCAGCGGTGTTTTTAATAATGGAATGATCGATTTTAAAAAGGACAGGGAATCGTTTACATATTCCATCATGTGCCTGGCTAATCTGTGTACGTTTCTATGTATGGGTGTTTATTTTTTGTTTTACAGGTGGTTAAATCCTCTGTTTGATATGCCTGTCAGTCTTATGGCGGTAATGCTTTTATACTTTATTTTTACCCCGGCTTATAATTACTGGATGGGAAAGCAGCGGTTTGAGTATCGATATAAAGGGATTACTGCTGTTACCATAGTGACATCCCTGCTTTCATTCGTGTTATCGGTCGTCTGCGTACTGATGGCATCTGATCAGTATAAGGCCGTAACAAAAGTAATGGCAGCTGAGTCTGTTTCCATAGGCATCGGTGTTTTCTTTTTTATTTCCATAATAATAAAAGCAAAGGGGAAAATAAAATTCGCTTATTGGAAATATGCATTGGAATTTAATCTGCCGTTGATCCCCCATTATTTGTCCATGTATGTTCTTTCAAGCTCGGACCGGATCATGATCAGCAAATTGATTAATACAAGTGCAACCGCTGTTTACAATGTAGCTTATACAGTGGCGGGTATCATGCTGATTTTCTGGAATGCGGTAGATGCATCGTATGCTCCCTGGATCTATCAGCAGATGGAACGGGAAAATTACCAGTCAATCAAAGTAAGAGGGAATCAGGTACTTTTGTTTTTTTCCGGACTTACCATATTATGTACTTTATTTGCACCTGAAATTATCTGCATTTTAGCGCCTGAAAGTTATCACAGCGGAATTTATGTAATTCCATCGGTGGCAGCAGGAGTATTTTTTACAGCCTGTTATTCTTTATATATGAGGCTGGAACTGTATTTGAAAAAAACAAAAACAGTAATGGCAGCCACATGCTCGGTTGCAGTTTTAAATTTAGTTCTAAATTATATATTTATTCCTGAATTCGGATTTGTTGCAGCAGGATATACAACACTGGTTTGCTATGGGCTGCTGGCATTTTTTCATTATTGCTGTGTGAGGCATTTAGGTTTTAGTCATGTCTATGATAATAAACGAATATTAGGTTTGTCCTGTTTTGTGGTTTTGATTACGGTAATTATCTCAGAAATTTACAGCTACATGATGATCCGTTACAGTTTGATCGCAGTACTTGGATTGATAATGGTAATAAAAAGAAAAGAAATTGTTAAGATGCTGAAAAAATAAGTGAAAGGCCGGGGAGTAATACATATGAAAATTGGAATATCAGGTTTGCTGTTTCATGCAGGCAATAAGGGCTGTGAAGCTCTTTCCTATGCTTTTTTAAATCTCATTGATGAGATCGCAAAAAAGCAGAAAGATAAAATAGAAATAACCATAATATCAACGTTTCCGGCAAAGAAATTTTTAAAAGCAAAAGGAAATTACAGAACGTGTATGAGGGAATTTCTGCCAAAGTATACCTATAAAAATTTAAACATTGGATTTTGCTTTTATAAAATTGTCTGGGGTAAATACATGATTTCATCTGAGGTAAAGAAATGCGATGTTGTATTTGATTTTACTGCAGGAGACAGTTTTACAGATATCTATGGACGCAGGCGTTTTTTTGTACGCACTGCTTTAAAACAGAAAATCATTGATATGGGAATTCCACTGGTGCTTGGTAGCCAGACAATCGGTCCGTTTCAGGATAAAGATGTCAGGGATATGGCTGTAAAGGTCATAAATGGCTGCAAAGAGGTTTATGCCCGTGACCAGATATCAGCAGATTATACGCTGAAAATAAGCGGAAGAAAACCGGTCCTGACTACAGATGTGGCATTTGCTCTGCCCTATACAAAAAGTGAACATAAAAATAATATCGTAAGCATTGGATTCAATCCCTCCGGTTTGCTGTGGAATGGAGGTTACACCGGAGACAATCAATTCGGACTCACTGTGGATTATCAAAAATATTGCAGGGAGGTTATACGAAGTCTCCTGAAAAAATACAAAGTTTTTTTAATTCCCCATGTTCTGTCTTATCAAACCCGGAATGTGGATAATGATCTGATTGCAGTAAATGCATTAAAAAAGGAATTTCCGTCTTTGGCTGTGATTGATGATTTTACCACACCTATGGAAGTAAAGTCGCATATTGCACGCATGGATGGGTTTATTGCGGCACGCATGCATGCGGCAATCGGGGCATTTTCCGCAAATGTAGCCTGCGTCCCGTTTTCTTACAGCCGGAAGTTTGAAGGATTATTTGACAGCCTGGGGTATGGCAGGGTCATACATGGATGCTCGGATACCACTGAATCAGCAATAGAAAAAACCCTGGACTGGATAGAGAAGCATGGGGAACTTAAAAAAGAGGTCATTGCGTGCAACAGGCTGGCAAGTGAAAAAACCAATCAATTAAAAGATAACCTTAAGACGCTGCTTTATGGAGAGGAGTGATGAGATGTATACGGAATTCTGTACAGGCTGCGGTTTGTGCATATCGCAAAAGAAAGCACAATGGGAAAAAGATAAGAACGGATTTTTAAACGCGGTCAGCAATGACAAAGCCTTTCATTCATTTTGTGATAACGTTTGTCCGGCCGGCGGAATGCAGTGCCGGGAGTTGGAAAAGGGAACTGTATGGGGGCGTAATACCGGTGTCTATCTGTCACATTCGACAGATGAGTCTATCTGGTTTGAGGCCTCCAGCGGAGGTGTTCTGACTTCATTGTGCTTATTTTTGCTGGATAATCAAATGGTGGATGGAATTATACAGACGAAAATGGATCCGGACAATCCAATCGGTACGAAGACCTCCTTAAGCAGAACACGGGAAGAAATACTGGATTGCTGCGGTTCAAGATACTCGGCTTCAGCTCCGTTATGGGATATAAATGATTATTTAAATGGAGATGAAACATATGCATTTGTAGGAAAGCCCTGCGATGTGACTGCTCTGCGCAATTTTGCAAAAATAGATGAAAGGGTCAGTGATCATATAAAATATATGTTTTCATTTTTTTGTGCGGGTGCACCAAGTGAACAAGCTAATATCCAGCTTTTGGATAAGATGGGGTGCGGGAAAGAGGGGTGTGTTTATTTAAGGTACCGGGGCGATGGGTGGCCTGGCTATGCAACGGCCATTGACCGTCACGGTGTGACGTTTCAATTGGATTACAGAAGTGCGTGGAGGGATACGCTTGGCCGGGATATACGCAAAATGTGCCGGTTCTGTCTGGATGGGGTCGGAGAAATGGCGGATATCAGCTGCGGAGATGCCTGGTATCTGGGAGAAGATAACAAGCCGCTGTTTTCGGAAGCTGCGGGAAGAAATGTTGTCTTTTGCAGGAACCAGTGTGGAAAAGATTTGTTTTTTATGGCATCGGAAGCCGGTTATCTGACGAAATCAGATTACCCTGAATTTGAAAAGGAACTGCCTTTGTATCAGTCTTATCAGTATGAGAGACGTACAACAATGGGAACAACCATACTGGCTTTAAAAGTAATGGGGAAAAGGTATCCCAAATATAGTGCTGAGCTTTTGAAATCCTATGGAAAACGAGTTGGATTAAAACATAAAATCAGCCGGTTTAAGGGTACCATTGAAAGAATTACAAAGAAGAAGCTATAATACGTCATAGAAAGAGGACCAATATAATTGATTACGTATATTTTAGAAGATATGAAACAACCGGTTTCCTATTTAATATCGGGAATTGGAGCAGCCATTGCGGCATATATCTTTATGAAATGGATAAGGTGTTGTCTGGGAAAAAAACGGAAAAGAGAAAAGGACAGCATCAGCCTGTTTCTTTGGGTGGCATACTTAGTGGTACTTGCAAGAACGGTTTATTTTTGCAGACCTTCCTTATCGAGGAATAAAGTAAATTTGGCAGTGATGGGTACATGGGGCACATCACTGCGTTCCCATGTCTATGTAATTGAAAATCTTATGTTATTCATACCTTTTGGGATATTATTACCCTTATGCTTTCCAAAAGCCCGAAACAGCCTGATTTGCATCTTATCGGGCTGTTTGCTGAGTATTTTTATTGAAACAGTTCAATACATGACCCAGAGAGGGAACTGCGAACTGGATGATGTAATCATGAATACTTTAGGGACGTTAGTGGGCTGGTTGGTTTTTAACTGGTTTAAAAAACAGTAAAATATAGTAAATTACTATGAATTTTAGGTTACGAAAACGCATTTAAATTTGTTTAAAAGTACTAAAAAGTAACAAAAATGCAAATATTGCTATACTATTTCTTATTTATGCCGATAAAAGTAAGAGACAAAAATAGAGGAGTTGGAGTATGAAATCATCTGCATTAAAAAAGATAGTTATCGTTATTTTAGCAGTATTGGCAGCAATTCTTTTGGCGGGATATCTGCTGATATCCGGCGCGATTAAGAAAAACAGAGTACAGCCTATGGATTTTACGCAGGATCTCAATTTAAAGAAACCAGATCCGGTAAAAGAACAGCCTTCCGTCCTGTTTTTGGGAAACAGTATGACTTATTATAATGACCTTCCCTCTGTATTTACGCAATTGAGTCAAAGCGGCGGATATATGCCGGAGGTCTATGAACTGACAGAAGGTTCCTATCGTCTGGAGTATTTTGCAGACCGTGAGGATGAGGTGGGGAGCCAGGTGTATGATGCGCTGGAAAACTATACCTGGGATTATGTAATATTACAGGAGCAAAGCGGAATTGCCACAATGGGGGAAGATGTGATGTATCCCGCAGCAAGGACCCTTGACACTATGATCCGTCAGGCTCAGGGAGAGCCGGTATTTCTCATGACCTGGGCTTTTAAAGAAGGAATTTCAATTGATTTTTTGCCAGGACTTAAATATAAGGAATCAAGAGCTGAAATGCAGACAAAAATTGCAGGTCATTATATTGATATTGCAAAGGAACTGGATGCCTTGCTGGCTCCTGCAGGAATTGCTTTCATGCGCTGCGCATCACAGTTTCCGGAGATTGAATTATGGGATGAAGATGAAAATCATCCATCCCCTGCAGGTACCTATCTTTCTGCGTGTGTCTTATACAAAGTTCTTTATGATCAATCACCGGAGGGACTTGAGTATTCAGGAGATTTAGATCCACAGACGGCTGGGAAATTACAGCTGATTGCGGCAGGTATTGAGTAGCAGAGCCTTCTGCTGTTTCGATATAATCAATAAACAGATGGAGAAAATACGTATGAGAAACAAATGGAATGTTACGGTAAACGGAATAAATCATGAGATTTCGTTTAAGACAGGAGTGTTTAAGGGAAAGGCAGTCGTTGACGGTGTTTCAACCCCAGTGAAGAACAACAGTATGTTTATCCGGCTTTTTGATTTTCCGATCAATCTGGATGGAACAACAGTCCACCTTACAGCAATTGGCAATAAAATTGACCTGGCTGTGGATGGGGTTTATGTAAACTCAAAGAAACCTTATGTTCCTTTTGAAAATATACCTAAGTGGGCTTACCTGTTGTCTGCAATTCTGATTGTAGGCGGCTGGGCATCATGCGGTTTAATCGGAATGCTTCTGGGACTGCTGTCAAGCACTCTTATTATCAGCAGATCTGTTACACCACAAAGAAAGAATCTGGTTCCTTTTACCATAGGTGTTACTGCTGTGTGCATAATTTTAGATTTACTAATTACATTTGGTGTTGTTTTAATGACTGTATAAAAAACGCGTCCGGGTCTCCGGACGCGTTTTTTATTAGATTACAAAGCAGGAAGCGTGTTCTGTTTCGTAATATTCTGTGAGAATATCCAAAAAAGCTTTGGCATACTTGGGCAAATACCGGTTTTTCTGATAGGCAGCGATCAGTGTATTATCGTTTCGCGTTTTTCCCACAGAAAGGCACACAGAGGAGGAAGGCTCTCTGTTTCTCAAATAGTGATAGTAGCTTTCCGGTGCGAATGCGGCTCCCAGACCCTCCATGGCCAGGCGGATAGACATCTCACTGTTGCGGGTATGGAGAAGAATCCTTGGTTCCATCTCATATTCTTCAAAGAGCCTTAATGCGATTCCCCCTGTGTTCTGATCGGGATAAAGCAAAATAAAGGATTCCTCAGACAGAAGGCTTAAATCAATCCACGGATATTGAAAGCCTTCTTTTTTTATTGCTTTTTCTGACAGTGGATTGTCAGCGGATAGCACAAGAACCATTTCCTCTTTTCCGATGATCTGATAATCTAAGTCAGTTGGAAATTCATGCACATTATAAAAGGTTAAGTCAACCGTGTGATCCGTTAAGGTGTGCTCGGCTACAAAATTGACTTCCTCCATCATATTAACGGTGACGTGAGGATAGAGCGTGTGGAATTTCATCAGAGTGGGACCGATCAGGCTGTTCCCAAGCATGATGGGAAGGGCGATGTTTAGACGGCCGTGGTTATGGTGCATAATATCATCGAATTCAATATTCCATTCCATGCCGTATTCCACAATCTTTTCCGCATAATGAATATAACGTTCTCCGATATAAGTGGGAAAATAACCGCTTCCCACCCGGTCAAATAACCGGGTTCCCAGCTGCTGCTCTAAATTCTTTAAATATTTGCTAAGGGACGGCTGGGAAATAAAAAGTGTTTCTGCAGCTTTGCTGATGCTTTTATTTCTTGAAATGGCAAGAATGTATCGGGCTTCTTTTAAATCCATTGGTAATCTCTCCTTTTTATACGCTGGTTATAGCTTTACTGCATAGAAAATATAGATTATATGTATTTGACGTACATTGTATCATAAATTATAATAAATGTATAGATATAAATTAACCCGAATTATTCATG
>NZ_QOHO01000008.1 GCF_003432035.1 Lacrimispora amygdalina
GCCGCAAGGCGCACACATAAAAGAGCTTTGATATGGTTTAATACCAGTCAAAGCTCTTTTTTATGTTTCAATCTATTTATGATTTTTTTATCAGGAATTTCTGCTTAGCTGCAGCTGTAATTTTCAAGAAACTTTCTTGACCACTCTGCGTTATCCGGCGTACTATCCTCGATTGTCATCTGGATATAAGGCTTGTCTTTCTTTGCAAAATTCAGGATTGTATCATATTTCATGACTCCGGTTCCTGGTGCTCCGGAAACCACCTTATCGCCTTCTATTACAAAATCCTTCATATGGAGGACATCGGTATACTCTCCCAGATCCTCAATAGCTTCTTTTATCACCTTGTCATATTCACTGCTGTTCTCCACAGACAGCAAATTAACCGGATCAAGAATAATTCTTAAATTCGGGGAATTGATTGCTTTTAACACCTTAAGCGCCTGCTTGGAATTGTATACGATATGGCTCCATACCGGTTCGATTGCCATGATTACACCGAATTTTTCCGCACATTCCACTACCGGACGAAGGTTGGTAATAAATGTCTGAAGCGCTTCTTCTGTATGGGATGCAGGTTCAAAACGGTATTCTGCATTAGGGTTGCCTGTCTCTGTTCCCACTACGCTGCAGCCTAAGATGGAGGCAAAACGGAGGTGGGCAAAATAACGCTCCTGGATCTTCTTAATCTCTTCCGGATCGGGATGTGCCAGGTTTAAATAGCAGCCCAGAACAGCGATGTCCATATGATGCTCCGCAAATTTACTGCGCAGATATGAAGCAAATCCCGGTGTCAAGGCGGAATTCTCCACCGAATGATCCTCAATTGTCTTTGTCAGCGCCAGGTGTACACAGCAAAATCCCTGTTCGCCGGCTATTTTTAAACGTTCCTCTATGGTACCTGGTGCCACATCGTGTAACCGAATTCCAATCTGCATTGTGTTCTTCTCCTTTAGATGGTTTCGTAATGATTGATATTGCTTAATTCAAATGCTTCCCCTTCCTGTCCGGAAATATGAACATTTTCACAGATCAGGGTGTCCACATTGCTGATATAAAAGCCTTTTCTGGTGCATTCTCCCACTCCGCTTAACATGGCGGGAGCTCCTGACTTCGCCTCTTTTGCAAAGGAAATGTCAACGTTCTTAAATTCAATACGCTCAATCTTCTTCTCCGGAAGCCCATAGAGAAAGGAAGCAGCTACATGACAGTTAACCGCCTTTATATTGGTAAAGCGGAAGCGGCCGATCTCAGGCGTCCTGTCGTCAACCGGAAGCGGTTCCCGGCACTGAACGTATTCGGATTTGCCATCGGGATCACAGAAGTAAAATCCATTGACTACAAAGGGAGTCATCACATGATCCATGTCAATGTGGTCAAAGGTAATATCCGTAAGAACGGAGTCCTTCCCTCTTCCTCTTCTGGTCTTGATCCGCAGCCCCCTGTCCGTGTGACGGAACAGACAGCGTTCTACCCGGATGTTTTTCACACCGGCACCCACTTCGCTTCCTATGGTAACAGCTCCGTGACCGTTCTCCATCAGGCACTGACGAATGGTGATGTTCTCAGAAGGTGTCTTATATCTGCGTCCCATATAAATTTTACCTGACTTGATGGCAATGCAGTCATCACCCAGAGAAAAATGTAGTCCCAGTATCTCCACGTTCTTACAGGATTCCGGATCCAGACCGTCTGTGTTCGGGGAATCTGCCGGATTGCTGATACTTAAATTTAAAAACTTTAAGTCCTCACTGAAGTAGGGATGAAGAACCCAGGTCGGACTGTTTTTCAAAGAAAAGCCCAAAAGAGTGATCTTCCTGCATCTTTCTAAGAAAACCATGCGGGGACGGAATGCCCCCTTCATCACTCTTACATTGTCCCACCAGTTGTCAAAGGAAGCCTGTCCGTTGATGGTTCCCTCTCCATAGATTACAACATCTTCCACATCAATGCCGGTTATGATGCCTGCAAACATGGGAAGGGGATTGCCCTCCCAGGTACCCAGGTTATAATCGTCTTTTTCATCATAGCTTTCGATCATTCCGGGGAATCTGGGAAACTGATACCGGTCAGTAAGTGCAAGGAGCTCCGCTCCTTTGGAAAGTTCAATCTTTATATGACTCTTTAAAAAGAGACTGGTGACTTTGTATTTTCCTGCAGGAATTAAAACTCTTCCGTCTTTGGGACATGCCATGATTGCAGCCTGAATGAAAGCGGTGTCGTTCTGGATTCCGTCTCCAAGGGCTCCAGCTTCCCTGACATTGATTGTGACAAATTCATAATCCGTATGGAAGTTTACTTCTGCCTTTTCTCCATTTCTTTCCAGAGAAATATTATAATCCATATCCGGCTTTAAGTCAAACAAAGTAAACACAACCTGCTTTGTCTCTCCCCGGCTCTCACCATTTAAAAGAATCTGGCCCGGAGTGTCGAATTCATAAATTGTTTCCGTGATTGTCTCTATGGTTACAGAACGCGCTGTCTGAAATGCAACTCTTAATTCCATACTGTTAAACCTCACCTGTCAAGTTTTCCTGTGTTATTTGTTTTTTCTATTGAAAAAGAGCGCAGCAATTGCATACCACGCCCTCTTTTGACCATTAACCTTTTACTCCGCCTGCAGCAATACCATCAATGAAGGAATCCTGCGCACAGAAGAATACAATCAGAGAAGGAATAATGGAGATGAGTGACATCGCCAGAATTCTGTTCCACTGAAACCCTACATCACCGTCCATTGACATACGTAAGTAAATGGAGTTTGTGTATTTCGGCATGTCGGAAACATAAATAAGGGGTCCCATAAAGTCATTGGAAGTCCACATGAACTGGAACAGTGCAACAGATACCAGTGACGGTTTTAACATGGGAACAATGACATACCATAATGTTTTAAGTGAATTACAGCCGTCGATCTTGGCTGCCTCTTCCAGCTCCCTCGGCACACCTCTTAAAAACTGAACCAGCATGAATAAGAAGTATGTATCACCTGCAAATAAAGAAGGTATAACAAGAGGAAGATAGGAATTTGTCCAGCCCCAGTTGTTAAACATGATGTACTGTGGTGCATTTAAAACTACCTGTGGAAGGAACAGAGTGGAAATCATAAGAGAAAAAAGGATTGCTTTTCCCTTGAATTCAAACCGTCCGAAGCCATAAGCAGTAATGGTTGCTGAAATTACAGTGAAAATAACCTTGGGAACTACGATTTTATAAGTGTTTAAAAGCGATTTAATCAGGTTAATTTTCCCGCCGTAATCAACGAAGGCATTGGCATAACCGTCAGTAACCGGATTTTTAGGCCAGAACCATGCGCTGGTAAAAATCTCTGAGTTGGTCTTAAATGTCGCACCTACCATCCAGATCAGGGGATATACCATAATGAACCCGATTACGAGGAGAAGGGTATAACGGATCACTGTGCTTATTTTTCTTTTTGTCTCTTTCGTCATGTCATCTACCTCCCGTCTTCATCTGAGTAATATACCCATTTCTTCTGGCTTACAAATGCAACTGCCGTAAATGTCATGACAATCAGGAACAGAATCCAGGCCTGGGCACTTGCCATACCCATCTTATGACGAAGGAACGCATTGTTGTAAATAAGAATGGAAATCAGTGTAGTAGCACCGTTTGGTCCGCCCTTTGTTACAAGGAATGGTCCGTTGAATTCCTGGAATGCCTGACATAACTGAGTGATCAGGTTGTAGAAAATAACCGGTGTAATTAAAGGAACTGTAATTTTAAAGAACTGGGTCCATTTTCCTGCTCCGTCAATGGAGGCAGCTTCATATAAATCTTCCGATACACCTTTTAAGGCTGCAAGGAAAATTACCATGGCTGAACCAAACTGCCATACTCTTAACATGATGATAACAGCCAAAGCACCGTTGGCAGATGCCATCCAGTTGATTTTTTCTCCGCCAAGCGCAACAACAACCGCATTGATCAGACCGTCTGTATTAAATACAGCTCTCCACAAAATGGCGATGGCGATGGAGCCTCCCAGAATAGAGGGAATGTAATAAGCAGTTCTGAAAAAATTAACTCCCTTTAATTTGAAGTTCAGAATATAAGCAATAAATAATGCGAAGGTCAGCTTTAAAGGAACGTCAAAAATCGCATATTTAAAAGTTACCAGAAATGCTCTTGTAATATCAGAATCCGTAAAAATCTTATTATAGTTCATCATACCTGTTTTCGTTACGCCATTAAACAGATCGTAATTAGTAAAGCTATAGTACAATGAAGAGGCGAATGGATAAACTTTAAAAAGTATAAATCCAATCAGCCATGGCAGGACAAAGAAGAATCCCGCATTATCAGCCAGGAACTTACGTATACCCTTTGACTTCATAGTGCTCATACCTCCTGTTTATTAAAAATTATATGCTGCGCACAGATCATATCTTTTAAACCCGTACATGTATTCTTATCAATCCCCGCAATATTTTTCCATACAAGTTCCCCGAAATTACCGTATTTCTCTTTTTGAAGCACGCCAATGTTGCATGCTTTCAGAATGGAATAACCAATTTCCATAATTTCAGAAGAATTGGGGAGGTCTTTCATCTTCTCCTTGACTATAACCTTAAACAAATCCCTTAATTCCCTATAATATTCATAGATCTCTTCTGACATCTGAGCAATCGTATCAATCAGTGACACCAGATCATCTCCTGTAAACTGCTGTTTCTCCCGAAACATGGCCGCAATCTCATTATAATGCTCTTTTCTTTTATACTTTGTGTCATATGCTGTTATAAACGGCATAAGCTCCAAAGTCCACTCCGGGGCTTTCATGACATCTTCTATCTTTCGACTGTATTTTTCATTACCGGTTTGTTCCAAAGCGAAAAAATAAGCGGAATAATCCTGCGCCGGCAGACTGTCTGCCGTCCCTTCCGGGGCTTCCATTCTGCTTAACTGATCCATTACAAACTTTTTAAAAGCATCTTCTCCGGTTGCTTCATACATTTGTACTGCTCCCATAAGCTGATATGGTTTTAATGTCTCATTTCTGCATTCCATGACGTTTTGTCTGCCCTTTTCTTTATGGGAGCCGCCATAGAACTATGGCGGCTCGTATGAAATATGAATATCTTATCTTTTTAAAGACAATTAGTTCTCAAGTGTATCAGTTACACCCTTGATCAGTTCTTTTGCAGCAGTAGCAGAATCAGACTCTTTTGAGCTTAATTTGCCAAATACTTTGTAGTAAACGCCGTCTGGGTTAGCCTTTAAGTCATTGTGCTCAAATTTGCTGTCCAGAGTGAACTTGCTGTAATCCATAACCTTTGTATTTGCTTCAATGGTAAGAGGATCGCCAAGCTTGTTGTCCTGAAGGATCTTTAAACCGGCTGCTGAGCAGGGAATACCTCTTTCAGTAGAGCAGATCTTAACGCCTTCTTCATCATTTAACAGGAAGTTGATCAGCATAGCTGCTTCCTTCGGATGCTTGGAGTTTGCAGCAACTGCAAATGCCATGGAGATCTTTGTAAATCCGCCGTTGTTGTTGCCCATCTTAATGAACTCGCCAACTACGAATTCCTGACCAGGTTTGTTAACGCTGCCTTCCAGAGCTTTTTTGAACTTGGATGCAGAGGAATCCCACTCGAAGATACCTGCATATTTGCCGTCAATCCATTTTGCATTCTTGTCAAGAGAGTCAGCCATATCGCCGCTGATCGTAGCCAGAGTAGGAATTACGTGTTTCTCTTCCAGTCCTGTAATGAAGTCCATACCGTCTTTTACTTCGTCTTCGGTATAGTTCACTGTGCCGTCTTCTACCCAGTTCTTGCCGTATTTGGATTCCAGATAGTAAACCATAAGGATCATACGGTCATATTCGCCAAGTGCCAGCGGATACATATCAGGATCTTTTGCCTTGAATGCTTCTCCTGCCTTGTATAAGGAATCAAGATCAGTAGGAAGTGCAACACCAACCTCATCAAATGCTGTCTTGTTCCAGTAGAACAGACGGCCTGTTAAGGAAATCGGAACTGCCATTAATTTATTATCTACCTTGCAAAGGTCAAGGCTCTCCGGTGTGAACTGTTTTAAATCAAGAACATCGGAGTAATCCTCCAGGTTTGCGAAAGACTTTCCGCCCTGGCTGTAGGAATCAATCCAGTTCCAGTTAATCTGCATAACATCAGCCGCATTGCCGCCTAAAATATTTAAGGACTGCTTCTCTTCCCAACCGGTCCATGCACCATATTCTGGAGTTACAGTTATGTTTGGATATTTTGCCTGGAAAGCTTTGATTGCTTCTTCTGTTGCAGCATGTCTTGTGTCGCCGCCCCACCAGGAAAATTTCAGTTCTACCGGCTCTCCGGAAGTTGTAGCTCCTGCAGCTTTAGTTTCTGCTGCAGCAGTAGTAGTTTCTGCAGGTGCAGCAGTGGTTGTCTCAGCAGTGTTGCTTTTGCCGGACCCGCAGGCAGATAGAGACATTGCCATAACAGTCGCTAACCCCATTGCTGTCCACTGTTTGATTTTTCTCATCTTTTTCTCTCCTTTTTCTCTCCCTCATAAATGAGTTCTTTAAAAGTCAGTGTAAATGTTTCCGCATTCTGATGATAGATTTATGTATTTTGCGTAAGCGCTTACACAACACTTTTTTAATATTATAACACCTATTACCTTATAATTCATTTCAAATTCAGCACAAAACATTGCATATTTTGACATCCTATGATATTATTTTAGTAGTATTAGCCAAGGAGAATACACATAATGAAAGTACTTACTTCATATTCGGAAGGAATTGACCGCTGTTTTGAAAGCCATTATTTTTCCATTGCACATCTTCACAAAGAAAGCAGCGTTTTAAGCATGCACAGTCACCGCTGCTGCGAGTTTTATTTCTCCATAAGCGGCGGCCGTACTTTTTTAATTGAAGACAATAATTACCGCATAGAACCTGGCGATTTATTCATGATTAATCCCCGGGAAAAGCACCAGATCCTTCAGATGGATTCGTCCATTCCCCATGAACGGTATGCTGTTTTTATTGATCCGGAGTATTTAAAGACCATTTCCACCGACCTTACGGATTTGACCTACTGTTTTACACACCGTCCGGAGAATTTTTCCCACCGGATCCATTTAAGCCAGGGACAGCAGCGGAGGTTTACTTATTATTTTAATAAACTGGCTGTGGAAGATGGTTTTGGACATGACGTGGAAGAACGTTCGGCATTCGCAGAGTTCCTGGTTTTTTTAACGAAATGTGCGGCAGAAGCAGATCTGGGTGAACAGCCGTAAGAACAGAGACAGTATTTTAACAGCAAGGTGGCAGATATTATCACTTATATTCATCATAACATTGATTCTTCCTTAAGCATCGGGGAGATTGCTGCCCATTTTTATTTGAGCACCTCCTACCTTTGCAGGCTTTTTAAAAAAGGAACGGGAACCACCATTAACTCCTATATCACAACCAGAAGAATTGAGCTGGCCCAGACGCTGCTGGCAGGCGGTTACAGTGTGAATGAGGTATACAGCATGTGCGGCTTTAATGATTACAGCAACTTCTTTAAAGCATTTACAAAGAAGACGGGTATTTCACCGAAGAAATTCGCACAGAACAGTTTAAGTTAAAAAGGGAATGAGGCCGGCTGCCTCATTCCCTTTTTTATTCTATGACTGATACTGCCATCCGCACCGTTTCATCTCTGTATATGCAAGAAGGAACGGTCCTACTCCCTTTGCATCATCTTTTACCACCGGCTCAGACATATAATACTGGAATGTTCCGTCTCTTCTGTCCTTGCCTCCCAGACCTGCCACCAGACAGATTCCGCCTAAACTCATATTTCCTTCTTCCATATGAAGATAAGTTCTGCAGATTCCTTCAAATGCCTTCTTTCCGTATTCTGCATATGCTTCAGGCAGATAACCCAGGCGCACGCCTTTTAAGATCGCATAGGAGAAGATCGCGCTGCCGCTGGTTTCCAAATAGTTCTTCTCCATGCCGCCCAAGTTGACCACCTGATACCACATGCCGCTTGGGTCCTGGTAGTTTAACATGGCATCAATCAGTGACTTAAATGCATCTTTCATCTGCTGCAATGCCTGCTGCTCGTTATGATTGTCTTTATCCATGGTATCAAGAAGCGCCATGGAATACCAGCCCAGTGCTCTCAGCCAGAAATTCTGGGAAAGTCCGGTCACTTTATCACACCAGAACATCTCTCTGGAGGAATCATAGGCATGATAGTATAATCCCGTCTCAGAATCCCGCATATGCTTTGTTATATTGGCAAACTGGCGGTAAATATCTTCACAGTTTTTTCTGTCATTAAACCGGGTTTCATATTCCATATAAAATGGCTGGCACATGTAGAGACCGTCAAGCCACACCTGATTGGGGTAAATATTTTTATGCCAGAAATTTCCTTCTTTGGTTCTTGGCATCTTTTCAATCTGGCTGTAAACCAGGTCGATTGCCTTCCTGTACTTTTCCTTGCCGGTCAGATCATAAAGTTCAAACAGGGTTTTTCCTGCATTCACATTATCAATGTTCAGTTCTTCTACATCATATCCATCAATGGATCCGTCTTCCTTTACACGGTAGTCAATAAACGTATCTGCAAACTCCAGATATTTGGAATCCTTCGTAATGGAATACATCTCTAAGACCGCCTTGATCATGCAGCCGTCAATGTAATTCCAGCCGGCTTTCTCTCCCTGAAGAATCTTCTCAATGTTCCAGACCGGACGGTCCGGTGTGCTTTTTTCCATCAATTCATTGATATACCTTTCAATTACATCCATGGTTCTTTTCCTCTCTTCGTTCAATATCAATTTCAGCTTTGTCCATTGCGAACCTGTTTTTTATCATAGCATGGTTTTTCTAACTTGTCACTTATGAGATTGAAGTGTTATAAATGACTGTGCAATATCTATAATATATTTTTCCATTTTTATGAACTTTTTCTCTTACTTCTTTTCAGACTTATGATAAGATAATCTGGATTACATAAGTTTGGGCTGACAAAAAACAGTTTAGAAAAGGGAGTATTACAGACTATGAAGCAGTTTACAGAACAGATTAATATCACGAACAAGCAGGCCGGCAAAGAAAAATTAACTGCCGGCGCATCACTAAGTGCCTATCTCTTAGCCCCCGTTTCTGTTGCACCTGACCGCATGCGTCCGGCAGTCATCATCTGTCCGGGAGGCGGTTACGAACACCTATCTGACAGGGAGAGTGAACCCATAGCCATGCAGTTTTTATCTATGGGCTGCCATGCATTTGTTCTCCGCTACAGCATTGCTCCTGATTCCTTTCCCTATCCCCAGATGGAACTGGCCTGTGCTGTCTCTATGGTCCGTTCCCACGCAGAGGAATGGCTGGTTGATCCGGATAAGATTATTGTCTGCGGTTTTTCGGCAGGAGGTCATCTTGCCTGCAGCCTGGGAGCATTCTGGAATCAGGAGTTTTTATACGGGCCGTTATCGCTTACCCCTGAGAATATAAAGCCAGACGGCATGATTCTGGCGTATCCGGTAATCACTTCCGGTCCTTACTGCCACAAGGGTTCCTTCCTTAATTTATTGGGTTCAGATGCAGACGACGAAACACTGCGCCGCCTGGTCTCTCTGGAACATCAGGTCGGTTCCCACACACCGCCTGTTTTTTTGTGGCACACCTCTACCGACGATGCCGTACCGGTAAAAAACAGCTACTTACTGGCGGATGCACTCACGGAGCACGGAGTCAGCGTGGAAATGCACATCTACCCCACAGGCTGCCACGGACTGTCTCTGGCAAACAGTGAAGTTTCCGGCGATGACGGCCGCTGTATCGTGCCCCAGTGCCAGAACTGGATCTCTCTGGCTAAAACATGGCTGGAACATCTGTAAACATAGGTAACATCAAAAAGGCGGGACAACCGGAGTATCACTACTTCCGGCTGTCCCGCCTGTTCTATGAATTTCCGATTCTCATTAACGAACCAGCATCTTACTGATCTGATACTGATCTTCCGGAATATCCTTGGTCATTGCCAATGCTTCCTGAATATCGAAATCAACAAATTCTCCGTGCTTATAGCCTACTACGCGGTTGCTCTTACCTTCGCAAAGCAGTTCCACCGCTCTGGCTCCCATGATGGAAGCATACACGCGGTCTTTACAGGTAGGTGCTCCGCCTCTCTGCATGTGACCCAGAATGGTAGCTCTTGTCTCAATACCGGTAGCTGCCTCGATTCTCTTAGCCATGGATGAGGAATGACCAATTCCTTCTGCATTGATAATGATATGATGCTTCTTACCGCGTTTTCTGTTCTCAATAATGCGGTTAATCAATGCCTGCTCGTCTCCGTCATACCGCTCCGGCAGAAGAATATCCTCTGCTCCGTTAGCAAAGCCGCACCAGAGTGCAATATATCCGGCATTTCTTCCCATTACTTCAATAATGCTGCAGCGCTCGTGGGAAGTGGATGTATCCCGGACTTTATCAATGGCTTCCATGGCAGTGTTCACTGCTGTATCAAAGCCAATGGTGTAATCCGTACAAGCAATATCCAAATCAATGGTTCCAGGAAGTCCGATGGTGTTAATTCCAAGTGCAGAAAGCTTACCGGCACCGCGGAATGAACCGTCTCCGCCGATTACTACGATTCCGTCAATGTTATGTTTTTTACAGATCTCAGCACCCTTTTGCTGTCCTGCAGCTGTGGTAAATTCCTGACATCTGGCTGTATATAGAATGGTACCGCCCCGATGAATGATGTCCGATACACTGGTGCTGTTCATATCGACAATCTCTTCCTGCAGAAGGCCCGCGTATCCCCTCATAATTCCCTTTACTACCAATCCCTTATGGATTGCAGTTCTGACAACGGCACGGATCGCAGCATTCATACCTGGTGCGTCGCCGCCGCTGGTTAATACGCCAATGGTTTTCACTTGTTTTGCCATAGTAACTTCCTCCTGATTCACGGATATCTATATTTGTAAGTTTTACATTTCATACATGTTGTATTCTAATTCATTTTGCCAATCTTTTCAAGTTTTTTTTCTACAAGTCTGACATTTATTTCACCAAGTTTTTTGGTTAAAATATCAATAAGTCCATCGGAAGCATTTACATTCCAGTTGGACGGGAGCACTTTTTTGGCCCGTTCACTCTCCAGATAGATGATTACGGTATCACTGCCTTCTGATTCCCTTAACAGTTCAAGAATCTCCCGCTCCGACTTCACATACGTTTCCTTATCAGGGAATTTCAGCCACAGTTCTTTGGGTACTGCTGAAAATGGGATCACTCTCTCGCAGATCAGCTTGCCAACCGGATCATCTCCAATTGATGCCCTTCCCTGGATAAATACCTTGGAATCCTCTACAAACAGCTCTCTCTTACTCTCATAGTCCTTTGGAAATACAATGACCTCCACGGAACCAACCAGATCTTCCAGGGTTATGAATGCCATCATTTTATTGTTTCTGGTAGTTTTTACGGTTTTACCTGTAATCATACCACCAATGGTCACATAAGACCCGTCCTGCACATTGGTTTTCTGGGTCTCCTCATCAACAATAAAATCCACAGTGACTGCCGTAATGTGATTTCTCCATGTCTCCTCATATGCTTCCAGAGGATGGCCGCTTACGTAGATCCCAATAGTCTCTTTTTCAAAGGCCAGAAGGTCTTCCTTCTCAAACTCTCCCACCTCAGGAAATGTGATCTGGTAGTTGCTTTTTTCTTCCTCACCGGCAAGATCAAACAGGGTGATCTGCCCTTCCATGGAATTCTTGCGCTCCTTGCTTCTCTGGTCAAGAAGCTCGGGAGCAATTAAAAGCTTCTGCTTCCTGGTGCCGGGAAGTGTATCAAGTGCACCTGATTTGATGAAATTCTCCAGTGTCCGCTTATTAACCTCCTTGTTGCTCATCCGGTCTATAAAATCCTCCATATCGTGATAAAGACCGTTTTGCGTCCGCTCCGCCACAATCTGCTCCACAACGGATTTGCCTACGCTTTTAATGGCGGAAAGCCCGTACCGTATGGACTTGCCGGAAACGGAAAATCCGCTTTCTCCTTCATTGATGTCCGGCGGGAGAATGGAAATTCCCATCTGCCTGCAGCTTAGAATATACTCTGAAACCTTTGACACATTGTCCATAACAGAGGTCAGCAAAGCCGCCATAAACTCCTGTGGATAATAGTATTTTAAAAATGCAGTCTGATAGGATACCACTGCATATGCCGCAGCGTGGGATTTATTAAAGGCATATTTTGCAAAATCAATCATCTCATCATAGATATGATTGGCTGTCTTTTCGTCAATTCCATTGGAAACACATCCGGATACGCCTTCTGCCATATTCCCGTATACGAAGTTCTGGCGTTCTTTCTCCATGACGTAGGTTTTCTTCTTTGACATGGCACGGCGCACCAGATCGCTTCGGCCCATGGTATATCCGGCAAGGTCGCGGACAATCTGCATAACCTGTTCCTGATATACAATACATCCGTGGGTGGGGCTTAAAATGTGTTCCAGCTGAGGACAGTCATAAGTGATGGAATTCCGGTCATTCTTGCCTTTTAAGTATTTGGGAATAAAATCCATGGGACCCGGACGGTAAAGGGAAATTCCGGCGATAATATCCTCCAGATTCTCCGGCTTTAATTCCTTCATGAAGCTCTTCATCCCCGAACTTTCCAGCTGGAAGACCCCGTCATCCTTTCCGGAACCGATGGAATCAAGCACTGCCTTATCATTGTAATCGATCTGGTCCATGTCAAGAAGAATATCCCGGTTCTTCTCCACTGCCGCAACCGCATTCTGAATGACTGTAAGAGTCCGAAGCCCTAAGAAGTCCATCTTCAAAAGCCCCAGTTCCTCCAGTGTAGTCATGGTGAACTGAGTGGTTATGGTTCCGTCCGCAGCTCTGGACAACGGTACATATTCATCTACGGAGGTCCGGCTGATTACGACTCCCGCCGCATGCATGGAAGTGTGCCTTGGCAGCCCCTCCAGACGCATGGACATGTCGATTAAATATTTTACCTCAGGATCGTCATTGTATGCGCTGCGAAGGTCAGGGCTCTGTTTCAGTGCCTTTTCCAGTGTCATGCCAAGATCACCCGGTATCATCTTGGCAATGGCGTCACAGCGGGCGTAAGGCATATCCAGCACCCTTCCTACGTCTCTCACCACACCCTTGGCTGCCAGGGTACCAAAGGTAACAATCTGAACCACCTGATCCTTGCCGTACTTCTCCACCACATAGTCAATGACTTCCTGACGCCGTTCAAAGCAGAAGTCCACGTCTATATCGGGCATGGAGACTCGTTCCGGATTTAAGAACCGTTCAAAGAGAAGGTTGTACCGGATGGGATCAATGTCCGTGATCCCCAGACAGTAGGAAACGATGCTTCCTGCTGCAGAGCCTCTTCCCGGTCCCACCATGATGTCTTTGGATCTGGCGTAATGGATGAAATCCCAGACAATCAGAAAGTAATCCACATACCCCATGGAATGTATTACATCCAGTTCATAGGCAAGACGGTCCTTTAAGGTTCCGTCATCTTCCGGATAGTGGCGTTCAAACCCTTCCGTGCAGAGTTTATTTAAATAGGTCCAGGAATCAAACCCTTCCGGAACATCGTACTTGGGAAGCTTTGTTACTCCAAACTCAATCTCCACATTACACCGCTCTGCAATCTTGTGGGTGTTCTCTACTGCCTGGGTTGCATAGGAAAAGAGAGTCTTCATCTCCTCTTCTGATTTGCAGTAATACTGTCCGCCCTCATAGCGCATCCGGTTCTCATCTGCCACTTTCTTACCGGTCTGAATGCACAAAAGAATGTCGTGGGGCGTAGCATCCTCCGCATAGGTATAGTGGATATCATTGGTAGCTACCAGTTCGATTCCGGTCTCCCCGCTCATACGCACCAGGCCCTGATTCACGGTCTTCTGCATGGGGATTCCATGATCCTGAAGCTCAAGGAAGAAATTGCCCGCTCCGAATATCTCCTGATAGCGAAGTGCCGCTTCCTTTCCCTGCTCATACTGACCTCTGCCGATATAGCGCTGCACCTCTCCCGCCAGACAGGCGCTGAGGGCAATTACGCCCTCATGATACTTTCTTAATACTTCATAATCCACTCTTGGTTTATAATAAAATCCATCCACAAATCCTTTGGAAACAATCTTCATTAAATTCTGATAGCCCTGATTGTTCTCAGCAAGAAGTACCAGATGGTAGTAACGGTCTTCCCCGCCTGCAAGTTCTCTGTCAAATCTGGAACCGGACGTCACATACACCTCACAGCCGATTATGGGTTTGATGCCCGCATCCTGCGCGGCTCTGTAAAAATCAATCACACCATACATAACGCCATGGTCAGTGACTGCCATACTGTCCATCCCCAGTTCTTTTGCTCTGGCTGTCAGCTCCTTAATCTTGCAGGACCCATCAAGCAGGCTGTATTCTGTATGGACATGCAAATGTGTAAATGCCATCTGTCGTTTCTCCTTCTATCCTCATTTCTTCCATTATAGCATAAAAAGACAGCCCCTGAAAATAATTTGCACCAAATTAAAAAGGGAGATATATAAGAGGCGGAGCTTCCATTGTCAGGCAATGGGAGTCTCCGCCTCAAAAACACGTTATATTCCAGTTATTATTCCTGATTGCTTAAGTATTTCTCGATCTCACTGACCGCATGCTCTTCATCGGTTCCGTCAGCCGTAATTGTAATCTGCTCTCCGGCTGCAAGGCCGAGAGTCATCATACCCATAATACTTTTGGCATTCACTCTTTTTGATTCAATTTCAACATAAATGTTGCTTTCATACTGGCTGGCAACCTGAACCAGCATAGCAACTGGTCTCGCTTCCAAACCTGATGCAAGTTCCACGGTGACTGTTTTTCTTACCATAATTATCCTCCTCATTCCTCTGAACGGATCTGTTCCGTTCCGCTGCCCACGCCTGTCCCGCGCAGCCGCCCTGCTAAATCACAAAGCTTTCTAAGTCGGTGGTTCACTCCTGATTTGCCCACAGGAGGGTCCAGAGCTTCTCCAAGCTCTTTTAATGTTGCGTCCGGTCTTTCCAGTCTCTCTCTGGCAATCTCCGCTAAATTATCCGGAAGATTATCAAGTCCGATTGTATCTCTGATATATTCTATATCTTCTATCTGCTTTACCGCAGCTGATACCGTTTTATTAATATTGGCAGTCTCACAGTTGACCTGTCTGTTCACGCTGTTGCGCATGTCCTTTAATATCCTGATATTCTCAAGCTCCATTAAAGTGACCGGCGCTTCCATGACATTCAGTATATCAACAATCTGGTTTCCCTCCTTGATATAGACAACAAAATATCGCTTTCTCTTTACTATCTTTGCATCAAGTTCAAAGGTTGCAATAATTGATTTCAACTGCTCTGCTTTTTCTTCTGTGGCACATACGATTTCATAATGGTAAAACTTCTCCGGATCACTGATGGATCCTGATGAAAGGAACGCCCCCCGTATAAATGCTCTCCTGCAGCAGGACTGCTGGATCACCACGTTCTTCACTACATTTAAATTCTCTCCTACCTCTCCGTTCTCGTCAAGGAGCTTGGTCGCATGAAGCACACGAATGGCATCCTCATGTTCCCGGATAGTCACCGTATAGGTACGGTTCCTGTTTAAGTAGGCGTTTCTTCGAATAGAGACATCAGTACTTATATTAAATGTTTTTTTCAATAATGTAAAGTACTTTCTTGCAACTGCTACATTTTCCGTATGGATTTTAATCGTATAGCGGTCTTCTTCCGATATGATTATCTTACCGCAAAGGCTGATGATCGCAGCCATTTCCGCGATCTGACAATGTCTTGCCGGGCTGATCTGCCTGGAAAGCTCTTCTTTTAATTTGGAAGAAAATGACATATCTAGACCACCCTTTTTCCTGTATTATCCTTATCAATATCCCGGTGTTCGATTTTTATACCGAATTCCGCCCTGGACTTAAATTTCTCGTAAACCGCTTTCGCAATGGTTACGGAGCGGTGTTTTCCGCCTGTGCAGCCAATGGCGATCACCAGCTGGTTTTTGCCCTCCAGAACATAATTTGGAAGGAGAAACTCCAGCATATCATAAAGCTTGTTCAAAAACAGATCAGCGGTTCCATGCTGCATCACATAGTCCCGCACCGCTTTTTCTTCTCCCGTCCTGTTTCGCAGCCCCTCTACATAATAGGGATTGGGCAGAAATCTCACATCAAATACCAGATCAGCATCGGATGGAATTCCATATTTAAATCCAAAGGAAAGAACTGTAATGTATAAATTACGGTAAGATTCATGATTCATGAAAATCTTCTCCAGTTCCTGTCTCAGTTCCTTTGTGAGAAGTTTGCTGGTATCGATGATATAATCCGCTTCTTCCTTTAAAAATGCAAGCTTCATACGCTCTTTTTCAATTCCGCTGTCAATTCTGCCGCCTGCTGCGAGAGGATGGGCTCTTCTGGTTTCTTTATAACGCTTAATCAGTATTTCATCTCCGGCATCCAGGAAAAGAATCTCAAAGGGCACCCGGTTTCTGGACCATTCATCAAAAATCCGGTCTAAAACCGACAAATCTTCCCCGCTTCTGATATCAATTCCCAAAGCAGCGTTCCGGATTCCTTCCGGATTTTTAAGAGTAAGCTCTGCAAACGTCTCGATCAGCGGTATGGGCAGATTATCCACACAGTAAAATCCCATATCCTCCAGCATCTTGAGCGCCTGCGTCTTCCCTGCGCCTGACATGCCTGTCACAATTACAAGCCTCACTGTATACTCCTTTGCACCGTTAAAATTTACCCAGTGTCTTTACTTCCATCTCAAGCATCACTCCGGTTTTTTCGTATACCCTGTTTTTTATCTCTTCACATAAGGCTATAATGTCCGCCGCTGTTGCCTGATCCTTATTAATCACGAATCCGCAGTGTTTCTCTGAAACCTGGGCTCCTCCTACGGAAAATCCCCGAAGCCCTGCGTCTTCAATCAGCTTCCCGGCAAAATGTCCTTCCGGGCGTTTAAAGGTACTACCTGCACTTGGAAATTCCAAGGGCTGTTTTTCTTTTCTTCTGCGTGCCAGTTCATCCATACGGCTTTTAATAGAAACCGGATCGCCTTCTTTTAAGCGTATGGAAGCCTCGAACACAACATACTGCTTTGGTATAATGCAGCTGGTCCGGTATCCCAGGGAAAGTTCGCCTGCGGGAATCTCTCTGATGGCTCCATCCCCTGTGACCACTTTCACACTGCGAAGTACCTCTTTCATCTCCGAACCATATGCACCGGCATTCATGACTACGGCTCCCCCCAGAGTTCCCGGAATTCCGGCAGCAAACTCAAAGCCTGTCAGTGATGCCTTATATGCTTCCTGTGCGATTCTCGCCAGAGAAAGTCCTGCCCCGGCTTTTATCATCCCCATCTCCTGATTTACGTCACAGCTGTTAAAGCTGTCCATAGAGATAACCACCCCGTCAAAACCCTGATCCCCCACCAGAAGATTGCTTCCATTGCCTAATATGAAATAAGGCACTTCTTCCTGCTTACAGATTTTGACAACTGCTGCAAGCTCGTTCTCATCTCCAGGAGTTACAAAGCAGGCTGCCGGTCCCCCAACCCGGAAGGAGGTATGCCTTCGCATCTCTTCCCCTGCTTTTATATGGTTTTTATCGGCTGCACCAAGAAGTTTTTCATAAATTCCAGTCATCAGACACCTCAATCATCCTGTTTTCTTGATAAGTTTGCCTGGACGCGGTTGTATAATTCCTGTGCCGCGTTGTACCCCATCTTCTTCTGTCTGTAATTGACGGCAGCTGACTCAACGATAATGGCCAGATTACGGCCCGGACGAACGGGAATGGAATGGCATACAACCTGATTGCCTAAAAATTCCGTGTAATTGTCCTCGATCCCCAGTCTGTCGTACTCTTTATCCTTATCCCAGTCTTCCAGCTTAATCACCATATCGATGGACTGTGTGTCCTTTACGCTCTCCACACCGAACAATGTCTTCACATCGATAATTCCTATTCCCCGTAATTCAATAAAATGCCTTGTAATCTCCGGCGCACTTCCGATTAATGTATCATCACTCACCTTGCGGATCTCTACCACGTCATCGGTTACAAGACGGTGTCCTCTCTTAATCAGTTCCAGAGCCGCCTCGCTTTTACCGATGCCGCTCTCTCCCATAATCAGCACACCTTCACCGAAAACGTCAACTAAAACGCCGTGAATGCTGATACATGGTGCCAGTTTTACCTTCAGCCAGCGGATCACCTCTGCCATTAAATCAGATGTGGTTTTATCTGAAACGAGGCATGGGATTCCATAATGATTGCAAAGTGCCAGCATATCCTCATCCGGATTCTGGCTGCGGCTGTATACCAGGCAAGGAATCTGATAGGAGAGCAGTTTATCGTACATCTCCATCTTTCTTTCATGATTCATCTGGTTGATATATTCCTGCTCTACATATCCGATAATCTGAACCCGTTCATTGTCAAAGTGATCAAAAAAACCGGTCAGCTGAAGAGCCGGACGGTTTACATCCGGATGGCTGAGCACAATTTTCTCCGCATCGATCTCCGGCGTCATATTCCGGAGATTCATTTTTTCAATCAGATCTGTGATTGCTACTCCATGCATGGTGAAATGCTCCTTTTCATCTGTTTTTTTCATACTAACACAGATTTGGTGTTTTGAAAAGCAGTGGGCACTAATTATGAAAGAAATCGTATACGCTTTTTGCAGAACGGGAATTCATGCCCTCAGTGGCTTCCAGCTCCTCTAAAGTGGCTTCTTTCACAGCTTCCAGCCCCTTAAACCGGCGCATCAAAGCCTTTCTCCGCCCTGGTCCGATATTGGGTATATCGTCCAGAATGGATTTTACCTGCCCCTTGCTTCTTAAACTTCTGTGATACTCAATGGCAAACCGGTGGGCTTCATCCTGAATTCTTGTGATCAGTTTAAACCCTTCCGAATGCCGGTCAATGGGAATTTCCACATTGTTATAGTATAACCCCCTGGTCCGGTGATTGTCATCTTTTACCATTCCGCATACAGGAATGGCAAGCCCCAGCTGCTCCATAACCTCCAGAGCGATGTTCACCTGGCCTTTGCCTCCATCCATCATGATCAGATCGGGAAAACGGGTAAAGCTTCCAAGTTCTTCTTCTACACCCTTTTCCCTTAAGCTTTCCGCTTCCTGTAATCCATGGGAAAACCTTCTGGTCAGAACCTCATTCATGGAAGCGTAATCATTGGCACCCTTTACCCATTTTATCTTAAATTTCCTGTAATCATTCCGTTTAGGCCTTCCGTTTTCGTAAACGATCATGGACCCTACCGACTCAAAACCGCTTATATTGGAAATATCAAATGCTTCAATCCGTTTTACATCAGAAAGTCCAAGCAGACTTCCCACCTCATTCATGGCTCCTACTGTACGAAGCTCCTCACGCTTGATCTTTTCCTTATCCTGGGAAAGCACCAGAGCCGCGTTCCGTTCCGCCAGCTCCACGAGACGTTCCTTCTGCCCCTTTTTCGGTATGATGAGTTTTACCTTCTGTCCCCGTTTGGCAGACAGCCACTCTCCGATTACCTCTTCCTCCTCAAGCTGGGTCTGAACCCATATCTCTCTGGGAACAAAGGGGGTTCCTGAATAAAACTGCTTGACAAAGCTGGTTAAAATCTGGCCGTTGTCTTCCGCTGTCGCCACATTTACATGGAAATGCTCTCTTCCGATCAGCTTTCCTTCACGCACAAAAAAGACCTGGACCACAGCATCTTTTTCATCTTTTGCCATGGCGATGATATCCCGGTCTTCCATACCGCTGTCTGTGATCTTCTGTTTTTGGGCGATCTGCTTTACACTGGTTAATAAATCTCTGTATTCAATGGCCTTTTCATAATCCATCTCATCGGATGCAGCCTGCATCTTTTCTTCCAGCATGGCAATGACCGGCGCATATTTTCCTCCAAGAAAATCAAGTACCTGACTGATGGACTTCCCATAATCTTCCTGACTGATATATCCCTGGCAGGGCGCCTGGCACTGCTTGATATGATAGTTTAAGCAGGGTCTTTCTTTCCCGATATCTCTTGGCAGATTCCGGCTGCAGGTTCTGATCTGATACAGCTTATGGATCAGCTCAATGGTATCTTTTACCGCTCCTGCACTGGTATAGGGGCCAAAATATCTGCTTTTATCTTTTTTCATATCTCTGGAAAACAGGACCCGCGGAAATTCCTCGTACATCGTGACCTTAATGTAAGGATAGGTTTTATCATCCTTTAGCATGGTGTTATAACGGGGGCGGTGCTCCTTGATTAAATTGCATTCCAGCACAAGCGCTTCCAGTTCCGAGTCTGTTATAATGTATTCAAAACGAGCGATTCTCGACACCATCTGTTCGATCTTTGCCGTTTTATTTCTGCTGCTTTGAAAATACTGCCTGACCCGGTTTTTTAAGCTGATGGCCTTTCCTACATAGATAATTTCGTCCCGCCTGTCGTGCATGATATACACACCAGGCTGGGACGGCAGTTTTTTTAATTCTTCTTCTATATTAAATTCGATGTGGTCCACCTGGTACGAATCACCTCAATCTTGTTCCGTCGTATTTGATCTGCAGTTCCAGATAACGCTCCACTGCATAGTACTTTTCTTCCGGCTCGGAATCCGTCCTCCCGATCTCCATGATCTCACAGATGGCAAGCAGCTCTTCCGCCGTAAATTTGTCTTTACAGGTTTTTAAGACCTCCAGTTTCTCATGATACGTCTCCGCGTCAAGAAATGCAAGCAGATTTTTATTGGGACCGTGGTGTTCTTCTTTATTTGCCTCTTTTTCCCATTGGCTGACCGGCTCTTCCTGCAAAACGGATTCCTTTAAATCCACCCGTTCAAACCGGTACTTTTGAAGAACATCCGGATATTTCTCATGATCCACCTCACTGATAAACATGGAGAGAGGACGTACATAAACATCAAAGGTTCCGTACAGAGCCTGATATACCACCATCTTTTCTCTGGTTTCGGAATGAATCGCAACTGCTATCACCTGATACATCTTATCCTTAAAATGTTTGTAAAATTCTCCTGGTCTTGGTGTTCTCTCCATTGATTTCCTCACTTTTCATTCATTTCTGGAGCCGCCTGTCGTTACAATCACGACTGGGGGTTTATTCCTTTTTTCTTTTTTTTCTGAAGCTTCACCGGATTGTGTTTCCTGCCCGGTTGTCTCTTCTTTTGCAACCGCTCCTTCCAGACTCTTCTCAGCCTGGCTTTGGTCTTTGACAGAAGCGGGCTCCGTCTTAGCGGCTGCAGTTTCTGTCTCTTCCTCTTCTGTGCCTCTTAGCTGGGCAATCCTGGCCGCTTCCTTTTCTGCCTCTTCCTCAGACAGCAGGGCATCCCAGGTATATCGGTTGGAAGCGCTCCAAAGAATCCACTCATCATAACCTGCATCGTAAACTGCCTGGATCTGGTCTCTTACTTCCTTCTTCCCATAAGAAATGTGGTGATCCAGATAAGATGCCGTAAAATCCTGAAGCCACGGACGGACAACTGCCTGTCTGGCCCCCTCTGGTTTTGTCTTTTCCAGATCAGTCCTTGAAAGCTTTAAGGCTGCCCGGATCGTGTCATAAGGCTGGGTGTCCGGATGGTCGATTCCAAAATTGCCGTCACCGTAGTGGGACGGATAGATCATCGGGCAGATATAATCAAGATGGTTTGCCATATCACTGTAAACCTGTCCCACTGCCTGGGCATCCACATTACTGCCGATGATGGTTCCAAACACATCGGCTGATACCGGAATATTCCGGGCAGAAAGCTTCTCATAGGCATATTCAATGAATTCCGTTATAATATCTGTCTTGGAACGTCCCTGGGTATCCTTTTCGTCAAAAACCACCTGCTTCATGGAGCTGTCTGTAGCAAAGCGGATGTAATCAAACTGGACCTCGTCAAAGCCTGCCTCAGAGGCAGCTTCCCCTACCTCCACCAGATAATCCCAGACTTCCGTCCGGTATGGATTGACCCAGGCAAGTCCCTTATTATCTCTGTGCAGGCTTCCATCCTTGTTCTTTAAACTCCATTCCGGTTTCTGTTCCGCCAGATAGGGGTCTCTGAATGCAACCACCCGCGCAATGGTATAGATCCCTTTTGCCTTCAGCTGCGCCATCATGGCAGGCATATCCTGAATATACTTTTTTTCCGCTCCGATTTCCTTCACAGTGGGGGCATCGTCCATTACAAACGTAATTCTGCCGTCATCATTTTTAACGTCAATTACCACTGCATTGATCTCCGTACCCTCAATCTTATCAAGGATGTCCTGAAAGCCTGCCGATCCTGCCATATATCCGGAGATATAAATCCCCTTCACTTTCACCGGAGCTTTCTTCGGAAGCACCGACGCCTCCGCAGTTTCATCCTGCCTGTCCTCACTCACGCTTTCACTGGAACCCCCAGTCACCCCGTCACTGGATGGACCGGTCCCTGAAGTCTCTGGAATTCCTTTATATCTGCTGCATCCGGCTGCTACTAATGAGCATACAATTACTGCCAAAAGCCATCTTTTCATCGTTTCACTTTCACTTTCTTTATGGTTTTCAGTGTCTCATTGTAATAATTATTTAATATTTTACCACATTTTGTAAAATTTTCCAAATAAAAATTAATATTCCGGATGCAGCGGTATGCTGCGCGATTTAATAACCAGTAATTTCGTAAACCGGATACTCCCGGTCAAAATGATATCCAAGCTTTTCGGCAAGTGCCACAGAGCCCGGATTATGGGCATCCCAGCTGGGGTAAAGTCCTCTCTTTAAGCATTCCAGAATGAGCTTTGCGCCGCAGGAAAACGCCAGCCCCTGCCGCCTGTATTCTTTCTTTGTATCGATTTCAATTTCGATTCCGCCATGATAGACCGTATAGGAGGATGCGCCGGAAACTACCTCTTCACCCGAAAGAGCCACGACTCCGATTCCCCTTTTCCTGTAATCTTCATAGTCTGAAAACTGGGAGCATAAATCTCTGGACCAGTCCTGCTCCATCACCCGTCTGTAAAGCCCCTCGTCAATCATACGGAGGGAAAATGAAGGTGAAAGACTTTCCACCGCCCTGTTTAACAACTCTCTGTCAAAAACATCCGGCTCTTTTTTTATGGCGTAGCGGCTCCTTCTGCTGGCAGAAGATTTCCAGACCTTCTCAATGGCTTCTGACCACGCCTCATCGTTTGGAACCATAATGATAAAATCCGATTGTCTTCCTGATGGCTTATTTGCAATTAATTCTGCGTCCGGCTTCCCTGATAAAAAGCAGAAATCTCCGATAACAAGCTGCGCGGAGCAGGGATCTTTCTCCCTGTCAGCAAAGGCCCTTCCCATGACATTTTGCAGACAGGACCAGATGAGAGTTTCCTCCCAGCCGGAAAACAACGGCTGCAAAATGGATTTATCCTCAATTTCAATTACTCCCATATTCTCTCCTGTTCCTTATGGATGCTGTCTGCAGATACACGCCAGCTCGTGGTCATTGACAACTCCCACCGCCTGAAGATAGGAATAAATGGTTACAGATCCCACAAATGACATCCCTCTTTTTTTCAAATCTTTCGATATCCGGTCAGACAGGTCTGTTTTTACTGAAAAATTATCATCCTGGTTCACAATGATCTTCCCGTCTGTAAATCCCCATAAATAGTTTGAAAATGATCCGAATTCCTTTTGTATCTCCATAAATATGCGGGTGTTTTTCACCGCAGCCTCGACTTTTCTTCTGTTTCTGATTATGCCGGGGTTCTCCATCAGCTCATTTAACTTTTCTTCCTTATATGAGGAAACCTTTTCCGGATTAAATCCGTCAAAGGCCTCCCGGAACGCTTCCCGCTTTTTTAACACGGTAATCCAGGAAAGCCCTGCCTGAAAGGTTTCTAACAGAAACATCTCATACAGCTTCTGGTCGTCGTAAACAGGGACTCCCCATTCCTCATCATGATATTTCACGTAAATGGGTGATGATTCATCCACCCAAAAGCAGCGTTTCATCTCCATTATCTGGCAAGCACCTCCGGTCCATCCTCTGTAATTAATACGGTATACTCCCATTGTGCCGACAGGCTTCCATCTTTTGTATAGATCGTCCAGCCATCGGTATCGTCCTGCACCACATCGGCCTTTCCTGCGTTAACCATGGGCTCAATGGTAAAAATCATTCCCGGAACCAGAAGCATATCCGTTCCTCTTGTTCCGATGTGGCTGACCCACGGCTCCTCATGAAAGTCCAGTCCCACTCCATGACCGCCGATTTCTCTCACAACTGTAAACCCATTGGCATAGATGTATTCGGAGATCACGGCTCCGATATCTCCCAAATGCCCCCACGCTCTGGCTTCCTTTAATGCCAGATCCACGCTTTCCTTTGTAACGCGGACCAGCTTTTCGGCTTCTGCAGATACGTTTCCCATACAGTACATTCTGGAGGCATCTGCATAATAGCCGTCCACTATGGTGGTCACATCCACGTTAATGATGTCCCCTTCTTTTAAAATCCGTTTCGGATCGGGAATCCCATGGCAGACCACCTCATTAATGGAGGTGCAGACGCTCTTGGGATATCCCTCAAAGTTAAGGGGTGCCGGAATTCCGCCCAGACGAATGGTAGTTTCGTGAACCAGGGTATTTAAATCCTCCGTACTGATTCCCGGACGGATCTTCTCTCCCACCAGGTCAAGAATCTGATTATTAACAACGCCTGCGCGGCGTATTCCTTCAATCTGGGCCGGTGTCTTAATCATGGAATGATCCGGCACCTCGTCTCCCATAATTTCATAGTTCTCAAGCTTTCTGTCAAACTCTAAATGACAGGTTTTATATTTCTTTCCGCTGCCGCACCAGCACGGGTCGTTTCTTCCTATTTTAAACATATTTCTCCTCCTTCTTACTACAACGTTTTAACACGTTTAGAGCGTGTTGTAAAGAGTTTCTGCCAAATAAGGACAGATAAAAGCCATGGCATTTTTAAGGCTTCTATGTTACAATCTTAAGTATTGTGAAAATGAACAAGTTACGGAGGGACAAATGAAACCAGGATTTGATAACAACAAATATTTAACCATGCAGTCAGAACACATCAAGGAGAGGATCGGCCAGTTCGGGGACAAGCTCTATCTGGAATTCGGGGGAAAACTGTTTGACGACTACCACGCTTCCAGAGTGCTTCCAGGGTTTGAACCGGACAGCAAGCTTCGTATGCTGATGCAGCTTTCTGATCAGGCAGAGATCGTGATTGCCATCAGCGCCGCTGACATTGAAAAGAACAAGATCCGCCACGATCTTGGCATTACCTATGATGTGGATGTATTCCGCCTCATTCAGTCTTTTACCGACAAGGGGCTGTATGTGGGAAGTGTTGTTATCACTCAGTACTCCGGTCAGAAGGCAGCAGATGTATTTAAAGGGAAGCTGGAATCAATGGGGATTAAGGTATACCGCCATTATATCATTGACGGTTATCCTTCCAACATTTCGTTTATCGTCAGTGATGAAGGTTATGGAAGAAATGACTACATTGAAACCTCCAAACCTCTGGTGATCATCACCGCCCCGGGACCTGGCAGCGGAAAGATGGCAACCTGCTTATCCCAGCTCTATCACGAGAACAAGCGGGGAGTAAAAGCCGGTTATGCCAAGTTTGAGACCTTCCCCATCTGGAATATTCCGTTAAAGCATCCGGTGAATCTGGCTTATGAAGCTGCCACTGCTGATTTAAATGATGTGAATATGATCGACCCCTTCCATTTGGAAGCTTATGGGTTAACTACAGTAAATTATAACCGGGATGTGGAAATTTTCCCGGTATTAAGCGCAATATTTGAGGGAATCTATGGAGAATGCCCGTACAAATCACCTACTGATATGGGCGTGAATATGGCCGGACACTGTATTGTGGATGATGAGATCTGCAGGGAGGCCTCCCGTCAGGAAATCATCAGACGGTATTATCAGGCGTTGTCCCGGCTGGCTAAGGATATGGGCTCCAAAGATGAGGTCTATAAAATCGAGCTGGTGATGAAGCAGGCTAAAATCAACACGGAGATGAGAAAAACCGTAGTCGCTGCAAATGAGCTTGCGCAGAAAAACGGCTCTCCTGCAGCTGCACTTTCGCTGGGTGACGATACCGTTGTGACAGGCAAAACCACGAATTTACTGGGAGCCTCGGCTGCTCTTTTGCTGAATGCAGTGAAGGTTCTGGGAAATATCCCTCACGATGTCCATCTGATTTCTCCCTCAGCCATTGAACCGATTCAGAAATTAAAGGTTAACTATCTGGGAAGCAAAAACCCCAGGCTTCATACCGACGAAGTGCTGATCGCCCTGTCTGCTTCTGCAGCCACAGATGTGAATGCACAGATTGCGTTAGAGCAGCTTCCCAGGTTAAAAGGGACTGATGCCCACACGTCTGTCCTTCTTTCTGATGTAGATGTGAAAACCTTTAAAAGACTGGGAATCCACCTTACCTGCGAGCCAATCTATGAGCAGAAGAAAATTTACCATTAATATACATAGGGTTGTTTATTGATAAAAACAATCACTGCTGCTACACAGATAGAAAAACACGATTGGAAGTTCTGTATGCCCTATGTTAAGATTAATATAACAAATTTTACAAAGGGGCGTTTAATCATGGAAATGAAAAAAGAAGTCAGTGTACAGAAAATCAAAAAAGAGGCAGAGGAATTATTCCGCGGTGGATTCTTTTGTTCGGAAGCCGTCGTTTCTTCCATCCGGGACAACTTTGAACTTGATGTTCCAGATACGGTAATTGCCATGGCCTCCGGATTTCCCGTTGGAATCGGACGCTCCAAGTGCGTATGCGGTGCAGTGACCGGCGGCGTTATGTGTCTTGGACTTTTCTTTGGACGTACCAAACAGGGGGATCCAAAGGTGGAAAAGAACCTATTATTGGCCAATGAGCTTCACGACTATTTTAAAGCAGCCAATGGAAAGAATTCGCTTTGCTGCCGCGTCCTTACAAAAGAGTTCGATATGGCCAGAGGAGAACACAAGGAGCAGTGCATTGCGTTTACCGGAATGGTTGCAGAAAAGGTAGCGCAGATTATCATACGGGAATTTGATCTTGTAAATGTGGATGTGCTTGTATAGCGAGGTGATCATATGAGGTCCTTAATAAAACGTGTACCAATACCGATGTCCGGCGTTATGCTTGGGTGTGCTGCCCTTGGAAATTTACTTCAGAGTTATTCCGAAGGCATTCGTTATCTGTTTGGAGTCATATCCTTTTTGATTTTTACGCTGCTTCTATTTAAAGCAGTCTTGTATCCTAATGCGGTTAAGGAAGATTTGAAAAATCCAGTCATGATGAGTGTGTCAGCCACATTTCCTATGGGTACTATGTTGTTGTCTGTCTACATAAAACCATTTTTCAGTACGGTGGCTGTTATCATCTGGTTTTTAGCGGTCGCACTTCATCTTTTGCTGATTCTCTTTTTTACTTATCGGTTCATGAAAAAAGTGGATATGAAGAACGTATATGCAAGTTATTTTATTGTGTATGTAGGCATAGCCGCTGCAGGAGTCACAGCTCCGGCTTACCATATGATACTTATAGGAACAGCCGCCTTCTGGTTTGGGTTCATTAGTTTCATTGCTTTACTTGCACTGGTTGGATACCGCCATATAAAATATTCTGAAATACCAGAACCGGCACAGGCACTGTTTTGTATTTTCACAGCTCCTGGAAGCCTCTGTCTGACAGCCTATCTGCAATCGGTGGAGCAGAAAAGCCTGGTTCTTGTGACAGGGCTGGCTGTAATATCCTTAGTATTGTATGTAATGGTACTGGCTGGACTAATTCCTCTTTTAAAATTGCCATTTTACCCAAGTTATTCTGCCTTTACGTTTCCATTTGTCATTAGCGCCATTGCATCGAAACAGACTGCTGGCTTTCTTATGAAAAATGGAATCCAGGCCTTATACCTGCAGCCAGTTATATGGGTCCAGACAATCCTTGCTGTGCTGCTTGTCTGTTACACTCTTTTGCGATACTGTATGTTTTTATTACAGGTTAAGGTTTCACCTGTGAAAGCGCAAGCAGCTAATTAATATAAGTTCAGCCAACAATAAATAATAAACAATCATACAAAGAAACTTAGAAATAAACGAAGGACGTCCCCCCAGTCACAGCGGGAGGACGTCCTTTTAATTTGCATCATCTGAAAAGACACGGCTCATCACCATATCCTTGATTCCATCTTTATCCACTTCCAATGCTGCTGCCAGCTCACCATACAATAAATCCTCTGCCTTAGTAAAATAGAAATCATCCTTTGCAGTATTCTTTTTTCCCTCTGCAAGTCTCTTTCTCTTTTTCAAATACAGTGTCTTTACAATCTGCATCCATCCGGTACATTCACATTTCAGCATGATCTCTTTAAAAATCCCGTCCCGCTCTCTTTCATCCATTACCCAGATGACATCAATGCTGGGGATCTGATCAATGAGATCCATTGCTTCCTCCCTGGTTGCAGCGGCTCTGATGGTTGTTTTCCGGTTATCCACAGGCGTGTAGACGGCACTCTGGTGCTCCTCATATAGAGGCTTTAAGGTATAATAGGTCCTCTCCTCATCCGCCTCATACATGCGCAGATTCCCGATTTCCTTTACCTCACAGATCCCATGGCTGCCGAATACTACTAAATCATTTACCTGAAACATCATTCATTCCTCCTGTCAGAATACCAACACACTGTTACAAAAAAACTTTTTACGCTATATAACTAGTGTAACACTTTTAGAGGTGTTTTGTCAGTGTTTTTTGTTATTTTACACATTTTCGTGAAAAATAGCCAAGGAAGACCGGGACGTTATTAGTGCATTTTATATATTTATCAGAAAACAAATGCCCAAAACTGTCTGATTTTTAATACTGTCAGACAGTTTTGGGCATCTCTTTTGTCTCTTTAATTTTTACTTATTCCGGGCTGCCAGCTTTACAGCTGCACTTGCACCCACACGGCTGCATCCTGCTTCAATATAAGCCCTTAAATCTTCCAGCGTCCGGACTCCTCCGGCCGCTTTGATCTTCACATCCGGTCCGATGTACTTTTTAAATAATTCAATATCCTCCAGCGTCGCTCCGCCAGTCCCGAATCCTGTGGAAGTCTTGATATAATCTGCTCCTGCTGCAGTAACAGCCTTGCACATGGCAATCTTTTCTTCCTCTGTTAAATAACAGGCTTCAATGATAACCTTTAAAACCTTATCACCGGCTGCTTCCTTCAGTTTCGCAATCTCTTCCTCAACCTTTTTGTATTCACCATTCTTCACATCACTGATATTAACAACCATATCGACTTCCAAAGCTCCGTCTTCAATGGCTTTTTTCGTCTCCAGCACCTTGGATTCTGTCACGGAGTAGCCAAGAGGGAAGCCAACGACAGTACAAATGACAAGAGTTGGAAATTCCTTGTGCACACGGCTGATATAGCAGGGAGGGATACATACCGTCGCAGTTTTATATTCCACAGCCTCCTCACACAGCTCTTTTATATCTTCCCATGTGGCAAAAGCCTTTAACTGGGTATGGTCTACATAACTTAACATTTCTAAATCGGTCATCGTTTTATCCTTTCTATCCTATCAGGTTTTTCACGCCTTCTCTGGTTACTCTCGCATAAATAAGAGGCTCCGGCTCCGGCCTGCCGTCTGCAATGGTGACTGCTTTTACAAATTCTTCTTCTGCAGCATCAAACAGCTCCTGCTTTGAGGTGTAGAGCACAGCAATGGTCTCGCCTTCCTCCACTTCCTGACCCACCTTTTTCTTCAGCGCAATGCCTGCTGTATAATCGATGAGACTTTCCTTGGTAACTCTTCCTGCCCCCAGCATGGAAGACGCGATTCCGCACTGTTCTGTGTTCATATGGACCAGATATCCCTTCTTCACTGCCTTTACTTCCCGTTCAAAAGGTGCTTTTGCAAAAAGAGAGGGGTCTAAAATCACGGAGGGATCTCCGCCCTGAGCTTTCACCATGGCTGCCAGGCGGTTTAAGGCGCTGCCATCCGCTATGGCCTTCTCCGCCATAGCCATACACTCCTCCGGGGTTCCCTTACCTGCAAGCCATAGCATTCCGGAAGCCAGATTCAGACAGACTTCCGTTAAATCCTTTGGTCCCCTGCCTTTTAAGGTCTCTACGGCTTCAATCACTTCCAGGCTGTTGCCGATTAAATTGCCCAGGGGAATATCCATGTTTGTAATCAGAGCCATGGTCTTTTTTCCTGCATGCTCTCCGATTGCCACCATCTTTTCTGCCAGAGTGACAGAGTCTTCAAGCGTCTTCATAAACGCTCCGCTTCCCGTCTTCACATCAAGAAGAATACAGTCACTTCCTGCTGCCAGCTTCTTGCTCATAATGGAGGCTGCAATGAGAGGAATGCTTTCTACTGTTGCCGTCACATCTCTGAGTGCATACAGCTTTTTATCTCCAGGTGCCAGATTGCCGGACTGCCCGATCACAGACAATCCGGTAGTATTGACAACTTTAAAGAATTCTTCCTCTGTGAGCGTTGTTCTCATGCCCGGAATGGATTCCAGCTTATCCACGGTACCGCCTGTATGCCCCAGTCCTCTTCCTGACATCTTTGCCACTTTAACGCCGCAGGCAGCTACAATGGGTGCCACAACCAGAGTGGTCTTATCTCCCACGCCTCCGGTGGAATGTTTATCCACCTTGATCCCCTCAATAGGGGTTAAATCAACCATATCGCCGGAATGTGCCACTGCATCGGTGAGAATGGCCGTCTCTGTATCTGTCATCCCTTTCAAATATATTGCCATCAGCATGGCTGACATCTGATAGTCAGGGACCTCTCCTTTTACATAGCCATCTATCATGGAACGGATTTCTTCCTCTGTTAAGATTTCTCCGTTACGTTTCTTTGCAATTAAATCATACATCCTCATAGTTCTAAAACCTCCCTCGTTTTTTCAGTTGGAATTTAAATCTTTCTTTGTAAATCCCAGGGGAAGCAGTTCCTTTAATGTATAAGTAACGGTTTCATCTTCTGCTGCCAGGATTACTTTAAATTCATCCGGGTCACAGAATTCTGCCATCACCTGACGGCAGACTCCGCAGGGAGGGCAGATGCCTCCCTTTTCCCCTCTTTTATTACCTACAATGGCAATGGCATCAAACTCAGTCACGCCCTCAGACACTGCCTTGAAAAATGCAGTGCGCTCCGCACAGTTGGTAGGTGAAAAAGATGCATTCTCGATGTTGCAGCCAAGATAAACGGTTCCGTTCTTTGCAAGAAGTGCCGCACCTACCATAAAACCGGAGTAAGGAACATAAGCTCTTTTTTGTGCCCGCCAGGCTTCCTCTGTCAGCATCCTGACTATCGTCTCGTTAAGCTTCAATCAAACACCTCCTGCTATTTTGCCACTTCACCTAAAAAGCTGGTTCCGGCAATCTCTCCCTTTACTCCGAATAAATCCAGTACCGTCGCTGCAATATCAGCAAAGGTATCTCTTGTCCCAATGGAAACTCCTGCTTTGATTCCCTGTCCGTAAATCAGCATGGGGGTATACTCCCTGGAATGATCGGTGCTTGGGGTTCCCGGATCACAGCCATGATCCGCAGTAATAATCAAAACGTCATCCGGCTTCATGGCCTCCATAAACTGTCCAAGCTGAATGTCAAACTCCGTGGCTGCTCTGGCATAACCCTTTATATCGTTGCGGTGACCGTAAACCATATCAAAATCCACCAGATTTACAAAGCAAAGTCCATGGAAATCATCCTGCTGCGCTTTTAATGTCTGAATCATTCCATCAGTATTGTTAACAATGGATGTGGTTTTCTGTATGCTCTTTCCTGCGAAAATATCGTAGATTTTTCCCACTCCGATGGTATCAAGCCCTGCCTCTGCCAGGCAGTCCAGCATGGTAGTCTCAGGCGGAAGAAGGGAAAAATCGTGGCGGTGGGGCGTTCTTTTATAATCCGGATATTCGCCTGTAAATGGTCTGGCGATCACTCTGCCCACACCGTGCTTTCCTTTTAAAATCTCTCTGGCAATCCTGCAGTAACGGTACAGTTCTTCTAACGGCACCACTTCCTCATGGGCAGCGATCTGAAATACACTGTCTGCAGAAGTGTAAACAATTAAATCTCCTGTCTTAACATGCTGTTTTCCAAAATCCCGGATTACATCTGTGCCGGAATAAGGTTTATTGCAGAGAATTCCTCTTCCTGTCTGCTTCTTAAATTCATCTAGAATCTCATCAGGAAAGCCTTCCGGATAGGTTGGAAGAGGCTCCTCAGATATAATACCTGCAATCTCCCAGTGGCCGATGGTGGTATCCTTACCCTGGGACCGCTCGGTCATTCTGCCATAGGAGCCCGCTGGTTCTTTCTCTTTCTCACCGGCTGTTACACCGTCAATATTAAACATACCAAGCTTTTTCAGATTCGGCGTATGAAATTCCTCTGCTTTTGCGATGGTTCCAAGGGTATTGCTTCCCTCATCGTTAAACTTCGCAGCATCCGGGGCTTCGCCGATTCCAAAACTGTCCAGTACAATGATAAATACTCGTTTGGTTTCTGACATATTCATTCCTCCTGTTACGAAAAGGGATTGCTGTGCAATCCCTTTGTCACTACATCAAATTTTCTCAAAACGCTCTACATCTGTTACAAATATGGTAGCCCCGCCAAGCTCGACTGTCATGGGCATCATCATATATCCCGCCGATACTGACGCGATATTGGGTGCAGGAACGTTGCATGTAATTTTCTGGCGCTTTCCGCAGGTATCCTTGATCAGTGTGATGACTTCTTCTACCTGTCCGTCTTCGGTACCGATCATTAATGTTGAGTTGCCTTTTTTTAAGAAACCGCCTGTTGTGGCAAGTTTTGTGACACTGAACTGGTGTTCATTCAGAACGTCGGTCACCCGGTTTCCATCATCGGAACTGACGATTGCATAAACAATTTTCATATCTAACACCTCGCTGTCTTATTTGGCAAAACTTCATCCATTCAGATACCATTATTATAAATCATAATCAAAAAAATAGAAACAGCTAATCATAAAATAATTGCCAATTTTCTGTTAAATTTTCAGATTTTCCATCTTTTCTATCAGCTTTTTGTAAATCCGTTCCTTCATCCAGGGCTCGTTCACCGCCTCCAGACAATCGCTTAACGAGAACCAGCCGACTTTACTGTTTTCGTCTTCCTTGTTCCTGATCTGTTCTCTGTCATCCCCCTTCAATAAGTAGGTCACATTCAGATGCAGGTGGGAAGAGACGTAAGCTCCGTTCTTCTCATGACCGTCCACGGTCAGAATCTCAATGGAAAATATTTTATCTGTTACCGGTGTCACCGTCTTAATTCCCGTTTCTTCCCTGGCTTCCCGCACAGCAACAGACAAAAGATCTTTTTCTCCGTCTGCATGGCCGCCGGTCCATGCCCAGGAATGATAGATGTTATGATATGCCATCAGAACCTGATCCATGGTCTGGTTCACTACCCAGCCGGAAGCAGAGATATGAGCTGCCTCATTTTCCCGGAAGAAAATGTGATCTCCTTCCGATAAGCACTTAAGAAACAGCCTTTTATCCGCTTCTTCCTGTTCGTTGCAGGGTACAAACTCTTCCAGTTCCTTTCGTAACGTTCTTTCGTCCTTCATCCAATCACTGCCTCACTTTTCCTTTGATTATTTCAGTCATACTCCCTCCGTCTGCTGATATATTTAAATAGAACAACTTTATGGGAGGTACGTAATGGATCTTTCTGCACTTGTTTTTTCCGACAAATCCCCATGGCCCGATATTGAAATCGTAACAGCCAATGAACTTTATGCCACAGCCATGCTATCCAACATCGGTGCCTGCAATTCGGAAATGTCCGCAATCAGCTTATACGTTTACAACAGCATGATAACAAAACGGTATTTTTACGACATCGCAGAATGTTTTCACAGAATCAGCGTTGTAGAAATGCACCATCTCAATATTTTCGGTGAGCTTTGTATTATGCTGGGAGCAGACCCCCGGCTGTGGAGCTGGCAAAAAGGCCGCATGAAATACTGGAGCCCTGCCTGCAACCGTTATCCTACCAACATCAGCGCTCTGGTATCCAATTCCTTAAACGGAGAACTGGAAGCAATCAGAAAATACCAGTTACAATGCCAGTGGATTAATGACTTCCGTATCAAATCCATCTTAAACCGGATTATAGCAGATGAATTGTGTCATGTACAGATTTTCCGGCTTATTCTGGCTGAGTTAAACGATGATCCGTTTGAACTGCCTTACGCTTACCGAGTTTGTGAGGAGGACCGCACAAAAGACTGCGATCCCCCAAAACCATGCTGAAACCATTACTTAGGGAAGGTCTCATCCGCAGCACTGCGGATCTCCAGACCTTCCTGATACCCCTTTTCCATCTTGTGTCTCGCCTTTCTGTTTTCCACCGTATCAAACAGAATGGAAAAATCATAATCCTCCGGATACAGCTCTGCCGCCGCAACTAACAGCTTAATCCGTTTGTGGTTAATCCAGATTTTCTTATCCGGCATCTGAACCCGGACCACTCCCTTATCGTTCACCGCGGTGCAGACAATCCCCACTTTTTTATCTGGTAAAACAAGCACACTGTCTCCAATGGTAAATTTCGTCTGCATGGCGATCTGATTATCTGATGTCTTCTTTATCTTTTCAATTCGGGGACCGTTTGACCTTTTACGGGCTTCCCTGTTTCTGTCTGACTCCGGTTCTGTCTCCTGCATCCCATAAGCATACCGTTCTGCCCGTTTTATCATGTGCTCCGGCATTCCCAGCCTTCCTGCTATATATAAAGCGCAGCTCTCTCCCGCTTCTCCGATCTCCAGCCTGTATAAAGGTCTTAGGGATTCCCGGTCAAACGCCATTCGTGCATTGGTGATTCCCTCCGCCTCTTTCGCGTAAGTTTTCACTTCCGGATAATGGGTGGTTGCAAGAAATAAGCATCCGCATCTTCTTAACTCCTCCAGTATGGAGATTGCAATTCCCATGCCTTCTGCCGGATCTGTCCCCGACCCAAGTTCATCCAGTATGACCAGGCTTTCCCTGTCTGCCTTTTCAAGGATATCCAGTACATTTACAATATGGGATGAAAAAGTGGATAAATTTTCAGTTATGTTCTGGCCATCCCCGATGTCGCAGAGCACCTGGTTAAACAGGCTGAGCTGTCCTTCTTTGCATGGTATATGAAGTCCGCACTGGGCCATGATGGAAAATAAGCCTACTGTCTTAATGGAAACGGTCTTGCCTCCTGTGTTAGGTCCTGTTATAACAATTCCTCTGCCGTCTTTGCCCAGTTCAAAGTTTAAAGGAACCACCTGGTCCGGGTTCATAAACGGATGACGCCCTTCGGCAATCCGTATGATCCGTTCTGTATGAATCTCCGGCTCCACCCCGTTCATATCTGCACTGAGCTTTGCTTTTGCAAAAAGAAAATCCAGTTTCTCTAAAACCTGCATATTCTCTGTCAGGACTGGAAGCTGTTCTTCTACCAGGGCTGTAAGGGTATATAGAATTCTCCTGGTTTCATTCTCCTCTTCGATTCTTAAATTCTCCAGTTCTCCATTTAACGACGCTATGGCAGATGGTTCTATAAAAAGGGTGGAACCGGTAGAGGACTGGTCAATGACACTGCCCGGCACCGCCGGCTTATACTCCTTTTTCACCGGCAGGCATACCTTGCCGTTTCTGATGGTAATATAGGAATCAGAAAAATACTTTTTATTAGTCCGAAGCATGGTCTCAGCCTTTGTTCTCAGCTTCTCTTCCATTCGGACTATGTCCTGGCGAACGCTTCTTAAATACTTGCTGGCCGTGTCATCCACCCGTTTGTTCCTGATACTTTCATAAAGTTCCCTGGCGAGATCCTCTAAAGGATTTAAGTTCTCTTCATAATAGGCCAGACTCAGTTCTAAATATTTGCATCGGTTTAAGAAATCCTTATACCGTTTTACTCCTGTTAACATCGTTCCGATGAATTCCAGCTCCTCCGGCATCAAAAAACTTTCCTGCGTGACTGTTTTAAATATCGCCAGAAGGCCGTTCATGGCTACTGCCGGCGGCTGCCCCATACGGTCCAGGATCATTCTTGCCTGGGTCGTGTCCCGAAGATTTTTCCTTACCTCTGCTTCTTTTAATTCAGGAGTTAAATTCCTGATCCGCTCTTTTGCACCATCGGTATGTGCCAGTTCTTCCAATCTTTCTAAAATACGGTTAAATTCTAATATCTGAAATGTGTGATTCATGTTGTTCTCCCTGTTTCGTCTTTTTCAAGTTTCCAAAAGATTCATGGAGCAATCAGCCAGGCCTGTTTTGATACACAAAAAAGACCTGTAAGACTACAAATCCTCGTCTTACAGGTCTAAAATCCTGTCAGTCAGTTTTGTATCTTCATGGGCTAAACAGGTACACAAAACAAAGGAATGCAAAGACTGCCTTCCTGCCTGGGTATTCCTGTTCACATTATGATTCTGATTTACGCTCCATGATTTGACACAATTAACATAAACACACTTCCTGTTATCTTTGATAGTTTTACTATATCATAAATCCTGCAGTCCGGTCAATCTCTTTTTATTGTACCACTGTGCAAGCATGTGTAGTTCTTTTTCGTTTAAACAGTTTACCAAAGTTCCATCTTTCATCCGGCTTAAGCATTCCCCGTAATCCATCCAGAGTACGGATTCCACCTCGTCTTTCTGAAGCACAAGATTGTTCTCATCCACCGGTTTTTCATAAACATAGACATGACTGATTTCATGATTGCGAAATGGCCGTCCGTAAAAGACTGCTTCTTCCTGTTCCTCATGAAGTCCTGCATAGGAAAGTTCTTCCGGTGCGGCATCAATCCCCAGTTCTTCTGACAGCTCCCTGACAGCCGATATAAGGAAATCATCACCTGCCGGAATATGTCCTGCAGAAGAGATGTCATAGCAGCCTGGATAGGCATCCTTACCTGCGCTTCGTTTCTGCAGAAGCAAATCAAATCCGCTTTTATCATTGGGTCTTACTACCCATACATGGGAAGTTCCATGAAGCATCCCGTCCCGGTGCATCATAAAACGGGCCCGTATTCTCCCGGTAGTATTGCCGTTCCTATCCCGTTCCTCCAAAAGCTCTAACGGTGTTCCGTCTAACGAAGCGGCCTTTAATTCGTTTTTCCGATACTGCAGTTTCAGAGAAAAAAATGGAATCTGATCCTTTAGCAGTTCAAAAAAGATCCGGTCCCCTTCCCATATGGGAAGACTGTCGATTTCCTCAACCGGCACCCATTCAAGAACTCCCTCCTGACAATTAATAATTGAGCCCTCATAACTGTCAGCTGTATATAAAAACATATATTCATCAGGATACTGATCTGACACAAAGGTTATAAATCCCCTGAGTTTATAAGACAGCAGCGTCAGTCCGGTTTCTTCTTTTACTTCTCTTAAAAGACACTCTTCCGGGCTTTCCCCTTCTTCCAGATGACCGCCCACTCCCAGCCATTTGTCCTGATTGATATCATTTTTCTTCTTAATCCGGTGAAGCATGAGATAGCGCCCCTCATGTTCAATGTAGCAGAGGGTTGTTAAGTTCTGATGCGCCATATCTCTTTCCTCCTTACTTCTTCTCTGTTAAAACTGCGTTCTCATTGATATCTGCAGCCGTCTTTGTGATCTCTTCCCCTGAGGCCAGTACTTCCACCTGCACCACACAATTCGTTTTCTTTCCATCATAGATGACCGGAACCCGGTATGTGCCCGCTTTATTCCAGTCACACTGGCTGACATCAAAGGTGAAGCCGGAAAGATCGTAATTCTCTGTATTAAAATACCGCTCTGCCTGCAGATCCGGTGCTGTTCCAAGGGTAGTCTTTGCATAATACGTAGTTGCAGTATTATCATCAAAGATCGGCTCTGCTTTTCCCTTTAAGGTCTGGAACAGAAGAACCAGTACCAGTGCTAATACGATCGTTCCGAACAATGTAAAGTGTAAATGAAATTTCCTTTGCTTCATCTGGGCCTCCATACTGATATCCGCTTGTTTTCCCTGCGGTAGCTGCAGGGAACCTCTTGTTCCATGAAAAAAGCTGCGTTTAAGGCAGCGCAGTCCTATATTATATTACCATATAATTTCCATCCTGGCATCCACTGAATTATTACAATTTCATAAAATTATCGTAAAGAAGTTCCTTTCATGTCACTGTGTTACGGTGAAGTGAAAAACTCCCCGCTGGTTGTGGCAACCGGTGAGGAGTAATCAGTATTAATTATAAAATTTTATTTGTTTTAGCTGCGCTTCCGGCTGTCTGCATAATATCCCATAGCTTTACTTAAAAATGCGGATAATCCCTCTGCATACTGATCTATATTCTGAGTAAAGCGTGAGTCTGATATATAAAGCTGTCCCAGCCCTGCAAATGCTTCCAGGGTATAGGTAACACCAAAGTTCTCATTGAAAAAACGGTACATGTTATTGATCGCATTTTGTACCACTTCCGATTCAGGTGATTTCCTGCAAAGCTTTGCCAGCTCACGAAACATCTGATCCATATTTTCAAATACCTGATTCTGCTCCTCTTCGGTCATGGAGCCCAGCTTTTCATTGCTTTGGTCCACGGCTTCATTTCCCCAAAGACGTCTGGCTTCTTCTTCATAAGGGTTCTGTTTTTTCCAAAATCCATAAAATTTTTCCGACTGCGTCATTGTTTTATCTCCCTTCCATGATTTCATTGTGTCATCAAGAGTTTTCAGCATGGCATTAATACGCTTTCGTTCCTGCAGCAGACAGTCCCTTTGCAGTACAAACGCTTTTTCCCGGTCGAAATTGGGATTGGTAAGAAATCCCTTGATTTCTGTAAGAGTAAATCCGCATTCCTTGAAAAATAAAATCTGCTGCAGCAGATCTAAATCTTCATCGGAATAGTTCCTGTAACCGTTATCCGGATCACGGTCCGGACACAGCAGACCAATCTTGTCATAGTGATGCAAAGTACGCACACTGATACCGGTAATACCGGCTGCTTCCCTGGTGTTCATAGCAGATACCTCCTGACATATACAATCATAGAGTATGACGCAGCGTTGTAGTCAACCCTTTATTTCCTAATTATAAAAAAAGGAACCTCCCACCCAATAAATAATATCGGACTGAGCGAGCGGTTCATTTCAATTTCCAATTCAATTTTATAAATTTTTTATTGCCTTTAAATATGAGTCCATATGGTTTTGAAAAGCGTTTAACGTTTTGTCAAGAGATCCTGAACGGCATGCTTCAATAATTAACTTATGCTCGTCAAATTTTTCTTTCTTAGTGCCTAATGTAGAAATATCCTTATTCATTGCGATCAGCAATTGGAAATATTGGTTTTCTAAAATTTCAGCCCGTCGGAAACTCCTTGACTTTTTCCAGAAAAATTCATGGAAAGCCAGGTCATTTGAATTAAAAATAAAAATCTTTTCCTTGTCCTCAATGTCACTGTCACAATCCGGCTTCATCATATCATTATTTAATGTCTCCAGGTATTCTAAATCCTGCTCCTGCAGCAGGGATTTTTCAAAAATTATGGTAAGGATCTGCATTTCAAGTGGAATCCTTATAGAAAAGACCTCTGTAATATCCTGATAATCCATCTCAAGAATCTGACTCCCTTTCTTAGGAGAGAAAGTGAGGATCCCCCTCATATTAAGTTCTCTTAAAGCTTCTCTTATAGGAGCCCTGCTGATCTGTAGCTCTTCCGACATATCTGTTTCCACTAACCTGTCACCGCTTTTTAATTCTCCAGTCAAAATCTTGTTTTTTATATAGGTAACTACAATTTCACTTAGATTTGCCTTTGAATATGTAATCATATGGCTTATTCTATCGTATGAATTACTTATCATAATATCCACCTTTCAATATAGATTCTATCACTAACAGAATATTATACTATAGATGTAAGACAAATCATATGATTATTTAAATATTCTGACAATATTTTTTCGCAAAATTAACAAACAATTCCTGTGCAGGAGTTAAAATCATATCTTTTTTCTGCACACAAAAAATATTTCTGCTTAATAATTCCGATTCGACTTCCACAACGTTAATGAGTTTCAATTGATTGTATATCTGTACTGCTGCTTTTGAAACAAAAGAAATTCCCATTCCCTGTACAACTGCTTCAATAATTCCCTGAGTATTACTAAAATATGCGATCGTTTTTAAATCTTTTACCGAGAGACCATGCCTGATAAAGAACGCTTCCATCTCTGTTCTGGTACCAGATCCGCCTTCCCTCATAATAAAATTTTTTTCAGCAATGAATCTAATGACATCATCTGCATTCCGGCTGCCGTCATACTTCATTTCTATAGGCAATATCAAAACCAATTGATCCTTGTATAAAGGCGTCTGCGTATAACGGTTGTTTTCATTTTCCGTTCCTACAAATCCGATATCATACTGGTATTTAATCAATTCCTCAAACACTTCGCCGCTGTCTTTCTGATACAAATGGAAAACGATATTTGGATACTCCTTATTAAAATCCGCTATCACCTGAGGCAAAATATACTGAGCCGGAACACTGGAGGCCAGAATGTTGACTTCACCCGTACATTCTCTTGAAAACTTACTCATTTCATACAAGGACTGATCCCTTAAAGCCAGCATTTTCTGAGCATACTCATAGAAATCGATCCCTGCTTTGGTCGGAAATACCTTCTTCGTGGAACGGATAAACAATTGAGTTCCAATATCTTTTTCCAATGCATTAATCTGGCTGCTCAGTGCCGGCTGAGTTAAGAATAAGGATTCAGAGGCCTTTGAAAAACTTTGAAGCTTTGAAATCTGCACGAATGCTTCTAATTGTTTAAATTCCATATGACCCTCTTCTTTCTAAAAACACAGCCCGACTGCGCCTGCACTTTAACAAAAAACAGAATGCAGGCGCCTCAGGCGTTTTAACGTTTAAAATTTTTATTCCTTTTTTGGGTGTTCCTTTCTCAGTTCCTTTATCAGGCATACACAGCATAAAAGCATGATAATGGCCAGCGGAAAAGCCGCTACTATGGAACAGGTCTGAAGTGCACTAAGTCCGCCTGTCATTAACAGAACCAGTGCCAGCAGGGCCTGAATCACTCCCCAGAATATTTTTTTACTATTGGCTGGTTCCATGTCGCCATCAGAGGAAAACATTGATAATACAAAGATTCCCGAGTTGGCTGATGTTATAAAAAATGTTCCTAAAAGACAGATTGCTATAATTGAAAAGATAATGCCAAGTGGATACTGTTGTAAAACCACAAACAATGCGGTTTCTGTTGTTTCAATTGCTTTTGAAATAATGTTGGTATCCAGATTTAAACCAAGGCTTCCGAATACGGAAAACCAGATAAAGGATACTAAGGATGGAGCCAGAATAACGCCGATCACAAACTCCCGAATGGTCCTCCCTTTTGATATTCTGGCAATAAAAGTGCCTACAAAGGGTCCCCATGCAATCCACCATGCCCAATAGAATATGGTCCATGAACCCAGCCAGGATTTATCTCCGAATGGATTTATGGCAAAACTGTCTTTTACAAAATCATTTACATAATTACCTATGGAATTTGTAAAAACATTCAGAGTCAGAAGTTTAGGTCCAACGATAAACGCACCAGCCAGAATTGCAACTGCCAGTATCAGATTGATATCGGACAGCAGTTTGATGCCTTTGTCAATTCCGCTTACGGCTGTCCAGGTGTAAATAACCATCAGAACAAGGATGATAATGATCTGGACTATTCGCGTTGTGGGAACATGGAACAGGAAATTCAACCCGGAATTAATCTGCATGGTCCCTTGTCCCAGAGAAGTTGCTATTCCGGCTACCGTCGCAAAAACCGCAAAAACATCGATCATTTTTCCGATAGGTCCTTTGATTCCTTTTTCACCGAGAATTGGTAAAAAAACACTGCTGATCAGTCCAGGAGCATTTTTTCTGAACTGAAAATACCCAAGTGCCATACCAATGATAGCATATGCGGCCCAAGGATGAAATCCCCAATGCATAAAAGATTTTTTCATTGCAAAGTCTGCTGCTGCTTCCGTTGCTCCAAATTTCATAAAGTGATTGAGTGGTTCCGCAACCCCCCAGAAAACCAACCCAATACCCATACCTGCACCAAAAAGCATGGCAAACCACGATCTGTTGCTGAATTCCGGAACGGAATCATCCGGTCCGAGTTTAATATTTCCATATTTGCTAAATGCTATTCCTAAAGAAAATGCAACAAACACAAACATGGAAATCAAATAAAACCACCCAAAATTATTAACAAGAAAATCATTTGCTACCGATGTAGCCTTTGCAAATGGCTGGGGCGCAGCCAGACCAAATGCAACTATTATCATAGTGATAAGAAACGAAATATAAAAAACCTGATTCTTTTTCATTTTTTGTCCTCCTCTTTAAAATTACCCCACGCTGTTTCTCTGCAATCAGGTTTTATGTGACAGGAAATACCTTCTGGCATAAGCAGGTTTCCCTGTCACATAAAAATTCAAATTTAGATTTTAACTTTAAAGAGTTGAGGTTCTTTTATATCCGTCGTTATCGCATCAAGAGCTACTCCCACTCTATGATAGCGAAGCTTAAACTGCTCTTCTTTCGATGTCGCAGGATCTCCCAGCGGATATGGAATGGAGATGGTTGGGACCAGTCTGTTTACTCCAACCGTTTTAGCTACCGGAATCAGGTTTGCCATTTGAACGATAGTGATTCCTTCTCTTTCAATTTCTCTTGTCATCGTTGCACCGCAACGTGTACAGGTCCCTCAGGTGGAGGTCAGAATTGCAGCTCTGATTCCATCCTTTTTCAATTCTCTTGCAATTTCTTTTCCCATTCTCGCAGCTTCAGCCTGAGTTGTACCCGTACCAACGGTTGAAAAGAAATACTTATATACTCCGCCTATTTTTCCCTCTTTCTGATAGCGTCTCATTGCATCCAGGGGAACAATAACATCAGAATCATTATTTGCCGCAGCCGGATCAAAACCGGCATGAATGGTCATATATTCTCCTTTTACAAGGTCATCCGTTCCGGAGATATCGTATTTGCCCCACTTAGTAGCCGAAGCTGACTGAATGCGGTCCGGATTTCCTACCGGAACGATTCCTCCGGAGGTAATAAGGGCAACCTCCATATGGCTAAGTTCTTCCGGAGTGATAGAAGGAGCAATCGCCACTCTGTCTGACTTGGGTATGGGAAGCTCCGTATTAAATGGCTCTCCCTTGATTTTCTTTAAAAGCATATCAATTACCCTGTCTGCTGCCGTTACAGGAGGATCCAGCCAGATCTGATCCCGGATTCCTCTTCCAAAGTAACCCTCTTCTGCTGCGGGAAGCAGTTTCTCTCCCTTTAACAGCTTAATCGCAAACTTTGCCATGGCTTTTACGTCTTTTTTCATGGCAGCCGCACTTGCACCGCCTTTAAATATATACATTTCCTTTTTAAACATCTCAACCCCGGGGTTTTCGTCATTCATAGAGGTGAGAACAGGCACACCGAATTCCTTTTTTACAGCTTTGCAGATGTGGCCGCAGGCTGCTCCGTAACGTCCCGCCCGGAACGCCGGTCCGGCAAAAAAGACATCCATTTCTTTATCCTTTAACATGGAAATGATGGTCTCTACCGCTTCCTCCGTGTTTGAACCTATAAAGTTATCGCCGCAGATAATGGTATGTGTAATCTGAACTTCATCGCCCAATTCCTGCTGCAGTGCCATCGCCGGGCCTACAAGACCCTCTCTGATTTCCGGTTTAACATCAGCTAATTCTTCCCCGCCGATCTGACCAAAAAACTGATTCAAGTATAAAATACCTTTCATATCGTCCCTCCTTCTAGAATTCTACCATTCTCTTAACCGACCAGCCTACCACCTGGTCTCCGCAGAACATGGCGTTGTTTTCCATAATGATTGAGCCATCCTCTTTTACAGAAGCTCCCAGAATTTCATCATTGGACCAGCCTCCGGAAAGCCCGTCTCTTGCAAGCGACTCCAGTTCTCCCAGAACCGTTTCCATCTTGGGAAGCCGGATCAGCGTTGATACGTTTCCGCAGGATACGATGGCATCTTCTTTCTCATCCAGGGAAACCAGCGGCTGGCTTGCGCCGTCTCTTCCCGTACATTCATTTGTCAGGCCTACCGTCTTAATACCTGCATTTTCAAGAGCAACAATACAGCCTGTAAAGTCCGCATCCGGATTACCATATCCTTCTTCTGCAACGACGGCTGAATCAGCTCCCAGGGTTTTGGCCATCTGTGCCACAAATAATGCAGCCCTATCCTTCTGCTCCAAAGCAACGTTTAAGTTAGACATAATAACACCAAGGAAATTAATGGTCTTTCCATGTTCTTTGTAAAGTCTCCGGATCATGGGAAAGTTCTGGAAATCATAGGTGGACCATTTGGAAGAACATGGCATAAAGGATCCGCTGATCATTGCCCCATCCAGTACTTCATTGGGATGCATAAAGGTAGGAAGCATACGGTTTGTATCCCAGCCATAATTCAAATCATTATAGCCCCCTTCTTCCATCTGGGACTGAGGCTGCAGCACCAGTACCACACTTGGAAGCTCATTTAATTCTTTACTTCTTTTTGTAATTGGTTCCAGCTCAAAGGTTTCCACCTCATCCGGTGTTAAGTCCTTAACTGCCGCACCGATATACTCGGCCAGTCGCATGCCGGCCCATCTTAATGCCCTGTTTTTCTTCTGCTGTTCCTTCTGCTCAAAAATCTCATCGGTATCAGCTACCAAAACCAGGTTTTTCAGTTGTGAGTAGTAGGTGTATTTTGCACCCTCCCCGCTCATATCAATCAGTCCATCCTGGAAACCGCCGTAATGTCTGCCTACAACCAGTACACTCATATCCTTCAGAGCATAGGTGGTTCCGTTTCCTGCCTGCATTAAATCTCCAGTCACTCCCGGGAATACAGGACCTCCCCCTACGCGGTAACGGGGTTCTATGGCTTCCTTTACAGGAACAAGCCTGACACGATCCCCAGGCGACACAATATAAAGTTCTGCTTCCGTGATATGCTCGTCTTCTTTTACCACTGCAAGAGCTTCTTCCTTATTCACGGTGAGAATCCCGTCTTTTAAAGAAGTCTTATCGCCAAAGCAAATCTCTTTTACATAAAAATTTCCCAATTCCAGCTTCATTCCATATCTCCTTTCAAATTAATTATTTTGTTTAAAAATTCTGCTGCCTCAAAAAGATCTTCCTCGCTCATGGTTCTTACATCAAGCAATACTTTATTTTTGTAAATTCTTGATATAATGGGGACGGAATTATTTCTCAGCATTCGTTCCAGCATATCCGCCGAAACATGTTCCATGGTGATACTTATTGCATAAGAAAAAAGATTAACTCCCGGCATGGATCCCCCCCCGATCTGTCCGGTGGTTTCGATTACCTCATATTGTACATCCAGCCGTTTTACCAGCATACCATGTAATAACTCAGCCTTTTTCTTTAAGTTTTCCAGTGGCTCCGTAATCATTTTCAGAGTAGGGATTTGCTGAACTGCCGTCTCAGGCGTTAAATATTGTCTGAGCGTAAGTTCAAGAGCAGTTAAGGTCAGTTTGTCAATCCGCAGCGCCCGAAGCAGATGATTTTTCTTCATCCTGTTTATATACTCGGCTTTGCCCACAATGATACCGGCCTGAGGTCCCCCAAGAAGCTTATCTCCGCTGAAGCATACAATATCCGCTCTTTGTTCCAGGCAGCTTCTGACTGTCGGTTCATCCCCGATTCCATATGCTTTAAGGTCCGTCAGCAATCCCGATCCCAGATCATAAATCAAGGGCAGTCCATGCTTTTCCCCAACCGCTTTCATCTGCTCCAGAGAAACCTCCTCCGTAAAGCCGATAATCTTATAATTGCTGGTGTGGACTTTTAATAATGCACCGGTATTCTCATTGATGTTCTCTTCATAATCCATTTCATGAGTTTTGTTTGTGGTTCCCACTTCTACCAGCCTGCAGCCGCTGGCCGTCATGATTTCCGGAACACGGAAAGCGCCTCCAATCTCCACCAGCTCTCCTCTTGAAACGATAACCTCTTTTCCTTTCGCCACCGAGTTTAACACCAGATACACGGCTGCCGCATTGTTATTGACTACCAGCGCCGCTTCAGAACCGGTTAAAAAGGTAAGCAGCTGCTCTACATGTTCGTACCTGGTTCCTCTTTCCCCCGTTTCCAGATCATACTCTAAATTAGAATAAGATCCGCAAATTTCTTTCATGCTTTCTGAGACTATTTGAGAGAGTCTGGCCCTCCCAAGGTTCGTGTGCAGTACAACACCAGTCCCATTGATTACTTTTCGCAGATGGGGCTGGTTTAGCTTTTCAATTTCCGCTTTGATACGCCTGATTAAATCTTCCCTGGAGTACTGATATGAATTGCCGGATAAAATTTTCTGTCTTTCCAGTTCAATTTCTTTTTGACAGGCAAGCTTTACCAGAACCGCGGGTACATTGGTCATACCTTCTGATGTAATGCATCGTATCATTTCATCCACTTTTGGAAGCTGCCTCATAGAACTGTTTTTATCTGTCATCTTATCATTCCTCACTAATTAGTTTCAATCGTTCAAAGCAGTCTTATGACCGTGTCAGCCAATGTACTTCTTATCAGTAAGAATTTCCCTGGCCTTTTTCAGATTATGTTCCGCTATCAGAACCACCGGGCCTGTACAGCCCATTCCGCTCTCGGCATAAATACCAGACGCCCATAAGCAGGATACCGCATCCTCCAGATCCATGATTTCAATCCCAAGGATTTCTTCGGTCACCACTTCTTTTGGGGGTGCTTTTACTTCCTCTGCTGACTCTGAATTTTTATTTTGCCTGCATTCATTCAGTATCTGCTCCAAGCCTGCCTTCTTTGCCTTTGCGAATTCATCGGCAAGAACCTTCTGATAATCACCGTCAAGCAGTTCCTTTGCAAATTCTAAGGCTCCTGTTATGAGAGGAATTCCGGATGCCCTTGAGACGATCAGGATCAGCTTTTCAAACCCTTCTCCGATTCCCGGACCATATCCAAAACCAACCGACTCATAATTGCCGCCAGTGGTATAAGCAGAAAACATCTTGGTCAGGACATTACCGGTCAGAGAATCCATAACCATTACATCTGCAGAGGCTGTCAGGAGATCGTTGCCTCTCATGACAATTCCTCCATCCGCCCTGTTGGACGAAGCAAATTGGATGTCATAACCATTTTTTTTCAGCTTTTGCAGTGCGATCTCTGTCTGCCGTGCTCCGTCAACATTCAAAATGCCAACCGTCGGGTTTGCCACTCCGCTGGCTTTAGCAGTAATGATTCCGTAGATGGCGTTCTTTATCATGCTTTCGATCCTGTTTACGGATGATGTTCCTGTGGTAGAAGCAAGATACATCTTTCTCCCGGCTGCCGGCGTAATCACACGTCCAACCGTAGAGACTCCGATGGGAAAAGGATAGTGCATGGTCACCGCCGCACAGGCTTCTTTTTTCTGGAGCATATCGTCCATCTTTTTATGCCCCTCTTCTTCCGAGGTGACCGGTATGACCTCCACATTCTCCGCTTCCATCTGCCTGCTTCCAATCACCTTCACAGATATCCCTTTTTTTGCCGCCTCACAAGCTGCCTGATAAATGGTTTCTTCTCCATGCTCACTTCCCATTGCTGTTATTGCGATGGGCATTTCCCTGCCGGATTGACCAGTCTCAAGCATATGAGCCATTTCAAAAAAGGTCTCTGCAATTAACTGTTTCATCTTACCTTCAGACATATGATCACCCCTCGTCTTCCTGAAGATGCTTTGCAAAATCCTTTAAAGATGCGGCAATCAGTTTCCTGATCTTGTCCTCAGACACCGTCTCCTCCTGTCCTGCACCGCTGTTTTGCTGAAGAATAAAGGATACTCCATCAAACAGATTGGTCATTCTTCCAAGAAACAGACTTCCTTTTCCAATAACCATGGCTCTGGTGATTTTTTTATCCATCAGTTCCTGTCTGGCAAAGCCAAGGTAAGGAACTCCGGAAGGGATATGTCCCTGAGTAGGGGCCCAGCCAACCATGCCATGCTCAGATACAAAATCAGCCAGCTGAGATTTCTCAATCTCTTTGCGCATGGCGGCAAGCGCTCCTATCATCTTATAATTTGCCTCGGGCACATTACCGGCTCCTGCGGGCTTCGTAATATCCGGATTCTGCATTTCTACCGTATACTTATCAATATCCGTCAGCTTCAGCCCTGCTTTTTCAAGAGCTGATGCTGTCAGCGAAGAAATCACGTTCTGAGGAGAAGACCCGGTTCCTACCGTATGCCTGCCCACGATATCGGTATTAATCTCCGGGCTGACTCCGTCATTGGCGCTGACGAGAATAGCAAAACCAGCCACACAATCCTCCAGTATCGGCATTCCTTTTCCTACATGATCCTTTCCGTTCATACCAAGCTTTGCGGTAGATCCTCCGGCGGCAACGATTACATGCTTAAATGTTCCTGCCTTCACCATGGCAGCCGCATGAATCAGGGCATGGGTCGGACCGGCACAGAAACCTCTTACATCGCACCCTGTGGCGTTTTCAAGACCTGCGATTTCCGCTGCTGCTTTCGCAAAGTTTCCTCCGCCTCTCTGATTCATATCACCGCATGCCTCTTCCGAACACTCAATCACATATTCAATTTCTTCTTTCCTGATATCATTCTTATCAATTAAATGTAACAATGATAAAACGCAGGAAGCCTTTGAAACAAGGTTTTCAAAAATGACATGGGCGGAAAGAGAATGGTCAATATCATGTGCCGCTTTGATGCAGCCGACAATCGTTCCTCGGTAATACAAAGGCTCTGCATGTTCGTCTGCGATTAAACCGTTAATTTCTGACAACTCAAAGTTTTTTTCAAAGACACTCAAAAACTTTGGATCTATAAGACTGTGAGACTCTAATTTTTTCTTCACGGAAACAGCAAATTGTGATTCTAATTTTACAAGATCAAATACATCACAGATTGCAATCAACCCGATAAATTCATCTTCCGGCATGATTTCCCCAAATCTGCCTTCTCTATTGCTGTAATCGGATTTCTGCTGATACCATGGCTGTGCATAGCCAGCCAGTTCATCAGGCGTAATGTTTCCAATGTAAGTCTGATTAGGCAGATACGCTTTACATTCTTCATAAGACCGCAGACTCTTATCCAGATTTTTCAGATATTCAGAATCAGGGTCAATGGTTCGCTGAGTTGTCTGTGTTGTGCCATTATGAATTACCATATCTGGCGTATGAGCAAGTATGTAACTTGCTCCTTTTAAGACGCTGTACATATTTTGCCTCCTATAATAAATCAATTCCTGCAAAATGTGGTGCTGTGTACCATTCGCATTTCACAAGAATTGATCTGTGAAGGGATGAATTTTAAAATTTACAATACTCGTCCCTTATTGTTGACATCTCTTTTCGGATATCGTCGACATCCAATACCATTTCCATCATACTGATCTGCTCGTCGTAAACATCGCTATCTACTTCATCTTTGATTTCCGGCTCACAGGCATGGTATACTTTTAGTCCCAACTGGACTCCTGCCAAAGGTCCTGCAAAAGTAGGGTCTCCTGCCGTAACAGTTTCAGCAGCAAGGCCGGCAGCCTCACCTTCTGCGGCTCCTAAAATAACAACAATATTTTCAGGACCGTACTGTTCCGCTAATGCTTTTACCCTCTTTTGATTTTCCAGGTCCATGGCACCCGCAGCCGTTCAGACAAAGCATTCTGTTGACGAGAATACTACTTCTGCACCGGCCGTTTTAACACACTGCTCAATAGCAGGACCAGGAATGCCGTCTCTGTCGCCGATAATGATCGCTTTTTTGTCTTTAAGCATATTACTTCCTCCTTTTTTTTTCTATATTATAACGTGTGCCAGCAAAATAAATATTTACTCTGCAGACTAAAAACAGATTTCCACGTTATGTACCTAGTTGTTTTACTAAAATGCATATCGTTTTATCATTTCCTCAATTTTTTCAGGTGTTGCATCATCTTTTACTAATTCTTCAACTTTTTCACCGTTTTTATAGATAGCCATAACGGGTAGTCCCAAAATTTTCTGAGAAATGGCAAGCCTTCTTGCCTTTGTGGTATTCAGTTTAGTAAATTTGATTTTATCGCTGTATTCTTCAGCAAATTTCTCGACATGAGGGAGCAGAGCCTGACAGGGTACACACCCATCTCCAAAAAAGTCCACAAATACAATTCCTTCTGCCTTCAGCACTTCTGGTTCAAACGTATCTTTATCCACAACTAACATTCTAATTACCTCCTTCGTTTTCTATATATTTCTCAGCCATGACGGCCGCAATCGCACCATCTGCACAGGCAGTGACAACCTGTCTTAAACTCTTTATTCTGATATCCCCGGCAGCAAAAACACCCGGTACATTTGTTTCCATATTTTCATTTGTTCTAATATAACCGTATTCCATATCCAAACTGCCCTCAAAACATTTTGACTGGGGCAGATATCCGATAAAGCCAAAGATTCCGAATGTTCCGTCTTCTTCATCGGCAACAATTTCCGTCACTTCCCCTGTCTTGACGTTTTCAACCGACATACTCTGGACCATACCGTCTCCCTTTATTTCTTTCACCACAGAATCCCACATAAAATCTACTTTAGGATTTTTAAATGCTTTTTCCTGAATGGATTTTGCGGCACGAAGCTCATCTCTTCTATGAATAATGGTCACCTTACGGCCAAACTTTGTCAGATAAAGAGCCTCTTCAACAGCAGTATCTCCACCTCCGACTACAAATATTTCAAAATCCTCAAAAAAGTTTCCGTCACAGGTTGCGCAATAAGAAACTCCTTTTCCGATCAGTTCCTTTTCCCCCGGACAGCCGATAGGCTTTGGGTATGCACCGGTGGCAATAATTACCGTTTTCGTGTGGTACTCTTTCCCCTTACCTTTCAATACCTTGATATCTCCGGAGAAATCTACTGATTCAATACAATCAGACGTTCTTTCAATTCCAAATTTCTCTACCTGTTTTGACATTCTTTCTACCAGAGTACTGCCTGACTCCTCCGGAAGACATCCCGGATAATTTTCAATCTCGGAAGTAATAACAATTTGTCCCCCATCCTTATCTTTTTCAATAAGCAGCGCATTCAGCCTGGCTCTTCCTGCATAAAGACCAGCGGACAGGCCGGCAGGTCCTCCACCAACTATTACAACATCATAAACTTTCAAAGCGCACCTCCATTTATTTTTTAGTATTTAATACCCTGTCTTCTCCCTCGCGTCTGGTAAGTTTTTCCTGATCAAACCTTTCCAGAAGCATTAATGCAAACTTTCTGCTGGTTCCGATAGAATCCCTGAAATCCGGAAGCTTTAATATTCCCTTTTCCAAAAAAAGTCTTTCTGCTGATTCTTTGGCCTCTCTGTACTGTGTTTCCGTCAGAATATATTGTCCGGGAAACACTAAGAAATCACTCTGCAGCATAAATTCAAGCACCTGCTGCTTTTCTTTGATATTCTCCGTAAGCTCTGCAGCTGTCAGCAGAGTATAGCCGCTTTCCATGACCTTTTTCTTCAATTCATCACTGATTTTCTTTTGGCCTTCTGTAAGCACCGGTTCAAAATCACAACACGAAACCAGATTCTGCTCAAGCTTAACTTCATTCTTTGCGACCAGATATTTTAACATGGTCTCACACTGTTTCTTATTGGACATATCAAGCTTTTCCAGTAATTCTGCCTTAGGAATCCCTTTTCGCAATCTGTATTTTTTATGATAATCTTTTAAGACTGCCTCTGCCATATACTTGTAATGCATCAAATATTCTGCATGTATAAACTGCTTTTCGATTAATAAAATAATTCCATCCTCTTCAAGTTCTTTCAGTTCTTCTTCTTTAATGTCTTTATTTAAAAAAGCGGATATCTTAGAAAAATCAGTAAATGGATTGTTTTTAATATATTCTTCTATAATTTCCTTGTCAGAAGCCGAGTCCTTCATCTGAAGCGACCGCAATCGTTCATCGGGATCATTTTTATATCTCAAAGCTTTCGGATCTATGATTACTCCCCCGCCGATAGTTGTGACCGGAGAAATGGTTCTTAACACAAAACGGTCACCCTTCAAAACAGCTATTTCATGATCCAGCAGAATCTGAGCATAGCCTTCATCCCCGGCTTTTACTTTTTTATGGGTGATAGGTACAAATCTTGCCACTTCCTCCGATGCTCCGGTATATAGCTTCAGTTTATAAAACTTACCGATTTCAAGCTTTGTTGATTTAACGATGGAAAATCTGACATCAATCCTGTCCGTTACGTATACACCGTCCCTTGCTGCAACCGTGTTTCCTCTCTTTAATTCATCCACCGTTACATTGGATAAGTTAATTGCCGTTCTCTGTCCGGCATATGCTAAATCCACGTTATGCTCATGAACCTGAAGATTCCGGACTTTCGTAGAAATTCCCTGGGGATAAACCACCAATTCATCTTCTGTTTTTAATATACCTTCCATTAAAGTCCCGGTAACTACAGTTCCGTACCCTTTAACAGAAAAAACCCGGTCTATATTCATTCGGGGTTTTTTCGTGAAGCTGCGTTCCCGGATATCCGAAGTCAGGATCTCAAGCTCGGTTATCAACGTATCAAAGCCTGTCCTGCTGACAGAATCAACCTCCACGATCTTTGTCCCTTCTAAAAAGGTTCCTTTTGTAAACGACCGGATATCTTCTATTACCAGTTCCTTAAAGTCCTCATCTACCAGATCGATCTTAGTAAGAACAATCAGAAATTTTTGTATTCCCAGGTAACTGAGGATGTCGATATGCTCTCTTGTTTGGGGCATAATTCCTTCATTCGCCGCAATAATAATCAGAGCAGCATCAATGCCTGTGGCGCCGGCCAGCATATTCTTAATAAACTTTTCGTGCCCCGGAACATCAACAATTCCAAGCGTACGTCCGTTAGGAAGCTGAAAACCGGTAAATCCAAGATTAATTGAAATTCCTCTTTTCTTCTCTTCCGCAAGCGTATCCGTATCATGGCCTGTAAGTGCTTTAACCAGTGCCGTTTTGCCATGATCGATATGCCCTGCCGTCCCTACAACTATGCTGTCCATTCATTCCTCCCCAATAGGCAGATTGTTATTTTTTTAACTATACAGGCGCAATTTATATAAATGTAAATTATTTTTGGCGGAAGCATATGGGAATCGAACCCACCCACGGATACAATCCGCAACACGGTTTTGAAGACCGGTAGGCACACCAGTTACCTGTCTGCTTCCATTTTGTATTGTAGATTGTCTACAATCTACTTTTACATTATAACTATTTTTTTGTACTATATCAACATAGTATTTTTTATATTTAGAACTCACTTTATTTATTATTTTTATATATTCTGAATTTTGGCAAAAAAAACATACAAATAAACTAATTATTAAAAGGAGAAACTTATTAATTTATATTATCCAAAAAAACAGGTTCTATACTCCAGCTAAGGCAAAGAGCAAAAAACACAAGCCTTATATCACTTGTGTTTGTGTTTTTGCTTATTTAACAATTCAATTTTTTTGTCTGATGCTGTTTTGACCATACCTATCTTAAATCCGTTTACCCCATCAGCTTTAAGCCTGTTTAATAATATATCTGCCTCATCTTCCGGTAATGCAATGCACAGGCCTCCTGATGTCTGTGCATCAGAAGCAATATCAACCAATGTCTGGCTCACATCCGGCATAATTTTGACAAACGATTTGATATAATCAAAATTACGGTAAGCACCTGCAGGTACCATTCCGGTAAGTGCCATCTCCTCTGCTAAAGGAAATAACGGAAGATCGTCTGCAAAGACTGATATAGTAACTTCACTTCCTGCTGCCATTTCGTAGAGATGACCAAGAAGGCCAAAGCCTGTGATATCAGTACATGCATGAACGGAAAGGCCGCTCATGGCCGCTGCCGCCTCCTTATTTAATGCAGCCATAGAATCAAGCATTAATTTAACGTCACCGGACTCGATAAATTCCGCTTTCAGCGCAGTCAAAAGAATTCCAGAGCCTAGTGGTTTGGTTAAAACCAGTACATCACCAGGCTGTGCTCCTACATTTTTCAGTACATTTCCAGGATTCACGAATCCTGTAACGCTTAAACCATATTTCGGGACATTATCCTCAATCGTATGTCCGCCGGTTATAATGCACCCTGCTTTAATTGCCTGATCCGCACCCCCTCGTAAGATTTCTTTTACTACCTCATCTCCAAGACAAGGGTTTACGCATAGCAGATTTAACGCCAGCCGCGGCTCTCCTCCCATGGCATAAACATCCGAAAACGCATTAGCAGCCGCAATTTTACCGAACATATAGGGATCATCCACCATAGGCGGAAAGAAATCCGCTGTCTGTATGATCGCCAGATCCTCACTGATCTGATAAACACAGGCATCATCTGACGTATCAAATCCAACAATCAGCGCCGGATCAGAAAGCTTCGGCAGATCGCTGATAATATTCGAAAGAGCTCCCGGCCCTAATTTTGACGCTCAGCCTCCACCTGAAACAAATTTTGTAAGCAATCCTTTCTGCTCCAAATAAACACCTTCTTTCAGAAAAATCATACTATGAATGGCCTCGTACCAGTTCGGTCACCGCTCCTGCGGCGTATTCAGCTTCTTCCAAAGTATTATACCAGCCAAAACTAAACCGTATGGTTCCCTGAGGGTAAGTTCCCGGTGTAGGTGTGCTTCCGGTGCACAATGCAAGCCGCAGCGTACCTGTATACCGTATTCATGTTCCAGCCGGTATGCCGCATTGTCTCCAAATGAGAAAAACTCCCTGTCCCGCCTAAAACAAGCGGTTCCATTTGGGCTGCAAACGAATCCGTCATCAGAAAACCGCCGATTCCGTACATGGAATCCTTTCAAACAAAACTCCGATCTGCGCCAGCTGGGTCAACGGTCTTATGACAGCATTATGTTCGAATGAACCCGGATCCATGCATGCACCGGTGATTTTGTCTCTTTGCTCCGGTTTGATCGTCGGAGGACTGGCTCAAAGAACCAATTTATGGCCGGTGGTATCCAAGATATCTTTCTCTTTAACGAATCTAATTTTGAACCTGACGATCGGCGATTACTTTACGCCAGGCTTTTTCCCACAACCGGTTGCACACAAAGATAGGGAAAATTGCTGTGATTACAGGATTGGCTGTATTGCTTATCCTGTCAGTTAATAATTCTGCGTCCATAAATGAAAAATTCAGAAAAAGCTTCCATATGAAAATAATAGATGTTCTTTTTAATTTTTATTCTGGCTGCATTTAACAGCATCAATAGCAAGAACCACCATCAGTGCTAAAAGAGCATCCTGTTCTTCAGCCACATCAATGATATAAGTATCCGTTAAGCGTAACAGCTGTTTTTCTATCTGTGCCACAACCCCGCCCTCTCTGGAATATATGGAATAATCCCATTCAAAAAAATCTCCTTTTACCTCCCACCCATTACAGTCGATGTTAAATGAGGGCCTGAAAAAAGTAAATTCTTTTGTTATTGTGCCAACTGTTTCACCGTTTATAATGATATAAAACCGGGGAAGAAACGTGAATATCTGCTCTTTTAAAGTTGCCAGATGACTGCCGTTTCTGTCATAGATTTCCAATTTGTGTCCCCAGGCAGGTTTTCCGCTGACTGTAAAAACAGGACTGCCAGCCTCGTCATAGATGTCATAACTGTCAAACCAGGAAAAAAAGCGTTGTTTGAACATTAATTTCATAGTTTCGTCTCCTTTTATGCTTTGTCGGTCACTTTCATAAATTTCTACAGCTTTCTCTCACACCATTCCCCCAGCACACATTCCCCGCACTTAGCCTTCCTGGCTGTGCAGATCTCTCTCCCATGATAAATCAGCTGAAAGTTAATCCGGTTCCAATGTTCCTCAGGCAAAACCTTCTGAAGCTCCAGTTCCACTTTTAGCGGATTGTTCCCTTCTGCCCATCCCAGCCGTCTGGATATCCGGAATACATGGGTATCTACGGTAACTCCCGGAATATCATACGCATCGGCAAGAAACAGGGTGGCTGTCTTCCTTCCCACTCCTGCCAGCTTTAACAGCTCTTCCATATCTGCCGGTACCTCACCGTCATATTCATTTACGATCTGAGTACAGCATTTCTTTAAATTCCTTGCTTTATTCTTATAAAGGCCAATGGAACGGATAGAAGCTTCAATTTCTTCCAGAGGTGCATGGGCAAGCTGGTCAGCAGTCTGAAACCGTCTGCAAAAGTCAGGCAATACCTCTTCCACCTGCTTATCCGTACTCTGGGCGCTGAGCATAATGGCTGCAAGCAGCTGCCAGGGCTGATCGTGATAGAATCCTTCTTTTGTCACTCCGTATATTTCATCCAGCTTCTTAAGAATTGCTCCAGTTTTTTCTTCTGTCATCTGTTGTAGTCCTTTCCACATGTTTTACCAGCTTAGACCTCATCAGGATCAAACAGCTTTATTATTCCGTATTCCCCGTCATACCCTGGTATCCGCTTCACTTTCCCCTGCCGGAGCCGGCTGACTCCTTCTGCAATCAGCGGGTCCGATATCCGTCTGATATCTTCCGGAGGTACCTCCCTTAAGATTTCAAACTCAGATCCCAGTCCCCGCAGCAGTTCAAAATACTGATTCTGAACCTTTTTGCTTGCGGCGGAATACCCAAGACAGGCAGCGATCACCTCCGGCAGCGGTACCAGACTTTCAAAGGGTTTGCCCTGTGGAAGTACAAAGCCCTCTTCCCTGTCGGAAAGCTGCATAATCCGATGAGATACTCCCATGGTCAGATTCCCGCCGCAGACCGGGCACTTACCGGAATGCTGTTCTGCCTCTGCAGGCGAAAAACAAATCCCGCATTTTCTATGACCGTCATGGTGGTATTTCCCTTCCTCCGGGAAAAATTCAATGGTTCCCATTAATCCTCTGCCAGTCGTTAAAGCACGAGAAAGTCCGTCAAAGGACAGCTCCATGTTTAAAAGACTGGCTTCCCTTCCCAGCTTTGCGGGAGAATGGGCATCGGAGCTGGATATCAGCTGAAAACGGTCCAGCGCAGATATCCCCCATATCATAGAAGGATCAGAAGAAAGTCCGGTCTCCAATGTATGTATATGCGGAGTCAGATCCTCAAAACATTCTTCTATGGAATCAAAGCCGGAACATGCCCCAAACAGGGAAAAATGAGGCGTCCAGATGTGAGCGGGTATATAAACTGCCCGTGGGTCTGTCTCCAGCATCATTTCCAGAAGGCCGTGACAGTCAAGGCCTAAGATGGGCCTGCCGTCAGAACGGATATTGCCCACAGTCTCAAGCTTCCCGGAGAGTTTCTCTGCCGTTTCCAGTCCGGGCAGCAGAAGGAGGCTGTGTACCTTTCTTGTCCTGCCATTTTTTTTATAAATAGAACTGATTTCTCCTGAAACAACAAAACGGGGAATCAGGGTATCGGAGGTATTTTCTCCCTCCAGACGGTATTCTGCCTTTAATACATAAAGCCCTTCCTCCGCCGGAATCAGTTTTTCTTTTAATTCTTCCCGCCATGCAGGGTGTGTAAAATCACCGGTTCCCAGGATCCCGATTCCTTTTCGCCTCGCCCAGAGATCCAGCTGCTCCGGTGTGCAGTCCTTACTGGTTGCCATGGAATACCGGGAATGGATATGTAAATCTGCTATGTACATTCTTTCACCTGCTTTCACAAAGAGAAAGGGGCATTATCTGCCCCTGTGCTTCTCCTTTTTCTTTTGCTGTTTTTGTTCAAACTTTTGCTGTGCTTTCGCTTCCCTTGCTTCCCGGGATAAAAGTTTCCGCTCCAGTTTTCCTTCTTCCTGCTGCAATTTCAGCGCCTGCTGGGATTTCGTGCTGATTCCTGTGTTCTGAATCTGCCTGCGCACCTCCCTGAGAATCCGTTTGGGATTCTTACTGCTTACTTTCGCAGCAGCCTCAACAGCCGGACTAAACCTCAGCCTGTAGTAATTCTTGCGGAGAAATTCATTTACCTCATAATCCTTAGGCTCTGCGCCGAATGTGACCTTGCTTGCAAACAGCTTTCCATCCGTTTCACGCTCCAGAACGCCTACCCAGAAGGGCTCCTCAAAAAATACTGAAAATCCAACCGAAACCTTGTCCATAACAATTCCTCCTAGTATAATAATG
>NZ_QOHO01000080.1 GCF_003432035.1 Lacrimispora amygdalina
CCTCCTAGTATAATAATGATGCAGTCAAGAATGACTACTCAGTTAACAAGTTTCTTATCAGATAACAGAAGAAGGGGTTCTTCCTTCATCAAATGTTATCCATTCATAATTATCATGTCTGACGGTTCCCTCATAGACACCAGACTTTTCATAAGGTATATTATTTCTTTGGATAGGATAAAGAATGTGTTCCTCCTTGGGAAGCCAGTTTCTACTGGCTCATACCTACGATTAAGTCAATTAGTCCATTCAACAGGGTTTTATGATTAAGCTGGTTGGGAGCCGCAGGCTATACCCGTATAACGCGCTAGGCTGTGTACCTGTTGCTTTGGAAATGGTCTCCTATCAGAAAGGAGCTTACGCTCATGACAAACAAAGTTTTTTTTAATTTTGATGAATTATTTATCTCTGTCGGTATGGATGTTGGTGCTGACTTTTCATGGATGTCTATTGCTCTTCCAAACCAGACATTTGTGGGCAAACCTTTTAAAATCCTACATGACAGTATCTCTTCCCTGGAACTTGCTGTTTCTAAAATAAAAGAAGCAGAAGAGTTGTATTCTTTGGAAAGTCGCATTTTCCTGGAATCCACGGGTATTTATCATTACCCACTCTTCTGCTATCTTCGCGATAAGGGTTTTAACTGCTCAGTTATCAATCCTATCATCACTAAGAGTAGCACAAATATCAATATAAGAAAAGTGCATAATGACCGTTTCGATTCAAAAAAGGCGGCTTTGATTGGCTTGAAACCCGATTTAAAGGTTTCTCTTATGCCATCTGAACTTGCTCTCGATTTAAGAAACCTTTCCAGAGTTTATTATGATCTGATGGATAATCGTTCGGCCTATATAAATAAGTTGCAGGGTGAACTTCGTATGGTTTTTCCTCAGTATTTAAAAATCTTTTCAAAAGTAACTACCAATACATCTCTTACTTTATTGGAAAACTACACGAGTCCAGATGCTTTTCTTTCAGCAGAAAAACGGGAAATCATTGATTCCATACGCTCTACTGCCAGATTTGGTGTTACATACGCTAATAACAAATATAATGCTATTATTCAGGCTGCAAAAGACTCTAAGACTTTTGGTCATTCTGTCAGCAGTAATTTCAAGCGTATCCAGATTTACATACGTTTTATTCGCCAATATGATGAAGAAATTACCTCTCTTCTGGAAAACATGCATGAACTGGTTGATTCCAACGAAGGGACTAAATTTATACAACAGATACACCTGATTGAATCTTACAAAGGAGCCGGATTTCTCTCCGCCGTATCACTTATGAGTGAGATTGGTGACTTCTCGGCATTCCATTCTCCAAAGCAGCTGTTTGCTTACTTTGGCCTGGATCCTGCGGTAAAGCAGTCCGGTAAGTTTGAAGGAACCAAGATTAACATGTCAAAACGCGGTTCCCGCATTGCAAGACGCGTACTTCACACAATGGCTTTAATCAGTATCAGTAAAAGCAGAAACGGGTCTGTTCAAAATCCTGTGCTCCGTGATTATTACCTAAAAAAATGTGAGTCAAAGCCTAAAATGGTATCACTGGGTGCTGTCATGCATAAGGTCTGTAACATTGTATTTGCCATTCTTCGTGATGAAAAAGAGTTTCAAGTCATCACACCAGAAGAACATCAAAAGAATTACTTAAAAGCGAGATGCGACATCGCTGCTTAATATAATGCATACCTCCTTTGAACCCGCTATTTGTCGGAATATCAAAAGGTGTATTAAAGTTGCCCTTTTTTACCTAAATAGAAAAATTAATTTTTTTTCCATTCACTATTGACATTTCTTAGCTGGACT
>NZ_QOHO01000081.1:0-1964 GCF_003432035.1 Lacrimispora amygdalina
GCGGAATGGAGATTATTATGGCAGACAGAAATTCTCCCATTGGAGTGTTTGATTCCGGTGTAGGCGGACTTACGGTAGCAAGAGAGATCATGAGACAGATGCCGGATGAAAGGATTGTATATTTCGGTGATACGGCGAGAGTTCCCTATGGGAACAAATCCTGCAGCACTGTTATTCGCTTTACAAGACAGATTATTCGCTTTCTGATGACCCAGGATGTAAAGGCAATTGTAATTGCCTGTAATACGGCAACTGCCTGTGCACTGGAAACAGTGGAACATGATCTGGATATTCCCATTATCGGAGTGATTCACGCAGGAGCGAGAACTGCGATTGAATCAACTAAGAACGGAAAGATCGGCATCATTGGAACTGAAGGAACAATAAGAAGCGGTGTATATACCAGGGTGATAAAAGAAATGCGGGAAGACATTGAAGTCACAGGAAAGCCGTGTCCGCTTCTGGTCCCTCTGGTGGAGGAAGGCCTGCTTCACGATTCCGTTACAGATGAAATCGCATCCAGATATTTAAGCGAATTAAAAGGTAAATACATTGACACACTTATATTAGGCTGTACCCATTATCCCCTTCTTCGTTCTACCGTGGGCAGGCTGATGGGACCGGAAGTTACGTTAGTCAATCCAGCTTATGAGACCGCTCTGGAATTAAAGCAGGTTCTGGAAGAAAAGGACCTTATCTGTGATCATGACGGCAGCACCATTGATAAATATCATTTCTATGTCAGTGATCTGGCGGAAAAATTCACAAGCTTTGCTGCTTCCATTCTTCCTTACCAGGTAAAAGAGACAAGACAAATAAACATAGAAGAGTTTTAGAGGAGTTATACATTATGACAAGAGATGTTCTGATCAGTATCAGCGGTGCACAGATCGTAGAAGAGGATAATCAGGCTGTGGAAATGATCACAAGAGGTGATTATTTTCTAAAAAACGGCAGCCATTATATTCTTTATGATGAGGTTCAGGAAGGGATGGAAGGTGTGACCAGAAACACCATTAAAATCCACCAGTCAGGAATGGATATCATTAAAAGAGGAAGCACCAGTGTTCATATGACCTTTGAAAAGGAAAAGAAAAATATTTCCTGTTACGCAACGCCATTTGGAGAGCTGATGATCGGGATCAGAACCAATGATATCAGGATTGCTGAAGAAGAGGACCGCTTAAAGGTCCAGGTGGACTATACCCTGGATATCAATTACCAGCATGTTTCAGAATGTAATATTGTGCTTGAGGTCTGTTCGAAGGATACTGCCAATATTCATCTTCTCAGTTAAAAGGCTGTCCTGAAAACGTATCTCGATGATACCTTAAAATAACATCACAAATAAGCCTGTCGATTTTTCGGCGGGCTTTTCTCTACGCTAATACTAAACTAAATCTATTGTAGTATGACTTGAAATCCAAGATTTTCTAATGACTTTATATTTCGAATTTTTTCTTTATTCAAGCTGGTATAATAATTACTTCCTAAATCTTGATACGGTTGAAGGTCTTTTAATATATGATAAATAGCCAAAAGCATGCTATGCGCAACTGCAATTAATGCCTTTTTTACGCCTCTTCTGGCATCAATTCTTTGGTATCTGGCATATAAATAGCTCTCTTTATTCCTTATCGCAGCCCTGGCACATTCAACAATGGTAGCTTTCAGATATTTGTTTCCTTTTCTTATTTTCGTACTCATTTTTTTACCAGCAATTTCTTTACATTCTGGCACTAAACCTGCCCAGGAGCTAAAATGATCTGCACTACGAAATTGCTCCATTGCAATGCCTGCTTCTGCTATAATACGCTGGGCACTTTGTAATCCAATTCCAGGTATTTCATCTAGGAGTTTAACTTGCACACTGCAATATTCTGTTTTTTTTAATATCAACATCCAGCTGGGTTACTATATCGGAAAGGGTTTCTATGTGATGATTAGCCAATGCATATCAGTCA
>NZ_QOHO01000081.1:2000-2304 GCF_003432035.1 Lacrimispora amygdalina
CTAGATGCAGGTTTGATAAACAAATTGAATGATGATGTTAAATTTGGAAGCTAAAATGTATAATATTGGCACTTGTGTTGAAACTACAGTCAAATAATGTCAAATCTAATTCGATACATATTTATTTGAAGATTTAATGTTAGCCTTTTACTTATCTATATCATGTTTTTTTTGTTAATAGAATCCTGCTTATGCTTCAGCCTAGCGCTTATGGCGAAGTTTTTAAAGTATAAATAAAGTATAAATTGAAGGTTAAAAATACATTTAACCATAAATTGAAGGTTGATTTCAAAATGTGAAACTC
>NZ_QOHO01000082.1 GCF_003432035.1 Lacrimispora amygdalina
AAGGGTTACAATAATATAGGACAGAGAAAAAGTCACACGGTAAGACGAAAATCTTCTGCCATGTGGCTTTTTCTGTACCCTATATGAAATTTCCAGAAAGGAGGAAGCCAATGGAAACCAAGAAAACCAAGTACACAGCCCTCTATGAGCGATTGAGCCGTGACGATGAAATGCAGGGCGAATCCAACAGCATTACCAACCAGAAGAAATATCTGGAGGAGTATGCACGGTCACAGGGATTTAAGAATATCCGCCATTTCACGGACGATGGTTATAGTGGTGTTGATTTTAACCGCCCCGGCTTTCAAGCTCTGATTGCCGCAGTCGAGGCAGGAGAAGTCGATGTTGTCTGCGTAAAGGATATGTCGAGGTTTGGGCGTAACTATCTGAAAGTCGGTTTTTACACGGAAATTATGTTTCCCGAAAAAGGTGTCCGATTTATCGCCATCAACAACGGCGTGGATAGTGCCAATCCGAGCGAAAATGACTTCACTCCGTTTTTGAACATTATGAACGAGTGGTATGCAAAGGACACAAGCAACAAAATCCGTGCTATCTTCCGTTCAAGGATGCAGGACGGAAAACGATGCAGCGGTGCTATCCCTTATGGTTATAAGCGTGACCCGGAGGACAAGAACCATCTGCTGATTGACGAGGAAGCCGCAAAGGTAGTCCGCAGGATATTCCAGATGATTATTGACGGTATGGGGACAAAGGCGATTGCAAACAAGCTGTCCGAGGAAAAGGTGCTGATACCGTCTGCCTATCTGGAACAGTCCGAGCATGGAGAGAGCCGAAACCACAGCTACCATGACCCCTACCGTTGGAACTGTACCGCAGTTGCCTACATTCTTGAAAAGCAGGAATACATGGGGCATACCGTGTTGGGCAAGACCATCTGCGAGAACTTCAAGACCAAGAAACGCAGGAAAGCCAGACCCGATGAACTTATCATCTTCGAGAATACCCATGAAGCCATTGTCGATGAAGAAACATGGCATCTGGCACAGAAGCTCCGCAGGAAAACAAAGCGAACTCTGGCAAACGGGACTTACTCCCATCGCCTGTCTGGACTGCTTTACTGTTCGGATTGCGGAAAACGCCTGTCCTATGCAAGCCCACATTCACAGCACAGAGCAGACGGAAAAACCTACGATGCAGACAGCAACTTCCGCTGTCCTACCTACAAATCCATGTACGGCGAGTGTACGATGCACTTTATTAAGGCATCCACTCTGGACAGTCTGGTGGATGAAGCTATCCGCAAGGTTGCCGCCTATGTGCTGAAAGATGAACAGGCATTTTTACAGCAAGTTAAAGAGCTTACAAGTGCCAGTCAAGCAGTTGTGCAGACCGACAGCAAAAAGGAGCTTGTGACCGCAAAAAAGCGTATTGCAGAACTGGATAATTTCATCAAGAAACTCTATGAGGGCAACGCATCCGGCAAGATACCCGACAGACAGTTTGAAAAGCTCATGGCTCAGTATGACACCGAGCAACAGGAGCTTGAAGCAAGGGTCGCTGAAATCAAAGCGAAGATCAGTGAACTCCGGCAAGAGGAAGAAAGCGGAGAAATGTTTGTCCGACTGGTAAAGCGATACCGTGACTTTACGGAAATCACACAGACCATGCTCAACGAGTTTATTGACAAAATCGTTATCTTTGAAGCCACAGGCGGCAGAACGGTCAACCGTAGCCAGAGGATTGATATTTACTTCAATTTTATCGGTCAGTTTGTGGTGGAAGATACCGAAGAAGAAATCCTGTCAAAGCAGGAGGAAGAAAAGCGACTGGCAGAACTCAAAGAGCAGGAACGCAAAGACCGCAGAAATGAGACTGTCCGCAGATACAGACAGCGTAAAAAAGAGAAACAAGCCGCAGAAGCGGAAGCTGAAAAATCCCGTTGTGCGTAATCATCAAAATATAAATTTCAAGGAGGAAAACACTATGGAACTCAACTTTATCAAATGCGGAGACTACTATGTTCCCGACATCAAGCTGAAAGAAACGAATATCCGTCTCGGAAAATGGGGGCGAATGAGAAAGGAATATCTGCGACTGGCACAGCCCATCACTTTCTCCGAAATGGTACTGTCCGAAACGCTCTATGAGCATTGTGCCGAGATTGAGGAAACCGCCAAGAAGCGACTGGAAATCATCATTCCGCAGCTTGCAAAGGCATACGGCGTGACGGAGCAGTTGAAAGCCGAAAACCAAATTGAATGGGTTCGCCAGATGAACGCTTGCGTTGCACAGGCAGAGGAAACCATCAAGGGCGAATTGATTTACTGCTGAGAAAGGAGTTGAATTTATGATTTTAGAAGCGTTGTTCAATGGCGAGATTTACGCAAGCGAAAATGTCGTACCGAAGTCCGACAAGTTCCGTGAAGCCACCGGGGAGATTGCAAGGATTATGTCTTTCTTCGAGGGCAAGCTGAGCAAAGAGGACTACGCTCTGCTTGAAAAGCTCTGCGACAGTCACGCAGACGAGGGCAACATGACCAACGAAGTCCAATTCAAGTATGGCTTTACAATGGGCGTTCTGATGATGTGTGAAATCTTCCACAGCCCATTCTTCCCATCTATCAAGTAAGAGTATAAAACTGGACAATTCAGCAAGTCCAGACCCCACAATTTCATACCGTAAGCAAAGCGACAGGTATTTCCTTGTGAAGTCTCTGTCGCTTTTCATTTTCACAATTTCAAGGAGGATTTATCTATGAGAATGTCTATGAACGAAAAGAAAGCCCTTTATGCCTTTGGCTGTCCGAACCGTGAAGCCACCGTTGAACGCTTGCGTTATGTGGCTGCACTTGCTCCCGATCCTGCGGCAAAGAAGCTGTTCTTCACTCTGGCGGTCAAGTTGAGTGAAGAGAGCTGCGACAGTTGGTATCGCTGCTTCTTCTACAACATGAGACTGGAAGTGGAACGCTTCCCCCACCACAAGTACCACCCGGACAGTCTCCGTGTTCAGCTTAGGGAGATGTACCATGAGTAAGCTGACGAAGTACGAAAAGGAAACCATCGTCCTGTTCAACGAGGGCGAGGACACAGCACACATCCAGACCTACAATGCCGGACTGCGGAACAGGCTGGCGGTGTTCTCCAAGAAGTACCCCGACCTCTGCCGACTGGATAAAACCTACGAGCAAGGCGGTGTGTCCTATGTTCTGGACAAGTCCCGACTGTCCATCCGTCTGCAACCGCCTTACAGCGAGGAACGCAGACGAAAAGCAAGCGAGAACGCCAAGCAAAACGGTTTCGCCAGTCAGATGGAATAATGTAGCGTTTGGGGTTGATATGCGGTCAAAATGTCGGGTCTGCATCCGATGTTTTGACCGCATCTACATAGTATCGATATAGCGATATGCTTTGAACCCAAATAACTTCTTTTCGTTATAAGATTGAGATTTACAATTTAATATTGAATTTTGTGATTTTTTGTGATATAATATAATAACTGATATTGTAACGACAAGGAGGCTATGATATGGCTGTTAGCTATAATAAACTATGGAAACTACTAATTGACAAAAATATGAGCAAGACACAGCTTATCAAGGCTGCAAAAATAAGCACAAATGCAATGGCGAAGCTCGGAAAAAATGAAGATGTTCGAGTTGAGGTTCTGGTCAAGATATGTGGTGTTTTAGAATGCACGATGGATGACATTATGGACTTTGTTGATTGACTATTGCTTGTTAGGAGGATAGCAAATGAAAGATAAAGAAGCTAAGGCGAGAATAGTCATCAACCAGTTGCTTATGGATGCAGGATGGCGATTCTTTGATTCAGATAAAGGAAAAGCAAATATACAACTCGAACCCAATGTCAAATTGACAAAGATGGTGTTGGATGGGCTTGGTAATGATTTCGAGAAAACTAAAAATGGATTTGTTGATTATCTTTTATTGGATGAGAAAAACAATCCTTTATTAGTTCTTGAAGCTAAAAAAGCGGGAAAACATCCGCTTGACGGAAAAGAACAGGCACGAAACTATGCATTATCATTAAGGGCAAAGTATATCATTTTGTCAAATGGTGATTTGCACTATTTTTGGAATTTGAAAAAAGGCAACCCAGAGCTTATTACATCATTTCCGACTTACGAATCGCTGATGGAAAGCAAAGCTCTAAATGCTTCAACAAAACCTCTTATTGATACGGTTCTCGACAAATACTATATTGCCACTTCACAAGAACCGGGACTCGAATATACAAGTGCATGGAAAAGCGGCAACGATGAACTTCTGATGGACTATTGCTTCGGCAGAAGTTTAAGAGTTATGCGTTACTATCAGCTTGAAGCAGTAAAAAGCATTCAGAAAGCTGTTAAAGACGGAAAAACCAGATTCCTTCTTGAAATGGCTACAGGAACAGGTAAAACATTAACATCTGCGGCAATTATCAAGCTGTTCCTGCGCTCAGAAGTGGCTAACAGAGTATTGTTTTTTGTTGACCGTATAGAGTTGGAAAATCAAGCACTTAAAGATTTTAGAAGGTATTTATCGAAAGATGGAATCAAGTCTGTTATTTACAAAGAAAATAAGGATGACTGGAACTCTGCGGATGTGGTTATTACGACAATACAGTCATTTTCGTACAATAGTAAATACAAGACATTGTTTTCTCCGTCTGATTTTGACCTTGTAATTTCAGATGAAGCTCATAGAAGTTTAGGAGCTTCAAACCGTGCAATCTTTGAGTATTTTATGGGTTATAAACTCGGACTTACAGCTACACCTAAAAATTATTTGAAAGGTGTCGAGTTTGATATTACAGATCCACGAGAAATCGAGCGTAGAATCTTACTGGACACATATCATATTTTTGGATGTGATAGCGGAACCGCAACATATAGTTATACCCTGTTGGACGGTGTGAGAGATGGTTATTTGGTCAATCCTACCGTTGTTGATGCACGAAGCGAGATAACCACGCAGCTTCTATCTGACAAAGGGCTGATTCTAAAAATCGAAACAGACGATGATGGGTCTGACGAATCAGAAAATACAACTGAAACCAAATTTACAGCCAAGTCTTTTGAGAAAAAGTTCTTTTCCGAAAAAACAAACGAGTTGTTTTGCAAGATATTTTTGGAAAACGCATTACGAGACCCAATATCTCACGAGATAGGTAAAAGCATTCTGTTTTGCGTCAATATTGCTCACGCAAGAAAAATAACAGCAATCTTGAACGAATTAGCAGAAAGAGCTTTCCCAGGAAAATACAATTCCGATTTTGCTGTTCAAGTAACATCTAATGTTGACGGAGCACAGCAAATGACAATTAATTTTGCAAATAATAATTTGAACGGAAAAACTTCTTGGATTGATGAATATGAATCAAGCAAATCAAGAGTTGCCGTTACCGTAGGTATGATGACAACAGGATATGACTGTTCGGACATTCTAAATTTAGGCTTTTTACGACCTATTTTTTCTCCGGCCGATTTCATTCAGATGAAAGGCAGAGGAACTCGTACATATTCCTTTAAGTACGATCAAACCGAAATAAAGAAATCGACATTTAAGCTGTTTGATTTTTTTGCTGTGTGTGACTATTTTGAAAATGATTTTAACTATGATGAAAAAATCAACATACCCAAATCAGCGTTAGGTGGAGAAAGCGACAATCCGGGCGGCGGAGAATATCATCCGCCTCATTCAAATGAGCCGTATGTGTCAAACCTTGGAGATAAGGTGGTCACTTATGATGAAGCTCTCGTTGGCTTAGACGGAATGAAAATTGACAGGAAGTTTTATCAATCGTTTGAAGAAACCGTACAGAATGATGTAGTGTGTCAGGATATTATTTCTGCCGGCGATGGTGACAGGCTGGAGCAATATTTGAGAACAAACATCTTCGATAAACCTGCTGAATTTTACAACATCAAGAAACTTGAACTTGCGCTCGGACTTGATAGACGTTTGAGTCTAAAAGAACTCGTTCAGTATTTGCTTGGAAACATTCCAAGGTTTAAAAACAGGCAAGAGATGGATTTATGTGAGACCATCCCGAAATTTGTGTAAACCTTCATTGAGGTGTAAAATGGAAGCACTACAATGGAGGTTTTGTATATGGCTAAAAGAAATCGCAGTCCGGAAGAAGTGGAGCGCCGTGCCAAGATTCGGGAGCTGTTGCAAACAAGCAACATCAGCAGCATGGATGATATTCAGAACCTGTTCAAGGAAACCATTGCCGAGTTTATGGAAAACGGCCTTGACGCGGAACTGGACGAGGAACTCGGCTACAGCAAGTATGACTACCGGAACAAAGAAACATCCAACAGCCGGAACGGGCACAGCAGTAAAACCTTGCGCACCAGTTTCGGCAATGTGGAGGTTGCCGTGCCGCGGGACAGAGACGGAGAGTTTGAGCCGCATCTTCTGAAAAAGAACCAGACGAGCGTCAGCCAAGACATCGAGGAAAAGATTCTGTCCATGTACGCCAAAGGGATGACCACCGGAGATATAGAAATGCATATCCGGGATATCTACGGTGTAGCGGTTTCAGATACCACGGTCAGCCGGATTACGGACAAGATTCTGCCGGTTGCAAAGGAATGGCAGCAGCGCCCGCTGGAAAGCGTCTATGCGGTAGTTTTTCTGGATGCAATCCACTACCACGTCCGCAGCGAGGGGCAGATCGTAAAAAAGGCTGTTTACATCGCCATCGGCGTGAATCTGGACGGTCATAAAGAGGTTCTGGGCATGTGGGTCGGTGAAAACGAGAGCGCCAAGTTTTGGGCCACTGTGCTCAACGGCCTGCGCAACCGCGGCGTAGAGGATATTTTCATCGCATGTACGGATAACCTGTCCGGTTTTTCTGAGGCCATTGAGGCGGTTTTTCCCAAAACGGAGATCCAGAACTGCATCCTACATCAGATTCGCAATTCCACCAAATATGTCTCTTACAAAGACTTAAAAACGTTGATGGCGGATCTGAAGGCGGTTTATGCCGCCGTGGACGAGCCGTCCGCTTTGGATGCCCTCAGCGTTTTCTCCGAGCACTGGGACAAGAAGTACCCCAAGATTTCCGCCTCCTGGCGGGAAAACTGGCCGAATCTGAGCACCTATTTCAAGTACCCGCAGGGAGTGCGACGACTCATTTACACGACAAATGTTATTGAAGGCTTCAACCGTCAGCTCCGAAAGGTGACAAAGACAAGGTCGGTTTTCCCAACAGATGACAGTCTGCTGAAAATGCTGTACCTGGCGATGGCCGACATCACAAAGAAATGGACCGGGCGGCGGCAGGACTGGAGCGTTATTCATGCGCAGCTTTCTATATTTTTTGCCGGTCGGATGCCTGGCTAACATCATCCGCACAGGAAATCAAGGGTAAATAAACGGCTTCGCCGCCCTTGACTTCCTATGCGCCTGCTGTTATATTGCAGATATGGCGGCATCGGATAAGGCCGCTGCCGCCACATAATATTTTGCTCCATTTTACATTCGATTTTGGAGTTTACACAAAATACGGGATACACCCATTTATGTCAATATAGTAGAC
>NZ_QOHO01000083.1 GCF_003432035.1 Lacrimispora amygdalina
TAATAATAGTTTAAAATAAAAACAAAATAAAATCAATATAAAACGAAAGCAAAAACAAAATAATATTATTTGCATTAAAAACAAAATATAGCAAAATGCACAAAAACACAGGATTAAAAATAGTAAAAAGAGAAAAAATGCAAATGCATATTGTAAATAACTCAAAAAAGATGTATTATTTCCTTGAGATAAAAATAAAAATAAAAAATTAAACGAAAGTAAACAAAGAAAAAACGAAACAGGAGATCAGTATGAAAGAGACGAAATTCAAACCGGTCACAGCAATTACAATGGGAGATCCTGCGGGGATAGGGCCTGAAACAATTGTTATGACCATGCTGGCGCAGGAGATTCATGAATGCTGCCGACCATTTGTAATAGGCAGCATTGAAATACTTAAGAAAGCGGCCCGGGTCTTGAATAAGGAACTGAAGTGCCGAAAAATCACAGATCCCGAAGAGGCATTATTTGAACCGGGAACCGTTGATGTTTTGGAAACAGGCAATTATGACACGGATTCCATTGTATGGGGGGAGGTTCAGGTTCTCGCGGGAAGGATGAGCATCGACTGGATTATGAAATCCATTGAACTTGGCATGTCCGGCCGGATTGACGCAGTATCCACTGCACCCATACATAAAGGAGCAATTAAGCTTGCAGGTGTTAAGGAACCAGGTCATACGGAGATTTATGAGAATCAGACTCATTCCCCTTATGCCCTTACCATGTTTTCCTGTCACAAGCTGCGTGTGTTTTTTGTAAGCCGGCATATGTCCCTGGTGGATGCCTGCCATTATGCCACAAAAGAACGGATTCTGGAGTATGTGGTTAATATTGACAAAGAGCTAAGGAAAATCGGAATTGAAAAGCCCCGTATAGCCGTTGCAGCTTTAAATCCCCATGGTGGTGACAACGGACTGTTTGGAAGAGAGGAGATTGATGAACTGATTCCGGCTGTGGAGGAAGCAAAGAAAGCCGGAATTAATGCTTTAGGCCCCTGTCCCGCAGACTCAGTCTTCCACATCGGGAAATCGGGCTGCTATGATGCCATACTTTCTTTGTATCACGATCAGGGACACATTGCATGCAAGACACTGGATTTTGAAAAATCGGTAACACTAACCTTTGGTCTGCCTTTTATCAGAAGTTCCGTGGATCATGGAACTGCATTTGATATTGCAGGAAAAGGGACGGCCAATGCAGTGAGCCTTATTGAATCTACCAGAGTTGTATCGGAATATGCTGCTTTAATGAAAGGAAAGAAAAACGGCAAAGCATAAGTTATCAGACAGGAGGAGAAGGTATGCCGGTAATAGGAGCGGTAGCAGATGATCTGACAGGCGCAACCACAACAGGTGTTCTTCTTGCCAGATCAAAGGCAAAAACAGCAGTTTTCTTTAATGAAGAGGCCGCGGAGAATGCCAGAGGGGCACAGCGGTTGGACGCCATACTGGTGAGCAGCAACAGCAGAGCGCTTCCGCCGGAGGAAGCCTACGAAAAAGTTCGTTCAGCAACCATGACACTTAAGAGAATGGGTGTAAAATATTTTTCCAAACGAATTGATACTACAATGCGGGGAGGCGTTGGTACAGAAATTGATGCAATGCTGGACTGCATGGATGAAACGGCTGTAGCAGTGGTTGTTCCTGCTATGCCCCAATCAAGAAGGATTCTGGTAGGAGGCTTTTCCATTATCGATGGTGCGGCTTTAATACAGACTCCTGTGGCGCAGGATGTCCGGACGCCTGTACATGAAAATTATATCCCCCGCCTTTTGGAAAAGCAGACCAGAAGACAGGTGGGACTGATAAAACTGGATGCGGTATTGAAAGGTCCGGAAGAAGTGAAGAAAGAGCTTATAAGAGAACGGCTGGAAGGCAGCAAAATTATTGTTGTGGACAGTATTACCCTGTCTGATGTTGAAACTGTTGCAAAGGCCTGCGTGGAGTTGGAGTGGAATGTGGTAGCGGTTGATCCGGGGGCGTTTACGGCAAAACTGGCATATTGTAGGAAACTGATCTGCCAGGAAGAGCCGAACTTGCCTGAAACGGACTTAACGGATATAAATAAAACAGTTCTCGTTGCCGCAGGCAGCGCTACACCTGTCACAAAAAGGCAGATGGAGGTTCTCTGCCAGGATGAAAGAGTAAAGCGGATTGCGGTAGATCCCGTGCTGTTAATCGAAGGCGGGGAAGAGGGACTGGCGGAAGTTAAAAGAGCTGCCGGAGCAGCCCTTGGATATCTTAAAACAGAGCGTCTTCCCAGAGCAATTCTTTTAGAAACTGCATTGCACGGGGAACTTTTAAATCTTTCGCAGGAAGATGCAAGGCGAAACTATACCGACGGAATGAGTGCCAACCGGATTAACGCAGGGCTCGGAATGATTGTTTCTGCTGTTCTTAAAGATGCGGGAAGGGAAAAAATCGCCGGACTGTATACTACCGGGGGAGATACTATGGTGAATGTATGTTACCAGCTGGGCGTGGAATCCATAGAAGTCCTGGACTACGTAATTGCACAGACGGATGTAGGACGGCTTTCAGGAAACTACGAAGGGCTGCCCATTATAGGAAAAGGGGGGCTTACGGGAAACGACCAGACCGCAGTTGATGTAGTGGAACGCCTGTTTTTGGAAGCAGGCAGAAGATAAATTCAGGAGGCAGGAACATGAAAATAGCAATTGGATGTGATGAAGCCGCTTACCGGCTGAAAGCAGAAATTATGAAGCATTTGGATGAGAAAGGAGTGGAGTATCAGGATTTCGGAGCAGACGAGGGGGAAACGGTACTGTATCCGGATATTGCAGTCAAAGCAGCAGAAGCGGTCGCAAGAGGGAAATTTGAAAGAGGAATTCTGGTTTGCGGAACTGGTATCGGCATGGCAATTACAGCCAACAAGGTACCGGGAATCAGAGCGGCAGTGTGCCACGATCCGTTTTCTGCAGAGCGGGCAAGAAAAAGCAATGATGCACAGATCATGTGTATGGGGGAACGGGTGATCGGTGTGGAGCTTGCCAAGTGCCTGGTGGATATCTGGCTGTCCTGTGAATTTTCAGGCGGCGGTTCCGGACCTAAAGTGGAACGGATCATGGAATATGAAAAAGAGTATCTGGAGAAGGCAGGAAAACCATAATCTGATGGATGGAGGTATTTAACGTAATGGGTGTCAATCATGAAGAAAAAAAGGAACTAGATTTCAATTTATTAAACAGGATGAAGAAAATGCCGGGGGGCCTTGTCATCATACCATTAGTGATAGCTGTTTTAATTGCAACATTTGTTCCGCAGGCATTTCAGATCGGCGGTTATGTAACGGCTTTATTTTATCAGGGAAATGCAGCAATGATGGGATTATTCTTAATTGTCTGCGGTTCTTCCATCAACATCAACCAGGTTGGCATGCCTCTTTATAAAGGTGTCACCTTAACAGGAATGAAATTTTTGCTTGGTGTTTTAGTTGGTTTACTGGTGGGAAAACTGTGCGGAGTCAATGGATTTTTAGGTATTGCTCCATTTGTATGGATCGCCGCAATCACCAACTCCAACGGTTCCTTATATATATCCTTATCCTCTCAGTTCGGCAATGCGACGGATACAGGTGCTATCTCAGTATTGTCTTTAAATGACGGGCCGTTTTTCACACTTATCGCCCTAGGGGCAACCGGTCTGGCTTCCATCCCTCTTAACAGCTTGATTGCAACGATTATTCCGATCCTGATCGGCTTTGTATGGGGAAATATTGATAAGGAATTCCGCCGTGTCTGTGCAACGGCCCAGCCGATTATTACTTTTTTCATGACCATTTCCATAGGAGCGAAAACGGACATTAAAACGATTATAACAGCAGGAGCTTCCGGCATTGTCCTGGGGCTGATATCAGCTGCCACAGCAGTCATCTTTTTCCTGATCTTTAACATGATTCTTCCGAAAAAGGAGAGAAATGCCATGGGCGCGGCTATTGGTACAACGGCACTTAACTCCGCCATGACTCCGGCAGCAGTAGCGGAAGCAGATCCTTCCATGGCACAGTATACTGATATGGCAACTGCCCAGTGTGCCACCGCTTCGATTATCACTCTGTTCCTTTGCCCATTTATAGTTGCCTTTTTTGATAATATGATGAGAAAACAGAAAAAGGGTATCTATTCGCTGGAAGGCTGGGCAGCTGAAAAAGTAAATTAAAAAAAGAGGGTACATTATGAAAATTGAGGTGACTATGAGGGCGGAACATATTTATGATCTGCTGCTGTTCCATACTTATTCCAGGCTTTCCGGTTTTCTTGTAAATGTCCTGGGACTTGCGGTGATTGTAGCCGGAGGAATTTTACTGGGAGCCGACCGCATTGGACTGCAGAATGCTCTGTTATATGTAGGAGCGGGTTTTTTGTTCTTGTCATGCACTCCTCTTTCTTTGTACTTAAAATCAAAAAAGATGATTGCAGCTTCCTGTTACAGAGCGAAGACCGTGTATACCTTCTTTGACGAGGGATTTTCAAGGCGGAATGCGGGAGTGGAGAATTCCTATTCCTGGAGCCAGGTAGAGAAGGCGGTATCAACTCCAAAAGATATTGTGTTTTATGTAAATAAAGGGGAAGCGCTGATTCTTCCGAAGGAAAGTTTTCAGGATTATTTTATGCCTGTTATGAAACTCATCGTACAGAATGTAACAAGAGATAAGATCTATATCAGATAGGAGCTTTTATGAAAAATCTTTTGATCGCCCAGTCAGGAGGCCCAACTGCAGTCATTAATTCAAGCCTGGCAGGAGTGGCGGAAGCCGCCTGTGTAAGCAGCCGGGTAGATGGAATACTGGGGGCTTTTTATGGAATACAGGGGGTGTTAAACGAGCGGTTCGTGGATTTGAAAAAAGTGCTTAAAAGTTCAAAAGAGTCCTCGCTGCTGTGTCAGACTCCCGCTTCGCTGCTTGGTTCCTGCCGTTACTCCTTAAAGCCATGGAGAGAGAATGAAGAAGAATACGAGAAACTGGTGGGGATTTTAAGAAAGCACCATATATCTTATTTTATCTATATTGGAGGAAATGACTCCATGGACACGGTTTTTAAAATGTCGGAATATTTAAAAGAGAAAGAAATTGAAGATATTCTGATAGCAGGTGTGCCAAAGACCATTGATAACGATCTGGAAGGAACAGATCACTGCCCCGGTTTTGGTTCGGCAGCCAAATATGTTGCTGCAACAGTGGCGGAGTTGGAACGGGACATATCCGTTTATCCAGTTCCGGGAGTGACTATCGTAGAAATAATGGGGAGAAATGCGGGATGGCTTGCTGCCGCATCCGCTCTGTCAAGGATTAACGGCGGACCTGGTCCTGAGTTAATTTATCTGTGCGAGACATCATTTTCCATGGAACGGTTTCTTGTAGACATGAAACGGGTTATGGCCCGGAAAAAGTCATTTCTCATAGCAGTCAGTGAGGGATTAAAGGATGAATACGGCTGCTATATCTCAGAACAGGTACAGACGGCACAGACCGATGCGTTTGGCCACAAATATATATCAGGAGCAGGAAAGATTTTGGAGAATCTGATTCGTTCCAGGCTGGACTGCAAGGTGAGGACGGTAGAACTCAACCTGATGCAGCGCTGTGCAGCCCATATTGCCAGTGAAACAGACTTAAAGGAGGCCTGGATGCTAGGGGGAAAAGCATTGCAGTGCGTCCTTGATGGAAAGAACGGGGAAATGGCTTCCATAAGAAGGCTGTCATCTGATCCCTACATTGTGGAGTATACTTCCGTATATTCAGGAGAAGCGGCAAACCGGGAAAAAAAGGTGCCGGGAGAAATGATAAGCGGCAGTGGCTGTGATGTTAATGAGAAAATGATAGAGTATTTACGGCCTCTGATTCAGGGAGAACGAAGTGTTAAGTATGAGAACGGGATACCAGCACATTTGATTTTGGAGGAAAGTCTGGCAGGTTCAATGGCATAGAAAGTTATGGGAATAGAGATAAGGTATCAGAATAAATTTTTAATATTTTTGGGATAACAAAAAACAGATTTAAAATCTGGTTGACAGATTTTAAATCTGTTTTTTAATTTATTGCTTTAGCCTGTTGAACATGGGTGAGTTTCTCTTTAAGAGAGATGAATCCATGTGAAATAATAAACCACTATGGGTGGTCTTGACTAGCATAAAGCTAATAAATTTTATTTTACTATACTATTTCATCACTTTCTTAAATCTAAACATTCCTTCAAGATAATCTTTCTCTGGTTTTTAGATTATTTTTCCTTTTTCCTGTATTTAAAACCACATTCTTCAAGTTTTAAATTTTGTAAAAAAAACTATTGGACAGGAAATAAATATGATACAATATTTATTAAAGCAGCTATTAATTCAATTGCGAATCTTATCATGCGGAGGAAGAATATGCAATATCGTGATTTTGGAAAGACAGGAATAAAAGTTTCAGCACTCGGGTTCGGAGCCATGCGGCTTCCTCTTTCGGGAGAAAATCAGGTAGATGAGAAGCGGGCGGTTGCCATGATCCGTCATGCCATTGATCAGGGAGTCAACTACATTGACACTGCCTATCCCTATCATGAGGGGGAAAGCGAGAGGATAGTAGGGGAAGCGCTGCAGGAAGGATATAGGGAAAAAACTTATCTTGCAACGAAATGTCCTGTATGGAAGCTTGAAAAGGAAGAAGATTTTGAAGAAGTATTAGATGAACAGTTAAGCAAGTTAAAGACAGATCATGTGGATTTTTATCTGCTCCATGCCTTAAGCAGAGACCGGTTTGAAGAGAAGATAAAAAAACTGAAACTGGTAGAGAAGATGGAAAAAGCAAGAGCAGATGGAAAAATTAAATATATTGGTTTTTCCTTCCATGATTCATATGATGTATTTCAGGATATCCTAGATTATTATGATGGATGGGATTTCTGCCAGATTCAGTATAACTATGTGGATTTAACTCATCAGGCGGGCTTAAAAGGACTGAAGGAGGCTGCGAAAAAAGGGCTTGCCGTAGTCATTATGGAGCCGCTTTTAGGCGGAAGACTGGCCAATCCCGCTCCTCATGTAAAAGAAGCGTTAGGCGAAGAAAAATCCAGTGTGGAATATGCCCTTGACTTTTTATGGGATCAGCCGGAAGTCAGCCTGCTTTTAAGCGGAATGAGCGATGAACAGCAGCTGGAAGACAATCTTCTGTATGCAGACAGAAGCCATATCGGTATGGTATCGGAAGAAGAACATGCCATGTACCGGAAGGCTAAGGAGATCTTTGACTCCATGGCTTTAGTTGGCTGTACCGGCTGCCGCTACTGCGTTCCCTGCCCCTTTGGACTGGAGATCCCGGAGATATTCTCCTACTATAATATGACGGCTGCCCACAGAGAGGACGAGGCCAAAGCAGGGTATGAAGGCCTTAAGATTAAAGCGGACAGCTGCAAAACCTGCCACAGATGTGAAAAGGAATGCCCCCAGATGATTAAAATCAGCCAGGTCATGCCGGAAGTTGCAAAGGTGTTTGAAAAGATACAGGCTTAACGGAAACCATAAGGAGGGACTGTTTATGCTGGAGAAAATTGATTTATCTAAAAAAATTGATAAGGAAACCTACAAAAAGACAGAAAAAGAACAGAGTGAAAAGCTGGGGTTATTGCAGCGCCAGTGCAAAGAAGCCGGGATTCCGGTTATGATCGTGTTTGAGGGAATGGGAGCATCAGGTAAGGGAACTCAGATCAATCACTTAATTCAGGCCCTTGATCCCAGAGGCTTTGATGTCTATGCCAATGATAAATCAACAGACGAGGAGCGTATGCGTCCCTTTCTCTGGCGCTTTTTTACAAAGCTTCCCGCCCACGGAAGAATTGCAGTCTTTGACAGAAGCTGGTACCGTCAGGTAACCATGGAGCGATTTGCAGGAAAGATTCCGGATGAAGACCTGTCCGGAGCCTTTCATGACATACAGTCCTTCGAACGTCAGCTCACCGATGACGGGATGGTAATTATCAAGCTGTTTCTCTATGTTTCCAGGGAAGAGCAGAAGAAGCGGTTTAAAAAGTTGGAAAGCTCTAAGGAAACCAGCTGGAGAGTGACAAAGGAAGACTGGAAGCGCAACACGGAATATGACCGGTTTCTGCATATCTGCGAAGAGATGCTTCAGAATACGGATATGGATTACGCTCCGTGGACCATTATTGAGGCAACCGATAAAGAGTATGCTGCAGCCAAGATCATGACATGTGTTGCTGACTGTCTGGAGGATGCTTTAAATAAGAAGAATTTAAACGGAGGCGCAAAGGAGAAGGAAGTTCCTGTCCGCTCAGAGAGCTTTAAAGCAGGCGTTCTTTCCGGCGTAGATTTAACGAAGTCCATTTCAAAGGAAGAGTACAAAAAGGAAATAGACCGTCTTCAGAAAAAACTGGAATTTCTCCACAGCCAGATTTACCGCCTGCGGATACCGGTGGTACTGGGGTTTGAAGGCTGGGATGCAGCCGGAAAAGGCGGAGTCATCAAACGGCTTACCAGTCATCTGGATCCGAGAGGATATAAAGTATATCCCACAGCTGCCCCCAATGATATTGAACGGGTTCATCATTATCTCTGGCGTTTCTGGAATCATGTGCCGAAAGCAGGACATATCGCCATATTTGACCGTACCTGGTACGGGAGAGTGCTTGTTGAACGGGTGGAGGGCTTCTGCAGAGAGAGCCAGTGGAAGCAGGCATACCAGGAAATCAATGAGATGGAAAGCCACCTGGCAAACGCAGGTGCAGTTGTCATCAAATTCTGGCTTCACATCGATAAAGACGAACAGGAAAAACGTTTTAAAGAACGTCAGGCGAATCCGTTAAAGCAGTGGAAAATTACGGAAGAAGACTGGAGAAACAGGGAAAAATGGGATCAGTATGAATCAGCGGTCAATGAGATGCTGGTCCGTACCTCCACAACCTATGCACCCTGGGTGGTAGTGGAAGGAAACTGCAAGTATTATGCAAGGGTCAAGATTCTAAAAACTGTGGTGGAAGCGTTGGAAGACAAGATAAAAGAAGTGAATAATCGTCCCTGACCACTTGTGTTTTCCTGCTTTTTCGTGTAAAGTAGGAGGAAGTGAACAAAGGCAGGAGGAAAGGGCATGAATACGGTTTTAATCGTGGGCGGGGGCGCTGCAGGGATGCTGGCTGGAATAGCAGCAGCCATGAAGGGCAGTACCGTCCACATTTTTGAGAAAAATGAGAAGATTGGGAAAAAAGTATATATTACGGGAAAAGGCCGGTGCAATGTGACCAATGCCTGTGATACAGAGGAGCTGTTCGGGAATGTTGTCACCAATTCCAAATTCCTTTACAGCAGCTTTTACGGTTTTACCAATTTCGATATGATGGAACTTTTAGAAACCCTTGGCTGCCGGTTAAAGACGGAACGGGGAAACCGGGTCTTTCCTGCATCGGATAAGGCATCTGATGTCATAAAAGCATTAAACAACAGGCTTCTGGAACTTGGAGTTACGATTCATTACCGGAAAAAGGCGGAAAAACTCATTCTTGATAACGGTGCTGTGAAGGGGATTGTTGTCAGTGACAGTTCAGGAAAGAAGTCTTTCCATGGAGACTGCGTTATTATTGCCTGCGGAGGTTACTCTTATCAGACCACCGGATCAACAGGAGATGGCTATGAACTGGCAAAAGAAGCCGGTCACACGGTAAGTACGTTATCTCCGGCACTTGTCCCTTTCGTCGTGGAAGAACCCATGATTAAGGAACTTCAGGGGCTTTCCCTGCGTAACGTGGAAGCAACGGTTATGAAAGGCAGCAAGGTTATTTACCGGGAATTCGGAGAGATGCTGTTTACCCACTACGGAGTCAGCGGCCCTGTTCTTTTAAGTGCCAGCAGCTATGCGGCTAAGGAACTAAAGAAAGGTCCTCTTACCCTTTCCATAGATTTAAAGCCTGCGCTGACGGAGGAACAGCTGGACGCCAGAATTTTAAGAGATTTTGAGGAGTCCATGAATAAGCAGTTTAAAAATGCTCTGGGCAGCTTATATCCGGCCAAACTGATTCCTGTCATCATTGATGCAAGCAAAATTTCGCCGGAAAAGAAGGTCAATGAGATTACAAGGGAGGAGCGCCAGGCTCTGATTCGTGTAACCAAGGCGTTTACCATGACTCTGACTGCACTGAGAGGCTACAATGAGGCCATTATCACCCAGGGAGGTATATCCGTTAAGGAAGTAAATCCTTCCACTCTGGAATCCAAGCTTGTAAACGGCCTGTATTTTGCAGGAGAGGTGCTGGATCTTGATGCGGTGACTGGGGGCTTTAATCTTCAGATTGCCTGGTCCACTGGCTGGGCGGCAGGAAGTGCGGCAGGAGAGGAGAAGGACGAAAGATGACAAAGGTTTATAATATAGCAATCGACGGGCCGGCTGGAGCAGGAAAGAGCACCATTGCCCGTGCTGCAGCAAAAAAACTTAATTTTGTATACGTGGATACAGGAGCGATGTACCGCGCCATGGCACTGCATTTTTTAAGAAACGGCATATCTGCACAGGATGAGGCGGCCATATCTGCCGCTGTTAAGAATGCAGATGTGACACTGGTGTATGAAAACGGCGTGCAGCAGGTAATCCTGAATGGAGAGAATGTATCAGGGCTGATCCGGACTGAGGAAGTGGGAGCCATGGCTTCTGCTGCATCTGTACATTTATCGGTGAGAGAAAAACTGGTAGAGCTGCAGAAAGGGCTTGCGGCACGGGAGAATGTAATCATGGATGGCAGAGACATTGGCACCTGTGTTCTTCCTGATGCAGATCTTAAGATCTATTTAACTGCCAGCAGCCGGGTCCGGGCGGAAAGAAGGTACCTGGAACTGAAGGAGAAAGGTCACGAATGCAGTCTGGATGAGATCGAAAAGGATATTATCAAACGGGATTACCAGGATATGAACCGGGAACATTCTCCATTAAAGCAGGCTGGGGATGCGGTGCTTTTGGATTCCTCTGAGATGACTGCAAAAGAGGTAATCGACCGGATTTTATTGCTGTTTGAGGAAAAAAAACTGGGAGAGAGGAGCTAATGTATGGAAGTAATTGTAGCAAAATCCGCCGGATTCTGCTTCGGAGTGAAGCGTGCCGTAGATCAGGTGTACGAACAGCTGAAACGGAACGACAAGCCGATTTATACGTATGGTCCCATCATCCACAATGAAGAGGTTGTAAAGGATTTAGAGGAAAAGGGTGTAAAAGTAATTGATAATGAAGAAGATTTAAAGAAGATCCACGACGCAGTTGTGGTGATCCGGTCTCATGGAGCCGGAAAGCGCATTTACGAGATCATGGAAGAAAACGGGATTGAAATCATTGATGCAACCTGTCCTTATGTGAGAAAAATTCACAAAATCGCCCAGGAGCAGAATAGAGAGGGCAGACGTCTGATTATAATAGGCAATGAATCGCACCCGGAAGTAGAAGGTATTAAAGGCTGGGGAAATGCCAATACTTTAGTAGTGGAAACACCCGAGCAAGTGGAAACTTTACCGCTCACAGAGGGAGAGAGGCTGTGTATTGTATCACAGACGACATTTAATTACAAGAAATTTCAAGATTTAGTTGAAAAAATTTCTGAAACGCGGTATGATATACTTGTTTTAAATACGATTTGCAATGCAACACAGGAAAGACAGGTGGAAGCAAAGCGGATAGCTTCAGAAGTGGATGCCATGATTGTCATTGGCGGAAAAAGCAGTTCCAATACCCAGAAGCTGTACGAGATATGCCGAAGGGAATGTAAGAATACTTACTATATCCAGACACTAGGTGATTTAGATCCTGATTGTGTAAATTCTGTGCGCAGCGTAGGTATTACAGCCGGGGCTTCAACCCCGAATCATATTATCGAGGAGGTTCATACTAATGTCAGAGTTAAGTTTTGAACAAATGTTAGAGGAATCATTGAAAACCATACGTACAGGAGAGATCGTCACTGGTAAAGTCATCGACGTAAAAGAAGATGAAATCGTCTTGAATATAGGGTACAAGTCTGACGGCATCATCCCGCGTAGCGAGTACACGGATGACCAGAATTTAAATCTTACAACCGTTGTACAGGTTGGCGAAGAGATGGAAGCGAAAGTCACTAAGGTAAACGACGGTGAGGGTCAGGTTGCTTTATCCTACAAGCGGTTAGCAGCAGACAGAGGCAATAAGAGACTGGAAGAAGCATTTGAAAACCACGAAGTACTTACCGCAAAAGTTGCACAGGTACTTGACGGTGGTTTAAGTGTGGTTGTAGAGGGCGCAAGAGTCTTCATTCCTGCAAGCCTGGTATCCGATACTTATGAGAAGGATTTAACCAAGTATGCAGACAAGGCAATTGAGTTCATTATCACAGAATTTAATCCTAAGAGAAGAAGAATTATCGGTGACAGAAAGCAGATTATGGTTGCTAAGAGAGCCGAGCTTCAGAAAGAATTATTCGATAAGATCCATGCAGGCGATGTAGTAGAAGGTACAATCAAGAATGTAACCGATTTCGGTGCATTTATCGACCTTGGCGGAGCCGATGGTTTACTTCATATTTCAGAGATGAGCTGGGGAAGAGTAGAAAGCCCGAAAAAAGCGTTCAAAGCTGGTGAGAAAGTAAAAGTCTTAATCAAAGACATCAATGGCGACAAGATTGCCCTCAGTTTAAAATTCCCGGAGACAAACCCATGGAAAGATGCATCTGAAAAGTATGCAGTGGGCAATGTTGTGAACGGTAAAGTAGCACGTATGACTGATTTCGGCGCATTCGTTGAGCTGGAGCCAGGCGTAGATGCTCTGCTTCATGTTTCCCAGATTTCCAGAGATCATGTGGAAAAACCTGCAGATGTACTGGCAATTGGTCAGGAAATCGAAGCAAAGGTCGTTGATTTCAACGAGGATGACAAGAAGATCAGCTTAAGCATCAAAGCACTTCAGGGTCAGGACGAAGCAGCTGCAGAGGATGCACCTGTATATTCTGACGAAGTTTAAGCATAATAAAGAATGAGCAGATGGGAAGTGGAGAAATCCGCTTCCTTTTTTGGTGCAGAAAATATATCGTTAAGGCAAGGAGAGGTAGATTTCATGAAAAAAGTTTTTTTCAGAATACTGGCGGCAATGATAGTTCTGACTCTGGCGTTTACCGGCTGCAAAAGTAAAACAGATCCGAAACCGGAAGAAGAGCAGACACAGGCGAAGCCTGCCAGTGGAACGGGAAAGGCTTCTGCAGGGGAAGCAAACCATGTACGTCTGGAAGATGATTATTATGATTTCGTTAATGGGCAGATGCTGGACAGCATTAAAATTCCAGGTGATGCAAGCGGCTGGAGCCAGTTTTATAAGCTGGACAGAGAGGCTTATAATATTCTAAATGAAGTGCTCCATGATTCTGTGAGTAACAGGAAAAATGAAAAAGAAGGGTCTCTGGAACAAAAAATAGCCGATCTCTATCTGACAGGAATGGATATGGATGGAAGGCGGGCTGCCGGATTTGGCGGACTTGCTGTTTATATGGATGGGATCAGCCGTACCTCTACTATAGAGGAGTATCTTAAACAGGCAGGAAAAATTTATAATGATCTGGGGGTGAGCAGTATCATTCTGCCCCAGTGGTCTGAGGATATGAGTAATTCTACCCGCTATGCCCTGTATTTTGATGGTGCAGATCTTGGACCTGGAAAAGAGACCTTAGAGGATTCCGACCAGGAAGAACTGATGAACCATTACCGCAATTATATATCACGGATTATGGAATATACGGGAATGAAGAAAGAAGAAGCGGATCAGGCTGCAGACGGCATACTAAAATTACAGAAGGATCTGGCCGGAAGTGCACTTTCTCTTAGCAAACAGGGAGACCCTGAAGTCATATATAATCCGTATACCAGTGAAGAATTAAAGAAACTGTTTCCAGAAGGAACCATGGAGACCTTTTTAAAAGCAGCAGACCTTAATGAACAGGATGAATACATTGTGGTTCAGGTAGATCAGATGAAAAAAATCGGCGGATATTTAAATCCGGAATCACTCCCTCTTTTGAAACAGTATACGTTATTTTGTCTGGTGAACGATTTTGCCCCCAGTCTGACACCTGAAATCAGAGATACCTATCTGGAATGGAATAATTTAAGAAAGGGAATCAAAGATAGAAAAACAGACGAAAAGCTGGCAAGTGAATTGACACAGAACACTCTGGGATTTGAATTTGGAAAGCTTTATGTAGAGAAATGCTTTTCCAAATCGGATAAAAAGGACATTGAGTCCATGATTCGCCTGATTCTTGCCTCCTATAAAAAACAGATTGAAAATCTCACCTGGATGAGCGATGAAACCAAAGCTTTGGCCATAAGAAAGCTGGAGCATATGAATCTGAAGGTGGGTTATCCAGACAAATGGCCCGATGATTATAAGGACGCCAGGGTGGTATCGGCAGAAGAGGGGGGAAACTTAATTGATAATATGCTCTCTCTGCTGAAAGCGCAGAATGAGGTGAATAAAAAGAAATATAAGGAACCAGTGGACAAAGGGCAGTGGGGCATGACGCCCCAGACTGTAAATGCGTATTACAACCCCACTGCCAATGAGATTGTGTTTCCGGCCGCTATTCTCCAGCCTCCGTTTTATGATCCAAAAGCAGACTTCGCCTCTAATTTGGGCGGAATCGGAATGGTGATGGCTCATGAGGTAAGCCATGCATTCGATTCTTCCGGTTCTCTTTACGATGATAATGGAAATTATCATGTATGGTGGACAAAGGAAGACCGGGAAAAATTTCAGGAGCTGGCCAAAGAGGTGGAAGAATATTATAGCGGAATGGATGGATTTCAGGGGAGAAAAGTAAATGGTGCACAGACCTTAAATGAGAACATCGCAGATCTGGGATCCATGGCATGCATTACGGCAATTGCAGGTGAAAAGGGCAGCGATTTGAATCTGTTATTCCGCCAGTATGCAACAATCTGGGCATCCAAGTATACTCCGGAAGCGATGATTGACCGTCTGAATACGGATCCCCACTCTCCGGCAAAGGTCAGGGTCAATGGAGTGCTTAGTGCCACAGATGCATTTTATAAAACGTATCCGGAAATAAAAGAAGGTGACGCCATGTATGTGGCTCCAGATAAGAGGGTAAAAATCTGGTAGATAAATAAAACTATTGCAGAATTCTGCTAAAATCAATGTGGTAAAAATATATTTGGAGTTTACTTATATGAAAATATATACTGGTTTTAGTAAGGAGGGCGTTTCAATGGTAGAAATCTATGATATATTGCAGGCTTTTTCTTCTGGTTCTTATATAACAGCAGAAACCCTGGCGGATCGTTTTAAAGTAAGTACAAAAACGATCCGCATGCGAATTAAGGAAATCAATGATACTGCAGTTCAATATGGTTTTTCAATTGAATCAAAACCACGATATGGATATCTGTTATCGTTAAAAGAAAACAATAGATTAGATGAGTTTTTAAAAAGCAGACCGCATATCAATATTCCTGATACAGTGGCAGACAGAATAAACTATTTGTTGGCTTATCTGCTGAATTATAATGGGTATATAAAATTGGATGATTTATGCAGTTTTTTATTTGTGTCCAGACCAACCATGCAGAATACAATAAAAGAAGTAGAATGTATTCTGGAACAATATAATCTGAATATCGAGCGGAAGCCTAATTATGGCATCAGGATAGTTGGAGAAGAATTTGACTGCAGGAGATGTATTGGTGATTTTTTTGTTAAAAGAAATAAACTGAATATCATTAATGATAAGTATAAGGGTGATAAAATAAAAAACATTGCAGATATTGTCATACCTATGCTTCAGAAATATGACATCTATCTTTCGGAAACAGCATTGGAGACCTTCCTTGAACAGATATATGTAGCTCTGCTGCGAATGAAAAGAGGCAAATATGTTTCATTTGAAAGAAATGATATCAATAATTTTGCAGTGAAGGAGTGGGAATTTGCCAATGAGCTGATGGAGGTTCTGGCAAAGCTGGAAAATCTGGAAAGCAGAGAATCAGAGATCGTCTATATCGAAATTTATTTAAAGGGAAAGAGAATGATCGGAAAGGTTTCTTGTGATGAGACCAATTTTGTAATTAAAGAAGAAATTGATTATCTTACAATGCAGATGCTGGAGTCGGTTAATAATCAGTTTAAAATGGATTTCAGAGTTAATTTTGAGATTCGTATGATGCTTAACCAGCATATGGTGCCATTGGATATCAGAATTAAATATGATATACAGTCTAAGAATCCGCTGCTTGATGAAATTAAAAGTAAATATATCATGGCCTATACCATAGCAGCCCATGCATCCACAGTTCTTGCCGAGCATTACAAAAAAAAGATATCAGAAAGTGAAATCGGTTATCTGGCTTTAATTTTTGCACTTGCGATTGAGCAGAATGTAAAGATCCAGAAAACAAATATATTGATTGTCTGCAGCTCAGGGAAAGGAAGCTCCAGACTGCTGGCTTATAAATATAAAAAAGAATTTGGAGAATATCTCAATGAGATTTATGTTTGTGATTTAACAGAATTAAAATCATTCGATTTCTCTAAAGTATCGTTTGTATTGACCACAGTTTCCATTGCTGTCTATGTACCTAAGCCGGTTCTGGAAGTAGGGCTTTTTCTGGGAGATACCGACAAGGCGGCTGTCCGGGAATTATTTGAGACAGGAGAAAAAAGATATCTCTGTAAATATTATAAAAAAGGTGCATTTTTTGTTGGAATCGAAGGAAACAACAAGGAGGATATCTTAAAAAATTTATGTGACAGAATCGAAAAACAGAGGAAGCTTCCTGAGGGCTTTTATGAGGCAGTCTTAAAACGAGAGGGGCTGGCCCAGACTGATTTTGGAAATTTTATTGCCATGCCTCACCCGTATAAGACAATGACTGAAGAAACACTGGTCTATATTGCAATCCTGGAAAAACCAGTTCTATGGACCAAATATGAAGTACAGGTGATTTTTCTCATATCGGTTGGTACGAAAGAAGATTCTGATTTAAATAAATTTTATGAGGATACCACGAAATTAATCCTGAAAGCGGAAGCAGTAAAATACTTAATAAAAAATCCTGAATATGAAGTGCTGATGAATTTATTAAGGCAGAGATAATACCATATTGAATAGTTTTCCATATTCAATATGGTATTTTAATGGCTGGTAATCAGCTTGTTTCAGAATTATAATTCATATGAAAATAAAACCACGACATTTGTTTTAGGAGGAATCATTATTGATGGGACAGTTTAACCAAGAAGAAGTTATTATGAATTTGGTTGTCAATGGAGGTGACGGAAGAGGAAAGGCGTTAAAGGCGATAGATGCTGCAAAGGATAATCAGATGGATCTTGCAGATCAGCTTTTAAAAGAAAGCAATGAAGCGCTGTTAAAAGCTCATCAGTTTCAGACTCAATTAATCCAGGAAAATATGGGTGAGGATGGAGAAAAACCTGACCTTTTAATGGTTCATGGTCAGGATCATTTGATGACAGCAATGCTGGCTTATGATATTGCGGTAAAAATGGTAGAAATGTATCGTATCTTTTATTCTAAAAATAATTAGGAGGTTACTATGATATACATTACTTTAATTTGTGCTGGCGGACTTTCAACAAGTATAATGGTGAACAAAATGAAGGATGCAGCAAAAAAGAAAAATATTGAGGTTGAGATCAACGCAATGGCATCAACTGCATTTGCCTCCTATAAAAAGCCCACCGATGTACTGTTACTGGGTCCTCAGATCAACTATCTTTATGATGAGATTGTACGCGAATATGGGGCAAAAGGAATTAAAATCAGTGTGATTAATATGATGGATTACGGTATGATGAACGGAGAAAAAGTTTTGGATACTGCCCTTCAGCTGCTGGACAAATCGGAATAATCAAAAGGAGAAGAGTATGGAGAATATAAAAAACAAAGTTACCGCCTTATTTGGCCGTATCAGTCCGGTAATTAATAAAATTGGTGAAAACAAATATCTGCAGACTATTTCCACAACCATGATGGCAACACTCGGTCCGGTTATGGTTGGATCAGTAGCAGTGCTCTTATTGGCATTTCCCATTCAGGCAGTAAAGGATTTTCTGTTAAAAACCGGAATAACACCTATTTTAGCAGTAGTGAATTCTGTTACAATCGGTGCTCTGGCTCTTTACGTTACGGTACTAATTGCCAGAAATTTAGTAAACAGAATGCTGCCGGATGAAGATGGTTCCATGGCAGGTGCGCTGTCTTTAATGTGTTTTCTGATTATCACGCCTTTAAGCAAAACTGCAGATGGGACAGGGGCAATTCCTACCACCTGGTTAGGGGCACAGGGCGTTTTTACAGCTATGATAGTAGGACTTTTGGTAGGCAGAATATTTGTGATTTTCCGTCAGCATAACTGGACCATTAAAATGCCTGACAGCGTTCCTCCCATGGTAACCAAGACATTTGACTCTTTACTGCCCTGCTTTACAGTAGGATTTCTCTTTATTATTGTGAACCGGATTTTTGTTGCAACTCCGTTTGGTTCCCTGCATCAGTGTATATATTCTATTATACAAAAGCCCATACAGGGAATTGGAGGTACACTGCCGGCAACCATATTAACCAGCTTTCTGATGCAGATTCTCTGGTTCTTTGGTATTCATGGAACTAATATAGTCAGTCCTATCGTGACGCCGTTCCGTCTGGCACTTGATACAGAAAATATGACAGCACTTGCAGCAGGAATGCCTCTTCCTAACATTGTTGGTAACGGATTTTTTAGTATTGTCTGCTGGGGAGGTTCTGCATTGGGATTGGTTTTCTGGATGCTTCGTTCCAAAAGTGAACAGTACAGACAGTTGGGTAAAGTTGCATTCATTCCTGCATTATTTGGAATTACCGAACCTGTAATTTTTGGTACACCTCTTGTATTTAATTTTGATTTTTTTATTCCGTTTGTTACAAACAATTCGATCAACCTTTGTATTGCTTATTTTCTTACTAAAATCGGTATCGTAGCACGATGCTCAGGAGTTCAGCCTATTTTCGGTCTGCCTCTGGGATTTCATGCGATGGTAGGAGGAAGTTTCTCTATTATACTCCTACAGTTATTTTTACAGCTTATCGTTTCCCCGATTCTCTGGTACCCATGGTTTAAACGTGCAGAGAAAAAAGCGCTTTTAAGGGAGCGGCAAGAAAAGGCTTAAATGTATTACATAAATTTATCAATCAGGAGGTGGGCATATGCCGCGGATTACTCTGCCAATCAATCAGGACTGGTTTTTTGAAACGTATAAAGAAGTTCCAGAGGCGTTCTCCATGCAGGGAGAACCAGTCTGTCTGCCCCATACCTGGAATGTCGGCACAAATCAAGACTATCATAGGGGAACTTATGCTTATACGAAGGAGCTTGTGCTGGACAGGGAGCTTAAGGGAAATGAACTTTATCTTGAATTCCTGGGAGCCAATATCGTTTGTACCGTATATTTAAATCAGGAATTCATAGGAACCCACAGAGGCGGATATTCCACTTTCCGATTTGACATTACGAACCATTTCCGTTGGGATGGAAAAAATCTTCTTACCGTATTGGTGGATAACCGGCAGACGGAAGATGTCTCTCCTCTCATGGGAGACTTCACCATGTTCGGCGGCATATACAGGGAGGTAAATGTTATTGCAGTACCAAAGATCCATTTTGATCTGCTTCATTATGGTTCTCCCGGAATTAAGCTTCTGACGGAAATGAATGGAGAGGCGGAAGGCGTTCTTACTCTGGAAGCATTTATAAAGGAAAAGGGGTGTGAAACTGTAACCTACTCTCTTTATGATCCATCTGGAAATCTGGTATTGAAACAAACCGTGCCGGCATCAGATAAATGGAACAGATTTACCATATCAGATCCTGTGCTGTGGAATGGCATGAAAAGCCCGGCTCTGTATCGTCTGCAGGCAGTCTTGTCTGCAGGCGGACAGGATTATGATGAGATAGAGCTGACCTGCGGATTCCGGTATTTTAAAATGACTGCGGATGGAGGAATGTATTTAAATGGGGAGCACATCCGCCTTCATGGAGTTGGAATTCACCAGGACAGGGAAGGCTGCGGCAATGCAGTTGAGAGAAAAGACCGGGAGGAAGATTTTGCACTGATCCGCCAGATGGGAGCCGATATGATCCGTCTTACCCACTATCCTCATGCTCCTTATATTTATGATATGTGTGACAGAGATGGTTTTGTAGTCTGGAGTGAAATTCCATTGCTGAGTCTGACCGATAACAAAAAACTGTTTGAAAATGCATGTCAGCAATTAACGGAACTAATTCTTCAAAACTGCCATCATCCATCGGTTTTTTTCTGGGGAATACAAAATGAAATTGCCATGTTTGGCGAGAATTCATATATGTATGAAACTGTGGAGAAACTGAACGTGCTTGCCAGGGAGTTAGATGGAACCAGGCTGACCGCCTGCGCAAATTTAAAAAATGTGGAACCGGAAAGTAAGATGAACCGGATAACTGATATAGTGGGATATAATTTATACTATGGCTGGTACTATGGAGAAATTCAGGACTACCAGGATTTCTTTGATAGATTTAGGAAAGAAAATCCTGATGTCTGCCTTGGTATTTCCGAATATGGAGTGGATTGTAATCTTGGCTTTCACAGTGATGCTCCGAAACGAAAAGATTATTCAGAAGAGTATCAGTGTCTTTTCCATGAAAAAGCATATGGGATTTTTGAAAATAATCCATGGCTGTGGGGAAGTGTAATCTGGAATATGTTCGATTTTGGCAGTGCAATCCGGGATGAGGGAGGCACGAAAGGGAAGAATGCCAAAGGACTGGTAAGCTATGACCGGTCCATAAAGAAGGATGCTTTTTATTATTATAAGGCATGCTGGAGCAGTGAACCTTTTGTTCATGTGACAGGAAGGCGATATGACAGGCGCTGGCAGAAAACAGTTGAAATAAAAGTATACTCCAATCAATCCAAAGTTGGACTGTATGTGAATGGAAAATCTGTGGGAGAATTAACGGGAGAACGCATATTCATATTTAAAGGCATTAGTCTTTTGGATGGAGAAAACCGGATTGAAGCGGTATGCGGAGGACTTCATGATGAAATAATATTAAAAAAGGTCCAGGAGCCGGTACAGGAATTTACCTATATTGACCCGAATCCTGGTTTTAATGTTAAAAACTGGTTTCTTGATGAAAGTGAGGAATTATCTCAGGATCTTTACTATTCCCTATGGGATACAGTCGGAGCTTTAAAGGAAAATCCGGATGCCTGGAAGATCTTAAAAGACGATCTGCCCAGGCTCTGGGAGGACCCCACATTTGAAAAGAGGGTTCATTATGAGCTGTTTAAGCTGATTAACCGGAGAAGCAGTGCCTTTGATGAGAGTAAAGTAAAAGAAGTAAATGAGAAACTAATGAAAATAAGAAAATAAGTTACCATTGACGAGGAGATACGCCATCACGGTTGTATCTCCTTGAATTTTTGCTGAGTGGGAAAGATGTGATCATAATGGCAAAAATATTTTAATAAAAAGCTTGACAACGAACAAAAGTTAGATTATACTAACTGATGAGAAATGGGAATGATTATCAATAATAAAATGAAAGAAGATGATACATGATGCCTTTAACAATGGTGAAAGCAGGAGAGCCTAACGTAATTCGTAAAATCGGCGGCAAAGAAGAGACAAGACGTTTTCTGGAAAACCTGGGTTTTGTTACCGGCGGAATTGTGACTGTTGTTTCTGAAATAAGCGGAAACATGATTGTTAACGTAAAAGATTCCAGAGTCGCCATAGGCAAAGATATGGCTAATAAAATCATGGTGGAATAAAAAGGAGAAAAGGCGATGACATTAAAGGAGATTCCATGCGGTAAAACCGTGAAGGTAACCAAATTAAGCGGAGAAGGTCCCGTTAAAAGAAGAATTATGGATATGGGAATCACAAAAGGTGTTGATATTTTTGTGAGAAAGGTAGCTCCTCTTGGTGATCCGGTTGAAGTAACCGTCAGAGGTTATGAGCTGTCTTTGCGAAAAGCGGATGCAGAAATGATCATTGTGGAGTAATTTTTTTTACATATTAGTTAGGTAAGACTAATACGAGACAAATCAATTGCTGACAGGCAGAAAGAGGTAGAGTATGTCAATTAAAATTGCATTAGCAGGTAATCCCAACTGCGGTAAGACGACGTTGTTTAATGCACTGACGGGATCAAATCAGTTTGTGGGGAACTGGCCGGGCGTTACCGTAGAGAAAAAAGAAGGAAAGTTAAAAGGCCATAAAGATGTAATTATCATGGATCTTCCGGGTATTTATTCTCTCTCTCCCTACACACTGGAAGAAGTGGTGGCGAGAAATTATTTAATCGGAGAACGGCCTGATGCGATTTTGAATATCGTGGACGGTACCAACATAGAACGAAATCTATACTTATCCACCCAGCTTATGGAGCTTGGAATTCCTGTTATCATGGCAGTCAACATGATGGACATCGTGGAAAAGAGCGGGGATAAGATTCATATAAACAAATTAAGTGAAAAGCTTGGCTGTGAAGTAGTGGAGATATCCGCGCTTAAGGGAACTGGAATTCAGAAAGCCGCTGAAAAAGCAGTGGCTCTTGCATCCCAGAAGAACAGCAAACCGCCTGTACATAAATTTGCAGTTGAAGTAGAATCGGTTCTGGATTCCATTGAAGAGAAACTGGGCAGTGACATACCCGAAGAACAGAAGCGCTTCTTTGCCATTAAGCTGCTGGAAAAGGATGAAAAAATCCAGACTCAGATGAAACGTGTGCCTGATGTGACAGAAGAGATCACAAGGATTGAGCGTGAACTGGATGATGATACAGAGAGTATTATAACAAATGAGCGGTATGTGTATATTTCCTCCATCATTGACCAGTGTTTTACAAGGAATAAAAAGAACGGCCTGACCGTATCAGATAAGATTGACCGGATCGTTACCAACCGGTTCCTGGCTCTGCCGATCTTTGCAGCTGTGATGTTTCTTGTATACTATGTTTCTGTTACAACCGTTGGTACATGGGCCACTGACTGGGCCAATGACGGGCTTTTCGGCGAAGGCTTCAGTTTCTTTGGTATTGATGTTCCAGGTGTACCTGCAGTAGTGGGAGGTATATTAACTGCAGTTGGATGCGCAGACTGGCTCCAGGGTTTGATTCTTGATGGAATCGTAGCTGGTGTAGGAGCAGTTTTAGGTTTTGTACCTCAGATGCTGGTACTCTTTATCTTCCTTGCATTTTTGGAAAGCTGCGGCTATATGGCCCGCGTAGCATTTATCATGGACCGTATCTTCCGTAAATTTGGTCTTTCCGGTAAATCCTTTATTCCGATGCTGATCGGTACCGGATGCGGCGTACCTGGAGTTATGGCTTCCCGTACCATTGAAAATGATCGTGACCGTAAGATGACGATTATGACAACAACCTTTATTCCCTGCGGTGCCAAGCTTCCGATTATCGCACTGATTGCAGGTGCACTTTTTGGCGGAGCTTCCTGGGTTGCACCAAGTGCTTATTTTGTGGGAATTGCAGCAATTATCTGTTCCGGTATCATTTTAAAGAAGACCAAGATGTTTGCTGGTGATCCGGCGCCTTTCGTTATGGAGCTCCCGGCTTACCATATGCCTACAGCAGGAAATGTTTTAAGAAGTATGTGGGAACGCGGCTGGTCCTTTATTAAGAAAGCAGGAACAATCATTTTATTATCTACCATCGTTGTATGGTTTACTTCCTATTTCGGCTGGGTAGACGGCCAGTTTAGAATGCTGGAAGCGATGGAACTTGATCACAGTATTCTTGCAAAGATGGGAAGCGCAATCAGCTGGCTCTTTATTCCTCTTGGCTGGGGAGACTGGAAGTCTGCAGTAGCAGCCATCACCGGACTGGTAGCAAAAGAAAACGTAGTTGGGACCTTCGGTATTCTCTACGGCTTTGCAGAAGTTGCAGAAGACGGTTCAGAGATCTGGGGTACTCTTGCAGGCAGTATGACAGCAGTTGCTGCTTATTCCTTCCTTGTATTCAATCTTCTCTGTGCACCATGTTTTGCTGCAATGGGAGCCATCAAACGGGAGATGAATAATGCCAGATGGTTCTGGTTTGCAGTGGGATATCAGACGCTTCTGGCTTATGTAGTAGCGCTTTGCGTCTATCAGGTAGGAACCTTAATAACTACCGGTTCCTTTGGATTCTTTACCGTAGTGGCATTTGCACTGATTGCAGGTTTCATCTATCTGCTTGTCAGACCTTTAAAAGAAAAAAGCGGATCAAAAGTAAAATTAACAAGTGTCGCCGGTGCTAAATAATCCGGCAATCAGAATAGAGCCTGCATTATTTATGCAGGCTCAAGATATCAGGAGGTATTATATGGGAACATTAGCAGTATCGGCAGTTGTCATCGGAGTGGTGGCAATGATTATAAGAAGCATGATTCGAGATAAGAAAAACGGAAAATCCATTCAGTGCGGCGGGCAGTGCAAAGACTGCGGAGGACATTGCCACTAACGGGTGATATCTGGTTTTCATACTATATTATACTTCTAAACGGAGGTGCCAAAATGGAAATGCACACAAACATCAGTGAAAAGAGAAAAACAGCTGACTCCAGAAGCTATCACAGAACCAAGATGCAGAAGGAGCTTATTATTGAAAGACTGAAGGGAAAGGGCTGCAGAATCACAAAGCAGCGCCTCACACTATTAGATATTATTCTGGAGCATGAATGCTCCAGCTGTAAAGAAATCTATTATAAAGCTTCAAGAGTTGATGAGAGTATCGGTGCTGCAACTGTTTATCGTATGGTAAATGTCCTGGAGGAAATCGGGGCGATCAGCAGAAAGAACATGTATAAGATCGCTTATTCCGACAGCTGTTCCATGGAGGATGCCTGTACGGTTATACTGGATGATCAGACCACCTTTCATCTGTCTGCCAAAAACTGGAATTCTGTTGTAAAAGCAGGATTATCAGCCTGCGGTTATTTGGATAATCAGAAAATAACCTCAATTTCCATAAAGCCTTGTGAATGTGAAAATGCCGGTTGCTACTAACTTTGAGTTAGCATATGCTAACTGGTAAAGCGGGTATAAAAGAACATGAAGAATGAATCTGGTTTTGGTTTATGCAAAAACGGCATTGATTATCATGAAATCATCGAATGCATCGTCAGTGCACTGGACGCCAAAGATCCCTATACGGCGGGGCATTCTCAAAGGGTCAGCGATATGGCGCTGGCCCTTTCCGGGTTTTTAAAGCTTGAAAGAGAAGAAACGGAGCGGATTCACATTGCCGCTCATCTTCATGATATTGGTAAGATCGGAGTTCCTGATGCAGTATTAAATAAACCTGACAGGCTTTCTCCCGACGAATGGGCTTCCATGAAAAAACACCCCCAGACAGGTGCTCAGATTTTAAGCAAATCCCGACATTTAAATGAACTGAAAGACATTGTTCTTCATCATCATGAACGGTATGACGGAAAAGGCTATCCTTACGGACTGAAGGGAGATGAGATTCCGCTTGGGGCCAGGATCATCTCCGTCTGTGATTCTATTGATGCCATGACTTCGGACAGGGGGTACCGGGATGCCTATTCACTGAAATATTGCTATGAGGAAATAAAGAAGAATTTAGGCATCATGTATGATCCCCGGATTGGAGCTATGGCATTGGAACATTGGGATGAATTAACGAAATATGTGGCGGACTGATTTGTGGATTTTGATACTTGTTATTCTGATGGAATCGTGCTAACCTAAGAAGAAGTGGGATATTTTCCCATAATAATTAATCAGCAAAGGATTTGGATGAATGAGCAGGAAACAGAGTCATGCAGGTACCGTAGGGATAATTGCTTTTCTGACAGCAGTTTTTATACTGGCAGGAGCTATAACTGCACTGGCAGATGATGCTTCTAAGTTTGTGCCCGGAACAAAGATCAACGGAGTTTTGGTGGGAGGTATGACTGTAGAGGAGGCAAAGGTACAGATAGAAGGTTTTTATGGAAGAGAGTATCAGCTTACCATAAAAGAAACGGGAGGTGCCTCTGAAGTAATTAAGGGATCAGATATTCAGTATCAGGTAGTGATCACCGACGGACTTCAGAATATACTGGCCCAGCAGAATAGTAACGGACGGGTGGCAGGTCCTGATATTGACAACAGCAGCGTTCTGAAAAGCACAGTAACCTACCAGGAAGAGAAGCTGAAAGAACGGCTGGATTCTCTTGCCTGTGTAAGCAGTAAGGATATTGTGGTTACACAAAACGCAAAGATCTCGGACTGGCAGGAGGGACAGCCCTTCACAGTGATTCCTGAGATTCAGGGGAACAGCGTAAACAGAAAGAAGCTTGACGAAGTAGTCCGGGCTGCATTAACCCAGGAGACCAGACAGATCAGTCTGGAGGAAAATGGCTGTTATGATACCATTACTGTGACATCACAGGATTCAGGACTGGCAGCCAGATGTGCGGCGCTTAACCAGATCAGGGAGATGAAAGTCACATATTTATTTGGCAGCCAGTCAGAAGTGCTGACTGGAGAACAGCTCTGTACCTGGATTGAAGGCTCGGACCAGACAGGTATCCACATAAGCGGGGCAAAAGCTGCAGCATATATTCAGTCACTGGCAGGAAAGTATGATACGGCTGGAAAAGCACGGCCGTTTAAAGCGGCTGACGGCAGGGATTTGTCTCTTTCCGGTGCATATGGCTGGCGGATTAATCAGGAAGCGGAGACTCAGGCGCTTATTGCCATTGTTCAGAGCGGACAAAGCCAGGAGAGAAATCCCCAGTACAGCCTGGCAGCAGCTGACCGTAATGTGGACTGGGGCGGTACTTATGTGGAAGCGGATATGGCTGCCCAGCATGTTTATATGTATCAGAACGGCAGTGTCATATGGGATTCCCCCTGTGTGACTGGGAATGTATCAAAGAAACTATCCACGCCGGAAGGCATTTATACCCTTGCCTATAAGCAGACTGACCGTATACTGCGGGGTGATAAAAAACCGGACGGAACTTATGAATATGAGAGCCATGTAGATTACTGGATGCCCTTTAACGGCGGAATCGGTTTTCATGACGCCAGCTGGAGAAGCAAATTCGGAGGTTCCATCTACCAGACCGGCGGAAGTCATGGATGTATTAATCTTCCTCCCAAAAAGGCAAAGGCTCTTTATGAGCTGATTTATACCGGAATACCCGTTATATGCCATTATTAATAAAAAAGCTGTCTTACGGCCTGCCAGATGAGCGGATAAGACGGCTTTTTTCATGGGTTTATTCATTATCAGAGCAAAATACGATGATCTTTGAAGGCGTAATTTCGGCTGGAATATGATCGGAAGCAGACATATAAAGAATAAAAAGATAGTGCTCACCGGGGCTGAAAAGATAATTCTGTCCATTGGCAAGAACGACCTGTGTACTTCCATCTGCCGGAATATTCAGCTTTATAGTCTGCGCTGCATTTGATAAGTCTTCATCAAAATAATCCAGGGCCGCTTCATAACCATCACTGTTTTGTGCCATAACAACAGCCAGGTACTGGGGAGGATAAATTAGGGGGACAGGTACATTGGTGTCGTATACGCCGATAATCCGTTCACCAGGACGGAAGGTATGCTGTTCTAAAACAAAGGTCTGGGGAGTTACGACAAAATTAATCTGCCCCAGGTTTTGTGCGTTCACAGAAAGAAGCAGGGAGCAGCTGCTGCCGGAAACCGAAGTATAAAAGGGAGAAACGGAACTGATGATTCCGTATACAGATAAATAATTAGCCATAAATTGGTTCTTTCCAATTGTTCTTATCCATATCTTATGAAAGGCAGGAAGTCAATATGAATATTCTGGAAATGTCAGGTCAAATCGTAATAAAAAAGTCAAGAAATATACCATAAATATTTAGACATATTTCGAGGTTTTACGATATAATAATATCTGAATAAAAAGGCTAGTTAAGAGGTAGGAAATAAATGGAAAAGCAAAAGCCCCACAGCAGGAAGAAAAAGTCATTGGGAATCGGGGGTCTGGCTGTAATCGGAGGCGGGTCCGTTGCCGTAGTCGCATTAATAGCGGCGCTTACATATTTACAGATCGGAAGACAGTATAAAGAGGTGTTTTTCCCCAACACCATTATCAATGGTATGGATGCATCCAAAAAATCCATTGATGAGGTTAAGACGATGGTTGCAGCCGGCATTGACGGTTACCAGCTTACAATTAAAGAACGGGGTGACAATACAGAGATCATTAAAGGTACTGATATCGGCATGGAAGCAGTTTTTGACGGAAGTGTGGAAAAACTGCTGCAGCAGCAGAAACCTCTTGAATGGGCAAAGCATATTAGGAAATTTCAAAATTTTGATATAGGAACCCTGGTAAAATATAATCAGGACCAGTTTGATGCAGCTGTAACAAAGCTGTCCTGTTTCCAGGAAGATAAGATAAAAGAACCCCAGGATGCTGCCATTTCACAGTATGAGTCCGGTAAAGGGTATCATATTGTGTCGGCAGATGAGGGAAACCGGCCTGATCCGGAAAAGGTGAAATCGCTGATATCGGCTGCTGTCATGGATTTAAAGACAGAGGTATCCTTAGACGAAGGCGATGCTTATAAAAAACCGCAGATCACAGCAGATGATCCTGACCTGGTCAGCCAGGTCCAGACCTTAAACCGGTATACCAACGTGAAAGTAACCTATCAGTTTGGCGATAAGAAAGAAGTGTTAAACGGCGATACCATTTCCAAATGGGTGGGAGTAGGAGAAGACGGCAAGGCGTTTTTAAGCAGTTCTGAGGTAACTGCTTATGTAAAAGGGCTGGCTTCAAAGTACGATACGGTATCAAAGGCAAAGACTCTTAACACTTCCTATGGTAAGACGGTAAAAATAACCGGAGGAAGTTATGGCTGGAAGATTGACCAGAAGGCCGAAGCCGATGAACTGGCAGGAATTATCCGCTCTGGAGAAAGCCAGGAAAGAGTTCCTGTGTATAAGCAGGAGGCCGCCAGTTTTGGAGAGAATGATTATGGCAATACCTATGTGGAAGTAAATCTCACAGCCCAGCATTTATATTTTTATAAAGATGGTAAACTGGTTCTTGATACTGATTTTGTATCAGGAAATGAATCAAAGGGCTGGTCAACCCCGGCAGGCGTTTACTCCCTTACCTATAAGCAGAAGGATGCGACCTTAAAAGGAGAGGATTACAGAACCCCGGTCGCTTACTGGATGCCATTTAACGGCAACATCGGATTTCACGACGCTACCTGGCGAAAGCAGTTTGGAGGAAGCATTTTCAAAACCAGCGGGTCCCATGGCTGTGTAAACCTTCCGCCTGCGATGGCCAAAACTCTTTTTGAAAATATTCCGTCAAAAGTGCCGGTTCTCTGCTACAATTTACCTGGTACGGAATCAAAGACAACCTCAAACGGTACAACGAAAACCGAAACGACTGCGACAACGCCGGCAACAACGCCTTCCACAACGTCAGCTCCGGCCACAGCGGCCGCGACAACAGCCGCACCGACAACGGCGGCTCCAACAACGGAAGCGCCTGCAACATCTGCGGTAACAACGCCTTCCACCCAGGAAACCCCTGTTATGAATAACCCCCAGCAGGAAGCCGGCCCCGGAGTTTCCAAGTCCACTAAGAAAAAAACAGGTCCCGGTGTCAAATAAGGAGATTGATTAGTCATGCTTAAGAAAGAAACCTTTGTACCAATCCAGTTTTTTAAAAAAGAGGCTTATACAGGAAGCATGAATGGAATGCGGTATCGGATTAATAAGGAAGAAGAGGGGCTTGAAGTTACCGTATATCCCCAGCCATACTGTTATGAAGCGACTCCCGATGAAAAAAAGACGAAAGCAGTTTTCCCTTTTTCGGAGGAAGGAAGAGAGCAGGCTTTGGAGTGGATCAATAAACAGTTTACTGAGAAACAGGATCTATGGTCAGCTGCCATAAGAAAATAAATAAAAACAAAAAATTTTAAAAAAGAAAGGAGCTGTCTTGTCACCTGACATTTGGTTGACAAGGCAGCTCCTTTGTGCTAAATTCAGAGCAGAGAAAAGGAAGGAGATGGTAATTTTGGCTGAAATCATGCCCCATATCAGGCTGTCTCACAGTCAGGCAGCACCCTATGCTCTGCTGCCTGGGGATCCGGCCCGCTTAGACCGGATTGCTCCATATCTGTCGGAGGTGCAGGAGCTGGCTTACAACAGGGAATACCGCAGCATAAAAGGCCTTTATCATGGAGTGCCTGTGATGGCGGTTTCTACCGGAATAGGGGGAGCATCGGCCGCAATCGCTGTAGAGGAGCTATCAAGAATCGGAGTCCGTGGAATGATCCGGATCGGCAGCTGCGGGGCCCTTAAAAAAGGAATCGGACTGGGAGATTTAATTCTGGTAAACGGAGCCGTCAGGGATGATGGAGCGTCCTCTTCCTATGTGGATTCCAAGTATCCCGCAATCCCGGATACGGGACTTCTGATTGACTGTATGGAAAGCGCTAAAGCATTGGGGGCAAGGACTCATGTTGGAATTGCCAGAAGCCACGACAGCTTCTACATCGATCAGGAAGAGGAAATCTGCGCTTACTGGGCGGGGAAAGGTGTACTTGGATCTGACATGGAGACGGCTGCTGTATTTGTAACAGGAGGCTTGCGGGGGGTTAAAACGGCGTCCATACTGAATACAGTGGTGGAATATCAGGATGAGCTCTCAGAACAGATTAACAGCTATACTGACGGCGAATCTGCCATGATGAGAGGGGAACAAATGGAGATCCTTACAGCGCTGGAAGCGTTTGTACGAATGAATCAATCAGGATCATGAATGGAGGAAATGAGATGAATCATTTATTTAAGACCAGGCTGCACGCAGCCACTTTTGTGCTGATACCGGCCTGCATCGGAATTAATTATTTAGGAAAACTTTTTGCATCAGTTTTAAAACTTCCTCTTTGGCTGGATTCCATCGGAACCTGTATCGGTGGAGTGCTTGGAGGTCCGGTCATCGGGGCTGTCTGCGGAGCCGCCAACAACCTGATTTTTGGCTTTACCACCGGTGATTCCATCACTTTGATCTATGCGTTAACCAGTCTGGGAATCGGAGCTGCAGTGGGAATCATGGCAAGACTTGGACATATGGAAAAGCTGTCGGGAGCCATTCTGACTGCAGTAGCTGCAGGACTTACGGCAGTTGTCATCTCCACTCCTTTAAATGTGATATTCTGGGGCGGTGCAACCGGAAACGTCTGGGGAGATCTTTTATTCGGGTGGTCCCAGTCAGCCGGATTGCCTGTATTCTTAGGATCATTTCTCGATGAACTGGTTGTGGATGTGCCGGACAAGCTGATAACAGTCCTCATTGTTTTTGCCATAATGAAAGGACTGCCTAAAAAACTCACCTCCCTTTATGACGTCAATGATGAAGTAGAAAGTCTGGATTAAGAAAGGGTTCATTCCTATGAAAAGCATTAGTCTCTACGTAGATAAGGACAGCTATTTAACCAGACTTCACCCGTTTGCCAAGATGGTTTATATTCTGGCAGCCATCAGCGTGCCTCTGATTGGAGGCGCGCTGTGGATGTACGGGCTGTTTCTGGTAATCAGTCTGGGCCTTTTGATCAGCGGAGGAATCTTAAAAAAGGTTTTTCCGCTGATTGCATTTTCATTTACCATTATCATCACTATTTTTCTTATTCACGGTCTGTTTAATAAGGAGAACATGACGATTCTGTTTCGGATCGGAGCTCTGGCCTTTTATCAGGAAGGTCTCCTTTACGCATGCCGGATCGGTCTTAATATTTTAAATATGCTTCTTGCTTTTGCGGCATTTGTACTGACCACCAAGCCCGCGGATCTGGTGGATGATTTGGAACAGACCGGTTTTTCTCCCAGATTCGGATATATGATCACCTCTGTTTTTCAAATCATACCTCAGATGATGGCAACCATGAATACCATTTTAGATGCCCAGAGGAGCCGTGGAATGGAAACTGAAGGAAGCTTATTTACCAGGGCGAAGGCGTTTATTCCTCTGATTTCTCCCGTAGTCAGCAGCTCTCTCATCAATACCAGGGAACGGGCGATTGCCCTTGAAGTGAGAGGATTCGGATCAAAAAATAAAAAGACTTTTTTAAGAGAACACCGGCTTTCGGGCAGGGATAAACGGTTCATGATTCTCATGGTTCTGTTTATTGCGGCTTCGGTTGTATGGAGGGTGATGTATGGCATTCATTGAAGTGAGCGGTTTGAAATACCGGTATCCCCACACCCGTAGGCTGGCCCTTGACGGGATTGGTTTTGAAGTGGAAAAGGGAGAGTTTATCGGGATTGCAGGGGAGAACCAGGCAGGAAAAAGCACTCTTTGCCAGGCATTTGCGGGGCTGGTTCCTACCATGTTCCGGGGAGCGTATGGAGGAAAGGTGTTCATAGACGGAATGGAAGCTTCAAAGGTACCGATTGCAGCGCTGTGCCAGAAGGTGGGCCTTGTGTTTCAGAATCCGTTTAACCAGCTGTCCGGTGCGAAGGATACGGTTTATGATGAAATTGCTTTTGGCCTTCAGAACCTTGGAATTCCAAGGGAAGAGATCGGAAAAAGAGTGGAAAATGCATTACGGATTTTGGATATCATCAGGTATAAGGACAGGAATCCCTTTGATTTATCCGGTGGACAGATTCAGAGAGTGGCTATCGCCAGCATTCTTGCCATGGAGCCGGAAGTTCTTGTCCTTGATGAGCCGACCTCCCAGCTGGATCCCCAGGGCAGCGAGGATGTGTTTCAAGTGGTTGAAAAGCTGGCAAAAACCGGAATCACCATCATCATGGTAGAACAAAAGATGGAAAAGCTGGCGGCCTATTGTGATAAAATACTATTGCTTCATCAGGGAAAACAGGTGGCTTATGATGTTCCGGAGCGTATTTTTTCCAGAGATGATTTAAGTAAGCTGGGAGTGGAGCCTCCTGTATACACCCAGGTTTCCAAAGCTCTTTCCGTGCACAGAAAAGAGGGAGAGGAGCTTATCTATCCCGTAACCTTAAAACAGATACAAAAGTTAAAGGAACAGTTTCCTCTCAGCCTTCCCGGAAGAATAAGGGGCAGGAAAGGAGTGAAACAGGAGACGGAGATATTTAACATAAAGGATCTGGGGTTTTATTATATACCTGGCGCTCCTGTGATTGAAAATCTTACACTTACCCTGGATGCGAGACCGACTGCAGTGATCGGACAGAACGGCGCCGGAAAAACTACCCTGGTTAAGCTGCTTAAGGGACTTTTAAAACCAAAGGCTGGAACTGTTTTGCTTGAAGGGGAAGATATTTCAGGGCGGACGGTGGCCCAGCTTGCAAAAAAGGTGGGATATGTATTTCAGAATCCCGATGACCAGATTTTTAAAAACCAGGTTTTGGAAGAGGTGATGGTAGGCCCCTTAAACATTGGCATGACGAGAAACGAGGCGGAACATCGCGCCAGAGAAGCCCTTGAGATGGTGGGGCTTCTCCATGCAGCAGAAGAAAATCCTTATGATCTGGATCTGTCTGAGCGGAAAATGGTAGCAATTGCATCCGTTGCCGCAATGGACCCTAAGGTGCTGATATTAGATGAACCCACCATCGCCCAGGATGCCAGGGGACGGGAAGTATTGGGGAAGTTAATCCGTACCATGACAGAAAAAGGAAAATTCGTACTGGCAATCCTTCATGACATGGATTTTGTGGCCCGTTATTTTGAGCGGGTTATTGTTATGGCAGGGGGAAAAGTGATTTCAGACGGACCGGGAGAGGAGGTTTTTTACCAGAAGGACATTCTTTTAAAAGCCCGGCTGGAGCCGCCTCACATCACTAGACTTTGCGAACTCCTTGGATATGAAGGAGCATTTTTGACAACAGAGGACATCAGAATACAAGGCAGGTACGACGAGACGTGGATGGAAGCAGAAGAAGAAAAAAAATAGTGGAACTATTAATTGCGCAAGGACAGCCGGTAGCAGGCGGAGATCTGGCCAGGAGACTGGGCGTAAGCAGACAGGTGGTTGTACAGGATATCGCACTTTTGCGGGCGGAAAATGAGAGAATCATATCCACCAATAAAGGCTACCTCCTTCACAGAGGAGAAGACGAAGATAAACAGGCATATATAAGGATCTTTCGGACCAGCCACCGGACAGAGCATACCTTAGATGAACTTAATACCATCGTTGATTATGGGGGAAGGCTTAAAAATGTGCTGATTGAACACCAGTTATACGGACAGATTGAGGTGGATTTAATTATTAACAACCGTCTGGATGCTGCAGAATTTGTGGAGCATATGAAATCCTCCAATGACCAGCCCTTAAATGTACTGACTGGAGGCTGTCATTATCATACTGTAGAGGCAGATACGGAGAAAAATCTGGATTTTATTGAGGCAGAGCTGAAAAAGAAAGGCTATCTGATATAGGATTAAGACGTTTTCCCCCTTTTCGAATTGATTGAAGTATGATATGATATTGTATTATTGAAGTGACTGACATGGAGGAAGAAAGATGGAAGATAACAAAGATGAAATAATTTCTAAAAACTTTATTGAACAGGAGATAGACAAGGATCTTTTAGAAGGCGTTTATAACCATGTGCAGACCAGATTTCCGCCGGAGCCAAACGGTTATCTGCATATCGGACATGCCAAATCCATCCTGTTAAACTATGGCCTGGCTAAAAAGTATGGCGGAAAATTCAACCTCCGTTTTGATGATACAAACCCGACAAAAGAAAAGACAGAATTCGTGGAATCCATTATTGAGGATGTAAAATGGCTTGGTGCAGAATTTGATGACAGGCTTTACTTTGCTTCTAACTACTTCCAGGAGATGTATGACTGTGCAGTTCTTTTAATAAAGAAAGGAAAGGCATTTGTCTGTGATTTAACGGCCGAAGAGATCCGGGAATACAGAGGAGATTTTAAAACCCCGGGTAAAGAAAGCCCCTACAGAAACCGGAGTGTGGAAGAAAACTTAAAGATGTTTGAAGAGATGAAAGAAGGAAAATACAAAGACGGCGAAAAGGTATTAAGAGCCAGAATTGATATGTCATCTCCCAACATCAACATGCGTGATCCGGTCATTTACCGTGTGGCACGTATGACCCATCATAACACCGGGGACAAATGGTGTATTTATCCCATGTATGATTTTGCCCACCCCATAGAAGATGCCATTGAACATATTACCCATTCCATCTGTACGCTGGAATTTGAAGATCACAGACCGCTGTACGACTGGGTAGTAAAGGAATGTGAATTTGAAAATCCGCCCCGCCAGATTGAATTTGCCAAGCTTTATCTGACCAATGTAGTGACTGGAAAGCGTTACATCAAAAAGCTTGTGGAGGACAACATTGTTGACGGCTGGGAAGATCCCAGACTGGTATCTATCGCTGCGTTAAGAAGAAGAGGCTATACACCGGAATCCCTGCGTATGTTTGTAGACCTGGTAGGTGTTTCCAAGGCCAACAGCTCTGTTGATTACGCCATGCTTGAATACTGCATCAGGGAGGATTTAAAACTGAAAAGACCCAGAATGATGGCGATTTTAGATCCCGTTAAACTGGTAATCGATAATTATCCGGAGGATACCACGGAGTATTTGGATGTTGCCAATAACCTGGAAAATCCGGAGTTGGGTGAGAGAAAAGTTCCATTTGGAAAAGAACTTTACATTGAGCGGGAAGATTTCATGGAAGAGCCCATTAAAAAGTATTTCCGTTTATTCCCAGGCAATGAAGTCCGCCTCATGAACGCTTATTTTGTCACCTGTACAGGCTGTGAAAAAGATGAGAACGGCAATGTTACCGTTGTTCACTGCACCTATGACCCGGAGACAAAGAGCGGTTCCGGATTCGAGGGCAGAAAAGTAAAGGGTACCATTCACTGGGTGGCTGCAGCCACTGCGCAGGAAGTGGAGTGCCGCTTATACGAGAACATCGTGGATGAAGAAAAAGGGAAGTTAAACGAAGACGGAAGCTTAAACTTAAATCCCAATTCCCTGACTGTTTTAAAACACTGTTATGTGGAGCCCAGCTTTGAAGGAGCCAGGGCATATGACAGCTTCCAGTTTGTAAGAAACGGCTTCTTCTGTGTTGACTGCAAGGACAGCACACCGGAACATCTGGTATTCAACCGGATTGTATCCTTAAAGAGTTCCTTTAAAATTGCAAAATAGTACAGCTGAACAAAAATGCCGCATGACCGAAGGATAAGGGACGTGCGGCATTTTTTCCTATCCGGTAAAGGAGGAATGTTTATTTCATGGAGCTGATGATACCCTTAAAGAATCAGCCGGGATGGCCTTATTACAGCCAGATTTACAGCTACATTAAGAGTGAAATTGTAAAAGGCAATCTAAAACCGGCGGTCCGCCTTCCCTCCACCAGACTGCTGGCGGAGCATTTAAAAGTCAGCAGGAGCACCACCCAGATGGCCTATGAGCAGCTTTTATCAGAGGGCTATATTGAAGCGGTTCCCTGCCGGGGTTACTTTGTGCTGAAAATCGACGGACTTATTGATACCGGTCAGGAAAAAATGAAAAGACAGCCCTCTTTTTTTTCCGATACAAAAAAGAAAAGCGGAAAGAAAGAATGGGCTGTGGACTTTTCTCCAAGAGGAATTGATCTGTGCAGTTTCCCCTTTAATACATGGAGGAGGATATCGAAAAATACGCTGATTGATGATAACAGGGAGATGTTTGCAGCCGGGGATCCACAGGGAGAATTACCTTTCAGGGAAGCGATCCGTTCCTATCTTCATTCTGCCAGAGGAGTCAACTGTCTCCCGGAACAGATCATTGTAGGTGCAGGAAGCGAATATATGCTGATGCTGCTTTCCCAGATTCTTGGGAGGGACAGAACCATTGCCATGGAAAATCCTACTTACAGACAGGCATACCGGGTGTTTGACAGTCTGCAGTATCAGGTTGTGCCGGTGGATATGGACCAGTCAGGAATGGATGTGCGGCTGCTTGAAAAAAGCGGAGCGGATATTGCCTATGTCATGCCCTCCCATCAGTACCCAACCGGAATTATTATGCCGGTCAAACGCAGGCAGGAATTACTGGCATGGGCGTATGAATGTGAGGACCGGTATTTAATTGAAGATGATTACGACAGTGAGTTCCGGTATAAAGGAAAGCCGATTCCTGCCCTGCAGGGGATGGATGACAGGGACCGGGTGATTTACTGCGGAACCTTTTCCAAATCCATCGCTCCGGCCATCCGTGTCAGTTATGTGGTATTACCTATGACGCTCTGCCGGATTTATCAGAAACGGATCAGTTTCTACGCTTCCACTGTATCAAGAATTGACCAGAATATACTCTACCAGTTCATGTCCGAGGGGCATTATGAGCGCCATTTAAACCGGATGAGAGCGTTGTATAAATCCAAACATGATGTGCTGACTGCCGGTTTAAAGTCCTTTGAAGATCAGTTTTTTATCGGCGGCGAGCATGCAGGACTTCATCTGCTTCTTACCGACCGGCGGGGAAGAACGGAGGAGGAACTGGTTGCAAGGGCAGAGGAGCGAAACGTAAAGGTATATGGTCTTTCCGGTTCCTTTATCCACAGGGAGCACAACAAATACCCGCCGACAGTCATTCTTGGATTTGCAAATCTGACTGAGGAAAAGATACAGGAAGGAATCGTTCTTTTAAAAGAAGCCTGGTCGGTTGACGGCAGTAGGGGGTGATTAAGTGAACCATGATCTGAATAAAACAAAAAGAGAGGAAAATTTAAGGACAGGAATCACCATTGCCCTGGTGTATGTTCTGATGTTTCTTTTAAGTGTGGCAGGAACGGTAAGAAACAGTAAGGAGGTACCGATTAAGGAACCACAGCGAAGTAAGATCCAGGCACAGGATGCACCTGCAGAGAAAATGGCCATAACTGAGACACAGGATCCCGGAATATTTTTAAAAGCGGCTGACCAGGAGTTTTTGGAAGGATTGACCGGAAGGTTTCAGGAAGGGGATTTAGAAGGAGCTGCCAGGCTTGTAGAGGCAAATCAGAATTCTTTAAATGAGTTTCCCTGCATGTATTCGGAAGGCAGGTTAAAACGTGAAATAACAGACGGTGCAGGACTGGTATTCTTAAAACCAGCAGTAGTCTTTTATGGAGATTTTAAGAATGGAGTTCCGGATGGGACTGCTGCTGCGATTTCAGTTCTTAGTCTGGAAGAAGGCAGACGATATGATTATTCTTATGGAAACTGGAAGAATGGAAAGATGAACGGCAGCGGAGAATGTGGTTACCGTTATTACGATGGAGTGACACAGGATATTACAGTCAAAACCTCAAAAAACGGAATGTTTCAGAATGATCTCATGCAGGGAGAAATCACTTATTCCAGCACCAACAGGCAGGGGGAGACGGCTGTCTGGCAGTTTCAGACTGCAGACGGGGTAATAGTACGAAATGACCGGTGGATCAGGGATACAGATGCAAATGGAGCAGTCATCTATAAACTCCTGGCTAACGGTGAAAAAGACCACGCTTATGCACTCAGTGAACGAGCCATAGGTGAGGATAGATGGAAGAACTTAATCCTGTTCTCCCAGAACGAAGGAGGAGGCACCAAACAGTGAATCAGGAGATTATTAATCGTCTGGCGGTCATCACCGATGAGGAACGGGAAATCATAAACGGACGGACGGAGATCGACCGGAAACGTTATACAGAGGGGCAGGAGCTGGTGATTGACAGTAAAAAGATGCTGGAGCACGGTAAAATGATCCGCATCAGGCCACATACCAGATTTGTTCATTTTCCAAGACATAAGCACAATTATATAGAAGTGATTTATATGTGTCAGGGAGAGACGACACACCGCATTGACGGGGAAGAAGTGGTGTTAAAGACTGGGGAACTGCTGTTTCTAAATCAGCATGCATCCCAGGAAATACTTCCCGCAGGTGAGAGAGATATTGCGGTTAACTTTATCATTCTTCCGGAATTTTTTGATACCGCTTTTCAGATGATGGGGGAGGAGAAAAACCTTCTGAGGGATTTTCTGGTGGGCAGTTTGTGTTTTGATCCACGTTATGCAAGTTACTTACATTTTCAGGTGGCAGACGTTCTGCCGGTACAGAATCTTGTGGAAAATATGGTCTGGACCCTGCTCAATGACCAGCCCAATAAAAGAAGCATCAATCAGGTTACAATGGGTCTTTTATTTCTCCAGCTGATGCATTACACGGATAAAATCAGCCATACAACAGAAAGTTTTGACCAGAAGCTGACCTTTCAGGTTTTAAAGTTTATTGATGAAAATTATAAGGACGGAGAACTGACAGAACTTGCAGCCCGGTTAAACTACAATATTTACTGGCTGAGCAGAGCAGTAAAACGTCTTACCGGCCGGACTTTTAAGGAACTCATACAGATTAAACGGCTGAATCAGGCATCGTTTCTTCTGCTTAATACCAGACTTTCCATAACCGATATATCAGTTGCAGTAGGCTATGATAATACCAGTTATTTTCACCGGATTTTCCGGAATTACCATGGCATGTCTCCAAAAGAATACAGGGATAAGAATTTATCATTGCCGTTTCCGGAAGGAAAGAGATGATAAAATCACATTCATTCTTTGCAAAGAAGTTAAAACTTTAACCGGGGCTTTAAAAAGAAGAAAAGAAAACTAAGATAATTTATTAAAAAGTTGTATTTCTGTAATAAAGAAAAATAAATCTGCATATACTTGGTTATATATGGTTAATTTAATAATATCTGTAAAGGAGAGGACCAATATGCCAAGAGGAGTCAGAAAGACAGCACTGGAAAAACTTCAGGAAGAGTTAAAGGAAGTGCAGGAATCCATTAAGCAGTATAAGGAATGTCTCATTACACTGGATGAAAAAGAAAAAGAAATTCAGGATAAAATAAAGCTGGAACAGTTTAAGGAAGTATCCACAATACTGGACGAGCACGAAATGTCTATTATGGACTTAAAAGAATTACTTATTTCTTCCAAAACTGATTAAGGATTGTATTAATGGCCGGCTGGAAAATGCAAATAATTCCAGTTATTCAGTTTATTACTCGTTGTTTTTATTTATGCAAAATGGTATCAAAATAACAATCAAGCGTCATGGTATGCTGAAATTCAGTATTTCCGTGGCGTTTTGCATTGTTGTTGATTATTAAGATTTATCTTTATGTGGGCATGGGGGACATTACTGCAATAATTGCATAATTAAAGGCAGTTTTCCAAAACCTATGGATAGTGGTGGCGGTATGTTTGATTAGGGACAGTATTGTCCGCTTCCAGAAGTGGCAGCAAACCACGAGAGAACACCGAGAAAAGGAACGAAGTCGAGGGAAAGGCGGGAAACGGCAGCAGTACCGTTATTGTACCTGCTACCAGGGATAAGTAATATCACATTAAAATGGGATATGTTACCATAGTGATATGGAACAATCGTGTAACTGCAAGGGCGTTGGCCTTCTATCTCTACATAGATAGGAGGTGGTGCGGATGAAGTATGGCTTTAAAGATCTTATGGCCTTTGCTTCATTCATTTTAGCATTGCTTACCTTTTCTATCATTCATATAGGTGTTACAGTGCCTATAATGCAAATAAGGACGCAGTTTTAATTAAACAGCGACCTTATTTTTTGTGTGAATATCCGTTATGATAAATAAAGAAATACCCTGCGGGTATCCCTTTATGCCCAAAGAGCATGGGCAAGAATAAGGAAACACCCTGCGGGTATCCCTTTATGCCCAAAGAGCGTGGGCAAGAACAAGGAAACACCCTGCGGGTATCCCTTTATGCCCAAAGAGCGTGGGCAAGAACAAGGAAACACCCTGCGGGTATCCCTTTATGCCCAAAGAGCGTGGGCAAGAACAAGGAAACACCCTGCGGGTATCCCTTTATGCCCAAAGAGCATGGGCAAGAATAAGGAAAGGAGTGTGGTGCGGATGGAGAAATATTATCTTGCCGTAGACATTGGGGCCTCCAGCGGCCGCCATATACTTGGGACTGTACAGGACGGCAAAATAGTTCTGGAAGAGATCTACCGTTTTGAAAACAGCATGAAGCAGGAGGACGGGCATTTGTCCTGGGATGTGGAGTCCTTATTTGCAGAAATAAAAGAGGGATTAAAGCAGTGTAAAAAGCTGGATAAGATACCTGTCAGTATGGGAATTGACACATGGGCAGTGGATTTTGTTCTTCTTGATGAGAATAATAAAATTCTTGGAAGGGCAGCAGGATACCGGGATGGCAGAACATCGGGAATGGATGAGAAGGTATATGAAATCATTTCCCAGAATGATTTATATAAGAGAACCGGAATTCAAAAACAGATTTTCAATACGATTTATCAGCTTATGGCTGTTAAAGAAAAAGAGCCGGAACTTCTTAAGAGAGCGGAATCTTTCCTTATGATTCCCGATTACTTTAACTTTCTGCTGACCGGAGAAAAAAAACAGGAATATACCAATGCTACCACGACCCAGCTGGTGAGCCCTGTAACAGAGAACTGGGATTATGAACTGATCCGTATGCTCTCCTATCCGGAAAAGCTGTTTGGTCCATTATCCATGCCTGGGACTAATGCAGGACAGTTTACGGAGGAAATCATAAAAGAGGTGGGATTTTCCTGTACAGTGGTACTGCCGGCCACTCATGATACCGGTTCTGCAGTCATGGCAGTTCCTAAAGTTCCGGATAAGGAAGGTGAAGAGGATGATATTCTCTATATCAGTTCTGGAACGTGGTCTCTTATGGGAACGGAACTTCTGGCTGCGGATTGTTCCAAAGAAAGCATGGAAGCTAATTTTACCAATGAAGGCGGGTATGATTACCGCTATCGGTATTTAAAGAATATCATGGGCCTTTGGATGATCCAGTCGGTGAAAAAAGAACTGGCCGGGAGAGGGGAGCATTATTCCTTTGCAGAGCTGTGTGACCTTGCTTCAAAAGAGACGATCCCTTCTCTGGTTGACTGCAACGACAGCAGTTTTCTGGCTCCGGAAAGCATGATAAAAGCGGTTGTAAATTTCTGCAGAAATAAAAAACAGCCCGTTCCTAAAAGCGCGGGAGAGATTGCGGCAGTAATTTATAACAGCCTTGCGGTTTGTTATAAAGAAACGGCAGAAGAACTGGAATCCATTACGGGAAAAACATATTCAGACCTTCATGTAGTCGGCGGTGGTTCCAACGCAGCCTACTTAAATAAATTAACTGCGAAGCAAACCGGTAAGACTGTTTACGCCGGACCGGGAGAAGCGACTGCAATCGGAAATCTGCTGGCGCAGATGATTGCTAGCGGGGAATTTAAAGATTTAAAATCAGCAAGAGAATCAGTTTACCGGTCATTTGCTGTAAAAGAATATAAGCCGTTGTGAGAGGTTTTGTAAAGGAGAGGGAACTATGATCAGAAAATCATTTAAAATGTATTTAAATGAAGGAATGGCTGAAGAATATGAAAAGCGTCATAATCTGCTCTGGCCGGAGATGAAAGAGATGATTCATGAGTGCGGCGGCCATAATTATTCCATATTTTTAGATGAAGAAACCAATGTGCTGTATGGATATATTGAAATAGAAGATGAGGAGAAGTGGGCCAAATCTGCAGATACACCCATTAACCGGAAATGGTGGGACTATATGGCGGACATTATGAAAACCAATTCTGACAACAGCCCTGTTTCAGACGGGTTAAAGCCGGTATTTCATTTAGACTGAGAAAAGAGAGGAAGAAAAAACCATGACAATCAAAGAAAGATATGAAGCGGCAAAGGAAAGCTATAAAGCAGTAGGAGTTGATACGGACCAGGCACTTCTTGCACTGAAACAGATCCCTATTTCCATGCACTGCTGGCAGGGAGATGACGTAACCGGGTTTGACGGAGCCGGTGCATTATCAGGGGGAATCCAGACCACTGGAAATTATCCCGGACGGGCACGTAATCCCAAAGAACTGATGGCAGACATGGACAAGGCGCTGAGCCTGATTCCGGGAAAACACAGAATTAATCTTCATGCAAGCTATGGAATCTTTGAAGAGGGAGAATGGGCTGACCGGGATGAACTGGAACCGAAGCATTTTGCTAAATGGGTGGAGTTTGCAAAGGAAAGAGGGATCGGCATTGATTTTAACCCAACCTTATTCTCACATCCAAAGGCAGAGAATGCCACCTTATCTAGCGAAGATCCTGAAATAAGAGCGTTCTGGATCCGTCATGTTAAGGCCTGCATCCGCATTTCTGAGTATTTTGCCCAGGAATTAAATACTCCCTGCACCATGAATATCTGGATACCGGACGGATTTAAGGATATTCCCGCCGACCGTACCTCACCAAGAGCAAGGTTAAAGGATTCCCTTGACCAGATCCTTTCCATGGATTACGATAAGTCTAAGGTATACGTTGCAGTGGAATCCAAGGTATTTGGCATCGGAATGGAAAGCTGTACGGTAGGCTCCCATGAATTTTACATGAACTACGCATCAAAGAATGATATTCTCTGTCTGCTGGACAGCGGACACTATCATCCGACGGAAGTAGTTTCCGATAAGATATCTTCCATGCTGCTGTTCTTTGATAAAGTGGCGCTTCATGTAACCAGACCGGTTCGCTGGGACAGCGACCATGTGGTATTATTTGACGATGAGACGAAAGAGATTGCAAAGGAGATTGTACGGGGCGGAGCAGACCGCGTCCTTTTGGCCCTGGACTTTTTTGATGCCAGCATCAACCGTTTAAGTGCCTGGGTAGTAGGAATGAGAAACATGCAGAAAGCTCTTTTAAATGCACTTCTGCTTCCAAATGAAAAACTGGCTGCTTTACAGGAATCCCGTAATTTTACAGAGCTTATGATGCTTCAGGAAGAGTTAAAGCTCTACCCGGTCGGCGATGTATGGAACTATTTCTGTGAGTTAAACGGAGTACCTGCAAAAGAAGACTGGTTCAGTCAGATTACCGCATATGAAAAAGAAGTACTGGCAAACCGCAAATAGAGGAGAAAAAACATGAAGATTTTAGATGCAGAATTTGTAACAGGTTTTATCCGTATGTGTGACGATGGTTTTAAGCAGAACTGGCATGAAAGAAACGGAGGCAATTTAAGCTACCGGATTAAGCCGGAAGAGGTGGAGTCTGTAAAAGAAGAATTAAACAGAAATACTCCCTGGCAGCCAATCGGAACAACGGTTAAGGATCTGGCAGGAGAATATTTTATGGTAACAGGAAGCGGAAAATATTTCCGCAATGTCATTCTGGATCCGGCTGCCAATACCTGTATCATAGAGATCGATGAATCCGGAGAAAATTACCGGATCTGCTGGGGACTTGTAAACGGAGGCCGCCCCACCAGTGAGCTGCCTTCCCACTTAATGAATCATGAAGTGAAGAAGAATGCAACCAAAGGGCTGCACCGCGTCATTTACCATGCCCACCCGGCAAACGTTATTGCGCTGACATTTGTGCTTCCATTAGAGGATCGTGTGTTTACAAGAGAATTGTGGGAAATGGCTACGGAATGTCCTGTTGTTTTCCCTGGAGGCGTGGGTGTTGTTGGCTGGATGGTGCCGGGCGGACGTGATATTGCAGTTGCAACCAGTGAACTGATGAAGAAATATGATGTGGCAGTATGGGCTCATCATGGTCTGTTTGCTTCCGGTGAGGATTTTGATTTAACCTTCGGATTAATGCACACAGTTGAAAAATCTGCGGAGATTCTGGTAAAAGTGTTATCCATACGTCCGGATAAGCTCCAGACAATCACACCGGAGAACTTTAAAGATCTGGCACGGGATTTTAAAGTGACACTGCCGGAAGAGTTCCTTTATGAAAAATAGAGGATTGTTTTGTAATAGAACGATGGATTGTTAACCGAGTTATATATTTTGGTTGACATTTTAAAAATCCCTTTGTATAATGGTGAAAAATGACATCAATATACAGGGGGATTTTTCATGAAAAATTTAAAAACAAAAGAAATTACGTTATGTGCGCTGTTTGCTTCTCTGACTGCAATTCTGTCTCAGGTCACCATACCCATCGGCCCGGTTCCCGTTAATTTCGCTCATCTTTCCACCTTTCTTGCTGCCTGTTTACTGGGATCAAGACTTGGTGCATTAAGCCAGCTTACCTTTGTCCTGATGGGTGCGGCAGGGCTTCCGGTTTTCTCTGGTTTTAACGGCGGACTGACCAGGATCGCCGGGCCTACGGGAGGTTATATCATCGCTTATGTTGTGTCTGCTTACGTGACCGGCTGGATTGTGGAACGTTTTGGTAAACGGACGGTTAAGGCGCTGGCAGTATCGATTCTTGCCGGCTGGCTGATTACCTATGTTTTTGGAACCCTGTGGTTTTCCTATATCACCCATACCTCTTTTTCGGCTGCACTTGGGCTTTGCGTGATTCCGTTTCTTCCTGGAGATTTATTAAAGACATGCATTATTATTGTGTTGGTACGCCGTTTATATTCGGTGATTCAAAGAGCCCTGCAGTGGTAAGGCGGGATATGAGGAGGCAGTAAATGACAGATACATATGAGAATCTTACAAAGGAGGATGCCAGGTCCATACTCCTGATGCCGGATGAAGAACTTCCAAAGCTCCTTGAGGCGGCATATTCCTTAAGAAAAAAGCATAAAGGAAATATTGTGGATATTCACCTGCTGACAAATGCCCGCAGCGGCAACTGTACGCAGAACTGTGCCTATTGTGCCCAGTCCGGACAGGCGAAAACAGATATTGATACATATGAGCTGATTACCAGTGACAAGCTTATAAAAGACGGTTATGTGGTAAAAGAAAAGAAGCTGGCACGCCACTGCATCGGGCTAAGCGGAATCCGTTTTTCTGATGAAGCCATTCTGGCATTTGCTGAGGAAATTAAGAGACTTAAGAAAGCAGCGGATACTCCGGTCTGCTGCTCCATCGGATTTCTCACAAGAGAGCAGGCAGCGGCTTTAAAGAAAGCGGGTGTGGACAGAATAAACCACAACTTAAATACAGGCAGAAATTATTATCCGAATATCTGCACGACCCATACCTATGAGCAGCGGATTGCCAATATTCAAATGCTGAAAGGGATGGGGTTTGAACTGTGCTGCGGCGGAATCGTGGGACTGGGAGAGAAGCCGGAAGATGTGGTGGACATGCTGTTTGAGATACAGACCATAAATCCCAAGGCAGTTCCGATTAATTTCCTGATCCCTATAAAAGGGACAGCACTGGAGAATCAGAGTACTGCCATTCTCACTTCAGAGTACTGTTTAAAAGTTCTTTGCCTTGCCAGACTTTTAAACCCGGATTCAGATATCCGGTGTGCGGCAGGAAGGGAGCTTTATTTAAAAGGAAAAGAAAAATGGATGTTTTATGCGGTAGATTCTGTATTTGCTTCCGGATATCTTACCGCAGGCGGTGAGAGCATTGACAGCACGATAAAAATGATTCGGGATGCCGGGTTTGAATACTGTATTGAACCTGGGTAAATCAGTTATATTTTCTTTACTTAAAGCAGGCCGCTGGTGAAAACAGCGGCTTTTATATTTGACAATTATGCATCCTCAATGCCCGGTCTGTAGTAGTACAGATTTAATATTGTATATTTGACCTATAAGTAATTGCATTATATACTAAAGCCACTAAAATATAAGGGGGCAGTCTTAATGATTGAATTAAAAAAAGAAATGTTTCAAAATCTGATTTTGACATTACAGGCAGCTAAGATTAATACTTTATTTGCCATGTCAGTATTGGAGAGAAAAGCAGACGGAAAAGTTTTTGCTGATGATAACACCTCACCAGCTTCATTTTATCTTCAACATCCCTATGGAATGTCTTTACTATATGGAGAAAACGGTAATGAAGCGTTTTATGGAGAACTGAAACCACATCTGCTCAATTCTGACAAATGCAGAAAAAGAGCGGAATGGCTTCAGGTATATCCTGCCGCGCTATATTCGAAGATGGAAACTCTTTTAGGGGATAATTTAATCAAAAAAGGGGCGGATGAGCCGTACAGTGATCCGTCGGCAGCGGAAGCTGATAAAGTCCTGGAATATCAGAGAATTAATTTTACCTTCCGGAAAGAAAAGTATCTTGCCTTCAGGAGAAGTCTTCCAAATGAACTAGCCGAAATTGTCTCAATGACAGAAGATATTTTCAATCAGCTGGCTGGAAACGTAGTGCCGAAATATTTTTGGAACAGCTACTGTGATTTCGAAAAGAATGGGATTGGATTTACGCTGTTATTAAAAGATAGGATCCCAGCTTCTACCGCCTTCGCATCCTGTGTAATTGACCGTAAACTTGAAATTGGAATTGAGACGGGCACAGAGTACCGCGGTTTAAGCTTTGCAGCAAGGGTTTGCGCACGATTGATCGATTATTGTCTCGAAAATGGCTTGGAACCTGTTTGGTCTTGCAACTCGGGAAATATGGGTTCCAGAAAGCTTGCAGGGAAATTAGGATTTGAGGAATGCAAAAGAATTCCCTATTATCGTTTACCATTTTAAGCTGTTGTCAAATGGAACCTTGGTGCCGTATGATTATCAGCTAATGCCTTCTGCCCATGAAAGAAACACTAAAAAAGGAGTATATTCTGAGACATTCCTTCAAAAAATACTCCTTTTACCTGCATACAGCAGAAAATTTATTGCAATTCTTCCTCCACAATGGTGGTGGTATCATCGGAAGATCCCGCTGTTACTGTGTTGTCTATCTGTGATTCATCTGCAGCAGGTTGTCCTGATTCAGAAGCGGAATAATCCAGACCGCCGTCTTCTGTAATGTCAGAATCCTCCTCTTGCGTATCTTCCTTTTCCATTGCAGAATCAAACATATCCTTCGCTGTATCAGCCACTGCAGAAGCTGCTTCCCTGGCTGTATCGCTTACTATGGTAGCTGCATCCTTCATCATGTTTTTTGCCGCAGTTGCTGCGTCTTTCGCTGCGTCTGCCATATCGGAGGCTGCTGTCTTCAGCTCATCCTTATTAGCATGAAGAGAAACATAGTTGCGGTTCATCGTACTGTCAATCTTGGAAATGTCATCATTCCCGTCATCTTCAAAATCATGGAAGTTTTCTTCCAGCTCCTTATGGAAGGATTTGTATTTTGTAAAATAAGAGATGCCGGCGGCAACAGCACCGGCGATAGTGGCAAGTGCCACGAATTTCCCAAAACCATTACCTCTTTTTGCCATTTTAAAACACTCCTTTCATTCTCTAACCTATTGTAATACTTACCCGAAAAAAAATAAAGGTATATAATAAGAAAATTTCTATAAACTATGTAAGTAACGGCTCAATCCGATTAAATATGGTAAAAATGTAAAAAAAATATAAAGTTAGCACTCAACTATTGACAGTGCTAATAATGAGTGATATAACATATTATGTGAATAAAAAATAACTTCTTTCTATAGGCCATAAGAAAGAAATAATAAGAAGGTTATGAGGAGGAATTGCAATGAAATTAGTACCATTATTTGACAAAGTTGTGTTAAAACCATTGGTTGCAGAGGAGACAACAAAGTCCGGTATTGTTCTGCCGGGTCAGGCAAAAGAAAAGCCGCAGCAGGCGGAAGTCATCGCAGTAGGACCTGGCGGTCTTGTAGATGGTAAGGAAGTTTCCATGCAGGTGAAAACAGGCGATAAAGTAATCTTCTCCAAATATTCAGGAACAGAGATCGAAACCGGAGAAGACGACGAGAAATATGTAATTGTAAAGCAGAGTGATATTCTGGCAGTAATTGAATAATAAACGCAGTACCGTCAGGTAACAGCAGATTTTGATAAAAAAGGCGTGATTTCCTAATATAAGATCACAAAATAAAGTTTAAACTGGAGGAATGAATCATGGCAAAGCAGATTAAATATGGCGTAGAAGCCAGAAAAGCACTTGAATCAGGAGTGAATCAGTTAGCAGATACCGTTCGCGTTACATTAGGTCCGAAAGGAAGAAACGTTGTACTTGATAAATCATTTGGAGCACCGTTAATCACCAACGATGGTGTAACCATTGCAAAAGAAATTGAACTGGAAGATGCCTTTGAGAATATGGGCGCACAGCTGGTAAAGGAAGTTGCTACCAAGACCAATGATGTTGCCGGTGACGGTACCACAACAGCAACCGTACTGGCTCAGGCTATGATTAATGAAGGTATGAAGAACTTAGCTGCTGGTGCAAACCCAATCGTTTTAAGAAAGGGTATGAGAAAAGCAACCCAGGCTGCGATAGATGCAATCGCAAAGATGAGCGAGCCGATCAAAGGAAAAGCTTCCATCGCAAGAGTTGCAGCGATCTCTGCAGCAGATGATGAAGTGGGTGAGATGGTAGCTGACGCTATGGAGAAGGTTTCCAACAACGGCGTTATCACCATTGAAGAGTCCAAGACCATGAAGACAGAACTGGACCTTGTAGAAGGTATGCAGTTTGACAGAGGCTACATTTCTGCTTACATGTGCACCGATATGGAGAAGATGGAAGCAAATCTTGACGATCCATATATTCTTATTACTGACAAGAAGATTTCCAGCATTCAGGAGATTCTTCCATTATTAGAGCAGGTTGTTCAGTCCGGCGCAAGACTTCTTATCATTGCTGAAGATATTGAAGGCGAAGCATTAACAACCCTGATCGTTAACAAATTAAGAGGAACCTTTAATGTAGTAGGTGTAAAAGCTCCTGGCTACGGTGACAGAAGAAAAGAGATGTTACAGGATATCGCAGTTTTAACAGGCGGTACAGTAATCTCTGAGGAACTGGGCTACGAATTAAAGAGCGCAACTCTTGATCAGTTAGGCCGTGCAAAATCTGTTAAGATCCAGAAGGAAAATACAGTTATCGTTGACGGATCCGGTGACAAGGCTGCCATTGATGCAAGAATCGGTCAGATTAAGAGCCAGATCGAAGAAACAACTTCTGATTTTGATAAAGAAAAATTACAGGAAAGACTTGCTAAATTATCCGGCGGCGTAGCAGTAATCCGTGTTGGTGCTGCAACAGAAACTGAGATGAAGGAAGCAAAGCTTCGTATGGAAGATGCGTTATCTGCAGCAAGAGCAGCAGTAGAGGAAGGTGTAATCGCAGGCGGCGGTTCTGCTTATATCCATGCAATCACTGAGATTGAAGGTCTTGTAAACGGACTGGAAGGCGATGAGAAGACAGGCGGAAAGATCATCTTAAAGGCTCTTGAAGCTCCGTTATACCACATTGCAGCCAATGCAGGACTGGAAGGCAGCGTCATCATCAATAAAGTAAAAGAATCAAAAGTTGGCACTGGCTTTGATGCATACAAAGAAGCTTACGTAGACATGGTTGATGCAGGTATTCTTGATCCTACAAAGGTAACAAGAAGTGCACTTCAGAATGCTACCAGTGTTGCATCTACCTTATTGACAACAGAGTCTGTTGTTGCTAATATTAAGGAAAAAGCACCTGCAGTTCCGGCTCCGGGCGGAATGGATATGATGTAAGATTTGTACGAAAGAGACGCCTTGCAGGTATGAGAAAGGATCCAGTATTATTATGAATGAAATGTATGCAGAATGGCTTGTAAAGAGGAAGTCTCCGGCTTATACCATGCTACTGAAAATTGTGATGGGAATTCTGTGCGTGATCGCATTTTTCCTGTCCATCTCTCCGGTTTTCGGTATCTTTGGAGTGATCATATTGTTCGCTGCCGGAGCTGCAACCTACGTCGTATTCCGCAACAGTGAAGTGGAATACGAGTATCTGTTTGTGACCAATACATTGTCCATAGACAGAATTTACGGCAAAAGCAAACGTAAGAAAGCCTGGGAAGGATCGATGGAGGAAATTCAGATTGTAGCGCCTACCGGTTCTACAGAAGCCAGAGATCATGAAACAGGCACCATGAAAGTACTGGACTTTTCTTCCCGAATTCCGGATGCCAAAACTTATACACTGATCAGCCAGTCCGGTTCAGAGCGGATAAAGATTATTTTTGAACCAAACGACAAGCTGCTTCGCTGTATGAAGATGACAGCACCCCGCAAAGTAGTTACTCAATTATAATAACAGGAATCAGACGGTTTTTATCAGACCGTCTGATTCTTTTTTTGTATCTCGGTACAATAAAACCACCGGCTATGCCGGTGTGTCCCCAACTAGCTTTAGCTTCAAGCAAAAAACCTCCTATGTTATAATAGTTGTGGGTTTGCCAACCACAAAAATCACATAGGAGGTATCCAAAATGGATATGAATAGTTTAGCCCATACCACATGGGAATGCAAGTATCATTTAGTTTTTGCGCCAA
>NZ_QOHO01000084.1 GCF_003432035.1 Lacrimispora amygdalina
CGTATAATCCAATCATCATTAGATGGTGATTAAATTATTCCTTTCTCCCAGGTTCTCTGGGGTTTTATATCCATCTTTGATATATTTATAAAAGCACTGTGGATCTGTACCTATTTTTTTACAGCTTTGACTGTTACGAGGTGACTCAGACCACAGCTTTTCGTCTATTACTGTTAATCAGTTTGTTAACGCATAGAACCCTAGGTTCATTAGACGTTTGTATTTACGTGATTACACAGTCGAATTCTCTGTGGAAGACAGCAGTGCTAAATTTATCAAATCAGGAGGTATTTCTCTATGTCAATGTACTTTGTTGGAATTGATATTTCCAAGTACAAACATGATTGCTGTATTATTTCTGCAGCTGATCAAAAAGTCGTTTCAAAGTTTACCATCAAAAACGATAAGTCAGGCTTTGAACAACTCATTATTACATTTAATTCTCTCTCCAACTCTGAGGATATAAAAATAGGGTTTGAATCAACAGCCCATTATGCCCTCAATCTTGAACTTTTCCTTGAAAATGCCAACCACAGCTTCATGGAAGTTAATCCAGTTTTAATCAAGGAATATAAGAAATCCACTTCTTTAAGGCGAACTAAAACCGATTATATTGACTGCGAATCAATAGCTCGGTGGTTAATGACTGTTGAGTACAAACCCCATTCAAAAGGATTTTACCACGCTTATTCTTTAAAGTCATTAACTCGATTACGAGATCGACTGATTCGACAACGTTCTTTTTATCTTGTAAAGATAACGAATCTCCTTGATCATACATTTCCTGAATTCAAGCCTTTTTTCAATGAGCGATTTTCAAAGACTGCTCTTTATCTTCTTGAGAACTACGGTTCTGCTGAAAAGATGGCTCGAATGAATTCTGCATCCTATGACAAACTGCGTTCATTGTCTAGAGGGAAGTTTTCTCCCCAGCAATTCCTTACTCTCAAGGAACTTGCCTGCAACACAGTCGGTGTCAATAATTCTATTTTTGATGTAGAACTAAACAGCTTACTTACATTATACAAATCTCTTGTAAAAGAAATTGATACTCTCGAGAAAGAAATCACTCGACTCATTGAGGAAGTACATCCTCACTACATGTCTGTGCCTGGCATTGGTCCAATATCCGCAGCTATTATCTACTCTGAATATGGAGATATGTCAAACTTTTCAAATCCAGGCCAGCTGCTTGCTTTCGCTGGCATTGAACCAGGTATTAACGAATCTGGAACAGAATCTCATGGAGGTCGGATGGTAAAACGTGGATCATCTCAGCTCCGTTATACCTTGATTAATTGTTGCCTTCCTTTAATCCGTTTTGACATGACATTTGCATCTTACTATGCCAAGAAGCGTGCAGAAGGCAAGCCACACAGAGTAGCTATTACTCACGTTGCAAAGAAACTTATCAGAATCATCTATGCATTGGAGAGGCAAGATATTGACTTTAATTCACAAAAACTTCGCTAATACATATTTTCTGTAGAAGATTTTGTTCCATCTAAAATACGCTGTTTTTAGATGGTTTATTAAGGTTAGCCTTTTTTATAAACAAAATTATTTACCAAAACCTCTTGACTATTTATAGTTTGTCACCT
>NZ_QOHO01000085.1 GCF_003432035.1 Lacrimispora amygdalina
CGGATGCAACCGACCCAGCCGGCGCAGCCACGGATGCAGCCGACCCAGCCAGCGCAGCCGGCGCAACCGACCCAGCCAGCGCAGCCACGGATGCAACCGACCCAGCCAGCGCAGCCACGGATGCAACCGACCCAGCCGGCGCAGCCACGGATGCAGCCGACCCAGCCAGCCCAACCGGCGCAGCCGCGGATGCAACCAATGCAACCGGCGCAGCCGCAGATGCAGCCGACCCAGCCGGCGCAGCCGCAGATGCAACCAATGCAACCGGCGCAGCCGCAGATGCAGCCGACTCAGCCGGCGCAGCCGCAGATGCAGCCAACCCAGCCGGTTCAGCCAGGGATGCAGCCGACCCAGCCGGCGCAGCCACGGATGCAACCGAACCAGCCGATTCAGCCAGGGATGCAGCCGACTCAGCCAACCCAGCCAGCCGACACCTCTCAAATGTCGTCAAACACGTTAATGAGTGAAGCTGTATCCGGCAGCACAACGCGCTGTCCGGTAGGTCTGCGCGCCTATACCATTCAGAAAGGGGATACCCTCTGGCTTCTTGCCAAGAAATACTGTACGACAGTAGGAGCTATAATGGCTTTAAATCCAGGTATCAAACCCGGAAATTTAATGATCGGCCAGGTAATCTGGATACCCGCAGGATATAAATTCCGGAACCTGCCGCCATGGGCTCAGTCCATGGATAATACTATACAGCAAAGACCTATGAATATGTATCCGGTCTGTCCCCAGGGAACCCGCTCGTATACGATTGAAGCAGGAGATACGCTCTGGCTTTTATCCCAGCGTTACAATACTACGGTAGAAGCGATCATGGCTGCAAATCCAGGTATAAATCCTACTAACTTATTTGTCGGTCAGGTTATCTGCATACCCAGAGACCGTCCCCAGCCGCGTCCCCAGCCACAACCGCAGCCTCAGCCGCAGCCTCAGCCCATGCCACCTACTTACATGTGGGTCAGTAAAGCGGAGCAGAACTTAGGTAATTACCTCCGGTTTTTGTGGCTCCAGCAGGTTTACTGGCTGAGAATGGCAATCCAGAGTGAACTGTGGAATTTATCCGATGCTGAATATGTAATGAATCGTCTGATGGAAAATCCAGCAGATTTCCAGATGGCAATAAAAACATTCTATGGGGATGAAAATGCCAAAAAATTTGCTGATTTATTAACCAGTCATTTTACAGCGGTCAATGATTACGTAATGGCGTCAAGGGATGGGAATGCACAGGCGGTAGCTGACGCAGAAAACCGAATGAATAGTAATGCCGCACAGTTTGTTGCGTTCCTGGCCTCCATAAATCCCAACTGGTCTGCTGCAGACTTACAGAGGATGCTAAATGATTACATGGATTTGACAAAAGAGGAGACTGCTGCCACATTATCCCAGAATTTTGAAGACAGCATCGGCATATTTGCTGATATTGAACGTGGAGCATTGGAAATGGCCGATATGATGACCCAAGGAATTGTAAAGCAGTTTCCCCAGTATTTCAGATAGGAAAAAAAGACAGTCCGGAAAGGAAACCGGGCTGTCTTTTTACAGTGTAATATTCTACGCAGCGTAGATTGTAAAATATCCTCCAGTCGGTTACAATAACAAAGAAATCTATTACAGGGATGGGAGGTTTGCCTGTGCCTGACAATAATGTAGGAACCCTAATCCGCATGCTTCGCAGTGAGCACGGAATGACACAGAAACAGCTTGCAGATGAACTGCATATCAGCGATAAAACGGTATCCAAATGGGAGAGAGGCAAAGGCCTTCCGGATATTTCTTTAATCCCGGAGCTTTCCAGACTTTTTGGGATAGATATACAGAATTTATTAAATGGTGATCTGACGCCCAATGACATTACAGGAGGAAATATGAAACAGATAAAATACTATGTCTGTCCGACCTGCAATAGTATCACATTTTCCACAGGAGACGCAGAGGTTTCCTGCTGTAAAAGAAAGCTGTCGTCACTGAAACTGCAAAAGGCAGAAGAAGGGGAAAAGCTTTCCGTTACTGTGATTGAAGATGATTGGTTTATTACCAGTGCCCATCCTATGAATAAAGAGTTTTATATTTCGTTTCTTGCCTTTGCATCAGGAGACCGCATCTCAGTAATCAAGCAGTATCCGGAATGGGATTTCAATGTCCGGATTCCCAGGCTGGGGCATGGAATGCTGATCTGGTACAGTACAAAGAAGAAGCTGCTTTATCAGCTATTATGAATAAAAAACATCGCTTCCCCATCCAGGAAACGATGTTTTTTATTGTATCTCGGTACAATAAAACCACCGGCTATGCCGGTGTGTCCCCAACTAGCTTTAGCTTCAAGCAAAAAACCTCCTAT
>NZ_QOHO01000086.1 GCF_003432035.1 Lacrimispora amygdalina
ACGGACAATTTCACTCTGCACCTCAAGAGGTGGCAGAGGAATAATAACATTCTCCATCAGCTTTTTCGATACATTGAAGCGAGTAACGCCGCTTGCGGTTTTACCGATCTGGTATCGTAAATCGCTTGAACGGAACAGGTGCTTTGCGAAGTCCGGCAACATGATACTTAAATCATTGAAACGGAAGAAGAAGCAGAAACTATTCAGATACAGCTTTTCTTCTGTTTTAACGGTTACAACAGAAGAAATACCACATTCGTCTGGGGTCTCGGAAGAACCTGTGAAAATAACATCTCCGTACTGCAATGTACGCTGTTTCTCTCTATCAGCGATTTTTACTCTGTCCTCTACATCAATCTGCAATGCAGGGTTAGAGTAAACATTCTTATAGGTAATGAACTTTGCGTTGCCATCGGTAAAATCGTCTTTCGATTTGCCCGTCAGACCACCAAAGAACGTTCCCAACTCTCCAAGCGTTTTATGCGGAACACCGTCTGGACAGTAGAGGGAAATCAATTCGTCTAATTTACTCATTATTGCCCTCCTTTTCCGCAAGTATCACTTTCAGAGCTTTGCCATTTTCATCTTTCCATGCGGTCAGTCCGTTTGTGCTTGCTCCTGTCACAAAATTTGCGGCTGTGGAAGCACTCTTGAAAGGGACATCTTTGATTACTCTTGTACCATCAACCACACCTACACGGGATTTTTCAATGGACTTTGCACCTCTGAATTTCTCGCTATATGCAATCGTTTCAGAAATAACGCTATCTTTCAGAACTACAAAAGATTTACTTGCCATATCATACTCAGCTACGGCTTTTATGTTTGAACGAGGTCTTGTCAAATACAGTCTCATACGCCCACCTCGATTTCTGCGATAATCTTCGCAATTTCATCACGGAGAACCTGTTCACGGGCAACGATTTCCTCAATCTCGGCATTGAGCTTTACAATGTCGATTTTTTCTCTGGTGTCCTCTGCTTCAACATAAGTGGACACGGAAAGATTGTAGTCGTTTTCTGTGATTTCTTCATAGCTTGCCAGATGGGAGAAGTGTGCTTCCTCCGCACGGGCGGCAAAGGTCTCCACGATTTTGTCCATGTTCGCCTGTGTCAGCTTGTTGTTGTTCGTAACCTTGATGCACTCGTTGGAAGCATCAATAAACAAGGTCTTGTTGTCGGACTTGCCTTTCTTCAAAACCATAATGCAGGTTGCAATGGAAGTACCAAAGAACAGATTGCTCGGCAACTGGATAATGCAGTCGATAAAGTTATTGTCAATCAGATACTTTCTGATTTTCTGCTCTGCGCCGCCACGGTACATAATGCCGGGGAAACAAACGATAGCCGCCGTACCGCCTGTTGCAAGCCAAGATAGGGAGTGCATGATAAACGCAAGGTCAGCCTTGGACTTCGGTGCAAGAACACCAGCAGGAGAAAAACGAGGATCGTTGATCAGCAGAGGATTATCGTCACCCGCCCATTTGATCGAGTAAGGGGGATTGGAAACGATCAGCTCAAACGGCTCGTCATCCCAATGCTGCGGTGCGGTCAAGGTGTCCTCGCAGGCAATGTCGAACTTATCAAAGCCCACGTCATGCAGGAACATATTGATACGACAGAGGTTGTAAGTCGTGATATTGATTTCCTGTCCGTAAAAGCCGTTTCTGACGGCATCCTTACCGAGAATCTTTTCTGCTTTCAGAAGCAGAGAACCCGAACCCTCTCGTGTCAAGCGAATGACACAAAATGTATTGTCTATTTTTGGACAACAAAAGAGAGTGATTTCTCACTCCCTCATGCGTCTATTTCCATATGATTTTCTGAACAATACTTCCCTCACATAGGACAGAGTCAATGTACTTTTCCATTAACTCCCTTGTAAGCTCATTGTCCTTAAAGACCTCATCTTGTTTAGACAGTTCCTCTATTCTTTCCGATAGGCTTTCAAGTTCTTTGTCGATGCTCTTTTTGTTTTCTATGAATTTGAGCTTTGTAATTTTACCAAGTTTGTATTTTTCAAAGTCTGAAGTCTTTTTAGCTTCAAGTCTTGCGACTTGCTTTTCCAAATCTTTAATGCTTGCCCTATCCTTTTGCTCAGCTTTAACCTCTCCATATTTTTCTTTAATAAGAGTTAACACCTGTTCTTCCAGTTTTTCAGCTCTTGAGTTCTTATGCTCCACATTGTTGCATTTACAAATTCTACAATGAAAATACTTGTGTACTCTTACGCTTCCATCAAGCCTCGGTCTTTTTGACTGAACAAATCCCAAGATGTGGTTACAAGTAGGGCATTTAGCAAAGCCTTGAAGTGGCGAATGCTGTCTCCAAGGGTAATCAGTGTTCTTACCTTTAATAAAGCGTCTGCTTTCTTTTATGGCTTGAACCTTATCAAATTCTTCCTGAGAGATAATAGCTTCGTGATGGTTATACACCCTGCCCCATTCCTCTTTTGGATGAAACTTGAAGCTTCCAGGTGTCAGCACTGATTTTTCTTGCATATTAAAAACATAAGTGCCTGTGTAATTTTCGTTTGAGAGCATATCCGTTACAGTTCCGTTTGTCCAAGTAGGATTTTTTCTGTTTTCCGAAGATACGATTTTATACTCGTAGTCCATATTGGTAAGCTCTTTTTTACGCTCATTCGGTGTTGGGATATTCTCCGCATTCATTATGGCTGCAATCTTTCTGGTAGCCATTCCGCTTAACGCTAAGTCGAACACTTTTCTGACTATCCAAGCCGTTTTTTCATCAATGATAATATTATGCTTATCAGCCGGATCTTTCATATATCCAAGCGGAGGACTCCAGGCAAGGAATTTTCCTTGCTTTTTAAGTTCCGTTGAAACCGACTTAATCTTTTGTGAAATATCCTTTGTGTAAAAGTCATATAGCAGTCCCTTGAACTGAATATCAAGGTCTGTTCCATTTCCTTTTTCTTTGGCACTGTCATATCCGTCATTGATGGCTATAAATCTGATACCAAGAAACGGAAAGATATTTTCAAGGTAATCGCCAAGAGCAATATAGTCCCTCATAAACCTTGATAGGTCTTTTACGATGATTGCGTTAATCTTTCCGGACTTTACTTCCTCAAGCATTCTTTGAAAAGAAGGACGCTTTTCGTTTGTTCCGGTGTAACCGTCATCAATATATTCTTCCCTTTGAAAAGACTTAAACTCTTCATTTTTATTGAGATAGTCATTCAGATATTGCCTTTGATTTATGATGCTTTCGCTCTCGTCTTTCTTCATCTGATCTTCTACGGAAAGTCTGATATAAAGGGCTATCTTACTCATTTTCTGCACCTCCCATCAGCATATCCATATTAAATTTAAAAACCACCTCAAAGTTGTGATTGGCATAAACGATTATCTTTTCTACCAGGCTGTGAATTAAATCGCCTGAAAGCTTTTCAATTTCCTTTGCCGAGAATACATCCTTTATCCATTTGAGTGATTTTCTCTTTTCCTTTTCAAGCTCCTTCGCCTTGTTTTCAAGGGCAATCACTTCATTGTTAATCGTTGCTATATGACTTAGAGCAATTTCTCTTTTCAATGAATAAAGCTCTCTGTCAATCTTTCCAAGGCTATATTCCTCATACGCCTTTTGAATGAGCAGCTCTTCTTTCAGCACCTTATCTTTTAGCTTATCAATATCTTTTATGGCAAGGGAAAGCCCCTCATCAAATCTCAAAGACACTCTTTCAATAAACTTTTTCTTACTTGTAGCTTTGGTAATAAACTCGGATACCCTATCACTGATAGCCTTATCTAAATCTCTTTCCATGACGAAGACACTTTTTTCTTTTTCAAGTGTTCCCGTATAGGTGTCATTTTGAAAAGAATAGTAAAGTCTATCCTGATTTTTACCGTATATTCTTGTTCTTCTAAAAAGCTCTTTGCCGGTGTTATTGTTGAAAACCAAGCCCTTATATCTATTTTCATAATCTCTTTCAAAGTCGTGCATTTTGGCAGCGAAACGATGATTTTCAAGTCTTTGTTTTCTACCCTCAAGCACCTTTTCAAAATCTTCTGTTGAAATAATAGGTTCGTGAGCATTTTCAAATACTATCTGCTCATTTTCCTCTACAAAATGCTGTTTTACACCCTTTGCAAGATTTTGCTGTCTTACTCCCTGCACCAATGTGCCGGTATAAGCTCTATTTGTAAGGATTTTAGAAATAGTAGACTTATGCCACTGTGATTCTCCCTCAAGCCTGTAAACTCTTCCGGTCTTGTAGTAAACCATCCCTGTGGCATAGCCTTTTTTATTAAGGTATTTTGCAACTTCATATTGGCTTTTTCCCTCAAGCGTTAAACGAAACATCTCTTCTACTATAAAGCGAACTTTTTCATCTACCTCTAATTTCTGTCCCTCTTTCAGCTTTACAACCTTATATCCGTAAGGCGGAACAGTACCGATAAAATATCCGTTTTTTGCCCTGTTATGCTTGCTTGTTTTTATCTTGACGGAAATATCTTTGGCATACATATCGTTGACGATATTTTTAAGCGTTACCTCAAATGACTTTTTTGAGTCTAAGTTCTTTACGGTATCAACCTTGTCATTAACCGAGATAAACCTAACGCCTAAAAACGGAAATACCTTGTCAATCAGTCTTCCCATTTCAAGATATTCTCTGCCAAGTCTTGATAAATCTCTTATGATAATGCAGTTTATCTTTCTATCCTTAATATCCTGCATCATCTCCTGAAACTGAGGTCTTTCAAAATTTGTTCCGCTGTATTCATAATCAGTGTATGTGTTTAATACCTTAATGTTTTCTTTTAAGGCATATTCTTTACAGCAAAGCACCTGCGTTTCAATGGAAGAAGATTTCTCTCTCCATTCTTCTTTTCTTTCAGATGACAGTCTTGTGTAAATACCTGCTTTATAAAATACCTTTTCTGTACTATCCTCAGCCTTTTGAATGTATCTTTTGGAAGTCCTTGCCATCAGCAAACACCTCCCACCGCAAGTTTTGGCATATTCATTTCTAAGGCTTCGCCATAAGCTCTGCCTATGGTAAATACTCTCACCTTATTTTCATCTAAAGCCTTAAACTCGCATTTTTCACTGTCTAAAATTGCCTGCATTAGATTTACTGTATCCATATTATTAAAGACAAAGTTTATGGCGTTATCTTCGCCAATCTCTATGCGGTCAATGAAAGACACCAAGGATAATCTATTCAGCGTACCCTCTTCTACATTAGGAATAATATCGGAAACAAAACTACCCTTATCTTTAATTTTTTCTTTTAATTCTTCTATCGTTTTTTGCTTTGTAATAATTTGTTTCTCAATCTCCCTAATCTTAAGAAGATAATTTTTTCTAAATCTCTCAAACTCTTCTGTGGTAATAAGCTCTTCCTCCAAGTCCATATAAAGAGAGCCTCTAAGTCTTTCGTACTTTTTCTTCTCTGCTTTTAAGGAGTCGAAATCAGCCTTGATTGTGAGCTTAGAAACATCAATTTTACTTACCTTTTTAAGAAGCTCATTATATTTTGAAAGATAATCATTCAGAGCGTGAATGGTAGCACCTATTACATAATCTTCTTTAACGCTGTGCCTTGTGCATTCGCCCTTAATGTTGTATTCAGAACATATATAAAAGATGTTGTAGCCATCTTTTGACTTAACTTTTCGTCTAATCATCGGGCTACCACAATCTTTACAGTAAAGCATTCCTGACAGAATGCTCGGATTTTCTTTTGAAGCTTTTACATCACGAAGCAGCATTTTATTTGCCAGTGCAAATACGGATTTTGAAACAATGCTTTCATGAGCATTTTCTATTGTGATCCAATCATCCTTGGCTACATCGACTTCTCTTTTGGATTTGTAATTGAGCTTTGCCGTCTTGCCTTGTTCTAAAACGCCTATATATACCTTATTGGTGATGACTCTGTTGACCATCTTAGCGTCCCACTTGGCATCTTTTACGATAAAACCCGTACTAAAGTTATCGCCCTTATTTTCCTTATGCCTTGACGGAGTAACCATACCTATGCTGTTTAGAAAATCAGCGATTGCCTTTGAGGAATATCCCTCAATTTTCATATCAAAAATACGGCTGACAATATGAGAAACCTCCGTGTCAACCACAAGCTTATGTTTATTCTTACTGTCTTTCTTATAACCGAATGGAGCGAAAGAGCCGATAAATTCTCCGTTTTTCCTTTTGACCTCCTTAGATGATTTTACTTTCATAGAAATATCACGGCAGTAACTGTCGTTAATAAAGTTTCTAATAGGAAGTATCAGGTGGGTATCGCTCACATCAGCGTTGTCGCTGTCGTAATTATCATTTACGGAAATAAAGCGTATACCTTTTTCGGGAAATATCTTTTGTAAGTATTTGCCGGACTCGATATAATCTCTACCGAAACGGGATAAGTCTTTTACGATAATTATCTTAAACTTACCTGCGTTTAAGTCTTCAATCATATTCTTGAAGTTCGGTCTGTCAAAATTAGAACCGCTAAAGCCGTCATCTACATACTCATTCGATATGGTAATGCCGTTTTCTTTAGCATAAGACTTGATAATTTGTCTTTGATTTGAAATAGAATTGCTTTCTGAAATATCCCCGTCCTCTCTTGAAAGACGAAGATACATACAAGCGATATTATTGTTCATAAGAACCCTCCTAAAATTTTATTTTGGCAAATAGTCATTTAGGAAGATTGCTTCTACCGCTTATATTGTACCGCACTCGGATTTTTATGTCAGCCCTATAGTTTTATGACCGACCTTAAGAGGTGCATTTCAATAATATCCAGCAAATCAAGCTTTTCGCTCTTGCTGCTTGAGTAGGTTATCTTCTTCTCATAATTTTTCTCTATTTGCTTTTTATCTTCATTTTTCTTGTTTTCATTTTTCATAATCATAACCTCGCATTTTATCAAATATAAGTTTTTTGACATTGGTAGGTGCATTGGCTGCTACATAGGAATCTCACCTCCGCCCCCTGTTCCAGACGAGGCGGCTTAAACTATTGAAGTATCATTATCACCACTTGCATCATCGAAATAAGTTGCCACACTTATCTTTTATGTATTCCTATCTGTCGCTCGTTTTCTTCTATCCTCGGTTAGCTCCGGTATTCATTTGAACCGATTTTCATCAGCAGAAAAGTCTTGGCGTAGGTCATAATTCTTAGCAAGCGGATAAAGTCCTACCTTGGTCTATTCAGTTGTCAAAGAACAAATAGCTTTCGCTATGAGAGTTGCTTTTAAGTTTTGGGATATAGATTTCTCTATCACGAAAGAAGCAATTACCCCCTCACTATGTACAGTGAAAATTCGACCTTGATGTTAACCACTTTTATGAGAAATTTTTGAGAAAATAAAAAAGCACCTACTTTATTTCAAGTAGATGCTTGCAGATATACTGGCTTTTAATTAGATTAAACTGAGTTTCTCTGTTCTGTCTTTAATAATTTTATTGCTATTATTGAAATATCTTTTATATTCCTCTTTTTGATTTGGAATATATATATCTTCTCTCTTTAACGGAATTATCAATCCTTTTTCCAAATCTGAACTGACCAAATCAATTATAGACTCATCATATATAAAACCCTCTAACCCAAAAAATGATATAAACTTATCAAAAGTTCTAAATAAAGCAAACCAATCGCTGTAATTTTCAATCGCATAATTTATCTTTGAATTATCATTTAAATACCATTTTTTTTATTGCAAGAAGTGTTAAATCAAATCTATCATAATATGAATTTTCTCCACTTCTCGCTTGATTTACTGTTGTTCCTTGACCTCTTGGGAATACCATATGACCTCCAATAGTTCTGGAAATCATTAAGTATTCAACAATCTCTTCGTCAGCTAATCCTGCTTGTTTTGCCCAATAAACAGAAGCTCCTATATAATCTGATGACAGTCTATACTTACCATCATCAATAAATAATGTATAGAAATCTCCATTGTTAAAATTTTGGCACTTATTTTCTATAGAGTTTAGTTCTAAGCTATCTAACCGTTCTTTACTAAAGAAAATCTTCTCTATATCATCATAAAGTTGTTCGCTACACTTATCAGGATCTTTTCTTGTCTTTAAATTAAACCCAATTGGATATTCGGGATATAAGTCGAACAAATAATTTTTTAATTTCAAATATACCACCTCTAATTTGTATTTTCTTATTTAATCATACCCTATCTGAAGTATGTTTAACAATGCACAAAATATCACCCTCAAATATAAAGGGTAGCAGGCGGATTTGACTCCGCCTACTATAATACTGCTTTACACTAAATCATTTAGTAGTTCCTTTAACTTTTTCAAAATCTTATTTCTTCGTTTGAACAAAGCCGGTGCTGATATTCCTTTTGATGTTGCTATCGAGCGAATAGACTCATCCTGATAGTAAAGTCTTTCTATGACTTCTCTTTCCTCATCATTTAACGAGTCAATCGCTTCTCTAACCCTGTCGATAAGCATCTTGGTTTCAACGATTTTTTCCAAATCGTAATTCTCATCGGCAATAGTATCCTCAAAGGAATATTCTGTGCTGAGGTCAGAAAAAAAGAGCAACTTGTGTTGTCTGTCAAGTCGCTCTAAATATCTTTCCCTATTTGTAATTTGCCAGTAGCTTTTATAGACTTCTTGGTCTACTTCGATTTTTTCGTCTCCAACGAAAATGTAGTATTTCTTATCCATTTTTTCCTCCGTGTTCTTTTGAATTTGTTTGCTTGTAAAAATCCAAAAGAATGTGGAGGACTTCTTATCCTTTTCATAAGCCTCCTAAAAATGGGCATAAAAAAAGACCATAAGTTTTTCACTTATGGTCTTTGCCCGTGATATTAAATTAGTTCCGTCCCACTATATACACTTTAGCATATATGAAGTTCGCTTAGAGTCCCCTCTTTGTCCGATGATTGTCCGTAGGTACTCCGTCATTAGTCCGCAACAACTCCGTATTTTATCCGCCTTTTATCCGATAATTTTTCTTTTAAGTCTTGCAGAGTCATAGTCGGACAAGCTTTTTCAGGTACCAGTAAAATCATACTGTCAGGCAACCCCTCAATACTGTCTACGATGTCATCATCTAACCTTTTCATAAGAAGAGCCACTTCATCTTTATTCCTCAAATCATATATGGGCATTATCTTCATCTCTGTTCTCCTTTCGATTTTTCATCACTGATTTCTTTTAAAAGAGTCGGAAGAGCGTATCCCCAAAGTGCTATGCCCATAATGGCGATCGCTTCATTTTTCCGCTCGTAGAATGATGTCTTTTCTAATGCAACCTTTCTCATTATCTCCTCGTTTGAATATTTATCACGGCTAAGATAAGAGTATTGAATTATCGTATAGTAGCACTGACCGTGAACAGGATATTCTTTTAACCTTATCAATGCACTGTCGATAATATCAATCAGCCATTTCGTTTCAAAAAGATGTCTGACCCTTGCTTCAAAATCATCAAGGACTCTATCGGGAGCAAAACTTTCCAGATATGAAAGTGCCTCTCCCAAATCACTCCCATAGGTTACTTCCTGCTCGCAGACAAGGCACTGTGCCGTATTTTTTACTGACCAAACGACATTTCTGTATATCGAAAGTACGGCTTTTGCTTTCAGTTTGGTCGGTAAAAAAGAAAGCTCATGACTCTCATAGAGCCTTTCCAATTCCCTAAGCATTTTCCCCTTCGCCATCTGCCCTCACCTCGCTTTGTTTCCCATGTATTTCTTAAAACTTACCGCAAAATATTCATTGCATTTAAGTTCTTCAGATGTTATAATAAGTGTACTTAAGTTCTATTTAATTATACACAAAGAAAAAGAGAAAAGCAAGTACCTAAATTCACTTTATATTTTTTAGGTGAACTTAGGTTCAATAGGAGGATAAAATGAACTTTGGAGAAAAAGTGAGAAGCTTTAGAACCGAAAACGACTACACCCAGGACGAATTTGCAAAACTTATCGGCGTAAGCAAAAGAACGCTGCTTTTGTATGAGCAAGGGAAAAGATACCCGAAGCAAAAGGAAGTCTATGAAAAAATAGCCGAGGTTATGGGCTGCGATTATAACTTTCTTATGACGGAGGAAGATGAATTTTTGGAAGAAGTTTCTAACAGATACGGCACAACGGAAGTTGCAAAAGTCAGAGCTTTAGCCGAGGGAGTAAGCAGTATGTTTGCAGGCGGTACTTTACCCGAAGAAGATATGGAAGAAGCATTCCAGGCAATCACAAGAGCCTACTGGAAAGCAAAAGATATTAACAAGAAATATGGTAAGAAGAAAGATAAATAAAGGTGAGCTATGACAAACGATTGGATATACGAAAAAGCCAATGCTTTGGTCAGAAAGTATTTTACTCGTGATCCTTTTGAGCTTGCCAAAGACCTCAATATTCATCTTGAAGTAATGAACAACATGACTCATCTTCTTGGAATGTATCAGGTCATACAGAAAAACCGTTTTATCTTTCTTTCCGCAGATTTACATCCAAGTATCAGGAAAGTTGTCTTAGCTCATGAGATTGGACACGACCAACTTCATAGAAATTACGCAAAGGCAAATGCCTTTCACGAGGTTTCTATCTTCAGAGAATTAGGTTGCCACGAAATAGAAGCAAATATTTTTGCGGCTCATCTTCTGATTAATGATAAAGAAATCATACGGCTTTTAGAAAATGAAGATGTATCGGATCGCTCTCTTGCTAATGAGCTGGGCGTGGAAATCAACCTTGTAAACTTGAAAATATCTGAGTTATACAAGATGGGCATACTTTCCTCTTCCAGATACAATATCGAAAGACCGAGAACAGAATTTCTGAAAGACTATAACCCCATAAGAGATAGAGATAATTCGACTTATTAAAAGCTCTCAAAGGACGCTGACAAATAATTCTATGCAGGATATAATAACTAACAAAACTCAATACTCGCTTAACGCTTAATCTACAAATCATTCTTTTGTAGCAAGCACAGTCTTTGGATAGCCAAAGACGGAAAAATCGATGAAGCAGGAACCCGACCCTGCTTCTTTTTTTATCAATTTTTAGCTTGTTAGGGAGAACCCTAAGACCCCGAAATACACCGAAAGGAGACGAAATTATGGAAAACAGAGAAAGAAATATTCAGCTAATCGTAAGAGTTAATGAAAAAGAAAAGGCACTTTTTGAAAAGAAACGAAAACTTGCTAAGTGCAAAAATATGAACCTTTTTATTAGAAAATGCGTTCTTGAAAAGGAGATTTATCAGGTTGATTTACAGCCCTTTGCAGATTTGCAGGGACTTCTTTATAACGCTACAAGCAACATCAATCAGATTGCAAAACGAGTGAATTCTACAGGAATTATCTATAGCGATGACATCAATGATATGAAAAACCAGATAGACCACATTTCAAAAGAGATATGGCAAATTCACTCTCTTCTGCTTGGAAGAACTGCCGAAACTGGAGATGATAAGTAATGGCAATAACAAAAATTCACCCTATAAAATCTACGCTTAATTTGGCGATTGACTATATAACCAATGCCGAAAAGACGGATGAAAAAATCCTAATCAGCACCAATAAATGCCACACAGCTTCCGCTCACACACAATTTTTAAGGCGAAGAGAAGAAAATAATATAAGAGGTTCTGTACTTGCAAGACATCTTATTCAATCGTTCTTGCCGGGCGAAGCTACGCCTGAAATGGCACATCAAATTGGTCTGGAACTTTGCAACAGAATACTTAAAGATGAGTATGAATTTATCCTCTCTACCCACATTGACAAAGGACATATCCACAACCATATCATCTTTAATAATGTAAATATGGTAACGGGCAAATGCTATCAGTCCAACAAGAGAAGCTATCATCAAATCCGTTATCAAAGCGATAACCTATGTAAAGAAAATAGCCTGTCAGTCATTGACGAATACTACGAAAGATTTAAGAAAAAGTATAGGACGAACGGCAAATCCTGGTATGAAAATGAGCAAGCTAAAAACGGAACTTCTTGGAAAAGCAAGCTTCAGTTTGATATTGACAGAATGATAAAACAGTCAAAAGACTGGGACGAATTCTTGAAAAAGATGGCGGATCTCGGCTATCAAATCAAGTACGGTAAGCACATCGCTTTTAAGCATAAAGACAAGGAAAGATTTACAAGAGCAAAAACTATCGGAGAAGATTATACGGAAGCCAGACTTAAAGATAGACTTTTGGAAAATGAAAACAAAAAGACTTTCACAGTTAAAAAGCGTATTGGAAATATCATTGATATTGCTAACAATGAAAAGGCACAATCAAGCAAGGGATATGAATTCTGGGCTACAAAACACAACCTGCAAGTAGCTTCAGATACTGTTATTTTAATGCGTGAAAAAGGCTTTAAGTCTCTTGCTCAGCTTGATGATTTTATTAAAAAAAGTGCAGACAAAAGGCAAAGCCTACAGGACGAAATTAAGGTACTTGACGAGAAAATAGCTACCCTTTCCGCTACTATGGAGCAAGTCCATACTATAACGAAATACCGCCAAATTTATCAGGCATATAAGAAAGATCCTACCGACAAAGCCTTTGCCGGTGAACATAAATCAGAAATCCGTTTATATAAAAAAGCCCTTACCGACCTTAAAACATCCTACTCTAAAATGCCAAATTCCAAGCAGATTTTTGAGGAGCTTGAACCCTTAAACGAAAAAAAGAATACCCTTATGCAAGAGTATTCTTCATCCAAATCTGAGATGACCGAACTTTATCAAATTAGAAAAAATTACGAGAAATATATGTGGAAAGAGATGGAGAGGTGACTATCACTTCATCTCTTTTTGATTTGCATATATTAAATAACTATCCCTAATATCAATCCATTCCTTGCTTAAAGCATTGTTCAGATTGCAAAATAGCCTTTCAGAAAGAATGATTTTCGATTCAAATACGGCGTTTTCATAGAGTAGTAACACTTCTATTATTTGTGGTAAAATTACACTTGCTTTCGCTGAATGCTTTTCATATGAATTACATATTTCGTTTGCTTTCTCATACACATCTTCAGATGACTCTTTAAGAGAATTCAACATAATAGCTCTATCAAAAAAACTGCTGGATACTATAAAGCTTAGCAGTAATGATGAGTAATCATCCATCCCGCTAATAAAAAGTTTTAATACAAAGAATAAAAAAGCAACAACTGATAAAAGATAATATGGAAATGACATTTTAGCTGCTATACGAGATGTGAATAGGGAATTCTCGTGTATGTTCGCCAATAACTTTATTTCCTCTTTTGATATAGAAGCATTATTATAATAAGGTTCACTATTATAGTTTGGAATTCTTTTTTCATTAAAACTATTATCAATAAGCCCCGTTTCTCTAATCCGATGCCCTTTATCAAAAAAAACATTTTTGTAATGTGATGACATATATTCGACCACTAATACTACGCCTACTATAGAAAGAAAAATCTTAGCAGGTATAATCAATGTTACGCCCTGAAAAATAGCTAATGCAAATGCCAGCACACCGAAAACATCTTGACCTATTGCAAATCTTTTTGAAATAATAAAATCTTTATTCTGAGGATTTTCTGCTGACATTTTTACCATCCTTCGTTAATATCATATATGCTTCTGTTATAAATTCATTCTTATACGAAGCATTTTTTATAATAGGCAACATATATTTTCCGTGACAATCTCTAAGCTTTTTACCCGAACCGCAAAGACACGGAATATGACCTCTATATTTGTCCTCATAAATCATAATTACCATCTTCTTGTATTGATCTTTGGTCAACTTCAAATCATTTAAATAATAATCTAGTAACCCTTTATATCCGTGTTTTCTGTCACCAAATGGATAAGTATTGTATTTTTCAAACCAATCCAAGGTGTATATAAAAGCATTCACAAACTTCTTGATAAAAGCTATCAAAGACGGGTTTTCATTTAAAAAATATATCATTTCACCTATTGTAGCCAAACAAACATTACCATCCTGATAAATATGTTCTATATGTTCTGGATAATCAGATACATAAAACTTTGGAATGCTATTGGGAAAGTTTTTTTGAACTATGAGCTTAATATTTCTTTCGCCTTGAGCAATATGTCCATCATAATCCAGGGAGTATTTATATACCCCTTGGATTATCCACTCTATATCATTTTCAACCATTATTAATCTCGGCTGACTATCTAATATTTGTTTGACTTCATAACTCAATCCATAACTCATACTACTTCTTCCAAGGTTTTGTAGGTGTAATTATTGTAGGCGTTTCAAAAGTTTCTGCAAATACTCTTGTGTTAATATCATTGTGAATACTTTGTTTGAATTTTCGTTCATCCTCAATATTCATAAAGTCGTTTAATGCCGAAATCCATTTACCCATATTACTCAGCCTATTATCTGTATATCGTTCAATAAGATTTTCTCTTAAATCAACTGGATTTAATATTTTGCCATCCTGCATTAGAGATATAGTTTTATTACTAAATCCAACAATAAAAGCATTTACTATGTCTGAAACCGATAAAAGCCATTCGTTTTTTATGCTGTCTGCAACTAAAGCTGAGATTAAAATTGACGATGGCTTGTCTCCCCTCAATTTGCTTCTGTCATAATAAATATCTCTATGTCTCTTTATAAACTGGACAGCTCTTTGCAAACTTGATCTATAGTAGTAAGTTGGTATTTTCTCTGCACTTGCAAACACCATCCTTATGTCGTATGGCAAATTATTGTATTGCTCTGATTTCATATCAGTACTTAAATGCTTATTACTAATTTCCAAAAACCAATCACCAAATCCGAGAGGATTACTGGTAAGCCAATCATAGTCAGATGATTCTTTATTTGTTATGGCAACAGTTTTCCGTGCATTTGAATACGAAACTCCCGAGTTAATAATGTCGTTCTTTATCGAAATATCTTCGTCAACTGATGGGACAATATCCAAAGAAAATCCAACACCATCAGCTACTTCTGCATATTTTAGCGTCCAGCAATTTCTATCTTCTTTTTCTAACTTATCGGAATAAATTCCACTTTCTTTTATACAATTTCCAACATCATTTTTTACACTTTTTGCATTAGTGTCTTCCTTTTTTCTTTTCAATATCGCCAATACATCTAAATCATAATCATGTTCTTTACCATCACGGTATGGGCGTATCGTTGTACCTATCAAAAATGAACCCTGTGGATAAAAATCAGAATCCAAACCTTGTTCATCTAAGTATTTTGATAAGGCATCATACTTATCTCTAGCATTTTTCTCCATAGTTGGAGATAAATCCAAATCAGATAATGATTTCAATATATCTTTATCTCTGTTCAACATTTTTAATTCCTCCTAAAAATATATACATCATAGTGCAATTATTTCTTTATAATTTTACAATCCACTTATCAATCGCTTTTTCAAATTCCTCCATTCTATTATCATTATTAAAGAACGGGAATCCGATTATTTTATAATCATCTGCAAATAATCCTTTAACTGAATGCTCTTTTTCAATCTGCATTGAGAATGCTTCTTTCCAGGCATCCTGTTCCAAAAGTTGATTTCCTTTAGGCTCAACATATCCTTGGTAGGTGAGACTGCCTTCGTTTCTTTTCTTCCTTACAAATAGCAAAAAGTCAGGTTCAAATCGCTCTCCGGCTTCAAAAGAATATATAGCCAATTCAGGAATTCTTTCATTCCTAACAACATAGTATTCTAAATTCTTTTCCTTCAGCTTTGGCTCTATATTGGTTTTGAAATACTTTACAAAAAGCTTTTCTTCGCTCGTTCCGTAGTTGTCATTAAATACATACCAACTCTCATTCGTTAAGTCTAATCTGTATTCTTCATTTGAACAGTTGTTTTGAGAATTTCCTTTTCCACCGTTTCCTTCAATTGACCCTAAGCTGATTTTCTTGTCTTTCAAAATCACTTTAAGCTGCTTAGGTTCAAATTCTTTAGACCCTACATATTCAGGCTTGATAGCCATAACATGCGATGCAACTTTTACTAAGGCGTGCTTCACAGCTGAAAATAAAATCTTTCCATTAACCTCATCTTGAAAATATGTTATTTCCACATTAGAGTTTCCAAGAAACTCATCTGAAGTTAAAAACTCCCTCATTGATTTTAGAGATGGATATTTTTCTTTAAGTATGTCAAAACGAAGCTCCTCAAAGCATTCTATAGCCCCAAGCAAAATATTATAATCTATATCCTTGAATTTAATACTCTTCAGATTTGTCTTAATGGTACTTGAGTTTGCAGTATCATCGCCTATAAGATTTACAATATTACCTTTGCCAGAAAGAGCTGTGTAGTAATATGTTTTTGTTCTCATACTCGGTTCAAGAGAATGTACTTCATCTCGTCCCTTCAACAATCTCTTATTAGAAAATACATAGCTCTTCTTATAAAAATCACTATCCTTAAACTCATCTTTAAGTCTGTATTCCAAAATGATTGGATCAGGTGCCTGCAATCCTGTTTCTATAAGGGCATTCTTCAATTCTGATATATATCTGGAGTCGTTTTTACTGTGAAAATACATTGTTTCCAAAATACGATTAGGATTCGATATATCGCCATCAAATTTTCTTTTAAATTTAAGTTCCTCATCATCTACAACGAATGGGCAATATCTCGCACCTCTTCCAATAAGCTGCGCTTCTTTAATTGTATAGCTTCCTATCTTTCCACCTGATTTACTTTGTCTTGTATCATACAGACGGACTATATCAAAGAGGTTGAGTACATCCCATCCTTCGTTTAACATATCTACCGCAAAGATAAGTCTAATCGGATTATCAAGATCTTCCAGAGAATTGACTAACAACTGATTTTCCTTGTTATTATCCGAAGAGCCATTCATTATTATCGAAGTATTTTCAGTAAATGCGGTCTTAATTGACTGCTCCAAAAGTTCCAAAGTATCATCCTTATCTTTAAAATAATTTATCGCTTCCGTCAATTTTTCAATTCCAACTAATTCTAAGTTCTGAATTTCGTAACTTGTCAACTCCTTTACTTTTTTAAAAAATTCATCATAGAAACTTTTTGACTCATCTATTTTTTGTGATTTAAGCATAACCACAGGCTTAATATTGAGTTTTAAGTCCGCAAACAAAAACCTCCTGTACTCACTCATTACGAGAGCCATAAGTGTTCTTACCCATAAATCAGTATCTGTTGCGAAGTTCTGGAAGTCTTTTGTATATCCGCTTTCCCTAAAAGAAATAAGCGGATAGTTAAAGATGATTTTATCCTTATATTTCTGTAACACGTTTGCATCTTTTAAATCACAAGTAGCCGTGAATTCAAGCATAATGCTATCTCTATTTCGTGATAAAGCATTTGTAACAGAGTATTCCCAGCTTTTGGCAGCTTCTTCTTCGTCTTTAGTAGGTTTCTTAGTTAGTGAATTGATATGATGGCTCTCATCAGAAATAAAAACTACTTTATTATTCTCAAAGTCATCATAAGTCAGTGAATTTTCTTTCGCTTCACATAAGTCCATATGAAGTTTTTGCGTAGTAGTAAACAATATTTCGATATCATCATCCAAAATATTACCGCTAAAGTTTTCTACCCTTTTTATCTTGACCTTTTTTCCTAAGTACTCTACAACATCATTGAATAGATACTTATTTGAAAGTGGATTGATAAAATTATCAATCGTCTTTTCAAGAACATTTGTCTGATTTACGAAGAATGAAAACTTCCTATATCCCTTTGTATACAAGTACAATATCAGACCTGCCATAATGACAGTTTTACCACTACCTGTAGCCATATGAAAAAGAGTATGGACTTGCTTGTTTTTTCTTAATCCGTCATTATCAAAATATAAAGCAAAGTTTGTAAAAGCATCAATTTGATATTCTCTTAGAGAAATTCTCTTTGATAGTCCGCTTTTTATAATTTCAGGAAAGTCGACATTCATACCAACTTCTTTTGCGACATCTAATTTTTCGTATAAAAACTGTCCCGCCATATTAGACCTCCGCATAGAAAGATTTTGTGAACGCCTTGTCCGACTCACTTATATCATAACTTTCATCGTCCATATCCGAGTAATTTACATAGAGTTTATTCTTATCGACTAAGCTGATAAGAGCTTTTTTCTTTTCTTGAAGTTCAAGTGAATTAAATTCTTCATCAGCTTTCTTAAGCTCTTCCCTTGTGATATATGGAACAATACGCTCATCAGCATATATTTCATTCTTTATTTCAGAGATTATTTCTTCTGAAGCTTCCTGAATCTTTTTAATGAGTGTACTTGCGTTTTCAAGAAGCTCGCAATAAACAAATGATCCTCCGCCTTGCCAATCGACAGATTTTGATATACCTCCTTGTTCTCCATCTATCACTTTTTTCATTCTTTCAACAGTAATATCCTCGATATAGTCCATTTGCTCAACACCTATATATCTACGACCCATTTTATGAGCAACTGCACAGGTTGTTCCAGAACCTAAATGGAAGTCCATAATTAAGTCTCCTACCCCCGATGAAACATTGATAATATTTGATATAAGTAGTTCTGGCTTAGGGTTGTCAAAAGCTTTATCATCATTTGTTATGTTGAATAATTTTCTTAACTCTTCTGTCGCATCTTGATTTTGCCCCCAATCAAGTAATAAATCAGTTATAGTCTTGCCTGATTTTTCCTCTTCTTCCGTTTTATATCTTCTAAAGGAATTGTTTGCAGTAATATAAAGTAAATCTAAATCACAAAATTTAGTAATTTCTTCTTGTGAATTTCTATATTTAGCAATTGCTTCAAAATCATTTGTTACTCTACCATTTTTAATATAAACATCTTGTAAAAATTCAGTTGACATTGTTTTATTTTGGTAAATACCTTTCTTTATTACTGAATTTTTATCTCCCATATATCTTATGCCTGCTTTAATCTTCATTGATACTGCTTTATTTGAAGCATTATCAATACGCTTAGTAGCATCACTTTGCGCTCCCATCTGTAATTTACCTACATTTTTTTGTTCTTTTGCATATACTAAAACAGATTCCATAACTCCAGCTATCCTAGATAGAAATGAAGGCTGCTTTTTCTTTTTCCAGTGCAAATGACCAATAAAATTTTCTCTTCCAAACAATTCATCCATTAGAATATTTAGATATGGCAAAGCTGATGTTCCTACAATACCATTGGCATTTTGTCTTGAAGAATCTATAGAAATAAAGATTAAACCATCTTTTGATAATAATCTTTGAGCTAATTCAAGCCTATTTTTCATAAACGCTAGCCATGTAGAATAGGAGAATGAATCATTATAGCCAAAACTATCTGATCCTGTATTATATGGTGGATCAATGTAAATGCACTTAACTTTGCCTTCGTATCGTTTTAGTAAGCTCGAAAGTGCAATCAAGTTATTCCCTTTGATAATCAAGTTGTCATTCTCATTAAAAGTAATATTTTCTTCGACTCCATCTTTCGTATATCTCTTTGCGTTCGTAAACACTTTCGGAGCAAGCATTTTACTAATTTCATCACTTGCTATAGTCTCATTGTAGAAAATCTCTTTACGCTTCTGATCTTCCTTGTCCTGACCACCTTCAAGGACACAATCTTTATATGGAAAGTCTAATACCACATCATTAGACTTTGAGATGAAGTCTCCGCCATTAGTTAATCCGATTTTATTTGTATATTTCGTATATGAGTCCGGTAAGAATTCCTTAGACTCAATAAACCAGGCAAATTTCTGCTTGTCAAAAACAAGTGTGCCGTTTACATTCTCAAAAAATCTTTCTTTGATTTTTTCATCAGATAAAAGTAAAGACAATAATTCTTTGTTCATAGTCATTACATCGCTATAAACAATCGCCTTGAGCAATTTACCATCATCAGAAATATATTTTGAATTTGTATTTAATACTTCCTCGACTATTTCAAAAATATTTTTATTCATTTATTTATCCTCCAAGCTATTTTTTTCAATACAGATTAAATCCCCAATATCTGTTCCAAGTTCTTCACAAATTTTCCCTATAATCGTAAGCGATACGGCATCTCCCCTAACCATTTTTGAAATTGTAGTAGGCGATACCCCCGTTTTATCAATAAGGTCTTTTTTCTTCATATTCTTATCTATTAGAGTCTTCCAAAGTCCATTGTAATTGAATTTCATTTTTATTTTTCCTCGCTCCATATATGTGGATTTTTTATCCATAATATTGTAACATATTCTCCGCAATATTTCTATTCCATAAAAAGAGCTTTTCGTACCGCTCTAATCCAAGTGATATTTCTCCACTATTGATTTATTGATTTTGTATGCGTCCTCTAAATCTTCATCCCAGCATTCACTACCAATGGCTTTCATTGTCCTTAACAGCTCATATATCTTCTGTCTTGAAAATGGCTGTTTATTGTTTTTAAATCCGCGATATGTAGAATAACTTATACCTGCTCTTTCACAGATAACTCGCATATTAAAATTCTCCGACTGAACAATAAGCAATTCTTCTAAGGTAGAGTCATCACTATCTGTTTTACCCTTATAAGAAAAGTTCCACGCTAATCCTCTAAAATTAGCCCTTGTTTCATACTTAGAATAATCGGAATAATCAAGTTTCCCTTTATTTATCAATTCAGTCCATTCTTTATCACTAATCTCTATTTCTCTTGCGGTAAGTTCGCAGTATTCATCATCTGCAAGGTCATCTTTATGTTCCCTATAAAAGCGATATGCCTCTGTAATACTTGCAGTTATAAATGAAGGGTCTTCTCCGTCAACTGATATAATCGGATTCATATCACCAGGGAAGTCATTTTCTTCATCCCAGCTAACTATTTCACTAAATTCAATTTCGTAAATACTTCTAATCTTCTTTTCCATTTTTTTATCTCCTTTTTTGTAATGCAAATTTGTATTATCTTTGTTTTTCTATATAGTAATACTTTTTTGCATTAGTATCAATGCCTTTTTAATACATTTTTGCATTTATATTTTAAAAAATGTGTCCTAACAAAAAAAAAAGCCGGTGCAGTCCGAAGACTGACCGACAAATTCTTATCTTTCTGCTTCTTTGGAAGCTTCTTTTTTCTCAATAGGCTTTGCTTTTTCTTCCGCCTTAAACTTCTTAATTGCTCCAAGGACAGACTCTTTCTTTTCTTCCTGGCTTTTCATCTGCTCTTTGGCTTTCAAGAGCTTAGAAGCAAGTATCCTCACATTCGTATGCTCTTTACCATTATCATCAATAGATTTTCGCTCCTGACCGAAAATCTTTACAAAATCTCCCTGCTTAAAGTCCTTTGGAATATCGCCCTTTTCTCCATAAGCAGAGCAATTCGTATAATACTTATTACCATCATCGTCCTTTGACACAACGGAGAAATTAACTACCTTAAAAGCTTCTCCGTTCTTGTTTTCTCGTTCTACTACCTCGACTTCGCCTACCACATTTCCGACAATATTTACCAGATCGTTATCCTCTTTCTCAAGGCTCGAATTTTCCTTAATCTGACCGCTTTCACGAAGTTCATCAATCATATAGTCAAATTCTTCGTTAAGCAGTGTTAATGAGTCGTTGTTTGTGTAGTTGTCATACAATATATCCAGTGCTTCCTTGTCATTCACACCCTTTTCAAAACTGATTAGAGCCTTTGTAAAGTCTTCGTAGTTCTCGTTTGCCATCTGCTCGATGGTATTTCTCATTTCCTTGTAATTCATTATTCATACCTCCATATTTGTTGTTAAAAGCGAATAAGGAACTTAAATCAAACCCCTTATCGTTCATCGTGTTCTTTTGATTTTGTATCTTTTACTTCTTTTTCTTTCTGCTCTGACTGAAATGACTTAATCTGCCCTAAGATAGATGGCTTTTCCTCCTTTGCGTGGAGATTATCTTCCACATCGTAGGTAGTCTCAAAGTAGTCGCTATCCCTAAAGTCATTATCATACCTGTCAGGCACTCCATCATTATCCAAATCCTTTGCAAGCGGATCATAGAAATTGCCCTCATCATCAATTTCAAGTCCTAACACTTGCTTTAATTCTTCCTCATCAACAGAAACAAATGCACTAAATTCGCCGTTTTCCATTTCAAACTTCATGCAATCAAGAGCCTTTTCTTCGCTGCCGTTTTCTTTTACATAATCGTAATGACTTATCTCTTTGCCGTTTACAAGCTGCGTAGCCGTAAAATCCTCAAGATTAAGTTCAAACTGTATCTCATGCTTTTCATCAGGTGTATTCGTATAGGCAATGCCTATATGCTTTAAATCAGGGTATAGCGTATTAAATTCATCATATCTATGATTTTCTTCATACTCTCTGTTGCAGAAGTCAATAATAGCTCTTTTCACATCTTCCACTAATGGATTTGGATTTTCTTTTTCTTCCACCTCTCCCATATCAAGGAGCTTATTTAATTCCGCCAGTCTTAATACCTTAGTTTTCAGTTCATCCGCCTTTTCAAAAGGCTTTTTTAATTCCTCTTTTGCATTTTCAAGCTGCTCTTTGGTACTAATGAGTTTTTCTTCAAGTCTCTTTAATTTTTCAGGCATTTTCTCAAGGGCATTATCAAGTCTTGTAATGTTACCGTCTGCACTTGTTCCAAGCTCTCCTACTGTTTTAGAAGCACCATTTAAGCTGAAATTATGCTCATTGGTAAAAAAGTTGTAGCTCACTTCCAAATCCATATTTCGGTACTTACCGATGACCTTGCTCTCATTTACTTTTACTGTCTTTATGGTTTCAAGCAGCTTTTCGCCTGCTTCTTTTTTATCCGTTATCTTCACTCCGTTAATGATTATAGAAGTAAACTTGTTTTCTCCATCTCCTTGCGGTTCTATGCTTGATATATCCTTTTTAACAGCTTCAATAAGTTTCTCAAGCTTTGCGATTTCATGAGGATAGGTTTTTGCAACCTTATCTTCCAAGCGATAGCGATTTGACTTGTAATTGGCTTCAAGCATTTTAAGCTTCGTAACCTCATTATCCAAGTCCATTTTTTCTTTGATTTTCGGATCACCTGTTGCAAGGGCTTTAATCTCCGCATAGTTAAGGGAACTTTCATCCACATCTTCCGCCACTCTGACAGGAGTCTTTGAAGTCATAATCTGAGAAATGAATTTTTGCTTATTCTCTATGGTCTGCCAAAGGTAAGCATCAAAGGTGTTCTCGGTAATGTAACGATAGATATTAACTTCTTTATTTTCATTTCCCTGACGGACAATTCTACCCGCACGCTGCTCAAGGTCTGCCGGTCTCCACGGCACATCCAAATCGTGCATTGCAATCAGCTTATTTTGCACATTAGTACCTGCTCCCATCTTTTGAGTCGAACCCATTAAGATACGGATTTCTCCTTTTCTTACCTTTGCAAAAAGCTCATCCTTTTGCTTATCGGAATTAGCTTCATGGATAAAGGCGATTTCTTCTTTTGGTATTCCCATTGCCACAAGCTTATCCCTTATATCATCATAGATATTAAACTCTCCGTCTCCCTTTGGTGTAGACATATCCGAGAAAAGAAGCTGTGTAGATTTATTCTCTTTTGTCTTATCCCAAATGGCAAAGACATTTTTCACGCAGACATTGACCTTGCTATCAGGATTATCAGGAAGCAAAGGATTGATTAAACGCTGATCTAAGGCAAGTTTCTTACCGTCATTGGTAATCTTCAGCATATTATCTTCTTCAGGCTCTACTTCCCTATTTCTGACCTTATCCGCTCTTTCAGACAAACCTTTTAATATCTCTTTTTGCTCATCACTCGGCATTGTCTTAACAACTTCATAGTGGGCTTCAGGTGTAGGAAGATTTAACATATCCGCGGTTTGAATATCTGCCACTTCCTTAAACATACTCATAAGCTCCGGAAGATTATAGAACTTAGAAAATCTTGTCTTTACTCTATATCCGGTTCCTTCAGGAGAAAGCTCAAATGCTGACTGTGTTTCTCCAAAGGTAGAAGCCCATGAGTCGAAATGCTCCAATCCATTTTTCTTAAGGTCTTCATACTGCAAGTATCTTTGCATAGTGTAAAGCTCCGTCATCGAGTTGCTGACAGGCGTTCCTGTGGCAAAGACGATACCTTTCCCGTTTGTCATCTCGTCCATATAACGGCACTTCATAAACATATCGGATGACTTAAAGGCTTCGGATTGTCCAATGCCAGCTACATTTCTCATCTTCGTATAAAGATAAAGGTTCTTGTAATTATGGGCTTCGTCCACTATCAGCTTATCAACGCCAAGCTCTTCAAAGGTAATGACATCATCTTTCTTGAAATCATCATTTAGTTTTTCAAGCCTTGCCTCTAACTTCTTTCTTGTCTTTTGTAGCTCTTTAACTGTGAAATTCTGATTTCTGTCGTGCTTGTATTCTTCAACATAGTTAATGATTTCATCAATCTGATCCTGAATATGTTTTTGTTGATATTCTTTACTCATCGGGATTTTTTCAAACTGACTATGCCCGATTATTACCGCATCATACTCGCCTGTTGCAATCTTTCCGATAAATCTTTTTCTGTTTTTTGGCTCAAAATCTTTCTTATCAGCCACCATAATATTGGCGGACGGATAAAGCTGCATAAACTCTCTTCCGATTTGTCCAGTCAAGTGATTGGGAACAACAAATAAAGACTTCGTACACATTCCAAGCCTTTTTGCTTCCATAGAGCTTGCTACCATTTCAAAAGTCTTGCCGGCACCTACCACATGAGCAAGAAGTGAATTTCCGCCATAAAGAATTCTTGCAATAGCGTTTCTTTGATGTTCATATAGGTCAATTCCCTCGCCCATCCCCTCAAAGGTTAAATTACTGCCGTCATACTCACGGTTTCGGATTGAATTGAATTTCTCGTTATATACCTTTACAAGTCTGTTCCTTCGCTCCTGATCGTTAAATATCCAGTTCTTAAACTCTTCTTTCAGAAGCTCCTGTTTTTGTCCTGCAAGCATCGTTTCTTTTTTATTTAAGACCGATGTTTTAGAGCCGTCAGGATTTATTATCTGGTCAAATACCTTTGTTTCCTTTAAGTTTAGAGCATCTTCAATCAGCTTGTAGGCACTCACTCTTCCTGTACCATAAGTCATTTCAGCAAGGTCGTTGCCCCTATCTTTACTTTTCCCCTCAACATTCCATTCACTTGTAAGATGAGAAAACTTAACCTTTATATCCCATCTTGCCCAGCCCGGTGTCTTTAAGGTTTCAAAGACAAATCGTTCAATATCCTTTGTAGGTATCCAGGTAGCACCGAGTCTTACATTTATCTCGCTTGCTTCAAGTTCTTTCGGCATAACCTTTTGAAGCTCTGCCTTTTGAAATTCAAGGCGGTTTAATTCATTTGCAAGCAATTCCTTTTCATCCGTATTTTCATCCGGAAGCATTCTTTGTGCCTGGCTTAACCTTGCAATATAGCTATCCACAATACCTATCTTTTCTCTGATATTTCCGCTTAGATACTCATCTTTTGTTACATAGGCATACTTAAAGGAATTATTCTCATCACTACAGCTAAACGGCAAATCGCCGTCTTCAAGGTCAAATGAAAGTTTCTGATTAAACCTTGTATTCTCCTCTCGAATATTTAGGAAAATTTCTCCTCTAAGTTCCGAAATGATAGTGCTTCTGTCCTTATCCGTTAGACCTTGCATATATTCAAAGTCCACATATCCCTTTTGGGAAATGGAAAGCACCAAGGCTTCAAGTGAGGTATCCACATGGTCAATTACTCTTGCCTTTGTGATAGTACGCTTGGAGAAAATATCTCCCTTTGCCTTAAAGTTATCTTCCTCATCAAGTATCTCAATGGATGATACAAGAGGAAAATTACTGTCTTCTCTTAAAGCTCTTGTGTTTGAAAGGTTATTTACAAAGCCGTGCTTTTTAGAAAAGCTGTCATAGACCTCATTTAATTTCTCCTGAGAAGCCTTTATCTCTTCATCTGTAAAATCGTCCTTTTGGCTTTTGATAACATCTTTTAAGGCTTCATTCAGCTTGAGATAGTCCTTAATCTTTTCTTTGTTCTTATCCGACACCTCTTTTTTTATAAAGAGCGAGTTTTCCCTGTAATACACATCGTTATCAATAACGGTATAGGAAAAGTTTTTGACATCGTCCGTTGCCGGAATGGAAGTTATCTCATCATCAAGAAGCTCTATCTCCTCATACTTACTATATTTAGAGATTTCCTTACTTGCCTTTTCAAGGCTCTCTCTTAAATCGGTATTTTCTTTTGGAAGACAGGAAATAGTATTTCCAAATCGTCCCGATACTTCACGCATTGTGCCAAGCACCATTTCAGGATGCTCTACAAAGTATTTATTGTAGGTTAGCCCATTTTCATCTTCAGCTAAATGTACCCAGGGCTCATCACGCTCAAGAACGCTGTCTCTTTTCTTTAAGAAGATAATATCGCTTGTTACTTCTGTTCCTGCTACTCCCTTAAAAGTGTCGTTTGGAAGCCTGATTGCTCCTAAAAACTCAGCCCTTGCATTTATATATTTTCTGATGCTTTCATCTTTCTTATCCATTGTTCCGCTTGATGTGATAAAGGCGATAATACCGCCATTTCTAACCTTGTCGATGGATTTTGCAAAGAAATAGTCATGGATTAAGAAGTTATTTCGGTTATACTCTCTGTCATTAACCTTAAATTCTCCGAAAGGTACATTCCCGATTGCTACATCAAAGAAATTGTTGGAAAAGCTTGTTTCTTCAAATCCCTTTACCTGTATATCGCTATTGGGATAAAGAAGCTTTCCGATACGACCGCTGACAGAGTCAAGCTCAATTCCGTAAAACTTTGACTTACTCATTTCATCCGGAAGATTTCCGATAAAGTTTCCAACTCCCATACTCGGCTCTAAGATGTTGCCGCTGTTAAAGCCCATATCTGAAAGTGTCTTATATACGCCGTCAATAACTGTTTTAGGCGTAAAAAAGGCAGTTAAGGTTGACTCCTTAGCTGCTTCGTATTCTAAAGGTGATAGATTTTCTTTTAGGAATTTTCTTGCGGTCTCCCACTGACCGCCCTTTTCTTCATCGAATACTTCAGAAAGTCCGCCCCAGCCGACATATTTTGCTAATACTTCCTGTGCTGTATTGTCAAGCTCTCTCTCTCCCTTTTCAACTCTTTTTAGCATTGAGATGGCTTCCAGGTTATTGTTTAACCTTTCACTTGGTGTGAGCTTTTCAGGTAAAATCTCCTCTGTAATTTTGAAATTGGAAGCTTTCTCTTTTGGTTTATCCTCAAGTCCGAATAGTCTTTCCAAATCACTTTCAAGCCTATATGGGATAACCTCTGAGCCGGTCATCATACCACCTAAATATTCCGCATTATCCTTTATGGTAATGGTCTTTAATCCACCGCCTATATCGTCAAATCTTGTTATGGTAAAGTCTTTATCTTTGTAATGGACTTCATCTCCAACAATAAGTTTCGGTCTTTCAAAACTTATCTTTCCCAAAAGCTCTTTTTCATTCACAAAGCTTACGATTGGCATTTGACGGTTGCCTTTCCTTACAGGATCAAGCCACAAATCATTTTTGTCGATAATTTCGTTCTTGCTTACCTCGTGAATGATATAGGCTTCGTTCTTCATATAGACTGTTCTTCCAGGAGATAAATCCAATTTAGACTCTGTAGCAGCTTCTTCCTTTTCTTCGCTTAGATATTCAAAAATATTTCCTTGAACGGCTTCTTGATTTTCTAATGCAATATCACTTTCTATCGCATAATCATTTATCTTAAAAGCTTCATATTTGCCACTATCTATTAGCTTATCTACTTTTTGACTTTCCTCGAAACTGCTTCCACGATTAAGAGAGTATTCTTTTCCCTCAATAGCAACTTTTCTTCCTGTATCTTCAAGACTAATAGCAAAGCCGTCTTTTTTACTTGCAAGAATAAATTCATTTCCGACTTTAATTGCCACTTTCTCAAATTCGTTATCTGAAGCTATTTCTTTAAGGCTGTCCACAAATTCGCTCATCGTTACAAAGTCTATATTTTCCTTGAAGCTTTCAATCTGTTCTATACTCACCTCATCATTTACAAGGTAGCCTTTAAGCACATTGAATTTCGCAATATCAATGTCAAGGTTTTTGAGATATTGTATCTTCTCTGCTGTAACACCGTCTTTACCTTTGTTCCAGTCATCAATCAGCCATTTTAACTGCTCCATTTTCCAAACAGGAAGATTGGGCTCGGCAATTTCAGTGATTTCATTACCATAAAAATCATATTCTTTAATGGCACTTAAAATCTCATCTAACTGCTCATCATTAAAATCGCTGATGGAAATATTAGTGCCTTTAAGAGCTTCTTCAAGCTTACTTGTTGCAAGTCTGCTTACAGCTTCTTCTCTTGAAACCTCATATTCTTCCATAATTGAGATTGCTTCTTCAGCAAAATTAGGGCTTAATTCTTCTACATACTCATCCGGTAATTCATTTTCTGATGCTTTATGAATTATATCTTCTTCAAAACTAAGCTCGCCGTTAAAGACCATCTGAAGCTCTTCTTCGCTCATCTGCTTTTTAAGCTCTGTGTCTTTAAGTTCCCTAAATGTTTTCGGGAAATCTTCTAAGATAAGTCTTTGTGCATTTAACTCCTTTAGCTCCTCAAGATTGAAATATCCCCATTCAGGTTCAATCCCAAGTACAAGTCCAAAGGCATCGCCACTTTCTCTATCGTATTCCGTCATATACCAGGTCCAATTACTTCTAAATGGAATGATATATGCAGCGTGTACTTCCTTATCGGCAAGGGAGATACTTTCCTGCTCATAAAGTTTCGGCACTCTTTCAAGCATTTCATCAGTCATCAGCACATCGGGATTGTCTTTGGAATAGAAAAAGGAAGCATTTTCAGCTCCCTCTTGCATTTTTCCTATGCCGTTTTCTTCTACGCTTCGACTACTTCTTTGATTGTTATTTCTTTCAAGGCTGAAATCATCGCCTGATACTTTGGATCTTCCTCGCTTACTATATTCTGGGCTTTCAAGAGTTTCGGCTTCTCGTTCCTCATAAAGTTGATTGCTCTTTTCTGAATTTCCATTAAGTGAGATACCAGCTTCTTCTCTTTGTAAAGGTCGATTAGCATCTGATAGTTCGCTTCGTCCTTGCTCTCTGAAAGATACTCCAGTCTCATCACTGCGTAAGTCGGATTCGGAAATTCCTCCATAAAGATCTTCTCTTCTTCCAGGCTGCTTAGGGTCTTCTCCTTGATTATTGCTACTATCTCGTCCGTATTCTCCACTCCCGAAAATTCGGTTTCTTTGCTCATCATTTCTTTCGTCATCTGATCGAATAACATTATCATTTCCTCCTAAATCATTTAATTTAATTTCATTATAATCGGCACTAAGGTTCTTTGTCAGGTCTCGATTTTTAGAAAAATTTCTTGTTCTTCTTCTTGTCTCCTCAATGATGTGGCTGCAAGCATTTGAAATACAAGTACCGACACTCATTAAAGATATGTTGTCGATAGACTTAAAATTTTCTCTTAAATTATCCATCGGAAACGGATAATCAATATGAAATCTGTTTGAAACGGCATAAGCTACCGAATTTCTCATAAAGTTTGCAAATGAGTTTCTGTCTTCATCTGCAATTCTTAAATTGTTTGCAAGCTCGTAAATACTCTCATCAGCATATATTCGGCTCAAAGTATAAAGATTTTCAGTTAAACTATCGCTTGCCTCATATCCCTGCAAAGTAATCATGTCTTTTAAAGCTTCACCGTCATTTTCTTTATCAAAAGACCATAGCTTAACCTCGTTGACATTTCTGTCCATTGAAGTTGTCTGGCTGACATCGAAGATGTATCCGACCTTTTGAAATGCGTTACTGTTATTTAGGATTGGTATGCCCTTTTGCCCTCTCATAACAGTACGATTAAATCGTTCTCGCCATAAATCAAAGCTTGTGCAGGCTGTGGCATTCGGATTTTTATCATAGATACTTAATTGACTTAAAAAGTCGTATTTCTGATTGTTTCCGACAACCTTTAAGAGCTTCAGATATTCGCTTTCGCTATCTAAAATATCTCTTTTTACAAGCTCCATAATATTGTAAAAATCGTTCGTTCTCATTCTTACCTCCTGTATATTTCATTCAAAATCGCTTCAAGCACATTTACCACAATGCTGTTGCCTGCTTGCTTATAAAGAATAGATGATGTTTTACCCAGTCTTTTCGGATAAATGGCTCTTATCTTATCGAAATCCTCATCATCAAAACCCATAAGTCTTAGGCATTCCCTTTCCGTAAGATACCTGTACTTGCCGTTTCCTATATCTATAAGTCCCGAATTTGGCACTCTTACTTGCTTTGTGGAAATAGTATAGGCGTACTTTTCTATGACTTTTAAGCGACCTTTGAAGTTCTTATTTTTAGGATTACCCGATAAGTATCTGAGCATCGACTCCTGTCTTACTTCATAAAGGTCTGAAACACCTTTTTCAAGGAAATCAGCAATGCTTCTTGTTTCCACTTTTTTAAGAGCTTCAAAATCAAAATCATTTTGTCCGAGTAGGCTCACAACAAAGATACGCTTTCTGTTTTGCGAAATACCGAAATCCATCGCATTTAATATCTTGTATTTGCTCTCATATCCGAGCCTTTCCATTTCTTTTAGGTAATGAAAAAAGGAAGTTCTCATATTCTTATCGAGAACTCCCTTTACATTTTCCCAAAGGACAACCTTGGGCTTTTCTTTCATTTCTTCAATTATCCGTATCGTTTCAAATAACAGGCTGCTCCTTGTTCCACTTCCTTTTTCTCCGCCTTTTTTAAGTCCGCTACGGCTGAAATCTTGACAAGGACTTCCGTGCATTACAAAGTCTATTCTTTCATCCGGTGGATAATACTTCACTATATCCTGCGGCTTAAAATCTGCTCCATAAAGTGCGTTATAACTTTTTACACAGTTCTTATCAACTTCCACATAATCAATTATCCTATGTGGGATTTTTTGCCTTATGAATGCCTTTCTTATAGCACCGATGCCACCGAAAAGCTCCAACACATTTATCTCTTCTATCGTAATCACCTCCAATAAAATAAGGGAACAAGATAATCTCTCATTCCCTTAAAACTTACTTTCTGTATTTTTCTATTGTCTTTTTAATCTCAGCTTCAATTTCTTTTAGAAACTCGTCCTTACTTGCCTTTCCCTGTGCAATATCCGATAGCTTCATTTCCCATTCTGCCGTTGTCTTTGCGGACTTAAAGGCATCCTCAACAATGGTTATAAGGCTAATTCCTTTATGCGTTGCAACAAGATTTTTCTTATCTCTTTCGACAAATCCCTTAAAAATCAGATTTTCAATAATTCCTGCCCTTGTTGCCGGAGTGCCAAGTCCTTTTCTTTCCACTTCTACGCCTTTTTCTAAGGCATCATTTCCTGCAATCTCCATAGACTTTAATAGCGTATCTTCAGTAAAGTGTTTCGGAGGTTGGGTAAATTTTTCTTTAATCTCTTTATTTTCAACGCTTAAGACATCGCCAATGCTTACATCAGGAAGCTCCATATCTTCATCTTTTTTCGCCTTATATTCTCTAAGGTATTTTGTAAAGCCATCGTCTTTAATAACCTTTCCGGTACTCGTAAATTCAAAGCCGTCAAATTCAGCTATAATCTTCGTTGTATTCTCGATTAGTGGATAGCCTACACTTGCGTGAAGCTTATTAGAAATCAGCCTATATACCTTTGCTTCACTCTCAGGAATACTCGATAAATCTTCACTCAGCGAACTTACTGTCGGGATAATCGCATGATGATCTGTAACCTTTTTTGAATTAAACACCGTCTTGATACGCTCTATGTCAAAGTAATTTTTGCCCAAAATGTTATTGACGGTACTTGTAATCATATCTTCTGTTAAACACCTGCTGTCTGTTCTTGGATAAGTAATCAGTTTCTTTTCATACAGGTTTTGAGCATAGTCAAGTGTCTGCTTGGCACTATATCCAAAATATTTATTGCATTCCCTTTGAAGTGTTGTAAGGTCAAGAGGTAAATCAGGTTTAGTAATCTTTTCTTTTTGAATGACATCAGTTATTTCAATCTTATCGCCCACTAAATTTAAGAGCTGCTCTGCTGCGATTTCATCATCAATTATATCTGTTGATAGTGTAAAACCATCCATAGATAGCTCCACTGTATAGTATTTCTTTTTCTTGAAATTAGCTATCTCATCATCTCTTTTTACAATCATAGCAAGAGTCGGTGTCTGCACTCTGCCAACTGAATAATTTTGCTTATATAGGAAAGAATAGAGCCTACTGATGTTCATTCCGACAAGCCAGTCTGCAATGGCTCTTGCCTGTGCCGATTCAAAGAGATTATCATAGTCCTTTCCATCTTTTAGGTTATCGAAGCCCTCTTTAATTGCACTATCTTCCATAGATGAAATCCAAAGACGCTGCATTTTCTTTTTGCATTTAGCTTCGTTATATACAAGTCTAAATATGCTTTCTCCTTCACGACCTGCATCGCAAGCATTGATAACCATATCCATCTCTTTATCGTTCATCAACTTTTTAAGGATAGCAAATTGCTTCTTAGTTGCCTTTGCCACATCATACTTATATTCCTTTGGAACAATCGGTAAATCAGCCATATTCCATTTTGCATATTTTTCATCATAAGCATCCGGATTTGCCATCTGAATTAAATGTCCAACGCACCATGATACTTTATAGCCGTTTCCCTCATAATATCCGTCTTTTTTATTTTTCGCTCCGATAACCTTGGCGATAGATATAGCTACGCTCGGTTTTTCCGCTATCACAAGTTTATGTTCCATATATATTTTCCCTCCTGTTTCAATAAAAAAGAGCGAAAGATTTTACTCTCTCGCTCTGCATTTTGCACCAAATATTATATTATTTTTGGTGCATTTTATTCTTCATCTTCAGAAGCTTCACTTTCCTCGTACTCCTCGGCTTCCGAGAAAAAATCGTCATCTTCTTCAAGATTTTCAAGTTCCTCTTTCTCTTTCTTCTTTACAACCTTGAAATAATATCCGCCACCTAAAGCACCTGCTACTACAAGAGCCAAAAGGATATATGTGCCTAAATCACTCTTTTCTTCTTTTTTCTCAGGCTTTACTTCTTCCTTTACAGGCTCTTCTTTTGTAATCTCCTGTTTCGGTGTTTCTTTCTTTTCAACCATATTTAGAAGATCGTCTTCAGATACTTCCGTTAAAAGCATGACATTCTCACTATCCTCATCGTGGTTGATGATTAAATGAAAGGTCTTACCATTTTTCGTCTGAAATGTAATGAACTGCCTTGCATCTGCTGAATAAATATCTCTTTGAGTGCCATCTCCAGTATGGTGAATTGGATATGCTCCGTTTCCATTGTCTACATTTTCTGTAACAGACCCTCTAGCCTGTGATGGTGGTGTTGCTACCCCTTTATTGGTATTAGTCGCTTGATTGTTTGAGTTATTGGTCTCGTCTCCATTTGGATTCTTAGGCGATAACTTATTTGGATATCTTGTTATAGGCTCTTCTTTTTGCTCTATAACTGTCCCTTCATTTGGATTTTTGATGACTGGTGCACTTGTGCTTGGTTTTGCTACAGACGTCATTGGTGTTTGCTGCACATATTGAGGAATTACAGTTTGTGTTGATGTTTTTGCTTGTGTGCTGCTCAAGTTTTTAAGCTGACTTTCAAGACTGGTAATCTTTTCATTTAGCTTTTTCATTTCATCTTTGGCTTGATCTTGTTCAATTAAGTCTAGGTTCTTTTGAGTGAAATTATCAGTCAGCTCTTTCTTTAAAGCTTCTAGTTCTTTTTCAAGCTTCTTAATGAGGTCTTCTTGACTCTTAGTCAGCTTGTCTTTGTCTTTTAGCTCGTAGTTTAGTTCAAATAATTCTCTTTCTAGCTTTCTTGCTTCATCTTCAAGCCTTTTCATTTCCCTTTGATCGGCTTGTGTATTTGTATTGTTTGTTGATTGCTGATTTTGAGGAGTTTTCTCTGACACATAATCTACTACACGAATGACAAAGTCATCTTTTCCTTGGACTTGATAGAAGACAAAGTCATCGACAAATTCCATATCCCTTGGAAGTAGTTCAAAGTCCTTTGCTCCTAAAATATATCCCTTTTCAAATTCTTTGACATACTCTTTGAAGAAACTTCCATTTTCAAACATATAGATGATTTTGACTTGAAACTTTTGAATTTCAGACTCTACTGGAGTTTCTTCTTTCTTAATAAGCTCTACTTTTCTGATGATAAGGTCATCTGTGCCTAAAACCTCATAGCCTGTAAAGTCATCTAAAAATCTCATATCTTCAGAGAGGACTTCAAGGTCTGCTTCTTGCACCATATAGCCCTTGTCAAATTCTTTGGTGTATACCTTGTAGATATTCCCATCTTCAAATACATACTGAATTTTAACATGTACTTTCTCCGTTGTGATTTCAATATTTCCCCCTGTCGTTGTATCCACCTCTCCTTGTGCAAAGGCAATTTGTTTGTCGATTAGAATTGCTCCAACTATTGAAACTAACACAAGGGATAATATGACGAGTAGTATGATTTTCTTTTCCTTATTTTTCATTTTCATAGTTTTCACTAGCTTTCTCCTTTTCTATTTTTACTTTTTTATTCTCTTTATCTTTATTGACCTTGTTCATCAAATCTTCGATGGTTATATTGTTTTTCCTACAAATCACGATGATTTCTTGGTCTTCCAATTCTTTTTCTTGCATAAATAAAGGCTCTAATTCCTCATCGATTAGAGCCTTTTTGAATAAGAGTTTTTGTATTTTATTTTTTACTTGATTTAGTTCTTTTCCCATAAGGTCTCCTTTCTAATTTGGTCTACCAAAGCCATAGAAGTGGTCTTGCCAATATTTTGTATTGATAGAAGTATACTGAATTGGATCTCCAGCATGTAGCATCATGCCATTACCTGCATAAATACCTACGTGAGAGATTGGTGTGCCACTGTTGTAAGTGTTCTTGAAGAAGATAATATCTCCTGCCTGTGCCACACTTGGACTGATTGGTGTACAGTAGTTCTTGTAAATTCCCCAAGCTGTTGTCCTTGGCATATTTGCAACTCCAGACTTTGTAAAAGACCAACAAACAAAAGATGAGCAGTCAAAGTTTGACGGTCCATTCGCTCCAAATACATATCTTTTTCCTATGTGTTTCTCTGCTTCTTGAAATAATTGTTGGATAGTAGCATCATCAAAGGCAATGCCAGGATTGCCAAAGTTTGGATTGTTGACGATTTCAGATAAATCTCCACTTCCGCTACCAAAGAAGTCTCCCATATTCCCCTGTGAAGCAAGTAGGGCTTCATAATGTAGAATGTTGTCGGGATAAGAAGCAAAGACTTCCCGAACGACTTCGTCCATCTCCCTTTTAGTAAGGGTTACAATCAGTTTCTTATATTCATAGGGAACTTCATAGCTTCCTGTTTGGGTATTGCCATCTCCATCAGTATAAGTGTAATACTCAGTCCGATACCTGATTTCAATTTCTGTGTCATAGGTCAGTTCATACATTTGGTCAAATAGGTCTTCTAAGATACTTTCCACCTGTGAAACATCCTCTATCTGTCCACACCTTGAAGTGATATAGGCGAGGAGTTCATGGGTTTCGTGTCCAATCGTCCCACCCATATTGATGATGTATTCGTCATAGCCAGGGTAGTTTTCTTCTACACTGTCGATTTCGTCTTGAAGTTCCTGTTCCATGCTTGAAAACTGTTGATTGACATCGGATAAAGTGTTTTCGTTGGATAGGTAGGTGGTGGTAAGCACGCTATTGACCCCATTTAGCATTCCTGTGGCTGACATAGAGGAGAAGTTAATGACAAAAGTACCCAAGATTAGGATAGCAATAATGATTAGAACAGCTCCTTTGGCTCTACGAATGATCACTTGCTTAGCTGATGTAATGGTATTAAGGATTCCTTGCTTTAGTCTGTCTACCACCCTTGTTTCATTTTGCTTGTAGATAGCCGACTTCATTTGCTTTTTCTTTTGCAACTTCTTCATGGCACTTGACTTTTTGTATTTTTCCGTCTTTTTCAGATCATTTACTTGTCTTTTAAACTCTAATTTGGACTTTTTCTGCCTTGCCTTGAAGTCATTTTGTGAAAAGGCATAAGACTTTTGGTGTTTCCTCTTTCCATTGTAATTTTTGACTCCATGGATAAGCTTTGAACTGGCATCAGCTACCTTTTCTCCAGCTTCTACCCCTTGGTTTTCATTGCTTCCTTGAGAGAGATAATCTCTTATTGTTTCACTTCCTTTTGCCACTCCCCCTAAGACAGACACTTTCCCAATCTCTTTTTTTAGCTTGGACTTTTGCTCGGTGTTAATCATGTTCTTTTTCTGTCTGTCTTTGACGGTTTCCTTGCCATTACTTGTCGTAGAAGCTACTTCGGTATTTTCAGGCAAAGAGTCTTTCTTTCTGGTAAAGAGTTTGTCTGAGTAATTTTTTCTCTTAAGAAGCTGTTTTTGTTTAGGTTTTGCTTTCTTTTCAAAGGCTTTATCTTTTTCTAACCCATCTACGTCATAGGTAGACTCGAAGTAGTCGCTATCACGAAAGTCATTGTCATACCTGTCGATAATACCATCATTATCTAGGTCTTGAGAGAGTGGATCATAGACTGTTTCTTGGGATAAAATGATGCCTTCATTTTCTCTGATTCTTTCAGCTACTTTTCTTTGAAAGTCCTTTTTCTTTTCTATCTCTTCTTGGCTTAAACTAGGCTCTTCAGCTTTGAGATATTCTTTTTCTTGTGGTTTTGCAAAGGTCTTTTTCTTTCTCTTGCTCGACTTAATAGGCTTTGAAACAGTTTCATCAGCTTGTATAAGCTCTATAACTTCAACTTGCCTATGACTTTGAATCTGAGTATTTGCTATTGGAACATGTTCCGTTAATTTCCCATAATCTTCATTGACCTGGTCTACAATATTTTCTTTATTAAAACCGTCATCATCAACTATTTCTTCAGACAAATTTTCTTGCATAAAATCCTGTAAAGCCTTTGACTTATCCTTTTTCTTTATGTCTATCTTATTGGATAATCTGTCTTCTACAAAACTTTCCTTTGTTTCTTGTGGTTGGATAACTTGTGTATTCCCATCTACGTCTTTGACTTCAATGGCTTCCTTGACCTTTGGACTTTGAGAAGACTTTCTTTTCTCTAAGGGCGTTTCTTGAATAGTAGCATCCCTTTTACTTGTCTTTTCAAGTACCTTATCTTGAAACCTCTCACTATCCCTAATGATTTTTGCCTTGTAGTCATCTGAATGTTTGATCCTTTTAAAATCATCTCCAGTGATTTTATCTGAATTACCTTGGTGATGTTCTTGATTTAGCTTGATCTTTTCATGTAGTTCTCGCTTTCGTTTTTTACTCATAGACCTACCTCACTTCTTCAGGTTTAGTCGTCATTTTTTGATAGAGAATGGTATCCTTCGGGAACTTATCTACAAAGGGAACGATGGTATTGCCAAAGAAGACCAGTCCCTCTCCAGCATTGGAGTTGGTTACATATCTTAATTGTGGTGGAGAAATCTTCAGTTTAGTCGCAAGAATATCCCTATCACCTGTCGCCTGATTGAGCATCAAGACAAAATCTGTGTTGTCAAAGATATTTTCTATTTCTTTACTAGCAAGCAAGTCTTTCACATTTTGGGTTATCCCTGTCGGTATCCCTCCCCATTTTCTAAAACGCTTCCAAATCTCGACAGAATACTGGGAAGTCTGTTCGTCTTTTAAAAGCAAGTGAAACTCATCTATATAGTATCTAGTGGACTTGCTTCCCCTATTTTGAGACACCTTGTTCCATACCTGGTCTTGGATGACTAGCATACCGATTTTCTTAAGTTGTGTTCCAAGCTCCTTGATGTCAAAGCATAATAACTGCTTGTTCAAATTCACATTGGATTGATGATTAAAGACATTGAGCGACCCTGATACATAAATTTCCATCTCCGTTGCGAGTTTTTTACCAACTTTCTCCTCTTGGTTTTTGAGCATATCGTAAAGGTCTTGAAGGATTGGCATATTTTCAGGTTTTGGATCTTCAAAATACTTTTCATAGATTTTAGGAAGACACCTGTCTATGACAGACTTTTCTTCAGCCGTTAGTCCACTACCACCTACAACAAGTTCAAGCATAGACATAATGAAGTTTGCCTTGTCTTTGAGTGGTGCATCTCCATCTCCATAATTCATATTGATATCTAATGGATTCAGATAGTCCTTGCTCTTAGCTGAGACTTTGACTACTTCTCCATTAAACTGACGGACGAGGTTACCGTATTCTCCCTCTGGATCGCAGATTATGACATCATCATCTGTGACCAAAATTGCATTTGCCATTTCCCTTTTTGCAGAGAAAGACTTGCCAGAACCAGGTGTCCCAAGAATGAGTCCGTTAGGGTTCTTTAGCTTCTTCCTATCTGCCATAATCAGATTATGACTCAGTGCATTTAAGCCATAGTAGAGACTATTGCTTGAATTAATGAAGAGTTCCTCTGTCGTAAAAGGCATAAAGACTGCCGTAGAAGAAGAGGTAAGCCCTCTGTCTATCTCCACTTTGTTAACTCCTAGAGGTAGAACTGAAATAAATCCCTGTTCCTGTGCATGGTCTAGTCTTTTAATTTGACAGTTATGCTTACTTGCGATGGAAGATATCTGAGCAATGGTGTTATCTAGTTTTTGAATAGTTTTAGCAAAGTTCATAAAGACAATGGATATCACAAACATTCTTTCATCACGACTTTGTAAGTCTCTTAAAAGTAGCTTAATGTCATCTCCATAGGTGTTGATATCACTGGGAATGATATCCATATCATAACCTGCTCTTACTGCCTTTTTCTGTTCCTCTATCTTCATTTTGTCTATATCTGTATTCTTTCGTTTGACCATCTTGATTGCTTCTGTCTGCTCAACTGCCTTGATATGAAACGAGATATTGATGTTGTCATCTATGTCTAAAAACTCTGCAAGCATTCTGTCTGAAAGCTCGCTTGCAAGGATTTGAAGATGACTGACAGCTCCGATAAATTTCCCGAACTTAAAGTATTTGCTTGGGATAAAGTTAAAGCTATCCGGTGTTATTACCGTCTTTGTGCTTTCCCTTGGCTTTAAGTCTTTGTAGGAAAAAGAAAAGAGCTTATCGGGATTTAATATATCGTGTAAGACTTTCAGTCTTTCTTCTCCCGTTAAGCCCTCGGCTCTAACTCCCATATTTTTTAGATTTGACAAAATATCAAGTTCCAGTCTTTCAAGTTTGACAGTAGCCTGTTCTAAATTATCCGCTTCTACGCCAAAGGTGATATACTTTGATTTTTTAAGTCCGTTATTACCCTTTGCAAGCTGACTTTTAAGCATTTCACGAAACTCAAGGCGAATATCGTCATATCCGTCATTTTTATCAGGAATTTGAATAGCAGCCTTCAGTTCATTGTTTCTTCCAAGCTGATTAATATATGAAAACTCAATATCAACACTCGGATCAAATGAATTTAAGACATTGGCAAACTGATTAAAGATAAGGTCTTTGTCTTCTTCTAATGCAAGCTGATAGTTAATATCCTGAAAGGCAATGCACTTATTAAAGTGCTTTTCGTCAAGCTGACAAATACCGCTTTTTAGCATTCTAAGATACGGAATAGTGTCTTCAACCGTAAATCTTTTTGCTTCCTTTTTTAGGATAAGATCAAGAAAAGATTTCTTTTTCTTTCCCTTTCCCGTTTTGTCGCTTCTTAAATTTTTCTTGTTTTGTGCCAAGATTTTTTGATTTTTTTCTAAGCTTATCTGCTGTATTTTTCTTTTCTTGTTCAAGGTAAACCTCCTTTCTCACTCTCTTACCGGGATGATAAAATTTGTGCAGATAGATGTACTTAAAGTATTTTTCAAATGTCAGTCCGTCCTTTTCAAACAGCGTTATAAAAAAGATTGGCAAGGTCGCTACAATCAGGAAAATAACCGCTATATCGTTCGGCACAAACTTTCTCATAAAAAGATAAGTAGGAATGCCTACAAGTGCTGCTACCGAAAATCCGATAAGCTGTCTTCTTGTTAAATTGAAAGCCACCTTTGTCTTAACTTTCTTTAAATCTTTTGGGATTGGTACATACGCCATAGCTTACCTCCCACAGTTTCTGATATTTTCTATTTCCTCAAAATGCTCATAGACAGTGCCGATTTCATCTCTTATCTCTTCAAGCTCCTCTGCCACTATTTTGCTGTGGCGATTTAGAAAGTCATTTTCCATGCTTTGAAACATTTTGATGTCGGAAATTTCTCTTTTAATCTTCTTTCTGAACCTCTTTTCGGAAATAGCAGCCGTTACCATTCCAATAAGTGAAACTGCTGCAATACCGTACATACAAATATTTTTTCTCATATATTTTCCCTCCTTAATGTGCATTCATCACGCTTTTAGCAAGTGTTCCGCTCTTTAGAAGCATTAAACCGAGCAGCACTGAATAGCCAAGTACGGAAAAGATGCTTGCGTGAATATCTGTAATTTCTATCGTTTTTATTAGAACAGCGTATATGCCGAAGCAAACCATTAAAAACAGTCCCTGTAATCCAAGTGCGAACAAACCTCTTATATAGTTATTTCCGATTTGCCCCCACTCCTTATTTCCCATTGTGGCAAAGGGTATTGCGGAAACCGATGCGTAAATATATATCTCAAACATTCTTCCGTAAACTACAAGCATAATGACGATTGAAACCGCCTGTATCGCCAGTTTTACCATTGATGTTTCAAGAAGTATGCCGAGCAGTTCTCCTAAGCCTTTTTCTTTTAATCCATCTACCATTGCCACGATTTCATCTCCGGTAACAACAGCAGAAGTGTTAATCACTCCTGCTGCCTTGTTCACCAGATTTTGTGCGACATCAAATACCGCCATCGAAAAATCAAAGGCGTGAGACACAAGCCAGACGGCTACCCACATCTTGATGATGTATTTAAAGAACTCAAAAGTGTCCGTGTCGTGCATATTGTTCTTTTGCATAACCATATTGATAAGTTCAATGCAAAGCACTGCCGTAATAATCAGCCCTGCAATCGGAATAATCACAGAGTCGTTTATGCTTTTGATAAAGCTAAATACTTCCGAGTTCCAGCTCATAGGCGTTTGTCCCACATCCGTTGCCATCTTTCCGACTTGATTGTTGATGTCAAGGAACATATCTTCCAAGTTTGCCTGGATTCCGCCGAGTAGAAGGTCTTTGAAAAACTCTTCTATCTTGTCGAAAATTCCAAACATAGGCTATCTCCTTAATTTAAGACATTTGCAAGAAGTGGGATAAGTTTAAGCCCGATAAGGACAATGCCTCCGCCCGCCATCAACTGCTTGATACCCTGAGACTTCGCTCCAGGATTGTCGTTACCATAACCTTCCATCAGATTGATAACACCCCATGCTCCAAGACCTGCACCTACCGCCATTACCAGCGTTTTTAATACATCTACTCCTGCTGTGAAAAATTCCATATTAGTTTTCCTCCTTATTTTCTTGTTTTTCAATCTTGTTCATTGATCTAACGATAAAGTTCTTGTAGGTTTTATCCTCTTTGACTCTCTCTTTGAAGTAGCCAAAAATGTGGATAAAGTCGCCTTTGTTGAAGTCTTTTGCGACTTCCGCCTTTGCTCCGTAAGCAGAGCAGTTGATATACTCCTTGTCTTTGCCGTACTTCTTGACAAGCGTGAAGTTGGCAACCTCAACGGTTTCTCCGTCTTTCTCAAATGAGCTGAACTTTGGCTCAGCCACAAGGTTTGCGTTGATGTTGAGTAATTCTTGCTTTGTTTCCATATTTTCTTGTTCTCCTTTTTCTTTTGGGCATAAAAATAGAGAGTGCTAAGACTCTCTTCATGGCTTTCGTTATTTAATCTCCGTTTTTTAAGTGGGACTTCTTATCCTATTCATATCTCCTCCTCGAATTTTGGGCAATAAAAAAGCGAATAAGATTTTTTTCTTAATCGCTCGTGTGAGTGCATTTGATTTTAGGCACTATTAAATACACATTAAAAATTATTTTTTAGCATAAACGACACAGCATTTATTATTTTCTATAAGCACTACGCTTTTGGAAACTTTATTTTTTTCCGCAACATTTCTTGTACTTCAAACCACTACCACATGGACATTTTTCGTTTCTAGATATCTTTTTTGCAGACATATTATTAGCTGCCATATTACATTCTCTTAAGAGTTTGTTTTGTTCGTTTATTGATAACTCATTAAAATCAGGAGCACTTGAACCTATCACTCTAGCCGGACCAGTACTAGTAATGATATATCCAGGATCTCCCTCAACTTCAATAAGAGAAAATTTACTTCCGCATCCTTTACAATAAATATTTGTTAAATCATGAGGTGGTTTCCAATGATTAGTGATTCCACACATACATGTTAAATCAATTACTTCTTGTGAACCTATAAGACCTTGCCTTATAAAAAAATAATATTGATTATTTCTTGTTTTCAAATCTGTAGTTATCTTTGAAACGATAGAGGATATTGAATTTTGAAATTTCCCAAAAACACTAGGCTCTAATGATTTTTTTAATGAAGCCATAACAGATGGCAAGTATGTTTTCACAAAGAAGTTTGTTGCCGTTTCTAAAATTTCATATTTTAATTCGCTAAAATTTTCTGTACTTGGAAGATATGGACTAATATCATCACTAAAAATTACTTCTGGAGCATCTGAAGCTGTAAAAAAGGTTGAAACATATCCAATATGTGTGAACTCAGATGAAAATGCGAACAAGTTTTTGATTTCTTCTTTAAAATCAGTATCTAATGACAAATTTAAACTATCAAATAAAAAATCAACTTTTTCACCAAAGCTTTTCTTGTCACACTTTGTAATGGAAGATTCTTGTCCTCTAACCCGCTTATTATATTCAAGATTTCCAAATTCTGTTAAAGAGTTTTGAATAGCTGAATTAAAAAGGGCTTGTCTAATAGATTTTGTTGCATACCTATCAAAGCTGTATAAGGATGTAAGAACTTGAAAGTTCATTTCTTTTGCATCTAAAAGCACAAGTTGATAAGCATCTGCTACTAAAGAATCTATAAACTGGCGTGTTGATGTTACTAGGTTGTTATAGTCAATAAAATCCTTTTTTAATTTTCCTACAGTTTCAACTGTTATTCCAACTCTATCATCAGGTTGAGAATAATATGCAAATTTCTTTATTATATTAATGTCATTAAGCAAAATTCGGGGAATAATTGTTCTGAAATAATAAAATCCCTTGGAATCATCTTTAAAATCATCGGAAACATAACTATCATTTTTATATGCTACATCTAACTGATTATATATATCCAACAAAGAACTCGATCCCCAAAGTAAAAGACTATTTACATACTTAATATTATTGCAAAGAACTTCATAATTATTTAAAGCGGCGGTAGATTTTCTTTCAGATAGATTATCTGCAATACTTTTTAAAACATCTATTTCGTTCATAAATCCTCCTTGCCAATAGATTTTAATATTATTTTTTCTATATCATAGATTGTAGAGTAGCAGTAATCACTCCTGTTGCAACAGTTTTTATAACATCTAAAGTCATTGGAAGTGCCTTATTTTTAATAATGTCCTTAACCTTATTCCAAGTTGTATCTTCTCTAATCTTATCCAAAAAATCATGTCCATCCCAAGTTAAAGAGCTTACACCAAATGAATATATTTCGTTATCAGCATATTGTGCCTTATAATCAGAAATTAAACCCGCCTCGTATAGAAGATTAGAATGGTAGGCTACTTGGTTTCGTGTATACCCCTCGATTTCAAGATTGTATATTGCCGTTGAATCATACAATTCTTCAATTTTAAACAAGATTTTTCTGCATAAATCCATATCTCTTTTCATAAAAAATCCTCCCGTTATTTAGCCACTTTCTCAATCATATTATACAACCGTTCAATGTTAAATGCTCTTAATTCTAATAATATCTGTTTGACTTCTCAGCTTTACCTGTCCTCGCCTTTTAAGATAGTCCTCAACATCAAACAAATTCTTCTTGTCATAATCCTCTAAAAGCTTGTAATTCTTATGTTTGGTGATATCGAACTTGTCGGAGAGAAAAGGTCTTACGCCTCTAAGTTGAAATATACATTTTCCGCCGTCCATAACCGTTATCTCGTCTTGGCTCATAAGGTCTTTCCCGGTTTTTTGATAATTTAGTCCAAAAGACTTCTGATTTGACCTCGTTTCCGATGTGTTATATAGGTCTATTGTTTCCTTTCCAAGCGTTTCAGAGAGTTCTTTAAGCGTTGTTTTCTCCTTGCCGCCTAAGAATAGGGTAGAGTCGCAGTTTCCGATAATTGTATCGGCGTGATCCTTGTAAATAGCCTTTAGCTGAGATTGAGCTTGTAAGATAATGCTTGCAGAAATCTCCCTTGACCTTATTGTTGCAATCAGTTTTTCAAACTTCGGAATTAAGCCGATATTTGCAAACTCATCAAGCAAGCACCTTACATGGACTGGAAGCCTACCGCCATACACATCATCTGCCTTGTCGCATAAGAGGTTAAAGAGCTGAGAGTACATAATTGACACAACAAAGTTAAAGGTGTCGTCCGTATCGGAGATAATGACAAATAGTGCTGTCTTTCTATCTCCGAGTGTATCAAGCTCTAATTCGTCCTCACTCATAAGCTCTCTAAGTTCCTCAATGTCGAATGGAGCGAGCCTTGCACCGCACGAAATCAATATACTCTTAGCTGTTTTGCCCGCCGCAAGCTTGTATTTCTTGTATTGCTTTACTGCAAAGTGGGCGGGATGTCGTCTTTCCAATGCTTCAAAGAGTCTGTCAATGGGATTCATGTATGTTTCGTCATCTTCTCTGACTTCTGAAGCATCAATCATATCAAGGAGCGTTTTGAAGTTTTTTTCTTCCTTCGGAGCTTCGTAAAATATATACCCGATTAGTGCCGTGTAATATAATTTTTCTGCTTTAACCCAAAAATCTTCGCCCGCTTTTTCTCCTTCACCCTTAGTGTTGGCGATAATGGTCTGTACCAGTTTCAATATGTCTTTTTCGCTTTTCAGATAGGCAAAGGGATTGTATTTCATACTTTTCTTGAAGTTTATGGTATTTAGAATCTTTATATCGTAACCGCTATCTTCAAGCATTTTCCCGCACTCCAACACGAGAGTTCCTTTCGGAAGCGTTTCGTCA
>NZ_QOHO01000087.1 GCF_003432035.1 Lacrimispora amygdalina
TAGACATTGACAGCAGAACATGTAATTTTGAGTGAATACAGGGATTTTATACCCTTTTTTAGAAGAAAATACAATTACATGAGATGCTTAAAAGTTCAAAAAACAGAAACCTGAATTTTTAGGGAGAATTGCCCTCTCATGAATAATTCGGGTTAAGTTTGAGTACTTTGGTTTAACAACGTCTGAAATGGAAATAGAACAAACTCTCGGAGAGAAAACCATTGTTTACACATTCGAGTTTGATTCAGAAATCTTTATAAAATACCTTAAAAATTATCTCGACAAACATATTTCTCAATGGGATAGCGAGTATGCGTTTAACGGAGAAGACGTTGTTATAAATTTCTTTAATGAAGTAATTGAAAAAGGTGATATAACGGAAAGAATTTTTTCAAAATAGCGATTGGCAGGTCGTAAATAGATACACATACTTTGCAAATATTACATAAAAATCACAAAATGTAACTAAATTTTAGCATTGAAACTCCGCTTTCATGCGGAAAATAAAAACAGGAGGAAAAGAGGTTTGTCCGGACAATAAATCATGATTTACTCCTGATTAAAATGAAAATATTAGTAGCTTGCGAGGAAAGCCAAGCGGTAACAAAAGAGTTGAGAAAGTTGGGTCACGAAGCATATTCGTGTGATATAGAAGAGTGCAGCGGAGGACATCCTGAGTGGCATATACAAGAAAATGTTCTGCCGTTGCTAAATGGTAATTGTGAATTTCAAACTGTCGATGGAGTGTCGCATGAAATTCATGGTAAATGGGATATGTTAATCGCTTTTCCACCATGTACATATTTAACATCTGCCGGTACACGCCATTACAGCTTAAGAATTAATCCAACTGAGAAAGTTGAAGCAAGAATAAAAGAAAGAGAGAAAGCCGTAGAATTCTTTTTATCGTTTGCAAATGCAGATTGCGATAAAATTGCAATTGAAAATCCAGTTGGATATATGAATACTAATTGGAGAAAACCAAATCAGATTATTCACCCGTATTATTTTGCAGATAGTACTGATGATAAACAAAATTATTTTCAGAAAAGAACATGTCTGTGGATCAAGGGGCTTCCAATATTAGAAAATAAAAAGAATTTACCGAAGCCTGAACCTATGTATATTTGTCAAGGAGAAAAATGTAACGGCAAGGCTATAGGTTGGTGTGAGGGCATTAAAAACACCACAGGCGGACAGAAAGGTAGAGCTAAAGCTAGAAGTAAAACGTTCCCAGGTATTGCAAGAGCAATGGCAGAACAATGGGCTGGATTAAATACATAAGGCATTGAAATTAAAGTTTTAAATAGAGAATTAAAACTAACAAGCACATGATTGCAACATGTGAAAAAAAAGAAAGGGTAATGGTTTCTCGCGAGGTAACAGTACTGTACCCTTAATTATGAATGAAAAATAATATTAACGAAAATACAAGAAGACCAGTAAAATGTGAGATATATCGTGACTCAATGCAGAATTACAAAAAGTATGGAATCAGACCTGCACAGTTAATCATTGCAGATGTTCCATACAATGTGGGGAATAACTTTTATGGATCAAATCCTATGTGGTACAAGAATGGAGACAGTTCAAACGGAGAAAGTAAACTTGCAGGAAAGGCAGCTTTCAATTCGGACTTCAATTTTAATCTTTATGAATACTTTCACTTTTGTTCCAGGATGTTAAAGAAGGATGATATTAAGCCAGTTCCAAGAGGAAGAAGTTCGGATAGTCCTTGTATGATTGTATTCTGCTCCTTTGAGCAGATACAGACATTGATTGATGCAGCTAAGAAACATGGATTCGTAAATTACATACCATTGGTTTTTGTTAAGAATTATAGTCCACAGGTTTTGAAAGCAAATATGAGAGTAGTGGGAGCAACTGAATATGCTTTACTGTTTTTACCGTAACAAACTTCCAAAGTTTAGAAATGGATTACAGATTGATGAAAATGGTAAGAACATTCGTGGAACGGGACATATGGTTTTCAATTGGTTTACATGGGAGAAAGACGGAAAGAACATTCCTAAAATCCATCCAGCACAGAAGCCCGTAAATGTTTTGAAGAAATTAATTGAAACATTTACTGATCCAGGAGATGTTGTGATTGATCCGTGTTGTGGCTCAGGAACAACACTAAGGGCAGCTCATGAATTAGGAAGATCGGCATATGGATTTGAGATTGACAGAAACTTCTTTACCAGAGCCAAAGATGAAATGCTTGCGTTTAGTGGCGGAGAATAATACATAAAATGAAAATTTTAAGGTAAAAAAAAAGAAAAGGAGAAACGAGTTCCTGCAGGACTAAAACACATGTGTTTCTCTAGTGAATTAATGCAATATTTTGGAGGGAAGCAAAGAATAGCTAACGAAATAATCAAAACACTTACCGAGTATGCCGATAAAGACCAGACTCTGGTTGAGCCGTTTGTGGGCGGTTGCAATGTTATATCAAAAATGCGTGGTGAAAGATATTGTTATGATATTAATGAATATTTGATTGAAATGTATAAAGCAATTCAAAACGGATGGATTCCACCGAAGTGTATCACTAAAGAACAGTATGACCACATAAAAGAAAATAAAGATTATGACAAAGCGTTAACCGGCTTTGTAGGAATTGGCTGCAGTTATTCAGGTAAATGGTTTGGTGGCTATGCTAAAAATAACACTGGAAGAAATTACTGCTTAAACGCTCACAATTCAATTATGAAGCAAAAAGATGATATTATGGGCATTAATTTTCTGGCTTGTGATTACAGAGATTTAGTCCATAATTCATGCTTGATTTATTGCGATCCGCCATATAAAGGAACTACACAGTACTCAATTTCTGGGAAATTTGATACGAGCGAATTTTGGGACACTATTCGAAAATGGTCTAAAAACAATACTGTAATTGTATCGGAATACACAGCACCAGATGATTTTAGATGTATTAAAAAAAATACATACTAAAACAGATATTAGAAACAAAAGTAATAAGCAAGAAGAACGAGTTGAGAAATTATTTACATATAAAAAGCTTTGAAGAGAGGTTTCATAGATGTTTTATAAGATAATCCAATGGATCAAAAACAAATTCCGCAATCGTAAAATGAAGAAATTAGTTAGATATTATCGTAGCAGACCTGATGAATTTTGTGAAGAATTTCTCGGAATTAAATTATTTGAACATCAGAAAGAAATGCTAAAAAAGATGATGAATAATGAATAAATATTTAGAGGAGAAAAATAGATGAAAAAACTTGATAACATTTTAAAGGTACTAGAAGAATTTAGAAGAAATCTGATTGATGAACTTAGATTGATTAACAGAGATATTAGAAACATACAGAGTAGAGATAGTATTATTTCAGACCAGGCTGATACAATTAAGCGACAAAATAAGATTATTGATGACTTAATAAACAATATTTATACTCAAGATACTTCATTAGAGGCAGTGATGATTAAACCCTATCGTGGAGCTCCTAAGATTTTTAAAAATGGTAAACGATTAGATTCTGAAAACATGACAAGTTTTGATATCGATTGGAATTATGATTCAAGAATAGATATCTCAGTAAGAAATGAATAAGAATGAAAGTAACGTTTCAACGGAGAATTAAATATGTAGACATTAAAATAAACAGTTAGGAGGTAAGGTGATTTGACCGGTCAGTAAAAGTATACTTTGCTCCTAATACATATTGCAAGAAAGCAAATTTAGTAAGGAAGATTTAGTAAGACTTCAAAATGAAGATGCAAGCAGAAAAATTCAGATTACCACAACAAGAATAATAGAAACATATAGAAAGTTTGATAATCAATGTTACATATCATTTTCTGGCGGAAAAGACAGTACTGTATTAGCATACCTTGCAGCACAAGTTTGTGATTTCCTTCAATGCAAATTGATTCTTTGGTTTTGTGATACAGGTCTTGAATTTCCAGAGGTGAGAGTACATGTTAAGAAATATGAAAAGTGGTTGAAAAGTAAATTTCCTAAATTAGAGATTGAGTTAATTATAGATCACCCGACTGACAAAACTGGAAAAAGAATATTATTTAAAGATGTACTATTATCGGAGGGCTATCCTTTAATCAGCAAAGAGGTCGCCCTGAAGGTAAAAGATGCTGTTAAGAATCCTAATGGGTATTCAGCCCAAAGTTTTTATGAAGGAACTCCTAAAAATATCAAATATCCAAAATTTAAGCTTATAAAATATGAATACCTTCTTCGTGCAGATTTTTCGATTTCCCATAAATGTTGCGATATTATGAAGAAGCGTCCCGCGAAGAAGTTTGAAAAAGAAAGACATTTGACACCAATAATCGGGACTATGGCTTGTGAAAGCAATGTTAGAAGGACGGAGTGGTTGAAGAATGGTTGTAATGCCTTTGATAATGGTCGTCCCATTTCCAGACCAATAAGTTTTTGGTTAGAACAGGATGTACTAAAGGCATTAGTTTTATATGATATACCCCACCCTACAGTATATTGAGAAATAAAATTATGTGATAATGGGTTGTATTATACAACAGGATATGATCGTACAGGTTGTATGTTTTGTGGATTTGGTTGTCATTTGGAGAAAGAGCCAAACAGATTTCAAAGGCTTAAAAAAACGCATCCAAAGATTTGGGAGTATTGTATGAAACCAGTATCAAAGGGCGGGCTTGGTATGAGGAAGGTCTTAAAATATATAGGTGTAAAAATAGAATAACACTTGAAATAATACTTTCAAATGTGGGAAAGGGGGAAGTCCATGCAAATAAAAGAGAGAATAAAGAAGTGGTTGTTCGCCGACGAAATGAACAGAATTCAAAAGCTTGAAAATGATTATAGTGATTTAGATAGTTCGTTCAAGAGAGCGGTTGACTTGTTAGACAAAGCATATGGTAGCTACACTAAGGCTGAAATCTTAGCAGAAAACACGTCAAAGATCGCTGATGACTGTAGAAAGATGATGAACGAAATTTGCGATGTTGGTGTAGACGTAGGTTCCCGTGATAATTATCATAGTTGGGCAGTGGTTTGTATTCACGGTAAAATGGATTTTATGAAGTTTGTTCCTTTAAATTATTCTGATGTAAGAGAGGTTGGAAGATTCTTAAAACAATTTGAGTATTCAAAACGAGTAGTAGATAGTCCTTTTGCTCATGGTATGATAGATGATTTAATTACAAGATTTTAGTGGAATAAAACAACCTTTCATTAAACAGGGAGATAAATACAATATATGAAATTAATAAAAGCAATAGACATTGTAAATTATTATAGTAAATTGATTTTATCAGATGACTCCATGAAATGGGTTAAGCTACAAGATATGGATGAATCTGAAAGAGACGATCTTGAAGAAGCTGTTGAAGAAGTAGAGGCTTTTATTATAGAAATGAGGTGATTAATATATACGGGAATGTTGGTGAAACATGGGTACTGATAAAGGAGTTAAAACTGGAAGCCTTATCACTCACGGATGTTGGAAGTGAATTTAAAATAAAGGATTATTATTCGATACCACACGGGTACGCATCTATCGAATATAATGGGATTTTGTTATTCATTCCAGATCGTGTTTTTGAGGAACACTTTATCAGGCTAAGTGAATACAAAAAGTATTATCAGCTTGGAGATAGAATAATGATAAATGCTAATGGCAATTTCAGTACATATCTTATTGAAAACATAACAGGTGCTGGGCATTATGTGACGTTGGAGCTTGAACAGGATTGAGGAATTTGATGAATAGAAAATATCAGAGAAGAATTGAAGCTAGAGAATGCCCGTTCTGTGGAGATAAATGGATTGAAGTGTATGAAAGCAGATACGGAGGATTCTTTGTAGGGTGTCAGAACTGTGGTGCCGAGATTGGAAATCCTGATCGTGAAGAATGGGCAATTGAGAGTTGGAACGACAGATGGGAGTGTGATTGTGAAAATTGAATTAGAAAATGGAAGTACTATAGAAACCTTGGAATCAGAATATACACCAATTCGTAGTAGACGGGCAAGACTATATGATTTACTGAATGCGCAATACGAGCGTGAATTAACAGAAGATGAGAAGAAAGTTATTGAATCGTTTATGGTAAAGGAACCGCCTGATTTTAAGCAGGAATATAATTGTATTTGGTGTTCGTCGAAAGAGGGAATATAAAATCTACATTTCAAAAGGAGGAATTACGTCATGGAACTAAATGAATATTGGTCGGCACAAGCTGTAGAAGAATATAAGAGCATGTTATATGAGCAAAAAATGCAAAATTATTCATTAGCTTGTGAATTGCAAGCACCGCACGTCATTCATAAAGCAGAAGTTAAACAAGATGGTGATATGTGGTGTTGCATTTTAGGAGATTTACCAACAGGCGTTGTTGGATTCGGTAAAACGCCAAAAGAAGCGTGTGACGAGTTTGATGCAGTTTGGGTAAATGGATATAAAACAAATAGTTGATAAATTAAGGAGAAAAACAATATGAGATATATTTCAGATGACAACAAGGTATTTAATTTAGAATAGGAATGTTTAGAACATGAAAAAGTTTTAAATGAAGAAAAGACTAAAAGAGAAAAGTTGATTGCCGAAAAGAACAAGCGTAAAGATGAAGTTTTGGTAGCCTATGATAATTTTACAAAGTTACTGAAAAAATTTAATGACGACTATGATGAACCAATGGCACTAAATGACTTTTCATATTTAGCAAACAGTTTATTCACTAGAGGAGTTTGGCATCTTTAAATAAAAGTTGAAACGGAAGTTTTATCTGTAAAACAGGAGGATAAATTTTGAAAAAATTAGTAACAACTCCACTTAGTGGAACTATTTGGTGGGCAACGGTTGATGACGGAAAAGGGTTAATAACGGGTGATAAAAAAGATGTTACCGATAACGCGATTTCGGCAGTCTTAGACCATTTTATTATGTCTGACGGATTTAGAGAAAATGGGTTTGCTGGCTATGAATACGATAAAAAAGATGGCGGAATGGTAACTATCTGCGGATTTGACAACAATAAACATGTCGCTGTTTCAAAGGCTTTATATGATGAATTGGTCGAAATTAAACAAAAATACGATAACCTGTGTAAATGATTTTAAACTATAAATAAGAAAATAACAGAAAGGAACAAAGGTGTCGCGACCAAAGAGAATTCTACCTTTCTGGCGAAATAATGGAATTAAACATTATAAAAAATGAAGATTCAATTTTAGGTATGAAAAGCATGGAGGAAGAATGTGTTGACTTAATCGTAACAGATCCTCCGTATAAAACTATAACTGGTGGAGATAGCAATGGTAAAAATTCAGAAAGACCGAAAGGTATGCTTTCTGGTAATCGTAAATTATTTAAGCATCAAAACATTAAGATATCTGATTGGATGCCAGAAGTATATAGAATATTAAAATCTGGCTCTCATGCTTATATCTTTACCAATTCACTAAACTTAACTTAACTGAAATGTTAAACGAATCACAAAGGGTTGGTTTCAAACTACATAACTTGCTTGTATGGGAAAAGAATAATTGTACTCCATCGCAGTTTTACATGAAGAATTGTGAATATGTTTTATTCCTTAGAAAAGGAAAAGCAAAGTGGATTAACGATATCGGGGGGAGTAAAACGGTTCATCAATTTAATAACATCATTGGGAGTAAAACTCACCCATGTGAAAAGCCAGTTGAATTATTGAAATTTTACATAGCAAATTCGAGCAATATGGGAGATGTGGTATTTGATCCGTTTATCGGTACTGGTTCAACTATGGTTGCCGCCAAAGAACTCGGAAGACAATATTTTGGATTTGAATTAGAGACACCATATTTTGATGTGGCTACAAATAAACTGCTAGATATAGTTGATAAATAAAATATAAACACAATATATAGATGTAATTTATGCATGAAATTGGGATTTTAAATCAATTACATCAACAACAATCCCAATAATTTTACAATTTTACAATTAAATATAGGACTTATCAATAAGCAATTAAATTTATACTCAAACATACACAAAAGTGGACACTTGTATATTACATATCTTTTGTATATGGCTTATTGGTAGGTTTCAAGCCTAAGTGACTGCATTTATGGAAACATATATTGCAGATATGAACTACGTTGTGAGAAAAAGTTAAAGACTTACCTTTAGATGTAATCTTCAGTCTGAAGCTCTAAGAGTGCCAATCAAGAAACTAGTCTAATGTCCTGATTAGATAACAGAGAAACACACGAACTCCTCATGACATTGGCAAGAAGAAAAATTCTCCGAAAGGAAGGTATCCAGAAATGGAATATAGTTTTGTAATAGATAAAAACAACAAGCCTTTAGCACCAACAAAGGTAAATAAAGCATGGTATTTAATAAGAAAAGGAAGAGCAACACTAAAAAGTAAATATCCTATGGTAATCCAACTCAAGAAAGAGATTGAAGCTGGTGAAGACAACGATGAAACGCATATTATGTGTGGTATTGACGATGGATCTGTTCATGTTGGTATCGCAATTGTACAAAAGTGTTCTACAAAAAACAAAGTGATATTTAAAGGAACGATTGAACAGAGACAAGATGTTAAACATCTTTTAGATGTTAGGCGAGGATATCGTAAATATCACAGACAACACAAGAGATACAGAAAACCACGGTTTAATAACCGTTCTGCTTCAAAAAGAAAAGGTAGAATTGCTCCAAGTATTAAACAAAAGAAAGATGCTATTATAAGAACTATTGTATGGTTAAATAGATGGATTAATATTAGTGCTTATTGTTTGGAAGATGTTGCAATTGATATCAGAGCAATGACAGACGGATATAAACCTTATAAATGGCAGTATCAGAAATCAAACAGGTTAGATGAAAATTTAAGAAAAGCCACTATTTTACGTGATAAGTGTAAATGTCAAGAGTGTGGTAAATCGAATTGTTTGTTAGAAGTGCACCATATTAGAGCAAAAAGATATGGGGGTGCAAATACAATAGGAAACTTGATTACATTGTGTGGTAGCTGTCATCAAAAAACAGAAGGTAAAGAACAATCTTATGAAGAGATATATTTCAAGAAAATCAATTCTAGTCCCGTAAGACTTGATTATGCAATGCATGTTATGCAAGGAAAGACTTATTTACGTGAACAAATATTACAACTTGGATTTTTACATTTAACGACAGGTGGTGATACTGCTAACAAGCGTATTTTATGGGATATTGAGAAGTCGCATAGTAATGATGCTATCTGTATTACTGGTTGTAAGCCAGATAATTGCAATATTAAAGAGTGGACTATTAAACCCATGAGAAGAAAGTCTAAAGCAAAAACAGATAATGTTCTTGGAATAAAACATAGGGACTTGGTTTCTTATACTTATAAAAATGGTGAAACTCATACGGGATATGTTACAGCATTATATCCAGAATTAAATGCATTAAATTTTCAATCAGATACAAAACATTGTAAAAAAGTAAACGCACGAAAGTGTAAGTTGCTTTGGAAGTATAACAAAATATATTGGTTGGAATGTGCGTGATTGTACATATATGATTATATTTATGAAGGGAGGCAAAAGCGATTAAAGGAATTATTTATGCTGAAGATTTAGCTATGGAATTACTCAAATATCCCAGGGCTTTGGTTTGTGCTGGCAAAATGGGGTCAGATACATATAGAAATGACAGGAAAATAGAGAATGTATTTTTGAGAGATGGTGACACCGTTGTCTTAAATGTAGAAAGTTATGATGAAAATGGAGAATTGAAATATTATCGGTAGGAGGATAGCAAGTGCAGATTAGTAACGTAAGTGTATATGGACTTGAAAATGCAATCAGGGTCAGTAAGTTTCCAAAGGCGGTTAATACAGAAGATTGTACCAAAGAAGTAACGAAAACAACAGCTAAATTGGGATCATGCAAATCGGGTACGGGACATGATAATTTCCTTAAGGGGATAGTGGTTCAGTTCGACATGAGGTTTACTAACAAAATGTCCGTGGAGTTGGAGAGATACCACTTCATCGACTTCATTTCTAGTCAATCAACAATGCATAGGATTACAAAGTTCAGGCTTGAAGACCAGTGTAACGAATATGTAGATCAAAGAATTATTGATATCGTTCAGGAAATGATTGATGTCTATAACGGGTTGGAAGATATGGCGACTGAATTTGCCAAGGATTTGTATTTGAGAATCTTATATAATATTCCGTCCGGTTTTGAGTTGACCGCTGGGTTTACTACAAACTACCAGCAATTAAAAACAATCTATATACAGAGAAAAACGCATCGTCTACCTGAGTGGCGAGAGTTCTGTAAATGGGTTGAAACTTTACCGATGTTTGGAGAATTAGTATTGGGAGGTGCTTAAATGACAATTGTGTTAGTAGGAGCTTCTGGATCAGGAAAGTCTACGATAGAAGATTATTTCGTTTCTAACCTTGGATATGCAAAAATTGTATCTTATACAACCAGACAACCAAGGGCGGGAGAAATTAATGGAAAGGATTATTGGTTTGTTTCTAATCAAGAATTTGGAGAATTAATTTCTAAAGGGGAACTGGCTGAGTATGAAGAATATTCGCAAGGGAGATTTTACGGAACATCTAAAAGTGAATATACTTCCGGAAATAAAATAGTAGTACTTACTCCTAATGGCTTTCGACAGCTAAAGAGAAATTTAAAACTTTCACAAGATATTCTTACTGTTTATGTAGACGCAAGTCTTGGAAACAGAATGGTTCGTTACATAAAAAGATGTGGCGTGGATAAGTTCACATATGATGATAAGAATGAAATTTGTTCAAGAGTCGAAAGAGATTTTGGAATGTTTTTAGGGATTAAAGACGAGGTCGATTTTGTAGTAGATAGTAATGAAAGTGTTTTGAATGCTGTTAATTCTATTATTGGAGAGGTTAGGAAGAGAGAAATTATTAAAGAAGATTTAAGCTGGTCATGAAGTATTAGGTAATGAATGATGGTTTTTATCGGAAAGGAGATTAAGCATGGTATTTGACCAGAATTGTCTTGCTACATATAAGGGTAAGAATAACCCTATGGGATTTATTAAAGGTCATATTTACGAGGTTATTGTTGAACAGAAGAAGCATGGTTGCGAGTTGTCGGTCTATTATGATACTACGATAGGTCATGATTTTGTAAAAGAGAAAATTCCATATGCAAGCGAAAAGAGCTTACAGTATTTCTGGGAATTTTAATCATGAATAAATACAGGAGTGTTTGTTGCGAGTCTTGTTATTATCAAAACAGTGCAGACGAATCAATACGCCTGGCTAAGTTGGGAAGATATTTTGAATCTGAAATAATCAGACCTTGCGATTTGTGCGATGGAGAATTGTGTTGGATATGGAATAAGTGTGATCCGAAAAAAGAATTCAAGGAGGAGTGATAATGAAACATGTATGGCTATGTGGTGCATCTGAAAAAGTTAGCTTTGAAGAAAGCAACGGTTGGCGCGAAGAGTGCGTGGAGAGGTTCGAAAATAATTCTAAGTATTTTAGAGCTTGGAATCCAAACGATTATTATAATTACGATGAGCGGCTTCATAAGTCTGACACTGAAATCATTAGATTTTGTTATAACAAAGTTGAACAGGCAGATGTGATATTAGTTAATCTTCAGAGCATTAGAAGTTCTGTTGGAAGTCTTATGGAAATTGCATGGGCTTATTTACTTAGAAAACCTATTATCGGATTCCTGGAAGATGACCACATCGATATTGGAGGTGAAATTTTACCTCTGGATTTAAATAAAGAGTGTCACCCGTGGGTAATCGAATGTTGTGACAGGATTGAAACTGGAAACAGTGCTATTGAAGATGCTTTGTATTACATAGAAACTTATTATGGTGGAGAATAATTCATGAGAAAAGATGCGTTTAAAAATAAGAGTCAATCTAATATGACGGCGTGGGATTTAGACTGTCCTCAACTATATAAGCCAAGTTGGAGAGGCAAGGCAAAAAGATTATTTAGAAGAATTGCAAGAAGGAAACTAAAAAGGGAAATTGAGGAGGAAGAATGAAGGGATATTGCGATTTGGTAAAACGCGCAACATTAATTGGACTAGCCTTTTTAATCTTATATAAGATGGGACAGTTTGACATTATGAATAGCAATTCATTACTTTTTACAATATTATTTTTTATTGCATATATACTCGTCACATTAGCCATAAGGATAAAGGACAGGAGGTAGAATGACAACAATTTTATTGGTGTGTATTGTAATGCTTTTTATTTCAAGAATCAAGGAAACTCCATCTATGTTAAGCGAAAATCGATACTACGAAAAAGTAAGAGAAGTTATTAAGAGTAACCAGGAGCTTCTAAATAATTTAACATACGATAAAAGAATATTTGTTGAGAATTTCGCAAAGTTTGCAGTATATCCATATTCACTATTCATGTGTTTAATTTACGCTAGCATTGGAGCAAGAGTAGATTCACTGGCGATTCTTTTCTTATCTGTTATGCAGATATGGACAGTAATGATTACTATGTATTTACAAAGAAATGTAAGCTACGTAAGTTTGTATGTAGATGATTTTAAATTCTATAGATGGCATTTCTTATTTAATGTAATTTTGGATTATATTTATTATCCATTGACGTTTGTTGCGTTGTTGATGGGTTATTAAAAGGAGGAATGATGTATTGTTAAAGGTAATTAAAAGAGATTGTACAGAAGTAGATTTTGATGAGTCTAAGATTTCAAATGCCATTATAAAGGCAATGAAAAATGGTAGCGGTATTTTAAATAGAAGAATTGCATTTACAATTGCGAGTGAAATACATGAAGAAAATAAGGATAAAGATGAGTTAAGCATTTCTGAAATTGAGTCTATGGTATACGATAAGTTGATTACAAAAAAGCAAAGATTAACTGCTAAAGCATATGAGGGATATCGCAGCGTCAGAGAATTTCAAAGGGATAATTGCAATACTATTGATGGAGAAATTGATGAATTGCTTAATGGTTCAAGTGAATATTGGGCAAGTGAAAACTCCAACAAAGACGAGAAACTTGTAACTACACAAAGGGATTACATGGCCGGTATTGTAAGCAAAGATATGTGCAAACGATATTTACTCCCACCAGAGATTGTCCAGGCGAACGACGATGGGATTATTCACTTTCATGATATGGATTATTTTGGACAGCGAACACTCCACAACTGTGATCTTATCAATCTCGAAGATATGTTACAAAATGGAACCGTTATTAGCGGAACGATGATTGAAAAACCACATAGTTTCTCAACTGCTTGCAACATTGCAACGCAAATCATAGCCCAAGTAGCGAGCAGTCAGTATGGGGGTCAGACAATTACACTATCTCACCTTGCCCCATTTGTAGATGTAAGCAGACAAAAAATACGCAAAGAGGTAATCACAGAGCGTATTAAACATGGAGACTCTTTAGAAGATAGTGTTGTTAACGATGTTGTCCAAGAGAGACTTAAAAATGAAATAAGTCGTGGTGTACAAACAATCCAATATCAGGTAATCACGCTCCTAACGACGAACGGACAAGCACCCTTTTTATCAATCTGTATGTATTTAAATGAGGTAGAAGATAAGCAGACAAAAGAAGATTTGGCTCTAATTATTGAAGAAGTTCTCACACAAAGGATACAGGGAGTTAAAAATGAAGTAGGGGTTTGGATCACACCTGCTTTCCCAAAGCTTCTTTATGTCCTTGAAGAAGATAATATTTATGAAAATAGTCCATATTGGCATTTAACTGAATTAGCGGCCAGATGTACTGCTAAAAGAATGGTTCCAGATTACATATCTGAAAAGAAAATGCTAGAATACAAGATCGATAAAAATGGAAACGGGAATTGCTATCCGTGTATGGGCTGCAGAAGTTTCCTAACCCCATACATAAATAAAAATGGCGAACCACAGTATTACGGCAGATTTAATCAGGGAGTTGTGACGATTTCACTTCCAGATATTGCATTATCCTCTGATGGAGATGTTGATACTTTTTGGACAATTTTTGACGAAAGAATGGAATTGTGTCATAAGGCATTACAGTGTAGGCATGAAAGACTTGAAGGAACTTCTTCTGATGTAGCACCGATATTATGGCAAAATGGGGCATTAGGCAGATTAAAAAAAGGAGAAAAAATTGACGGATTACTTCATAACGGATATTCTACTCTTTCTCTTGGCTATGCTGGACTGTACGAATGCGTAAAATATATGACCGGTAATTCTCACACCGATGGAGATGTCGGAACTGAATTTGCTATAGAAGTAATGCAGAAGTTAAATGACTACTGTAATAAATGGAAAGCAGAAGAAAATATTGATTACAGTGTTTATGGATCTCCAATTGAGTCAACTACGTATAAATTTGCAAAGTGTTTAAAGAAACGTTTTGGTATAGTTGAGGGGATCACAGATAGAGACTACATAACGAATTCTTATCATATTCCGGTATTTGAAGAAATTGATCCGTTTGAAAAGTTGGAAATTGAAAGTAGGTTTCAAAAGCTTAGTCCAGGAGGAGCTATTAGTTACATTGAGTGTGCCGACTTGACGAAGAATATTTCTGCCGTGTTAGAAGTCATGAAGTTTATATATGACCATATTATGTATGCTGAATTAAATACTAAGAGTGATTATTGTCAGATGTGTGGATTCGATGGAGAAATAAAAATTGTTGAAGAAAACGGAGAATTAATTTGGGAGTGTCCAAGTTGTAAAAACAGAGATAAATCTAAAATGAACGTGACGAGACGGACATGTGGATATATTGGAACTAATTTCTGGAATCCTGGGCGAACTGAAGAAATAGCCGAGAGATATGTCCATTTAGACGATCATAAGTTAGAAGGTGATAAAAATTAAATATGCTCAAATAAGAAAAATGGATATCAGCAACGGAGAGGGAATCGGCATCTCTCTCTTCGTTCAAGGTTGCCATTTTCATTGCAAGAACTGCTTTAACTCATCAACATGGGATTTTGATGGTGGTAAAGACTGGACGGAAGAGGTAAGGGAAAGGTTTTTAGCCTTAGTAAGTAGGGCGCAAATAAAGAGAGTATCTATTCTTGGCGGAGAGCCACTTGCAAATGAGAACCTTATTGATGTACTAGATTTGGTAAATGAAATCAAACATTCATATCCAGAGAAAACCATTTGGTTATATACAGGATATACATGGGAAGAAATATGGAAATCAAAAACAGAGAAATTTAAATACTTTAAAAATAGAGTATTGCGTTGGGAAATAATCTCTATGTGCGATGTGATGGTTGACGGGCGTTATGTAGATGAATTAAGAGACATTAGCCTTGCGTGGCGTGGTAGTAGTAATCAAAGAGTAATAAATGTAAAGGAGTCATTAAAACAAGAAAGGCTAGTTTTGTATTGTGATTAAAAGAAAAGAATTGGAAATGTCTATTAAATTTTTTGAAGATGAAATATATCAATTTAACATAGCACTTGGTGGAATACTAAATGAAGATTACAAAGAGTATCTAAAGAACAAAAAGGCATATTACGAACTAGCGGCAAAAGCAATTATAAACTTAAGTGGAGAAATAGTTTAGAGAGAGGTAATATATGGGGTTTGTTTCAGGAATTATTATAGGATTATTTATTGGTACATTAATAGGTTTAATCTTAACATCTTTGTGTGTAGCTAGTTCTAGAAATTGGGAGGAAGAAAAAGACGAATAATTGTTTAGTATATGCAAACAGTAACAGTTGACAATTTACAATGCAAACATCTACGGTTGCAAACGTAGGACTTACATAGATGACAAGGATACCGGTATCCTCTAAAACTAAAATTTTGGAGGACATATGAGAAAATTATTTACAGTAGGCATGTTGACCGCATGTCTCACCCTTACTATGCCCATGGCAACATGGGCGAATAATATAGAAGAAACCGTAACAACGGCACAGTTTGATAAAGCACTACCTTATGTAACAGACATGACACCCAAATATACACAGGCAAATGTGAATATTAGGAAAGAACCTAACACAGATTCAGAGATTTATGGACAAACACTACTCAATACTACCGTAGACGTAATTGCTGAAATAGGTGGTTGGAGTATGATTTACGCTGAAGATTGTGAGTATAATCGTGCTTTTATCAAGAGTGATTATCTCTCGGACTCTGAATTTACATATACAGATGAGGATTTGCTGGTATTCGCCAAAATTGCATGTGGCGAAGCACAGTATTGCGATGATCAAGAACAGAGATATGTCCTTTCTGTATTTTACAATAGAATTAAGCATAAAGATTATCCAAACTCAGCCATTGGAGTTGCAGGTGATAAAAGATGGGGAGTCCAATATTCATCATGGTATGATGGAAATGCTAATAGGGAAACTACGAAGAATAATTACGAAAACGCAAGATACATATTAGAAAACGGAAGTGAACTACCAGATTATGTGATAGGACAATCTCAGTCGGTACCAAAAGGAAGGAAGTTATATCTAAAAACAAAATATCACTGTTATTGGTATTAAGGTAAGCCGCCACTAGGCGGTATTACTTACTAGGAGGTGTTATCAGAATACAAGATTCAGCGATGAAAGACATGTTGTCAACATTGATAAATGGTGGTAATATAACAGTTAGCGATGTTGTTTCTGTTCTTTATGAAAATAAGGAGAAGAAGCAAATGGAAGATAATTTTAAGTTACCCCAAATAGGATATAGAAAAGATAGAAATGAATATTATCTTACAGTACCGGTGAAATTTAGCAAAACCGGTAAAAGGTACCCAGTATATGGAAAAACGGAAGAGGAGGCTGTTTCCAACTTTAAATTAGAAATTGCTCTATTCAATGATCATGTGCATCCAGATGATACAAGCAAGGGAGTTCCAAATTTACATGGTATGATTGAGTATACCATGAAAAATTTTATTTATGGTAATGTAAGAGACACCTCTTATTTAAAGTATGAAAATATAGTGAAAAAACACTTATACCCCAATCCGATCTGTAAAAAGCAAATTGATAATATATCATCTTTGGAATTAACTAAATTTTTTAGGAGTGAAGAAATAGCAACTCTGAATGCTAGTTCACTGTCGACTATTAAGATGGTGCTCTCCAAAACTTTTTTGAGAACTAAGGAGAAAAATTATCGTAGTGACAATCCAATGGAGTTTGTGGAGGTGTCTTACGTCAAGTGCAAGCGGAAGCAGAGAAAAAAGCAAATTGTCCTAGACAGTGAAATTGAGACATTGATAAATTACATCTTCTATGCGAGCAGAACGGTTGTCCAATATAGATACGCTCCTATTTTCTTAGTAATGCTTTATGGTGGACTTAGAATAGGAGAAGCAATGGCACTAAGAGAAGGTGATATTGACTTTGACAACAAACTGATTACTATCGACAAGCAAATAGCCTATATTCCTAAAAGAGATAAAAATCTTGATAAAATAAAAATGACTCAAGAGGAAGTATCTCCTAAAACAGACTCATCAATAAGGACTATTATGCTCACCGATCAAGTGGAATTTTGGATTAATTTCATGATAGAGCAAAATAAGAAACTTCCTAATAGGGATCAAGACTATATTTTTGTAAACAAAAAGGGGATGATACCTGCAAAAAGTTCGGTCAATCTCCTCTGGCACAAGCTGTTAGAGGCTAGTGAAATTCCATTTTGCACACCACATAAATTAAGGAAGACCTTCATTACTAAGTTACTTAACAGCGGAATAGCATTACCTGACGTTGCTGCTCTAGCTGGACATAAGAATAACTCTTCTGTAACACTGGACTCATATTACGTTAGTTCATTAGACAACAAACAGGAAGATGGTCTTGTTGACAACATAGGAAATATATTTAAAATGCATGACAACAAAGACAACACTTTGACAACAGTAGAGATGAATAAATTTATTGGCTAGAAATTATAGGAAATGGCGTAAATACAAGGTAATTTTAGATAGTGCTATTGGACGTAAAATTTTTCTTTTAATATCTGAATAACTCTTTCACTCTTGGTAAGAATATTATCGAGGTGATAAACGTGAAGGAGAAAATAAGTCAATTGTTCAAGGATAAAGTATTCCTTGTCCTGTTGGTTCTAGGCCTGCTGACTATAGTAGCTGCAGCAGGAGTCATTACTGTTCAAAGAGGAAATGGTGGAGGAGAAAGCCCTTATCTGAAAGTACCGGATCAGAGCGATATGATTGTTGAAGAATCAGTCCCCCAGGATACACAGGTAGCTGTTGCAGGAGATTCCAATGCGACAAAAAATGTTAAAGATGAAATGCAGGCTGTTGATTCATCCAAAGCCACAGCCCAGAAAGAAACACAGGCAGCAAAAGCCGCAGCAGACAAAAATGCAGCTAAGTCACTGGCACTTAATTTTAACGACTCCACCAAAATGACCTGGCCGGTACGCGGAAACGTTATTTTGGACTACAGCATGGATACAACCATCTACTTCCCAACACTGGATCAGTATAAATGCAATCCGGGTGTGGTAATTCAGGGAGATGTCAGTACGCCGGTAGTCGCACCTGCCAATGCAAAAGTGCAGGAAATCGGTTCCAATGAAGAAATTGGCAACTACGTTGTTTTGAACATGGGCAACAAGTACACTGCTGTCTGCGGTCAGTTAAAAGAACTGAAAGTAACAGCCAATGAATATGTGAAAGAAGGCCAGGTACTGGGTTATATTGCAGAACCCACAAAGTATTATTCCGTAGAAGGAGCCAACATATTCTTCGAATTGACCCACGAAGACAAGGCCATTGATCCTCTTGACTATATGCAGTGATCATACTCATGAAATATTAGGAAAAAGTTATAAAAAAATAATAATTTGTTCATACGTCATTAAGAGTCATCTGCTATACTAAGTCCGTACATCAAACGGGGAGTGTGGCTATGAACATATTGTTTTTTTTAACACCTAAGAATGAAGTGGCTTATATTTACGAAGATGATTCTCTGCGTCAGGCGCTGGAGAAGATGGAGTATCACAAATACTCCGCCATACCTGTAATCAACAGGAACGGCAAATATGTTGGAACCATAACCGAAGGGGACATGCTCTGGGGAATAAAGAATAAATTCAATTTAAGTCTGAAGGAAGCGGAGAATGTGACGGTAGCCGCTATTGACAGAAGATCGGATAACCGCCCCGTTTTTGCAGACTCCACGATGGAAGACCTGGTTGATATGGCTTTGAACCAGAATTTTGTACCGGTGGTGGATGATCAGAAGAATTTTATTGGGTTAGTAACCCGTAAGGATATCATACGCTACTTTTACAAGAAGTCCCAGGAAGTGAAAAAGTCCGACGAGATTAAGGTCAGGACTATAGTAAGTAATTAAGCAGATGTAAAAGTAAAAGCGTTTCCGGCTTTTGGGCCGGAAGCGCTTTTTTCATCCAGTACTATCTATTGTTCTGAAAGGTAAGAAGTAGATTCTTCCCTGTTCTTACCCAAAATCCGGATCAGATTCTCCTGTTTTAATGCAGGGGAATAATAAAAGCCCTGCTGGCAGCTGCACCCGGCTGCAGTTAAGACAGAAACCTGGTTTTCCGTTTCCACGCCTTCTGCAATTATGGACAGATTAAGATCGTTGGCTATTCGAATCAGTCCCTGTATGATATGTCTGGATTTCTCATTGGTTTCCAGCTGCCAGATAAAGAGGCGTTCCAGCTTCACTGTGTGAACAGGAAGATCCAGGCTGGCTGAAATACTGGAACATCCGGAGCCGAATTCACTCAGTATCAGTTCCACTCCCATATCAGCCAGCTTCTGAAGCATGATGTTGAAGTTTAAATATCCCATAGTCAGTGCGCTTTCTTTCAGTTCTAAAGCCAGCGTTCCCTGTGTAATACGGTAAGCCTTTATAACACGTGCAACCTCGTCGATAAAGTCCTCCTGTAAAAAAAGAACGGGAGATACGGGAAGTGTAATAGATTGAAATTCGCAGCCGGCATCTTCCGCCTGCCTGATGCACTGGCAGACCTTTTCCAGGGCATAATAAAGTAAAGCCCGGATCTGTCCGGAATCCTCTGCCACAGACATAAATTCACCGGCTCCGATTAACCCCAGTCCCTTAATAAAAATACGCATGGATAGTTCTGCTCTGGTAAATGTACCCGTCTCAGTGGAAAAGGTGGGCCGGTAAAGGATCTCCACTTCTTCTTTTTCAAGGGCGGTCTTTAAATACAAAGCGATGGCCTGGCGGCGAAGAAGCTGGTTCTGTAAGGTGCTGTCAAAAATCACTGCCTGATTGGGGCCGCCCTCACCGGCTCTTGTCACTGCCAGATCCAGGCACTTAAGCATCTGCTCAGAGGTAACTGCATGACCGGGATAGGCACACAGTCCCATCTGCACAGAACATAAGCAGTCTGTATCGTCAATCTTCCATGCATGATCAAATCTTCCCGCGATCTTTTCCGCCAGAGACATGGCCTGGCCCTGGGAAAGATGGTCTAAAACGATCATATATTCCACACCGATATAATGATAGACGTAGTTCCCGCAGGTTTCCTTCAAATAGGCAAGAATCTGATTCAGGAGATTTTCGCAGTATTCGTAGCCCAACAACTGGTTGAGCTGTTTAAAATTCTCTATGTATAGTTTTAAAACAACACCCCGTTCATTGGAGCCGAGTGCATGACTGAGATGCTTTAAGCAGGCATCTCGTTCCAGTTTAACCGTAAAATCACGATTCTGATCCGGCTTAAGCGCCAGATTAACATCAGGAATTTTAATCTCTTTTTTTTGAAACCAGTGCATTGGGCTTGCCTCCTGTTCTTGGCTGTCTGGTATTATTTTATTATATATAAGGCAGGAAAGCAAGAAATAATTGGAAACAAAAAAATAGGCATTACTTCTGTCAATTGTGAGAATAATAGGAAATATGTACACAGATAGAGCAGTGGAAAGGCAAAAACAGAGGTGAAAATCAATGAATTCAATATGGACGGAAACAGTCCGCATACCGGGGAGAAATCCTCTGCCTGGTAACAGGCGGACAGAGGTGGTGGTAATCGGGGCTGGAATGGCAGGGATTTTAACTGCTTTTTATTTACAGAGACATGGTGTTCATGTGATGGTACTGGAGGCAGACCGGATCGGAAGCGGTCAGACTGGATTTACCACCGCAAAGATCACGTCCCAGCATAATCTGATTTACGCAAAACTGGTAAAAACAGTGGGAGAAGAGACTGCAAGGCTTTACGGAAGAGCCAATCAGCTGGCGGTAGAGGAGTATGGAAAGCTGATCAGACGATATGGCATTCAGTGTCATTATGAAGAAACAGATGCCTATCTTTATTCTGTACAGGAATCAGAAAAACTCTTAAAAGAAGCGGAATGTGCAAAACGGCTTGGCCTTCCGGCATCATTTGTAAGGGAAAGCGGGCTTCCTTTTCCAGTTTTTGGAGCAGTCCGGTTTACAGGACAGGCGCAGTTTCATCCTCTGGAATTTTTAAGAGATATTTCCTCAGGACTTTCAATTTATGAAAGAACCAGAGTTTTGAAGGTACAAGGACACGAAGTTGTGACTGACAGAGGAGTGGTCAAAGCGGAGAAGGTAGTATTTGCAACTCATTATCCATTTATCAATGTTCCCGGATTTTATTTTGCAAAAATGTATCAGGAGAAAAGCTATGTAATAGAATTGGATTCTGCTCCATCTGTTCACGGGATGTATCTGGGAGTTGATTCCAAATCCTATTCCTTCCGGAATGCAGGAGATAAGCTGCTTGTGGGATATGGAAGCCACAGAACCGGAAGTATTCCAAAAGAAAATCCATATATGGTCATGAAGCAGACAGCAAAGCATCTGTTCCCGGAAGCAGAAGAAGTTAAAAAATGGTCTGCCCAGGACTGCATGACACTTGATGGAATCCCCTATATAGGCACTTATTCCGTTTTCAAGCCTGACTGGTATGTGGCGACCGGATTCGGCAAATGGGGTATGAGCACTTCCATGGCTGCGGCAAAAATACTCAGCATGCAGATTCTGGGAAAGAAAACTCCTTTCGATGAGGTTTTTACGCCCCGGAGGTATCACATCAGGGCTGGAGCAGGTACACTGGTATCTCACAGTCTTAAGTCTGTAAAGGGACTTTCCGGCGGAGTTTTAAAAGGCTCCGTTAACTGCCCGCATATGGGCTGCCGTTTAGTCTGGAACCGGCATGACAAGCGCTGGGAATGTCCATGTCATGGATCTTCTTTTGAAATAAACGGAAAAATATCTTCTAATCCTGCACAACAGAGTATTCCATTCATAGATTGATATTAGAAACTTTTCAAGTATGAAAGGAGTCAAACATCCTATGGATGGTAATACGAAACAACGGTGTTCCGACTGGTCTTCTCCGATGGAACTTGATATGTCCGTGTGTCCGGGGACAGTGATTCGTCCGGATATGCCTCTGGGTTCCGGTCCTGCAAAGAACTCACAAAACCCGTCAGCGCCGATTCCAATGACACAGCAGGATTTATCCAGATGTCCCTCTTACTATGGATCCATGAAATGCCCGGATAATCCCCATTGTCCGGAGCCCGTAAAATGTCCGGAGAAGGCAGCAGCTTCTGCGCCAATGAAATGTCCGGAAAAACCGGTATGCCAGATGCCGGTAAAATGCCCGCAGCAGGGCGTTTCTCCTGCGATGATGAGATGCCCGGAGATGCCTCCCAAGCCGATGAAATGTCCGGACCAGGAAGTCTCTCCCGCAGTAATGAGATGTCCTAAGATGCCTCCCAAGCCGATGAAATGTCCGGACCAGGCAGTCTCCCCCGCAGTAATGAAATACCCGGAGATGCCCCCATGCCGAATGAAATGCCCGGATCAGGCAGTCTCTCCCGCAGTAATGAGATGTCCTGAAATGCCTCCCAAGCCGATGAAATGTCCGGACCAGGCAGTTTCCCCCGCAGTAATGAAATACCCGGAGATGCCCCCATGCCGAATGAAATGTCCGGACCAGGCAGTCTCTCCTGCAGTGATGAGATGTCCGGAGATGCCCCCTAAGCCAATGAAATGTCCGGACCAGGCAGTCTCTCCTGCAGTAATGAGATGCCCGGATATGCCCCCCAAGCCAATGAAATGTCCGGACCAGGCAGTCTCTCCTGCAGTCATGAAATGCCCGGAAAAGCCCCTCAAGCCAATGAAATGTCCGGAAATGCCCACCAAGCCAATGAAATGTCCGGAACAGGCGGTCTCCCCTTCAGTCATGAGAAGTCCGGAAATGCCTCCATGCCCCAGGATGTATCCGGATATGCCCCCATGTTGTATAAAACCCAATATGCCGATGGGTATGGCTCCCGGCATGTATACTGATTCAAAGCCAGCTAAATGTTCTGGTGCTGAGAACATTGACCGGTATCCTATAGCCATGGCCTATGTTCCATGGCAGAGATGGCAGGAACCTTATTCTGTAGACACAGCAATTGAAATGGGAACTATTTTCCCGGATTTATTTAAACCATTTTTGATGGGAGGGTGCAGGTAATGGGAAATTGTAATGTTGTTGATTGCGATATGTTATTAATGCAGATATTTCAGGCCAGTTTCGCAATGGACGATGTAGTCCTGTATCTTGACACCCACCCGTGTGACCAGGATGCATTGAATTATTACTATTATGTAGTAAATATGCGGAATCAGGCTATGCAAACCTATGAGCAATATTGTGGTCCACTGATGGCAGATGGAGTTATGGACGAAAACTACTGGACCTGGGTAAATGATCCATGGCCATGGGAAGGAGTGTGCGGCTAATGTGGAGATATGAGAAAAGGTTGCAGTATCCTGTAAATATTAAAACACCTAATCCTAAAATCGCTACCTTCATTATGAGCCAGTATGGCGGGCCTTAAGGCAAATGTATATAATAAATGAACTTCATTTCTCCGGACTTCTTATCATAAATAATCTTTTTTACCACACTGCGCAGTGCCCTTCCTTTGGCTTCACTGCTGACCGACTGATCTGTCAGTATATCGCAGGCGCTGCTTATTCTGCATAATGATGCGTCCCTGTTGTGAGAGTCCATAGCGTTTTTTGAAGACTCAATGGATTTTATCCTGATTTTCAACTCTGTTTCTGTCTTCTTCAGACGTTCTTTTCCAGCGCGGTACTCTTCCAGATCATCAATTCCGTTTTCATAAGCTGCTTTTATTTTAATTTCCCTGGCACGGAGCTTTTCCAGTGCAGATTCTAACTGCTGCTTTTCCAGATATTGATCCAATACGGCCCGTTTGGTGTATTCACTGGTTCCGGCAGCAGCGGTAACGTGTTGTAAGGACTTAATAATGAGAGACTCCGCCTTTTTATCAGAGATACAGCAGGATTCCTTATGAAGCCCTTTTGTATAGCGCCAGCACTGAAAATAGCCGGACTGATGTCCGGTTTTGCTGCCGGCATGATATCCTAAGCTGGCTCCGCAATAGCCGCAGATTAAAAGTCCTGAAGCCCAATGCCTGCAGGCGGAGACTTCCCTGCGGTTTCTGGGTCTGTATTCCTGTTTCAGCCGCTGCTGGTTTGCCTTAAATACAGAAGTGACTTCCTTCCTTATTTCATGAGAACCCTGAAACGAGATATTGTTCCAGGTAACGGTTCCATCATAGAATTTATTTTTTAATATCCGTTCTACCGCTCTTCTGTCAAATGAATTGCCACGTTTGGTACAATACCCATGATTGTTAGCCTCTTTTGCGATAGAAGCCAGATCCATCCCATTGAAAAAAGACTGATGTATAAATACAACGGCTTCATATTCTTTTTCTTCTATAATAAAAGGTTTTCCTTCCCCTACTGCGCGGTATCCTAGACAGGGAGCTGCCTGATAGCCGTTTCTAAGCGCTTTTTCCGTCATTCCCCTTGTAACTTCCCCGGATAAGTTAATGGAATAGTATTCGTCAAACCATTCAATGATACTCTCGATAAGCCGGCCGAACATGCCTTCCATGATCGGTTCAGAAACACTTTTTATAGTAATACCGCATTTTTTTCGAAGAACACTTTTGTAAAACATGCTTTCTTCCTGATTTCGGGCAAAACGGGAAAATTTCCATAAATAGAGGTATTGAAAAGGAGATGGATTTGTTTTTGCAATGGAAATCATCCGCTGAAACTCTTTCCGGTTATCAGCCCGGCGTCCGCTGATACCTTTTTCTTCAATAAAAATGTACTCGTCAGGGATTGGCACGCCATCAGCACTTGCTGCATTTTTAATCTCCCGAAGCTGTGCAGCAGGAGAAAGCTCAGTCTGATCGTTTGTACTTACCCGGACATAAGCTGCACCAATGGGCTTTTTGGGATTTTTAATCAATAAATTCCCTTCTTTCCGATGATTAAAAGAGAAGATACCTGGAAACAGGTACAATCTGTGTCACATACATTTTACAGGGAAGGAGATGGAAATATGAGTAAAAACATTAGGATTGTAAATTACATAGATTTAAACGGAGAAATGATTTTATTTGATAGTCTGCCGGAGAAGAGGCAAAAGCAAGCCGGGGAAAAGCTCCGGGATCTGATGATGGAGAATGCAGGCTACGACTTAAAAAGGCCATCAGAAAAACACCGGCCATCTTAGATGACCGGGCCATTCGTTTAGACGGGGATGGGCAGGCAGTTCAGGAACTGGCAGCATCTTCCGTGCAGTCCTCGAAAGGAAAGAAAAATTCCGGAATACCTGAGGCATATGGAGCAATATCGTACTGCTGGTAGTAGATGACCAGGCCGCAGGGCTTTAAGAAAAAGGCGTTCATATCAAAGTTTCCCCGGATCAGATGGGGATAGTCATCAAAGTAGGAGGCAGGAGCATCTTTCATGCGATTTGAGATATCATTTTCGATCACCTGAAAGATGGTATTATTTAATGCTTTTACGTCGGGAAAAAAATCTGTCAGATTCAGCTGATCCCCTGTCTGGAAGTCCCAGGTCTGTGACTGTCTCAGTGTATTTCCGTGGGCCCCGCCTAAATAAGAATATTGGTCGGTATAGAGGCTGGTGATGCAATCCTCGTTATATGTGACGTCATAATCAGATAAGAATTCATAGCTGTGAAAGGGAAACTCATTATCTTTTGCATACATGGCATTTTCAACAGCCTGAGGGTATAAAACCTCACGACAGTATTTTTCAGCCTGCCGGGACTGTATCTCATAGAACTGGCTGATGGCGGGGGCAGTAACAGAACTGCAGGTTGATGTAAAAGAAGGATAATGAATGGTATAGGTAAGTACAGGAACGTCGTTATGAAGGAGGACATCTGCCTTTGTTTTTTTAGAGATTGTCTGCATGAGAACCTCAGGAAAGAAAGCTTTTTATATTATATGAATACTCAGCTTGTTTATTGCCGGAAAATGCACGAATCAGGGATATAATATGTATATTCGAAGCTGTTTATACCATACTATCTTTGAGGTGAACGATATGAAAAACAATAAAAAAGATAATTACAGCTCCAGTGCAAAGGAAGAAAACAAAAAGCCTGAAACATTTCAGGATCACTGGGAGACTGGAAAATTCTTAGGTCCCAATACTTTGAGACATGAAGAAAGCATTAAAGTGTATGAAGATAAGGAGGAGGAGTGATAAAACACTTCTCTTCCTTATTTTCATTATTGAGTGAATAAAAGAATCTGTTTTTGAAATTTGGCGGACCAGATGGTGAAATGGGCGCTTCCATGCGTTATCTTTCCCAGCGTTATGCTATGCCATATAAGGAGGGAAAGGCGATATTAACTGACATTGGAACGGAAGAACTGGCGCATCTTGAAATCGTAGCAACCATTGTTCATCAGCTGACCAGAAATTTAACTCCGGAGCAGGTTGTAGAATCAGGGTTTGGTCCTTATTATATTGACCATACCACAGGTATATGGCCACAGGCAGCGGGTGGAATTCCTTTTAATGCATGCGAATTCCAGTCTAAAGGCGACCCAATCACCGACTTGGTAGAGGATATGGCAGCAGAACAAAAAGCCAGGAGTACTTACGACAACATTTTGCGTGTTATCACAGACCCCGATATCTGTGATCCCATCCGGTTCTTACGGATGCGTGAAGTAGTCCATTTCCAGAGATTCGGTGAAGCTCTTAGAATCACTCAGGATAATCTGGACAGCAAAAACTTTTATGCATTTAATCCCAGCTTTGATGTCAAAACAAAATGTTAACAGGGGTAATTTTTACTCAGACATAATAAAAAAGGCGTTGATTCACTTCTCGTGGGTCAGCGCTTTTTTAGATAACTTTCAGTTGGTTTAGAGCACCAAATATGTAACGGAAATGTCGTTGGCCGAATATACGTTAGATTAAGAGAATAGTATAATTTAGAGAGGACGTTGGTTCACATTTTGTGGATTAACGTCCTCATTAAATGGAGAGGCAGGAAAAAAGTCGTATATACTTGACATTAGGTAATTTATATAGTAATATTTGTGTGCGGAGGTGATTACAGTGGGTCGAAATATACCAATAAAAGTTGCCCGTGCCCAGCTGGATCTGACACAAAAACAACTTGCTGAAAAAGTGGGCATATCACGGCAGACCATGAATGCTATTGAGCAGGGTGAATATAATCCGACGATAAAATTATGCCGGGCAATTTGCAGAGTATTAGGAAAAAGTCTTGATGATTTGTTCTGGGAGGAAGAAAGCGATGATTAGAAAAAAGAATAATCTGGATGAGATGCAGGAGCAAAAGTTACTAAAGATAGAACACTATGGATTCTGGTTTGTATATTGGGGATTGTTAGCTGCGATTTTGCTGCAGGTTACCCTGGCTGCAGATGTAAAAAATCTATTTCATAATATTGCTGGTGAATGGCTGGTATTTATGTTTGTTTCCATATATATGTTAATTGCCTGTCTGGTCAATGGCATATGGGACAGGAGACTGAAACCAAATGTAAAAACAAATATTATTCTCAGCCTGTTATCAAGCACATTGTGTGGTGTTATTTTCTTCGCATCATCCTATTATAAATATGGTAAGTTAGCGGGTGCAGCCGCTACAGGAATAGTTACCTTCGCTCAAATTTTTGTATTATCCATTGGTGCATTGACGTTTTGCGTATTCATTTATAAAAAGAGAGTGCGAAAACTTGAAACAGAGAGTGAATCTGTTTCGGTTGATAATGAAGATAAATAAAATATGAATAATTAGTTTGTAACCAGAGGACGTTGGCTCACTTTTTGTGGATCAGCGTCCTGTTAATTATTCAGGGTAGCTGGAGTACCTCTTTTTTGCCTGAAATAAATAAAAATCATACTGTATTCTTCATGATAAAATAATCTCTTAATTTTTTTGCATATTTTAAGCGTTCTTCTGGTGTTGTATTTTCCCTGTCTGACTTATATAAATTATCATTTTTATATCTTGGAAATAAATGAAGATGATAATGCCATACATCTTGATTTCCACAAGGTTCATTGTGTTGTCTGGAAGAGACTCCGTCACATCTGTAAGTTTCTTTTAAAGCCAGTGCAGTTTCTCTTTCTAAATCATGAATTCGGTGTGAAATTTCTGACGGTAAATCATATAAATTCTCAATATGTATATTAGGAATTATAATGACATGGCCTTTATTATTTTTCCACCAACAAGAGGATATAAATGCAGTAACATAGTTATCTTTATATATTATATCGTCCTGCTTGGTATTTAAATGTTCATTTTCTATGCCCTCTGCAATTTGACAAAAAGGGCAGACATACCCTAAGGGTGCATGATTGTACATATCGTTTCTCCAATAAATCTATAAGCTTACATGAATGATTTTTAATGTAAGTATACAAAACTTATACAAATATTTCAAATATAACTAAATATAAAATTTTACTTTTGGTAAAATACGGTATAAGATAGAAGTAGTCACTTGTCCCAAGTAATATTATGATGAATATAAGGCAAGACCATATTTGTTTTGTCCCCATAATTGGAGGAAGCCGACAAGAGGGGGGATCTTGTCGGCTGTATGAAAAAAAGTTTTATTTAAAAGGTTATTGGCCTCTTTACATTAATTAATATACCGGAAAAATGTGACGGTATTTTGATGGATCTGTGAAGAGTTTGTGAAAAGTAAGATGCAGGACTGGTGTGTAACAATACAGGAAAATAATACAGAGTTACGAGGTGGGTATGTATGAAAGTCGGAGAAGTATGTTTATTTACAAAAGATGTTATTCAATTATCGAATTTTTATAAGTCTTTATTAAATATCGATAACGGCAGTGATGATAGTATACATCAATTTATCATTTCAGAGGAAACAACGTTAACTGTCTGCTATGATGAAACAGAGCGGAAAGAGAATTCACAGAATATTTGTTTAGCTTTTACGGTAGAGGATATAGATTTTCAGTATGAAAGACTGAAAGCACTCGGTATTAAGATTCTTCAACCGCCAACTGTGAGACCATGGGGAGCAACGAATATGAGTTTTTTAGATCCTGATAATAACTTAATAGTATTTAGATATTTCCCTAAAGAATAGAATAATCACGCTCCCCCATGAATGGGAGGAGCCGACAAGAGGGGAGTCTTGCCGGCTATATGAAAAAAAGTTTTATTTAAAAGGTTATTGACCTCTTTGCATTTAATAATATACTGTGAAAGTGTGACAGGATTTTGACGGATTTGTGAAGAGTCTGTGAAACAAGAGTAATTAATTACTGAAGAAACGAGGGTTAAACATGCGCGATTATTTTATTAATACAACAAGAATTGGGTTCTCCAGCTGGAGTGACGCCGATTTAAATCTGGCATCACAGCTGTGGGGGGAAAATGAAGTCACCCGGTACATCTGCTCCACAGGTAAGTTTACACATGAAGATATTGTGAACCGCCTGAATACGGAAATTCATAATTATGAATTGTATCATGTGCAATACTGGCCGATTTTTGAATTGTCAACAGAAGAACTCATTGGCTGCTGCGGTATCCGCCCTTATAAATCCGAAACTCATTCCTACGAACTGGGGTTTCATCTGCGGGAAAAATACTGGGGGCAGGGCTATGCCTCTGAGGCAGCAAAAGCGGCTATTGATTACAGCTTTCACATCTTAAAAGCAAAGAAGCTGTATGCAGGCCATCACCCCCAGAACAGAGCATCAGAAAAGCTGCTGCTAAAATTAGGGTTTCAATTTACCGGCAGAGAATTTTATACACCAACGGGGCTGTATCATCCTTCGTACGAACTTGTAAACCGTTAATATTACAGGAAACAAATCACTCCGCATGTACAAAATGTTGGCACTTGTTTATGGTAACAAATCCAATGTTTTCAATGCATAAACCAGTTCTTTTGTATCAAAAATCTTTCTTTTTCAACAAAAGTTTCCTTTATTCGATTGACGGAGCCACCTTATACTAGTAAAATAAAGACAAATATGAAAGAGGATGGGGCATTATTTATGGATAACAGAAATAGCATTTTGACAGATACACTTCCGGATCAGGCTATTTTCGCTCTGGATATTGGAACCAGAAGCATCATTGGCATGGTAGGAATGCCGGATGGAGACAGAATACATATCGTTGCCATAGAGAGAGCCGAGCATACAAAGCGGGCGATGATTGACGGACAGATCGAGGATATTGATCAGGTTGCAAAAATTGCCGGTCAGGTGAAAGCGAGACTGGAAAAAAAGCTGGGCTGCAAGCTGTTAAAGGTTTGTGTGGCAGCTGCGGGAAGAGCACTGAGAACGGAAAGTGTGACCTATGAGATGGAGCTTGCCAGAGCCCAGAAGATTGATGCAGAATCCGTCAGCAGACTGGAAGCCGGAGCCATAAGCGAAGCGGAAAAACAGTTTATGAACCGGGAAGGCCGGGATAATGACAGGCAGTTTTATCTGGTTGGTTATACCGTAAGCAGATATTTCCTGGATAACTATATGATTTCCAATTTAATTGATCACCATGGACGGGTATTGAAGGCTGATATCATTGCTACATTCCTTCCGACGGAGGTTGTTGAAAGCCTTTATTCCGCTATGCATAAGATTGGTCTGGAGGTTGCAAGCCTCACCCTGGAGCCGATTGCAGCCATCAATGCGGCCATTCCCCAGAACATCCGTCTGTTAAACCTGGCTATGGTGGACATCGGTGCAGGTACCTCTGATATCGCTGTCTGCCGGGATGGAAGTGTAACCGGCTATACCATGGCCATACTTGCAGGAGATGAGATAACGGAATCCATTATGAAAGAATATTTAGTGGATTTTACAACCGCGGAAAAAATCAAATCCCAGATTGATGAAGAAGAGGAACTTACATTTACAGATATCCTCGGATTTGAACAGACGATTACCAGAGAAGCTGTTTTCGGCAGCATCAAAGAGGCGTCCTCCAGGCTTTGTCAGGAAATCTCTGATAAGATACTGGAAGTTAACGGCGGTATGCCGTCGGCAGTTTTTCTGGCAGGAGGGGGAAGCAGGCTGTCGGGGCTGAAAGAGGGAATCGTAGAACATTTAAAGATTGATCCCAAGCGTGTGGCCATAGCAGGCAATAACTTTAAGATTAACGCCTATTCCGATGAATACGATCTGGAGAATCCGGAATATGCGACGCCTCTTGGAATCGTTATCTCTGCCGGATTTAATATTGTCAATGACGGTTTCCGGGTTATTCTAAATGACCGCCCAGCGAAGCTTTTCCGCGGCGGTACCTTTACCGTTATGGATGTTTTAATGATGAACGGTTATAACTACCAGGATATGATCGGACGTTCCGGTCAGAATCTGGTTGTCAGCGTAAACGGAAAAAGAACTGTTTTTTACGGTGAGAAGGCGGAGCCGTCTGTTCTTACACTCAATGGGGAGGAAGCACAGCTTTCTGACCAGGTAAGTGCGGAGGACTGGATTGTATTTGTGCCTGCCAGCCACGGAAAAAGCGCATTTGCCATGCTTTCTGATATTGAAAAGCCAGGAGCCGGAAAGAAGATTCTTGTAAACGGCATCGAGGCAAAAGACGATCTTCCGCTGAAATCCGGTGACAGCATTGTAATAGAAACACTCCAGGCAGAAGAAGTCCAGCCTGAAGAAACTCCAATAGAGGAAGATCTGTATGATGACGAAGAGGAAGCGCAGAGCTTTTTAAATGAGACAGTTCCTGCAACTCAAAACGTTCCCGGAATTTTAACTCCCCCGGCACAGATGACTTCTACCGGCATTAACCTTGATCAGGAATCCCGTTTAAAACTGGACGGACATAAGGATGCAGCAGCTTCTTCTGATGCTGCCTTTCATAAAAGCAATGGAAAAATTACATTTTTCTTAAATGACAAACCCATGACGTTTCCCATTAAGCCGGACCAGCGCCCATATTATCTGATGGACATGCTGGAATATTCCGGACTTGATTTTAAGAATCTTACCGGGAAGGTAATATTGGAGGTCAATGGAGAAAGCGGATACTTCCAGCAGGAATTAAAAAGCAGAGACCGGATCATGATTTATCAGGTAAATGAATAAAAGAGGTGTATATGGGCGTGTTGAACGTAGTTAAAAGGGATGGAACAGTTACGGAATTTGAATTAGTAAAGATTGAGGCTGCGGTTAAAAAAGCCTTTGAGGCAACCGGCAAGTATTATACAGACAGCATCGTGGAGCTTCTTGCTTTGCGGGTAGCTTCTGATTTTCAGAGTAAGGTTCAGACAGAGAGTATTCCTGTGGAAGACATTCAGGACAGTGTGGAAAAGGTACTGGAAGAAACGGGATATACAGAAGTGGCAAAGGCTTATATACTCTACCGGAAACAGAGGGAAAAGATCAGAAACTTAGGCAGTACCACACTGGATTACAAAGATGTGGTGGATCAGTATGTAAAAGTAGAGGACTGGCATGTGAAAGAAAACTCCACGGTCACCTATTCGGTAGGCGGTCTGATTCTGAATAATTCCGGGGCAGTTACCACAAATTACTGGCTTTCAGAAATCTATGACAGGGAGATAGCAGACGCTCATAATCATGGTGACATACATATCCATGATCTTTCCATGCTCACAGGCTACAGCTGCGGATGGTCGTTAAAGCAGCTTCTTTTAGACGGTCTGGGCGGAATCAGCGGAAAGATTACTGCTTCACCGGCGAAACATCTTGCAACGCTGTGCAATCAGATGGTAAACTTTCTTGGCATCATGCAGAATGAATGGGCGGCATCCCAGTCATTTTCATCCTTTGATACTTATCTGGCACCGTTTGTTAAAGCAGATCAGCTGAATTATGATAAAGTGAAAAAATGTATGGAGGCCTTTGTATTTGGAGTGAATACTCCAAGCCGCTGGGGTACCCAGGCCCCATTTTCCCATATTTCCCTTGACTTAACAGTGCCGGAGGATATGAAATCAAAAAAGGCTATTGCAGGCGGAAAATTTATGGATTTCACCTACGGGGACTGTCAGGCAGAGATGGATATGGTAAACCGTGCATTTTTGGAAACTATGCTGGAAGGAGATGCCGGAGGAATGGGATTTCAGTACCCAATTCCGGTTTTTGAGATAACAAAGGAGTTTGACTGGTCTGATTCAGAAAGAAACCGTTTGTTATTTACACTGGCTTCCCACTATGGTACTCCCTATTTTTCCAATTATATAAATGGTAACCTTACTCCTGGAGACGTACGTGCTTTTACTCCGGAGAGCGTTCCTGATTTAACAAAGCTGCGCAATAAGGCAGGCGGGTTTTTCGGTTATGGGGAACATACAGGTTCCATAGGGGTCGTTACTCTGAATCTGCCGAGAATTGCATATTCAGCTACTGATGAAGCGGACTTTTACCGCCGGCTGGACCGGGTGGCAGACCTTGCAGCCAAATCCCTTGATATTAAGCGAAAGGTAATTACCAGCCTTTTGAAAAATGGACTTTACCCCTATACAGCCTGTTATCTGGAAAACTTCAACAATCATTTTTCCTCCATCGGCATTGTCGGTATGAATGAGGCCGGAATGAATGCGGACTGGCTGGGTGCAGGAATGGAATCAGAACAGACTCAGGCATTTGCAGTAAATGTAATGAAGTATTTAAAAGAAAAGCTCATTGGATATCAGCAACAGTATAAAAGCCTGTTCAGCCTTGAGGCCACTCCCGCAGAATCGGCTGCATACCGGCTGGCATTGATTGACAGGGAGGAGCTTTCCGGGATTAATTCTGCAAGTAAAAATTCAGACGTTCCCTATTATACCAACAGCACGAAACTGGCAGCAGACTGGGGAGGAAGCCTTTCTCAGGCACTGGCCATACAGAATCGGGTTCAGCCTTTGTATACGGCAGGCACTGTATTCTCTGTTTACATGGAAAAGGAAGAAGAACATTATCAGACTGTCAGGGATGCATTAAGGAGTATGACAGAACAATATGAGATTCCTTATATGACATTCACACCTGTATATTCCGTCTGCCAGAACTGCGGTTATCTTCCGGGAAGCCAGGAGATCTGTCCAAAATGCGGTAAAAAGACGGATATTTACAGCAGAATTGCCGGGTATTACCGGCCGGTCAGTGACTGGAATGAAGGAAAAGCCCAGGAGTTTAAAAACAGAAAAATGATGGCTTTGGAGTAAGAAATTTACCTTATTAACTCACATATGTAAGACAGGGGCATAAGATATACTACGAACTGATTAAATTAGGAGTATATGAAAATGAGTTGTAATAATTGGAATAACGGCTGCAATTGCAGCTGCCCAGGTAATTATGATAATAAGTGCAGCGTGAAATACAGTGATGTCAGTGATGCATCAACTGGAAACGGCAACATGAATATGTGCTATCGTAAGGGATATGCAGAAGGCTTTAAAGATGGTTATGAGACCGGCTTCCGTGATGGATTCTGGACCGCAAGCGGCTGCGGAAGAACCTATGGCGGGAATGTAATGGGATCTACCGATTATGGCTGCGGCTGCAAATAATTTTAATCTGATAAGAGTTCTGGTTTTCATTTTTTGAAGACCGGAACTTTTTCTTGTATCTCGGTACAATA
>NZ_QOHO01000088.1 GCF_003432035.1 Lacrimispora amygdalina
CTATCTCAAGTTTCGCACCTTAAAAAAACCGTCAAAAGCTTATCAGTTCAAGGCTCATCAAGTGAATCAAGCTGCGATTTGTCTTTGTTTTGGTTGTGTTCCGACTAAAATATCTTTAAATTTGCTCGGTAAGGTGTCGATCAATTGATCTAGTAACTTCGTTACCTGCTGTTCAGATAGTACAAATTCGTCTTCAAGCAGTTCTTTCAATGCATCTAACAGTAGAGACAGTGATTCTGTGAAGCGAATATTTTCCAGTTCATCGCATTCCAAATAAAACAGCTCTCCAATCGTTCTTGGATCCTGTTCATTCCGCGAAGCCAAGGCGAAAAATATATAGCGCATAAATACAATGGACGTATGAGCTATCATGATGTCATATTTTCGGCCGTACACTTCTTTCCCAAGCTGTAAATACGATTTACAGTATTTAAAAAATGTTTCAATACCCCAACGTTTGCCGTATAAGCGAATAATTTCTTTGTTGTCCATTTCAGTGTCTGTGGAAAGTAAAGCTAACCAGTTTCGCTTACCGTTAACGTTTCGATTTTTAACAAAAATAATTTTGGCTTGAATGTCTTCCCCTTTATCATTCTGCCCTAGGTTGACAATGGCTTCTGCTTTAACAATGGCACGTCCACGTTTTTTTCTCAGATGGGCGTATAATCCTTTAAGCGTGTACTGTTTTCCTTCGTAGCCATATTTGGCTCTCATGGGTTTTATCATGCAGATAACATCTAAAGAGTAGTCAGTGACGACGCGCTTAATGACTGACGCATGACCAAACCAACTATCAAAGAGGATCGTCTTCGCTTTCAACTGGTTTAAAGGAAGAGAACTGAGTAGATCAAATAGTGTTTCCGTTGCTTTCTTTTGAGCTTCCTGGCGCCTTTTATACCCAACGGTCCGTTTATCTATGCGATCATCTACTTCAGTTAGACGTTTGGCTTTTTCTTTAGAACTGAGGAAGGTCTTAGCCAACGGAATAAACGTATGCCCATCACTCCATCCTAGAGTGAGCATACGAAAGCCTTTCATGTATTTTCCGCTCGCATGATCATAGTTTCTGGCTAATAGCTCTACCTTTTTGCTTCGATTACGACTATAGAGAGAGTCATCAAGAATAAGTACGCGCTCGTCGTCTTTTTTGACGTATGGTATCAATGTGGCAATTACTTTCGAAGAGAATAAAATCAGAAATTTCCGCCAATTGAACTGCTCATTTTTAAGAAAACGATTGACCGTATCTTTTTTGAATCCTGGCTGCTTCTCAGGATCATTTAACAGCTGATTCATGCTTTTTCCGCCATGGAAAGCGACCGCAAATAGAAAAGTGACAATAGCGGTTGCACTAACGCCGTCTTCTTTTCTAATGTTCGATTGATTTAACAAGGTGCCCACTTTAAATTGTGTCATAAACTGATGAATACTAGAATTAAACTCGTTTTTTTCCGTTTTATCTGGTAAAATATTAGCCATAAGACATCTCTCCTTAAAATGTTGGTGTGGTACTTACATTTTACCAAAAAGAGATGTCTTTTTCTGTACTTTTAAGCTGATATATAGTAACCCTCCTTGTTAAACCAAGGATAGAACGACGTTCTTAGGGTGCGAAACTTGAGTAACTATGCTAACAACTACTTATTATAACGACTTTTTTGAGTTTGGGCAACAGAAAATTAACTTTAGTTTCTTCGAATTGAGTTTACCCGACGACGATCCAGTCTATACCCTGAAAAAAGTGATGGAGGATTTAGATTTTTCTGGCCTGCTGGCCAATTGTTCAGATAAGGGAAGAACCGGGTATAACCCAATTATGATGTATGCTGTAGTTACTTATGCAAACATGCGCGGGGTACGTTCTGTTGACCGTAATGTAGAATTATGTGAAAGAGATCTCGCTTTTATCTGGCTGACCCGTGGGCAGAAACCAAAACGGGATGCTTTTTATGAGTTTAAAGGGAAAAAGCTGACCTCTGAAATACTGGATGACCTTAATTACCAGTTTTTGCGCCGACTTCAAAAAGAAGGCCTTGTTACACTGAAAGAACTTTTTATTGATGGGACTAAGATTGAAGCCAACGCAAACCGTTATACATTTGTCTGGCGTGGTACGATCAATTACCATCTGGCTGGCCTGCTGGATTCTATCGAGCTGAACTTTACCAGGTATAATACATTTTTGCAGGAGAAGGGTTATGGACAAAAGTATGATATCGGGAATGCACAGATGTTTGTGATCGAGGGAATGGATAAAGTCCGCAGTGTAATAGAAAAGAACCGGAAAAGGAAGCTGTCAAAGCATAAGAAGCTTGCAAATAATACAGTCATTGAGATTGATAACTGCTCTCCTCTTGAAATCCTGAAGCTGCAGAAGAACCTTAATACGATTGCCACTGGAGAAGGGACAGAGTTCGTTTATGGAAAAGGAAAAAGAAAACCTGAGATCCAGCAGCTGTATGAGGAACTGGAACATCTCGGTCAGCGTCTGATGGGATATAAAGAATGCTTTGAGATCATGGGAAAAGACCGAAACAGCTATTCTAAAACAGACCTGGAAGCTACTTTCATGCGGATGAAAGAGGACGAATGCATTAAAGAACTTTTCAGCAGTTAGTTATAAGGTTGGAAGCCATACTTTTAGATTAACCCAAACTGATATGCGGCATATTTTAGTAAGACACCATCCTTCATATTGGAACGGAACCATTAAATGTTCCCAAACTTTTTTCCATCATAATACTACAATTAACCAAATTAGAAATATTGCTATTGAATTAGCAAAACAAAATAGAACAATTATTGCTAGTAAAGGAACAACAAGTACATTTCAGGTGCATGGTATAGTAAATGGAGTTAGATATACAATGGGTATTACAAATGGGCATATACGTCAAATATATCCAAGATAGGAGTTGGCATAATGAAAGATAAATTTAAAATAGAAACGTTTATTTTAAGGGAACCAATACTAGATTTTATGGATTTTGAAGAGAATCCTAATAAATATCTTGTCTCAATAAATTATCAAAAAGAAGAAGCAGAAAAAATATTAAGAAAACTTGCAAGCAAAGTAGAAACAGATGATTTGTTATACGTTGAGGGGGTAGTGTTCATGGAGTATCAAGGGCAAACAATTATCCCTTATATTTATTGGGACGAAATAAGTGCTTTGTGGCCATATATAGTGAACTTAATTGAAGATTTCATTACAACTGGAGAAGGATTGTATTATTTTCCTGATCAACCAATTGAAATGAAATTGTCGCAAAAAGACAATGGAATTGTTTTCTCGGTTGATAATAAAAAAATATTTATGGATAAGCACTATTTTTTAACTAAAGTAATAACAGCCGCCGAGTATTATTTTGAATTTATTAATAGTACTCTTGAAAACCAAGAATCAGTTGAAAGCCAAAGAGTAAAAAAACTGCTAGAGAAAATATCATAAAAGTAGCATTTAGGGCTTCTTTAGGTAGCGAGGAACTTGATTATTATTAAAATAGGGAATATCGTTTTGTGATTTACTAGAAGTGATAATATTAAATATAAGAATAAAAAGCCTCTACCTATAGTGCAAAAAAGTTTTAAATTATATTATAGGTAGAGGCTTTTAGAACATCAAGCTTTTTGGGTATCGAGATTCCCATTTATTAAAAGCGCAACAGGAAATGAATTATCGGAGGCCGTCAAGCTATGCATGAAGGTGGATTTATCAATGTCTGTTTAGTATACGAAAAAAGGATATTAATTGAAAATGAGTTATTAGCTTTAATTTCGTTGTTTAAAGAAAACATATCTTCTTTTCAATTGAAATATAGTAGAGATCCCTCTGAGTTAGGGTAGTTGTCACCCACCTCTCATACTGGTATGATAGGTACCAGAGAAGGACAGGTGACAGATATGAGTTTTAATAAATATCCAAAAGAAATGAAGAATGCAGTTGTAGCGAGAATGCTATCTGGAGAAGAAACCATAACAGATATTCATCGCGAAACCAGAATAAATATCAATACGTTATATCGGTGGAGAGATGCCGCACAGCAAACAGGATTATCTGCGACAACAAAATATAAAAGTGCTGATAAGTGGAGTAGCCAGGATAAGTTTATGGTGGTTCTTGAAACAGCGAATCTGAATGAAATAGAATTCTCCGAATATTGCAGAAATAAAGGAATTTATCCAGAACAGGTGAAAGAATGGAAAGAAGCCTGTATGAATGCAAACGATGGAGAAAAAGAACAAAATGCAAAAGTCAGTAAAGAATTAAAGGAAGAACGTCGGCAGAAAGAAAAACTAGCGAAAGAATTAAATCGTAAAGAAAAAGCCCTGGCAGAGGCTGCAGCACTCTTAGTGCTAAGAAAAAAAGCCGATGCGATTTGGGGGATGGACGACGAGGACGACTGATTAGCGCCTCAGATCGCAAGCAAGCAGTAGAGCTAATTAGTGAGGCAATCAATGCAGGAGCTTGTTTATATAAAGCAAGTGCTGAACTTGGAATCAGTAAAAGAACCTATAACCGTTGGAAAAATAATGCCAATGATTATATAGATGAGCGAGTAACATGCGCTCGTCCTGAGCCAGTAAACAAACTGACGAAGGAAGAAAGAAATCTGATATTGGACACGATGAATTCAGAAGAATTTGCATCAAAGACACCTTGTGAAATTGTACCGATTTTAGCAGATAGAGGAATTTATCTTGGAAGTGAAAGTACATTTTATAAAGTTTTGGATGAGGCAGAAATGTTAGCACATAGAGGGCGTGCACATAAGCCTCAAAAGCGACCAATATCAACCCATAAGGCAATGTCACCAGATGAAGTCTTGGATTAAAGAACTAAAGTTCTTGGGATATCACATATTTAAACGGACCCATTAAAGGAAAATATTATTATCTCTATCTGTTTTCTGATTTATTCAGTCGAAAAATAGTGGGTTGGGAAGTGTGGGATAGCGAAACAGCAGAACATGCAAGTGAGCTTATAAAACGAATTTACAGAGATGAAAAGATGTATCTGAAATCAAAACCATTGGTTTTGCATTCGGATAATGGAAGTCCAATGAAGGGGGCGACTATGTTGGAGACCCTGTATGCATTGGGAATTATTCCATCAAGAAGCAGACCAAGAGTAAGTAATGATAATCCATATGCAGAGAGTTTATTTAAAACCTTAAAATATGTACCGAATTATCAGCCAGAAGGATTTGCAACCTTAACAGAAGCAAGACTTTGGGTAAAGCATTTTGTGGACTGGTACAATAATGAGCATCGTCACAGTGGAATAAATTATGTTACACCATCAGAACGACATGAAGGAAAAGATATTGAAATACTAGAAAAAAGAAAAGAAGTTTATGAAAAAGCCAGACAAATGCATCCGGAAGGATGGTCAAGAGAGACTAAAAACTGGGATTATAACAACACAGAATGGCTGAATCCAAGCCAGAAAACAGAAGAAATAAAGGGGGCTGTAAAAAAACTCCCCTAAAAGAAAAATCGCTGAGGTCGTGAGACTTCAGCGATTTTTTGGTATAATTAATTATGCGACTAAATAAAAACACCAATGATAATTATACCGTACGACAGCTGAAATTACCATTGGAAATTGAAAAACTAATTGATATATCTGATCCAGTATACACTTTCTGTGAGGTAATAGACCACATAGACCTATCAAAATATTTTGTAGAGAAAGGCTACAGAGCAGGTCGTCCAAGATGTGATGAACAGAAACTCCTCAAAGTGATACTCTTTGCTTTTATGGAACACGGAATCTGCTCTCTTCGGGAAATCGAAAAACTTTGCAGAAATGATATCCGATATATGTATCTTCTTGATGGCATGAAAGCGCCTTCATTTGCTACATTTGGCAACGTCATCCGAAATGAACTTATTGATTCCATTGAACAGATTTTTTTGGATGTGAATACCTATATTTTTGAAAAGGATCATGTCGACCTGGAACACACCTACATTGATGGGACAAAAATAGAGGCAAATGCAAACCGCTATACTTGGGTATGGAAAAAGTCCTGTACAAAAAACCGTGGAAAGGTTTTTGAAAAGATATCCGTGCTAATTGATGCAATGAACCAGGAAGCATTAGGATATTTTGGTGTAAAACTTGATAAGAGAGACGAGTATGCTGTTGAATATGTATCTGAACTCTTGGAAATGTACAAGAATGCAACAAATCTGGAGGAATCCACGTTTGTATCTGGTTGTGGTCATAGAAAAAGCCTTCAGCAAAAACAATATCAGGAATTAGAGGAATATCTAGAACGATTAAAGACATATGCACATCATATAGAAGTCTGTGGCGTTGAAAGAAACAGTTATTCCAAAACCGATCACGATGCCACTTTTATGCGCATAAAACGGGATTATATGGGCAATGATCAGCTTCTCCCAGCGTACAATCTACAGACCGCTATCTGTGATGAATATATAGCAGTAGTTGATGTAAAACCATATGCATCAGATATGGAATGCTTTGTTCCTTTGATGGAAAAATTCAATGAAATCTATGGTCATTATCCAAAGTATCCAGTTGCAGATGCAGGCTATGGTTCCTATAATAACTATCTTTACTGTGAAGAGCATGGGATGGAAAAGTATATGAAATTCACCATGTTCAAAAAGGAAACATCCGATAAGAAGTATCATGAAAATCCATATCGTGCAGTCAACTTTAAAAGAGACGAGAATGGAAATTTGAAATGCCCAAATGGAAAGACTTTTCACTTCAAAAGCAAACAACATGTCTATAAAAACAAATATGGCAGAACCGAAGAAATCTATGAATGCGAATCGTGTGAAAGCTGCCAATTTAAAAACGATTGTTGTCCTAAGGCAAGCAAAAACAGAACCATCCGAATGAATCTGGAATTAACATCAATACATCAAGAGGTAATTGCAAACCTTGAATCAATACATGGCGCACTGTTGAGAATGAATCGTAGTATACAGGCAGAAGGAACATTTGGCATTTTAAAATGGGATAAGTCCTACAAAAGATTATTTCGAAGAGGTGAGAAAAATGTAATTCTTGAACTCACACTGATTTCTTGTGGATTTAATCTTTATAAATATCATAATAAAAAGCAGAGAAACGAGTTGGCTGCTTAAAATCCAAGAACTATACTCATAGCTTTATTAAGTGCACGTTTTTTTATGGAAAAATCAATCATTATCATAAAAAGTAGATAAAAAAACGAAGAATCGCCAGGACCGGCATTTGCCGGAACTGGCGATTCTTGATTAAGGACTTATTTTACAGCCCCTTAGAAATGGAAAATGAAAACGAGGCTGGGTGACAACTAGCCAAAAAAATTCCGTTGCAGATGAATGTAAGGATATGAGGATTGTTTATTCTCCTTTAAATGGAACGGGCAACCTTCCTGTGAGAAGGATACTAAAAGAACTTGGATTTTCAAACGTTTATGTAGTTCAGGAACAGGAGATGCCGGATTCCAATTTTACTACAGTTGGTTATCCGAACCCGGAAGATCCAAAGGTTTATGCACTTGCCAAGAAGTTATCGGATAAAGTTGGAGCAGATATTATTCTTGCGACAGATCCGGATGCAGACAGGCTTGGAGTACAGGTACGTAATGATAAAGGTGAATTTGAATTACTGACTGGTAATATGTCTGGCGCCCTGATTGCAGAATATGTATTTTCACAGAGAGCAGCAAAGGGAACGCTGCCTGCAAATGCTGCATTAATCAAAACAATTGTAACAGGTAACATCACGGATCAGATGGCAAAATATTATGGTGCTACCTTGATTGAAGTATTAACCGGTTTTAAATATATTGGTGAGCAGATTAAGTATTTTGAAGAGACAGGTTCAAATGAATATGTATTTGGGTTTGAAGAAAGTTATGGATGCCTTGTTGGTACCCATGCAAGAGATAAGGATGCCATTGTTGCAGTAATGATGCTGTGCGAGGCAGCGGCATATTATAAAACTCAAGGAATCACTCTTTATGGACAAATGATTCGTATCTTTGAAAAATACGGCTATTTTAAAGAAGATTTAGTATCCGTTACTTTAAAAGGAATTGAAGGAATGGGTAAAATTAAAGAAATTATGGAAAGCTTCAGAAATAATCCTCCAAAAACTGCAGGGGGATATCAGGTATTAAAGGTAAGAGATTATCAGGAAAATACCATTACTGATGTGGATACCGGAAAAGTTATACCAACCGGATTGCCAAAATCAGATGTGCTTTACTTTGAATTAAACGATGATGCATGGTGTGCAATTCGACCATCCGGAACAGAACCTAAGATTAAATTCTACTTTGGTGTGAAAGGTAATTCATTAACTGATGCTGATGAAAAACTAAAGAATTTGGTACAAGATTCTGTTTGGAAGGTTCAATAAGCAAATTGTTTATACATTTATAGCTTAATTCTAGAAAATTAAATAAATTATTATTTGCGAATTTTGTAAAATGATATGATATTATCAAAGTCGGTAATTGCAATTATTAGATTAGAAAATAACAATGAAACTGAATCAAAAAAATTGAATAAAATGTAGCGCTGAGTTCATAATCATGAAACGGGAGACCCACATTTTGGGGTGAATCCGATGTAAGTTGGTAGGGCTAATCTCTTTGGCCCGAATCCGTCAGCTAATCTCGTAAGCGTAAAGGAGAGTTAGGTATATTATATTTTAATACACCTTTATTAACGCATGTAAACTCAAGTGCTACAGTTATTATCTGTAGCACTTTTTTAGTTTAGAGTTTGTATTGCAAACTCTTTCTTATTTTATTTATCATTTAGAAGGAGGTATTGGCATGATTAGAGTGTGTCTTTCAGGTATCGGGAAAACAGGTAAAACGATTTATTAATTATCCTTCAGAGTATTGTGAAGGTAAAGGAGTGGAAAACTCTTGAAAAATAATGTGTATATTTTACCATTTAAATTGTTGACAAATATAAGAGACATTGCTACAATAATATAAAGCTTTATTAACAAAGAAGTTAGTTTGAAGATTATTCCAAACTGACTTCTTTTTCAATATATTACTTTATAGCGATACAGTAGTAAAGAAAAAGCCAAATAAAAGAGGAGAAAAACAATGAAAAAAACCATTAAGAAACTTGTTTCATTAGGTTTGGTAGTTTCCCTGGTAGGAGCTTTGTCCGCGTGTGGAAGCTCTTCCAACACATCAAAAACTGTAGAAACTACTGCGGCAGCAACTGGGGAGTCAACTGCAGCAGCTGATTCATCAACGGCAGAGAGTACAGGATCAAAAGTACTTCGTGTAGCAGCAGTTGATCCACAGGTAGCTTTTGATATGCAGCTGTATACGTACAGTCTTATCATGAAGGTTACAGACAATGTTGTAGAATCATTAGTTACAACAGTTGAAGGGGGTAAGGTGGTTCCAACATTACTTACAAAGGAGCCTGAGTTATCAGAAGATATGCTTACATATTCCTTCGAATTGATTGATGGAGTTAAATTTCACAACGGTGAAACATTAAAGAGTTCAGATGTTAAATATTCACTTGAGAGACTTGTTAAGAAACAGAGTATGGGAAGTATTTTGGAACATGTAGAAGGATACCAAGCGTTAGTTGATGGTCAAGCAGATGAAATGACAGGTATCCAGGTAGTGGATGATACGCATTTCACAATAAAACTGTCCGAAGTTTATACCCCATTTGTTTCTGTTTTATCAACCCCTTACTGTGCAATTTATCCAGCAGACGCATGTGAAGCAGCTGGAGATAACTGGGGTAAGACAGAACTGATCGGTACAGGTCCTTTTAAGTTTGATAGTTATACAGCAGCCGTAGGTGTTGAGATTTCAAGATTTGATGATTATCATGGTGAGGTAGCAAAACTTGATGGTGTAAGTTATAAGTTTATTGAAGATACGAATACACAGGTTTTAGAGTATCAAAAAGGCAATGTTGATTATGTAGACGTAGAGACTAATATGTATCCTGTATATCAGGCAGATCCAACTCTAAGCAAACAGATGCATATGTTCCAGCCAATTGGTGGGTACTATATGACCTTTAACGTAAAGGTAATTACGGATCCAAAAGTAAGACAGGCTATCTCAATGTCTATTGATAGAGCAGCAATTTGTGATAGCATTTTTCATGGAACAGCAAAACCAGCAACTTCTTTTATACCAACCGGTATTATAGGACATGACGACTCTTTGGAAGCATTCCAATATGATCCAGAAGGAGCAAAGGCATTACTTGCTGAAGCAGGATATGCTGATGGATATGATCTTCGTCTAACAGTTAATACAAAATATGCAACTTCTATTCCTATTGCAACAGCATTCCAGGAGCAGGCTAAGGCAGCAGGTATTAATGTAACAATTGAACAGGTTGACTCAGCTGCATGGTCTGATATGAAGAAATCAGGTGGTGTTGATGCTGGTGTTGGTAACTGGTATGTAGACTATAACGATCCAGACAGTATGTTATATCCTGTAAGTGATGCCCGTACAGAATTAACTTCAAGTTTCTGGCATAATGATGAATTTAAGAAGCTGATGGAAGATGGTGTGAAGACAGCAGATGAAGCTGAAAGACAGGAAATTTATATAAAAGCTGAACACATTTTAACAAGAGGAGACTATGCAATTGCTCCTATTTTCAATGAGTCAAAATGCTATCTGTTAAATCCAAAGGTTACTGGACTTGTTATGGATTCAACTTACCGTAACTTCTATGCTACAGTAGATATTCAAGAATAATTTGAATTAAGTATGTGGTCTTAAGGGAGCGGCATGCCACTCCCTTTTTATCAGGAAAAGGGGAACTTTATGTTTCGATACGTATCAAAGCGACTGCTCCAGACGTTGCTTGTATTAATTGGTATAAGCCTTATTACATTTATTCTTCTTCAAGTTGTACCAGGAGATCCGGTAGAACTAATGTTGGAGAAGAGGGCAGATGTAGAAACTATTGCAAGAGTTCGTCATGAACTCGGACTGGATGTACCACTTCCACAGCAGTATTTTAATTTTATTAAAGGTGCTTTTCATCTTGATTTTGGAAAATCTTATTTCACAAAAGAAAGTGTAACTATAGCTTTAATCCGCTCCTTTAAGGTAACTGCGAAACTAGCGTCAATGTCTTTTGTTTTTGCAGTTATTATTGGGGTAACATGTGGTATGACAGCTGCAATTAATCGTGGTAAAAAGTTTGATTCTGCACTAATGACTGCTTCTATTATAGGTGTATCCGCACCATCATTCTGGATAGCTATTATTCTTCAGATTATTTTTGGTTTGAAATTAGACTTACTTCCTATATCTGGATTTGATACACCTGCAAGTTTTATACTACCCAGTATAGCACTTGGGACGCGATATGCAGGAAGTATTGCACGTATTACTCGAACCAGTATGCTAGACGTGATTAAGCAGGATTACATACGAACAGCAAGAGCAAAGGGTGTAAAAGATAATCTGGTTATTATGAAACATGCTTTAAAAAATGCAATGATTCCTATTATAACACTTGTTGGTACGGAACTTGGAAATATGCTTACGGGCTCTATGCTTATTGAACGTGTTTTCTCTATACCGGGAATTGGTAAATTAGCCGTTGACTCCATGTCCAACCGAGATTTGCCATTACTTGAGGGAACTGTTATGTATATTGCATTTGTATTTGTTATTGTAAATCTTATAGTTGATATATCATACGCATTCATCGATCCGAGAATTCGTTATGGGAAAGGAGCTAATTAATGAAATTTTTAAGCTTATTCACAAAACAAAAAAAATTCGAAGAAGAGTTCATGAATGGTGGAATGGAGTATACCAGTTATTACAAAGATAGTTTTAAGAGATTAAAGAAAAATAAAGTTGCCCTATTTTGTCTGGGTTTTATATTTTTTCTGATTCTTCTGGCTGTTTTTGCACCATTAGTAAGTCCATATGATCCTACATACCAGGACTATGCATCGGTCCTTGCTCCACCCTCATCTAAACACCTTCTTGGCGCAGATGAATATGGAAGGGATATCCTTTCTCGCTTGATTTATGGTACCAGAGTTTCTCTGAGTATTGGAATCCTTGCTCAGGTGATCGCTTCTTTAATAGGAATTACACTTGGTGCTATTGCCGGTTATTTCGGAGGTGTAGTTGATACAACTATTTCACGATTCATGGAAATTTTTGCAGCATTTCCGGATTTACTTTTTGCAATGGCAATCATGACTTTTATGGGACAGGGAATACAGAATCTATTTATTGCACTTGGACTTCTGACCTGGGTTAGAACGGCACGAATGATCCGTGGTTCAATAATGCAGCTGAAAGAAAAGGAATACGTTGAGGCAAGTAAGGCTAGTGGTGGGACATCCTTTAGAATCATTACAAAGCATCTGATACCGAACTGTCTTTCAACAGTTATAGTACTTATAACATTGGGTATTCCGAATGCTATCATGTATGAAGCTTCCTTAAGTTTCCTCGGTCTTGGCATTCAGCCACCTACACCGAGCTGGGGAAATATGATTAGTTCCGCTCAATCATTTATCAGCTTTCTCCCGACATACAGTATTGTGCCAGGTATTGCAATTATGTTAACGGTAGTCGCATTTAATATCTTTGGCGATGGACTCCGCGATGCACTGGATCCAAAACTGAGAACGTGATAGGAGGAAGGTATGGAAAATAAATTAATTGAAGTAAAAAATTTAAAAACGTATTTTTATTTGGATTCCGTTGTAGTAAAGGCAGTGGATAACGTATCATTTTCTATTGAATCAGGGAAAACCCTTGGCATAGTAGGTGAATCTGGTTGTGGAAAGAGTATTACTTCTTTATCTATTATGCAATTGCTGGAGACTCCTCCTGGAAAGATAGTAGGTGGTGAAATTCTTTATCATGGTGAAAATCTTTTGGAAAAAACACCAAATGAGATGAGAAAAATCAGGGGTAAAAAAATAGCAATGATTTTTCAGGAGCCGATGACTTCCTTGAATCCTGTATTTACAGTAGGCCAACAGATTATAGAAGCACTAATGATTCATGAGACAGAATTAACCAAGCATCAGGCTCGTGAAAAGGCAATTGAGATGCTTCGTATGGTTAAAATACCACTACCGGAAAAAAGAATTAATGAATATCCACATCAGTTATCTGGAGGAATGCGCCAACGTATTATGATTGCCATGGCTCTCTGTTGTAATCCTGAACTTCTGATTTGTGATGAGCCCACGACAGCCCTTGATGTTACAATACAAGCACAGATTCTTGATCTTATTAATGAATTAAAGAGGAAGACAGGTACCTCTATTATGATGATTACTCATGATCTTGGGGTAATTTCTGAAATAGCGGATGATGTCATGGTTATGTACGCAGGAAAAGTAGTAGAACAGGGTTCTACTGATGATATTTATGATAATCCTATGCATCCATATACTACTGGTCTTATAAAATGTATTCCAAAACTGGATGATGAAGTTGAGGAACTTCATGTGATTAAAGGTATGGTACCAAGTTATGACTCTATGCCGAAAGGTTGCTCATTTTGCCCTAGATGTGAAGATGCAAGAAAAATTTGTGAAGATGAAATGCCTGAGCTGATTGAAAAGGATGGGAGAAAGATTCGATGTTTTAAATACACGGAAAGTTGGAAGGGGGAATGAAAATGGAAAATCAGGTAGCGAAACAACCGATATTGGAAGTAAAGCATCTTAAAAAATGGTTTTCTGCAAAGACTTCACCTTTTTCAACTAAGAAGATGTTTATTAAGGCAGTAGATGATGTTAGTTTTAACTTGTATCCTGGTGAAACACTTGGTGTAGTTGGTGAGTCGGGATGTGGAAAATCAACCATGGGTCGTGCAGTTCTTCGTCTTATTGAGCCTACAGAAGGTGAAATTATTTTTAAAGACAGTGACTTTATGAATCTAAAGAGTTCAGAACTGCGAAAGAGAAGAGGTAAGATGCAAATAATTTTCCAAGACCCTTATGCTTCTCTGAACCCACGTATGACGATTGGTGAAATCATAGCAGAACCACTGGATATCCAGAGGAATCTAAATAAAGAGGAAATTAGGAAACGAGTTCTGGAAACCATGGAGGTTGTTGGATTAAATACAAAATATTACAATCGGTATCCTCATGAATTTTCTGGCGGTCAGCGCCAGAGAATCGGAATTGCAAGAGCTATAGTTATAAGGCCTGAACTGATGGTGTGTGATGAACCAGTTTCTGCTCTGGATGTTTCAATTCAGGCACAAGTAATTAATTTGCTTAAAAAACTTCAGAAACAGATGGGTATGGCATATATATTTATTTCTCATGATTTGAGTGTTATAAAACATATTTCAGACAGGGTAGCAGTAATGTATCTCGGGCATATCGTTGAAATTGCTGATAAAGAAGATTTGTACAAAGATACGCTTCATCCATATACAAAAGCTTTAATTTCAGCAATACCGGTACCGGACAGACGAACAAAGAAAAAGAAAATCATACTGGATGGGGATTTACCTAGTCCTGCTAATCCACCATCTGGATGTGTATTTCATACCAGATGCTATATGGCACAGGATATATGTAGAAAAGAGTCTCCCGTCTTTAAAGATTTTGGTAAAGGCCATTTCTGTGCATGCCATTTTGCAGGAGATTTCAATAAAATATAAGATGTATTTGGAGGATAAAGATGAAAATTACAAATATAGATATAAAAACAGTTGAAGTTCCATTGATAGAACCGTTTCATATTTCGCTTGGAACTATCACGCATGCAATCAGTGCTATCGTAAAAGTTGAAACTGATGAAGGGCTTTTCGGTTATGGAGAAGGTGCCCCCGGAGTTCTGATTACAGGAGAAAATCTTGAAGGAACAGTTGAGAGTATAAAACGTTTTGAAAAAGCATTGATTGGTACAGATCCAACAGATTTGGAAAAAATATACTGGATTTTAAACAGGGCATCAGCATATGCACCAAGTGCAAAAACGGCTATTGATATTGCCTGCTATGATATCTTAGGGAAAAAGGCAGGACTTCCTGTATACAAACTGCTTGGAGGATATTCTAATACTATCGAAACGGATATTACGGTAGGTATTACTAAGCCCGAGTTAATGGCAAAGAAGGCAGCTGCTCATGTTGCAAATGGTTTTGATACAATAAAGACAAAAGTTGGTACAGGATTAAAAGAAGATGTTGCAAGAGTTAAAGCGATTCGTGAAGCAGTTGGCCCAGAAGTTAAAATCCGTGTGGATGCCAATCAGGCATGGTCAGCGAAAGAGGCACTACAGATCATAGACCGTCTAAATGAATATGATATCGAATTGGTTGAACAGCCTGTAAAAGCAGCAGATATTGAGGGTCTTGAATATGTTACGAAAAACAGCAAGGTCCTTATTATGTCAGATGAGAGTTGTTTCAACGCAAAAGATGCGCTTAAACTTGTGGAAAGAAGAGCTGTTGACGTTCTGAATATCAAACTGATGAAGTGTGGTGGTATTAGGGAAGCATTAAAGATTAACGCTATTTGTGAAACAGCTGGAATCGAATGTATGCTTGGATGTATGGCAGAAGAAACAAATATTGGAGTTACTGCAGCAGCCAGTCTAGGTGCAGCAACTAAGAATATTACCAGAGCTGATTTGGATGCTACATTCTCACTTACTGAGCTTCCATTTAAGGGTGGCATTGGAACAGAATGTAAGAAGACGCTTGTTCTTCCGGAAGAACCTGGATTTGGTTTTATTGGACTAAATCAATAATGGAAAGGGTGCGGCACCCTTAAAATGTAAGGATGGGAATGATATGGAAAATAATATTTCATGGACTAAAATTCCGCTACCTGATGATGTTCTTCGTTTAAAAATTGGCGGATATTTCGATGATGCAGTAAGAATGATAGACCATATGATTGGTGGATTTCTGCCGGAATGTATGAGGAAACGGCTGGAATTAGAAAAAGAAATCATACGGATGCTTGGAGAAGAGGAGTATCCGTTCACACAAGAAGAAGCATTGAACATGATGAAAGAAGCCTTTATAGATTTTCAAGAGGATGAACTTGATAAGCTGATTGAAGTATCTGGAGTTAATTGGATTTATATAAAGGGGAAAAGGCATTTTCATAAGCTGTTTTATGATAATATAGTTAAAACTAGAACTGATTACAGAGAGCGTTTGAAAACCAGTGAGGTAGAAGATTTTAATATAAAACGCCAGAAGTTACTGAATGATAATGTTACGTATATGAAAGAACATGGTGGGCGGACAGCCAAAATGACAATCAGGGCTTCCGTTAAGATAAAGAAAGAATATGAACATGTCGGTAAAAAGGTGCGTGTTTATATTCCGATACCACAGAAATGCAGGCAAATAAGTGATATCAGACTTCTGGAATCTTCTCCGGAGATTACGGTGATTGCACCAGAGGATGCACTACAAAGAACCGTGTACTTTGAAACAGAACTGAAACCGAAACAGGAGTTTTTTATAAAATATTCTTATATAAACCATGTTAATTATATAGAACCGGACCCTACAATAGCTGAAATAGATCATCCTGATTTTTATATGGGTGAGCAGGCTCCTCATATTGTATTCACTCCATTTATGAAGGAACTGATAGCAGAGATTAAGGGAGCTGAGACAAATCCGTTAATCGTTGCAAGAAAAATATATGATTTTATTACAACTAAGGTAATGTATTCTTTTGTATGCGAATATGCTGCATTAGATAATATATCTGAATATGCTGCTAAAAATATGAAAGGCGATTGTGGTGTTCAGGCAATCCTATTCATAACCTTATGCCGTCTGGCAGGAATTCCCGCAAGGTGGCAGTCAGGTCTTTATGCTACTGAGATGTATACCGGATGCCATGATTGGGCTGAATTTTATATCGAACCTTATGGGTGGCTGTATGTGGACACATCTTTTGGGGGAAGTGCATATAGGTCAGGTCAAATAGAACGCTGGAATTATTATTTCGCTAACCTTGATATTTACCGTATGGTTGCCAATAGTGAGATGCAGTCTGAATTCATGCCACCTAAGGTATACTTCCGTGCAGATCCCATAGACAATCAGCGTGGTGAAGTAGAATATGAAGATGGTGGTCTGCATTTTTCGCAATTTGATTCTTTCATGAAAACAGTGGAGATAGAAGAAATGTAAATATAGTTAACAGTTAATGGTGTGGAGCTAAAGGCTTTATATGGGAGCTGATAGTTTTAAGAAAGGAGAATGCCTGGTGGACAGGATTACAGAAGAAAATCGAAAGAAATTTGAGAAACTTGTAGAGATGGTAATGTCGGAGCAGCGGGCTGTTGGGATAGCTGTTGCTATTGTAGATAAGTCAGGAAAAGTTCAGTATGAGAAGTATTTTGGTTATCGAGATGAAGAAAAGAAATTACCTATAGATGAGCATACCATATTTGGACTGGCTTCGGTGACAAAATCATTTACAAGTCTAGCAATTATGAAAATGGCAGAAGATGGGATCATTAGTTTGGATGATCCTATTAGCAAATATGTTCCTTTTTTTACTAATAAGAATCAGAATGCACCGGTAAAAATCTGGCATTTACTTTGTCACAGTGGTGGATTTTACCCACTGCCACGGATTGTAGTTGATAAAGTGGCTGAGGAAATGGGGCTAACTGAAGCAAAAGTTGGTGATTTGGCTTATAATGAGGCTCTGGCTACAGAAGGCGCTAAGCGTGTTGCCGGACGGTTGGATGAGCAGACAGACCTGATTGGTCTACCGGGAGAGATCATGAGCTATTGTAATGACGGTTTTGGTATTTTGTCTGATATTATAAAAAATTATGGTGATCAGCCATCATTTGCAGAATACCTACTGAAACATATCATTAGGCCGTTGGATATGGAAAGAAGCTTTTGTGATTTTTTAAAACCATCTTTGGATAACAATGCAGCAACCCTTTATACAAATGAAGAAGGAATAAGAAGGGCTACCAGAGACTATCATGACGATGCATTTGTTCTGAATGGCGGTGGAGCTATGAAGTCTACAATGTCAGATATGCTCAAATATATCTGCATGTATTTGAATGAAGGAAGAGGATTGAATAGTAAACGGATAGCATCCGAATACTCTATTCGAGAGATGTGTAAACCGCGTCAATATTACAGACCGGGCGGATGGTATGGGTATGGACTTTGTCTAAAGTCGATTGATGAAATCAATGTAATAGAACATGGTGGTAGTCTGCCAGGAGTTTCTTCAAATATGTCATGGTCTTATGAAGCCGAAGCCGGTGTCATGGTTCTATGTAATACCATGGATGTCTCTTCTGGTGTAATTGCAGATGCAGCTATGCGTATGTACCAGGGAAAAGATCCGGTTGCGCCTAGTATGGAGTATCCGGAGTTTTCATGGAGTAAAGAATTTATTAATGCAGTAAGTGGTGATTATGTCATGGGTGAGGGAGAAAGGTTTACATTGTCCATGTCGGAAGAAGGAAAACTAGCTATGACATTTAATGGTAAGAAGAAAGAAATACGCCCTGTTAACCCTTATCTGGCAATTACTCCAGGAAAATTTTCGAATGGATTTGTCCAGATTTTGTATGATGAAAAAAGAGGAATTTGGGGAGCTAGATGTGGTAGCAGAATCTATCCTAAAGTTAGTTAAAGGGATATTAAATAGTTTAAGCACTCGTCTGTAAATAAACGAAGTATTACAAAATAGTACCATGATTTTGTAGTAAGAGATATAAATAACAAATTTCAATAATAAAAGGGCCTTATGGCCCTTTTATTATTGAAAATAAAAAAGGAGCCCACACATGAGCTCCTCCGGCCACGGGCATCTCAAGTTTCCGTAGCGCAACCACTAAATATAATATACCCAAGAACCAATGAAATGTCAATGGAAAGTATATTTTTGTGGTAGTAGTAGTTTATGCAGTAAATCAAAATCTATGAATTATCTATGCAATCTGCATATCAGCAGACAAGAACTCTGGGACAGGTAGAAGAGAGCACTCGCTTGTTGTGGCAAGTTTATTGTTCAAATCTCGTTGCTGAGATTGGCAGAAAAGTAAGTCGGGATTGTCCTCTTCAAGGTATTGTCTCAGTATGCTATCAGCTTGAGAAAAATAGAGCATTGCCATCTTGTTTTTACCAGAAGAAGCGCAAATCGCGGCAAGATTTTGCGTAAGATATCCTTTGGTAATGCTATTATCTCCGTACACTTTGTTAACAAGACCAATGCAGTTGGAATAAATCTGTATGGCATCATTTAACTTACCACTTTCGTACAAAAGCTTTGCATATGATGTGAGAGTAAATATTCCAGCGGTGGAATATTGCATTTGTGTATTTGATAGAACTCCAGCAGCCTTTTTAGTGTAGTCCAGAGCTTTTTCTTGCTTCCCTAGCAGAGCAAGATACCTTCCTGCATCCAGATACATACTGGAAAGGCTTGGTATCTGAGAGGTTCCATATTTGGTAGCAAGATAGATTGCCTTCTCTTCCACTTCCAAAGCTTGAACATAATTTTGATGAATTTTGGCTGCTTTCACTGCCTGAAAGTGAAGTAGCATAGCTGAGTTTTCAGTTGAAATATTATGATAATGCTGGCAGATATCATTACACTCATTCAAAAGCTTTTCAAAGGAGCGGAATCGCTGGTATCGACTATTTTGCTCTAATGAGGCAAAGACGATTCGCTTCCAGATATCTTCATTATCCTTTTCTACAAAGCGCAGTGTAGTATCTATTATATCCAGTGCAAGATTATGATAACAGCTCGCTTCACTTGTGCAAGTGGATTTAAGATTTTCGAATATTTGAGGGCAGTCATTTAAAGACAAGGATTTTCGTGCATTTATCATTTTTCGTATATAGGGATGTAGTTGAATCAGGTTATGTTTGCTTGTTAAAAATCCCAGTTCCAACAGTTCATTTACTTCATTTACACAATGTCCATACCACTGATACAGTAATTTAACAGGAAATCCTGATTCAGGTGCTAGCGCAATAACAGCTAAAACTTTTTGATGATTGTATTCGAGTTCCTGTATGTCCAATAACTTTTCCATGTGATTCTGATAACGACTCTTCTCAGTCTGGTTGTCTTTGATCAATGAGATTTTGATGTCATCCGAAGGAAGCAAAATATTTTCCTTTAACAGTTCAAATAGTTTGGTAGGTGTGATTGCTGCATATGAAAGCAATCTTGCAACTAGTTCTACCGCCATTGTGTGATAGTCTAAGAACTCGAGAATGAGATTCAGTTCTTCTAGAGAAAAATCTATGGAAGTCCCTAAGTTGCTTTGCAATACTAGCTGCGCCTGCCTCATGTCAGCAGTAATTGTGAATGTTTTATATGCTGAAAACAGGTTTCTTGTGGTGTAGATAACCTTACACTTTAAATCACAAAATTGTGAGAGCAGACTTTCTTTTGAAGCGGTCGTATCAAAGTTATCAACCACAAGCAGGGTATCTTCTTTTAAGGATTTTAGAAAGCGAAAATGTTTTCGGAATCGCTCTTTATCTGTCAATCCATCGGTATCATCAACAAAATCTAAATCTGCTATCATTTCATAGAGACTTCCTGAATAATCAAGGAACAAGATGTTGGTATAGCTTTTTCGGTGCAGCTTAATATATTGCTTCATAAACTCGCTTTTTCCAATGCCAGCAACCCCTTGAATAAACAGAGTATGATGTTCATCTAGTAAATTATGTAATTCTTCCAATTCTTTTTCCCTGCCTACAAAGGTTTGAATAGGTTTTGGTAGAACTGTAGTCAGAATAATATCATCTAGCAGTGGGGAAGTGCCACCAGAAGCTTTCGCATCAAATTTGACAAAAGTTCTGGACATACCAAACATAAGAACTACAGCAATGAAGCTTGCATATGCGGCACTTGATGAGTCTGCATAATATGATAGCAGTCGTTCTTTTTCAAAATCGGATATCGAAGTGTCAGATAGCAGAAGTGTTTTAATATCTGTAGCTGCATTGGCATAATCACTGAGGTAAGGAAACAGTTCCTTTTCCATATCCTGATACATGGCTTCCTTGTGGGACGTATCCACATAATAATTAACGATTCTAGGGCTGACCTTTGCCTGTCCTTTAATCCATTTGCAGACGAGTCCATTGTCATACATAAAATCAACAGTATCATTGGAAAAACTGGAAAAAATCATATACACATAGTCTATTTGTGATGTATCTGCTTCTTTTAAATAGTGGAATAGTATTGCAGATACAGAATGAAAATCAACTCGATTCAATCAATCATCTCCTCAAAATGTTTAATATTTATGTTCCTTCAAACGTTAACCCAATGTTAGCTGAGAAGGAACATTTAAATTATATCATACAATCTCATGACGAACAAACGTTCTTTTTGGAGGGGCTCAAATTTCACTCAGTTTTCTATCAATGTCTCGGGATTCAATTCACGGTAGGATAGAAAGAAAAAGCTTTAAAAAGCAGGAAGGAGATGCTATGAATAAGGAATTTGAGCGATGTTGCAGGTTAATGGCTAAGTTGATGGAAAAGTATGGTTCTATGGTTTTGCGGGATATTGCAAAAGAACTTCGATACAGACCAGAGCGACATATTGTAAATGTGGATGGAAAGAAATCACGATTCACAACCTATGTAAAACGATTTGCAGTTTATCAACTTAGAGCAGCATAGAAAGATTTGGTGTAAGAATGGGCTCATAAATTGGGGCTTGGGGATATTATGCCATGCTCCAATTTATCAGTTTAGTAAAAGTTTTATTTGAATATAAGTTGGAACAATGATAAAATAATGTTGGGACAAATAAAGAAATCAGAAGTAATATTATTTAGAGCGGAGGTATGCCGATGAAGAAACAGCTTAAATGCTACATCTACACTAGAGTATCCACTTCCATGCAGGTGGAAGGATATAGTCTAGATGCTCAAAAAGATAAATTGAAAAAATATGCAGATTATCAGGAGATGGTAATTGCCGGTGAATATTCCGATGAAGGCAAATCTGGTAAAAGTGTTGAAGGAAGACCAGAATTTCAACAGATGCTTCAGGATATAGAAAGCGGCAAGGATAACGTAGACTTTGTACTTGTATTTAAGTTATCTCGATTTGGAAGAAATGCGGCAGATGTTTTAAGCTCCTTGCAGAGAATGCAGGATTTTGGTGTGAATTTAATCTGTGTGGAAGATGGTATTGATAGCTCTAAGGATGCTGGTAAATTGATGATTTCCGTATTGTCAGCAGTAGCTGAAATTGAACGAGAAAACATTCTTGTGCAGACCATGGAAGGTCGTAGGCAGAAAGCCAGAGAAGGCAAATGGAATGGTGGCTTTGCTCCTTATGGGTATAAGCTAGTTGAAGGTGAGTTACAGATTGCAGAAGATGAAGCACCAATTATTCGCCTAATCTATGATAAATTTGTTAATACCACGATGGGTATTGGAGCAATTGCTGTATTCCTTAATCAAAATGGATACCGAAAGAAAATCCGACAGAACAACACCATGGAGACTTTTTCTTCTTCCTTTATCAAAGGAGTATTGGACAATCCAATCTATTGTGGCAAGCTTGCCTTTGGCAGACGAAAGAATGAAAAAATAGCAGGAACTAGAAATGAATATCATGTGGTAAAGCAGGATTCTTATTTGATTAGCGATGGAATTCATGATGAAATTATTTCAGAGGAAGTTTGGAATCAGGCACAAAAAAAACGTCAGGAAACTGGAGTGGGCAATGAAAAGGTGCATAGTCTTGAACATGAGCATATTTTATCAGGTATTGTAAAATGTCCAATCTGTGGAAGTGGTATGTATGGAAATGTCAATCGTAAGAAACGTAAAGACGGAACCTTATACAAGGATTATTTTTACTATGCCTGCAAGCATAGAACTTTCATTGATGGTCATCACTGCACTTATAAAAAGCAGTGGAATGAAGATAAAGTAAATGATGCAGTAGCCGAGATTATTGGAAAACTTGTTAATAATCCGAAGTTTGAGAATGAGATTAGAACGAAAATTGGAAATAGTCTGGATACAAAAGATTTGGAGAAAGAGCACACGAACTTGAAGGAACAGTTAAAGCAGTTGCAAGGTGCAAAGAATAAGCTGGCATCTCATATGGATCATTTATCCGTATCGGACAAGCATTATGATAAAAAATATCAGGATATGCAGGAACGTATGGACGGACTGTATGATGAAATGGATGCAATGGAGATATCCATAGAGGAAGTGGAAAATCGACTATTTAACATCAAGCAACAGAAAATTTCTGGAGATAACGTCTATCAATTCCTTCTTTATTTTGATAAACTGTATGATAAGATGACCGATGGAGAGAAAAAGGAATTTGTAAAAAGCTTTGTAGAGGAAGTCCATCTCTATGAGAAAGAGCAGGAAGATGGCAGATTTTTAAAGCATATCAAATTCAAATTCCCTGTATTTTTCAATGGAACAGAGACACAGGAACTTGATTGGGACAATGAAAGTACCGTTGAAACGGTGATAATGATGACGTATTGTGGTAATAGTAAGAAATAGATGGGGTGTGCCACAAGTTGTAGTGGCTTTTGGAAGGGAAATGTGCAAAAAATGGGGCTAAAAAATACGATTTTTAGCCCTATTTAAGGAAGCAATATCCTGTTACCAGAGATTATACCATAGAAAGCAAGTGAAAAACGGGAAAGTCATAACAATTGTGGAATGTGCTTTGTGCACTTGGCTGTGGTGTTGCTGGAGGAGGTGCGGGATTATGTCTTGCCGATGGGAAGCATCCGGTTCTGGTATTAAGTTAAAGCTGGCTGAAAGGTAGAAATTATGTTACTTAAAAAAACTATTCTTCATAAAATTCTGTGGATGTATGCTGCTTTCCTTTTCCTATTTGTTGCAGTCAAATTTAATGGTTCTTTTAATGATATTACAAGCAGAGTAAATTCTATAATGGAAAATCGACGCGATGGTATTTGGAATATCAACTTAGTACCTTTTAGATCTATTGCTCCACAATTAAAGTATATTACAGAATGGTGGTCATTGAAAAACATCATTGGAAATATCATTTTATTCATTCCTCTGGGTTTTTTAGTTCCATTAGTTTATATCAATGCTCAAAGATTTTATAAAACATTTTTAATAGTATTCCTAAGCGTACTTTTAATTGAATCTTTTCAACTATTTACTATGCTAGGCGTATTTGATATAGACGATATTATTCTAAATTGTACTGGCGGTATAATAGGTTACTTTCTATTTTATATTTTAAAAAGAATGGTATATTAAGAGACGCCCGACCTTTCGATACCTATCCAAAAATGGTTACAGGATAGGAGATTTCCTATATGTCCAGAATCGCCTCTTATTAACAGGAAACTGTTCATGTAATGATGGATTGATGTGGCAAATGTTTTCTTTTTACACAATTTCAAAAAGATAGAACAGTTAGGTCTGCGACTTTACTGGAATTATCCATTCAGACCCAGCCGATGCGCCAACATGTCAGTTTAATGCCAAGGGAAAGGGCGAGTCAACATTGGTGCCCGTAGCTCCTGCAATAGCTAACGCAATATACAATGCAATAAGTGCGAGAGTGAAAATTGGACCCATAAACCCGGCGAGAGTATTAGAAGCGTTGGGGAAGATATAGGTGGAGAAATGGAAAGATTTTCATATGAGAATGCAGTAACAGTTGCTGACGCAGTTTCTATGCTGAAAGCAGAGAATGTCTCTGTCTTGGCGGGTGGCACAGACATTCTGAACTTGATGAAAAAGAACGCTCTGACCAACCCTCCCAGAAAATTAGTGAAAATCAAAAATATCCCTGAATTGGACATTATCAGTGAGGATGCACAAGGTCTGACCATAGGGGCAACGACTAAGCTTTTGTACAAGGAAAAGCGGGAGTACTTGCTTCGCCATTCAAGGAGATAATAGGTATCATTCTATATTCGGGGGAGCAAGGGGGTGTGTAGCGGTTAACGCGTCCGATATTGCCCCAGTGCGAATAGCCTTGAACGTTAAAATCAAAACTACTGCGGGAGTAATTGAAGCGGAGAAGTTTTTTACTGGTGAGCGTAAGACGACTGCTCTGAACCATGATGAGATCGTCACTGAGATCCAGATGCCCTCACCTAATTCTGGAACAAAGCAAAACTTTATCAAGTTTGCTCAAAGGCCCACGATAGATTTTCCTGTAGTAAACGTAGCTACATCTATTACAATTGAAGGTGACAAGGTGTCCGATGTGAGGATTGTACTTAATGCCGTAGCACCGGTGCCAAAAAGGGCAATCGGAGTTGAGGAGGCCTTGAAGGGTAAAATCATCAGCGAATCAGTGGTAGAAACAGCGGTTGCTGCTATTGCCAATTGTGCTGTTCCGCTGAAGGACAATAAGTACAAGGTGCAAATAGCTAAGACATTGATAAAGAGAGCGATTCTGGAGTAAAGAGTTCCGGAATCGTATATTAGGGGGGGCGTAGTTTTTTTATCCGCCCCCTAAAACTCTGTAGGTTTAATAAATTTCTATTGTTATCGAGTCTTACGGGGGGCGTAATGTATTCGCGGCGTACAATTTACGATCTCATTTTGCTGCATCTCATAACCGACACTAAAATCAGCGCGGAAAAACCAGATAGCAAGCGGTGGTGTAGCACTGAACAAGCATTAGGTTAGATACTACAAAACTAACTAAATAAGGAGGACGCTATGAACTGGGAACCATGGACAGGCTGTTATAAAATTAGTGATGGTTGCACCTATTGTTATTTTTATGGACCCCATGCAAAACGATTTGGTCAAAATGTCATAGAAAAAACAGACAAATTTGATTGGCCTGTAAGGAAGAATGCAAAAGGCCAGTACAACATTAAAGGCAACAAAATTCTTGCAACATGTTTTGCAACTGACTTTTTTCTTCCTGAAGCAGATGAATGGCGTAAAGAAATATGGGCTATCATCAAGAAAAGAACAGATATAGAATTTTTGATTTTGACAAAGCGGATTGACCGCTTCCTTGTATCGCTACCGTCAGATTGGGATACTGGATATGACAATGTGAATATTGGATGTACGGTCGAAAATCAAATATTAGCCGATTACAGGCTTCCATTATTTTTATCCTATCCGATAAAGCGGCGTTTTATTGCCTGCGCACCGCTCTTAGAACCGATCGATTTAACATCATATCTTCATGGAGTAGACCATGTTACAGTTGGCGGTGAAACGGGGCGGGAAGCCCGTGAATGTGATTATGATTGGGTACTTAATATCCGTGAACAGTGTGTAAAAGCAAATGTAACATTTTGGTTCAAAAATACAGGTTCACTTTTTAAACGTGACGGAGTAGTGGAAAAAGTAAATCCATTTAAGCAAACCAGTATGGCGAAAGAGTTTGGTATAAATATTTCTGACGGAAAAAAGCTGTTTTGACAGGAACGAAAATCAATCATGCGGCAATCCGCACTCATATCTTAATCTGCCAGTACATCTATCTTACTATGAATAAATCAAACTATATAAGAAGATAATAGTAAATATATAACTATTATTGATATATAAAAGAATGTCAAACAGATGCAGGAGATTAATATGGCAGCCAAAATAAATTTAGGCGAAGTAACAATTACTGAATTAAGTAAGATAATAAAAAATAAAACCTATTCTATAAAAGAGATTGTTTCACAATATTTAGAGCAAATTGACGCTTTGGACAAAGGCTTTAATGGATTAAATTCTATCTGTGAGATAAATTCTGATGTTATTACAATCGCAGAGGAGCTTGATGAAAGAAATAAGGATGAATCTGGATTGCTTTACGGAGTACCGATTCTTTTAAAGGACAATATAAATACTGCAGACCGCTTGCACACATCCGCAGGATCACTGGCATTGGCAGATTCAATTGCACAAACAGATGCTGAGATTGTTAAAATTTTAAGAAATAAAGGTGCTGTCATTCTTGGCAAAACAAATATGACTGAATTTGCCAATTATATGACGAAGGGAATGCCAAACGGATATAGTTCTAAAGGGGGAATTGTAAAATCACCATACGTTTTAGGTGAAAGCCCGGCAGGTTCCAGCACCGGTTCAGGGGTTGCAGTTGCAGCTAATTTATGTACGGCTGCTTTTGGCACCGATACTTCCGGTTCTATCATATCTCCTGGTTTAAAGAATGGTATTGTAGGGTACCGCCCAGGTAAAGATGCTTTGAGTATAAAAGGTATTATACCCATAAGTTTTACTCTTGATATGGTTGGTCCCATGACAAGAACTGTTAAAGATGCAATTATTATTTTTAATGAGCTATCAGCTAATAAAATACACTTTACAGAAAAGACAAGTCTTAAAGGTACTGTAATAGGGATTGACCAATCGGCTATCGATAATATGTCGCAGGAAGACGAAAAGAAGGCGAATGGTGTTTTAGATAAATTAAAGGATGCCGGTGCAATCTTAAAACGATTACATCTCAAAACAATTTCTAATAAAAAGATCGATGACATTAAAAAATATGAGTTTAAGTATGCTATGAATCAATATTTATCTGAGTTACCACAAGATTATAAAATAAAAAGTTTAAAGGAAATAATTGAATTTAACAATAACCATAAAGAAGAAGCATTAAGATATGGTCAAATATTATTAGAAGATGCCCAGAATAATACCTCTGGTGATATGACAGAATCCATATATATGGATACGTTAAAAGATATGGAATCCACGAAACGATATATGAATGATCAGCTAAAGGATGTGAATGTGTGTATTGTATTTAAAGATCACCCAATTGTTCAATATACTGGTCTGCCAGCAATTACAGTACCCTGCGGGTTATATAATAATGGAATGCCTTACGGAATAAATATTATTGCTCAAACGGATGAAGATCTATTAAATACAGCATATGCAATAGAACAAATCGCTGGCAGAAGAGTGAAACCTAAATTTATTGGGTTTAAAAAAAACTGTGATTTTTGAATTTTAGTGCTCCAGTAGAATCTGAAATTGCTTCACTAAGTGATATAATGCCTATAGAAGAGCTTTTAATTTCGCTTGGACATATATTCTTTTCCTATATTGCAAAAGACAAAAATATATTATTAATTTTGCTGAAAGAAAAAAGTGCCTTTTCAGAAGAGTATACGAATCGTTTTAATCAACATGTAAATCTTCTCATTAAGCAGACTATGGAATGAATACAGGTATATGTTGACAGAATAGAAATCGATCTTTTGATATTTTTATGATGGTAAATCAGTTTTGGAGTGCAACTTATTCTTATATTGTGCAAGATGTATTCTTTGAAAACCATAAAATGTATCACAGTGACAGAGAGGCGTATCTAAAACAGATTGTCAATTATACACTTTTAACCTGGAAAATATAATCATGTATTTTCCAGGCTTTTTTTTAGAACATTGTCAGGAGGGGAATCATGCCCTGTTTCATCAGGTTATGTTTGATTGGTTAGATGAGGTATTTCACTACAATATTCTGAGAAAGACAGGTGCGTGCCGGCATGTATTCGGATGAAATTGATATAGTAGCAGTGTCCGCAAGAGAAAAAAGTGAATTCAATATGGCAGGAGGCTGCATTTTGCTGGGACTGCCTTATTGGTATGTTTCAAAATAGTTGGAAAAAAGATTGATTCAAAAAAATCTTCGCTTATAATAGTAGCTAAAAGAAAACAGTAAGGAGATGCTATTTTGGAGCACAAAATTTTATCATTAATTAAAAATTTAGATAAGAAAAATATAAAGGGATATTTTATTCAAACCCGAGAAGATCTTTTCTCTCTTTTAAAAGAGCTGATACCAGAAAACTCCAGTATAGGTTGTGGCGATTCTGTGACTTTGGAAGAACTGGGAGTCTTTGATTTTCTAAGAAAAGAAAATGTGATTTTTTATGATAAATTTCAATCTGGGCTAACCAAAGAAGAAAAACGTGAAATTTACTTAAAAAATTTTTCTGCAGACACTTTTATCAGTGGAACCAATGCCATCACTCTGGATGGAGCTATCTTTAATATCGATGGTAACGGAAGCCGCGTTGCTCCTATGCTTTATGGTCCAAGTCAGGTCATTCTTATTGTTGGAATTAATAAAGTCACTCCCGATATTGACTCTGCTATTAAAAGAACAAGGCAGATTGCAGCTCCAATGGATGCCAAACGCCTCGGGAAACAAACTCCTTGTACAAAATTATCACGTTGTATTGATTGCAAACATAAAGAACGTATTTGTAATGATTTTGTACTAATTCAAGGCCAGTTTATCAAAGACCGAATCAAGGTGATTATTTTAAATGAGGAATTAGGCTATTAAATGTCTAACTCTATTCTTGGATTTGGGAAAAAAGGGAAAATTCAGATTTTCGAGGAAAAATCTGCACTGAAACAGATAAGAGGAGACTTTGCGGATAATGTTAATGAGGCAAACAAAATTCTTGAAAATGCAGAAAAATAATTATTTCTTCTAAGAAAGTATTTGAAAAGGACACCACTGCAATTTATATTACAATGGTGGTTTACCAAAAGAAATAATTTAATAAATCTTCCATCGGTTTGTAACGGGTACAAATCAAATGCAAGCAGGAGGCTCCCAACGGAGTCTCCTTTCTTTTTGATCAGTCTGTATTAGCCGTCAGATAGACGGCTTTCATCATATCCACGATTTGTTTCTCAATACTTTCCTGGGATATCGGCATTCTGCTGGTTAACCACCACTGTAAGGTTTCTAGGATAGCGCCGGTAAAAAAATGTGCCATAACCTCAGGATCGGCAATGAGATTATACCCTTTTTCCGCATTTTCTTTAAGCTTTTGAAGAATATCGAATTCTATCTGTTCCGATAGAATTCGGAATAATGACGGATAACATTCACTCTTCAGCACAGATTGGACGAGCCTGTCCTTTTCCTTGAAAAATGTCATGACGCGGCGGACGATAGTGATATAAAAATCGATAGGCATGGAGGTATTCAGGCTGCCCGCGATTTCCCTGTCGAACTCCGCCTGAATTTCCCGGATGATAAATGTGAAGAACTCATATTTGTCTCCGAAATGCTTGTAAAAGGTAGCCCGGCGTACCATTGCCCGGTCACATAGTTCGTTGACGGTGATATCCTCAAAACGTTTTTCTTCCAACAACTCAAAGAAGGTGTTGGTAAGGGCCATATAGGTTTTTTGTATTCGTAAGTCCATTTTTGTACAGAACTCCTTTATATCGGAAACAGTTTCGGTGTGTTTGTCAATTAAGTTACATAAGGGCAGGCATTGAGCGTTGCATTTGCTCTCCTTAAAAGTATAATTGATATAGTGACAGATGTCAATTAGTTATCATATGTAACTACACCAAATACTGAAAGGAGTTTTTATTATGAACACTGATGTATTATTTGAACCGATTCAGGTCGGTAATGTTGAACTTAAAAACCGCATTGCCATGTCACCTATGAACATGGGGTATACAGGGCCCGAGGGCTTTACCAGCGAACAGTCCAACGCCTGGTATGCTGGGAAAAATACCTTATACCATTTCAGGTACATTTAAGAATGGTGCTATCAATGCCATTGCTAAAACAAAAATGGGCGATTTGAGTATAAAATCAAAGTAGAATACTTAAAATCCCGGGCAGCCAGTTAAATGGTAGCCCGGGGTTTCGTTGCTAATGTACTTAAGTGAAGTCATTATAGAGGATTCGTCTCTGAACCAATGAAATTAGTCAGCTCCTGCAATTTTTCAGGACTCTTCCCATAATCACGAATATCTCCGTCTACAGCATGGTCTGCCCATTCCCTGCCACTGGTAAAACCAACTTTCTGGCTGCCATCTGTCAAAGTGACTTGAATTTCATCTGCATTTTCTATTAAAGCAAGTAAGAAAAGCGCGTTTGCCCTGAAGGTATTGGCTTCGGCTGAGTTTTCCCTGTCGTATTCAGCAAGGTATTCTGTTGGAACAGAATATACAATTTCCGCCTTATATGGCTGCGATGAGGTTTGTAATTCAAAATGGTCATATTTCAAACCCATAGGAACTGGCAGCAATCCAATCAGGTTACCAACCGCGGAATTATCACCCACATATTTCGTCCGGGCTTTCCACAAATCTTCGATAGGGTATGCTGTGTCTGGTATTCCTTTTGGCTGTAACTGTATTGTTGAGGCTTTTGTTCTTGTAGGATAACTCTCCTGGATTTCCCCTAAATAAAGCACTACATAATCACCTTCGGCGAAATCATCAATGGATAGTTCTGCTGGTTCACGATTGCTGTTCACTGTCTGAAGGCTTGCATTCCCCCAACTGACAATACAGTTATCGCCAATGGGACTATTTGTGTCAATTCCCTTTACTGTCATAGTCTGATTAGCCTTGTCAATTTTAAGAATGGCAGCATTTACACCTGAAAAACCGTTTGGCGTCTTTGGACTTGTTGTTAAACCGATAACAACAATAACAACCGCTATAACTGCCCCTAAAATTACCCAAAATCCAGGCTTTTTATAATTCAGAACATTTTTAACTCTGCCTTTTGTGTCGCCTTCACCAAAGGCAAGAGGCGTACTGCCCACAACTCTTCTGCCAGTTGCAAGGGCTAGCAGTGAGGCAGAATAATCCTTTTTCACATCATTACCCAGTCGTTTAATAACTGCTTCATCGCAGGACATCTCCATATCTTTCCCGCTGAGAAAAAATGCGGCCCATACAAGAGGATTAAACCAATGAGCGCAAAGAACCAGAAAGCTTATGAGTTTGACAATATGGTCAAGTCTTTTGATATGAGTCTGCTCATGAAGCAGGATATAGTTTTGTTCGGCATCGTTTAGAACAGAGGGAAGATAAATTCTCGGGCAAAAAATACCCATGACAAAGGCAGTAACAATATTCGTCGAAACATAAATGTTATTCTGAAACAGCGTGGCCTCCTTCAATTGCTTTTTCAGACGCAGAAGTGAAGTAAGGCTATATATCAGCAAAGCTGCAACACCCAGTAACCAGATCTGACTGCAGATTAATATCCCGATCTGCAATGGATTTGCGCTGGCTTGCGTGGCTGCAGCAGGAAGAATTACATGAACAGAATGATTAATTACCCCAATACCAGTATCAATTTTGGGTACCTGCATATTGATGATATCTTGTGAGATTGGGTTTGCCTTTGCCGGTAAAAGACTAAACATGCTCTCAAAAGAGAACGGGCTGATCAGGCGAAACAGAACTACCGGCCACAGCGCATAGGAGAATACCTTTGGTGCTTTTTGCAAAAGAATTCTTACAATTAATACAAAGGCAATAACAATACTTGCTGTGAAGCTCATATTTAATACGTGCAAAAATACCTTTTCTAACATCACTCCTCCTCCTTATATTCATCAATCAGTTGTTGTATCTCCTCAATTTCTTTAGAATTCAGTTTTTTCCTTCGAGTAAATGCAGCCAAAAATTGTGGAAGCGAGCCAGCGAAAGCATCGGACAAAAACTGCTCTCCCTGTGCGGCTCCAAACTCATCTTTGGACATCAGTGCAGTGACTGTGCCGTTATTATTTTCAAAAATCTTACGCTCACACAGTCGTTTTAGCATGGTGTATGTTGTAGTGCGCTTCCAGGCAAACTCTTTTTCGCAAATTTCTGTGAGAGTACGGGAGCTGACAGGCTCATTTGCCCAGATAATGCCGGCAAATTTTTGCTCCATCTCACCCAATTTATATTGTTCCATTGATGAATCCTCCTGTCGAATAGCATTAGACTAAAATTAGTCTAACACAGTTAGACTAAGGAGTCAACAGTTTTTAATTTGGTTGTAGTTTGTCTCATTAGATATTTGGATTACATTTATTCCATGTTTTTATCATTTATGTTATAATTGTAATTGAACATTAGTGTAATACCCGTTTCTAAATTTAATTCATGCAATATAAATAGAAAATAATTATCTTGATGAGATTGGGAATTACCAATTAGATGTATTAATATAAAAAAGGGAGAAATACAAATTGAATTTTTTTTCATCATGGTTTTATAATGAGGATATCGCTCATAATATCGTCTTAACAGTGTTGTATGGCTGGATTTTATATCAATTATGTTTGTTAACTTATAAGCGCATAAATAATACAACAGAAGAAAGAAAATATTATTATTTTCGCAAATTGTTCCTGCTTTTATTGATTTATTTTATATTAGGTGAAATTATTTTTTTATCACTTAGAAAACATTTTTTTCTAAACTGGATTCCCAGTGGCTGGTTTTTGCAAGACATCACCCTATATATTATTTATTCTGTTATGGTTTTCAGCTGTCTATTATTTCTAATAAAACGGGTAAAAAAGATTTTAAAGAGAGAAAAGAATATAAAGGATACAATTTGGGGCATTATTTTAATTCTTTTCTCGGAATTCCTGATCGGTTCGTTTGTACTGATTGCATTTAACGGTGCGCTTAGTAATGTCAGGGTTGAATTGGAATCCCCAACCATATTAGTGGGTGAAAGTAATAATGCATTAGTAATTAATAAAATGAGAATGGTGCTTCCAAACGGGGTAGAACGTGGTATTACAACAAACACTGTTAAGTTTACACTTGTTGCAGTAAACTTAAAGGATGGGAGTAAGTGCTGGACGCGTCTGTCGGGCTGGCAGGAGTATCTCGTAGGGGAAAGCACCAATGGACTTCTTATTGTAAACAATAAAAAAAAGGTGCTTAACTTTATAAATCCCAAAACAGGCAAAGTAGACATTACAGAAAAAGAATGGGTAGAAAGAATTCCAGAGCTGAAAGACAATTTAAGTTATAATCAAAATGATTCTTACCTTGCAACAGAAGATGAATTATATATATATGCATTAGACGGAAAGTATTATAAAGTGAATATGGTTGATAATTCGGTAACAGAAAGTCCTGATTATAACAAGATTTTGTCCCAACGGTTTTCTGATTCAAACAACATCAGCGGGCTGTCAGGTGAGGATTTGCAGTGGGTTGCAGAAGCATGTACCACTTATTATTCAGATTTGTTGGATGTGAACATTTTATGGGCAGAGGATAGGAAAACAGCTCTCATTTCCTACCATCAAAAGAGAAACGATGACAAAATAAACGTTTCCATGGTTTCACTGAACGAGCATTCCATAAAATGGACTACACCAATCGAGTACAGTTTTTCTGGCATGATGAATCATTCTATTTCGATATCAAAGGATGATGACTGGTTTTATATCATTTCCAATGGAAACCTATATAAATTAAGTCAGGAAAACGGGAATATCGAATATGTTTATCAATATCGTTGGAATAAATTAAAATAAAGTCTTTTTTCCCTTGTCAATACTGCATATTCTTAGTTAAATTACATAAGCGGAATCATGCTGGCTGTTATAGAATTAGGGGAAAACATAGAAAAAAATAGTAATTTTGACGTTTTTAAATAAAATTGAAAAACAATATGGATTAATTACATGTTATATGATATATTTCATAATATTAGAAGAAATGTAATATGTTTCTAATTAATTGAAAAATGGAGGATACAAAAGATGTATTGTAAAAATTGTGCCAAAGAGATTGATGACAAAGAAGCTGTATGTCCGCACTGCGGAGTTGCTCAGACACCTCAGGAGGTAGATAATGGCGGTTTTGGCTGGGGGCTTTTAGGCTGCTGCGTTCCACTCGTCGGTTTAATTCTGTTTCTGGTTTGGAAAGGAACGAAACCGAAGACTGCAAAAGCTGCAGGTTTAGGTGCTTTAATTAGTGTTATTTTAAGCGTTGTGATAATTGCATTAATTTTTGGTCTTGGAATTATGAGTGCAGTAGCGGGTTATTAAACCTGGCGGCTCGTATGAGTAGTTTTTTTTACCGATGGCTTCCAATTTTCTTTGGATGCCATTGCAGGGCGGAACGTTCATTTTTTCTGAATGGAAGGCAGTTTCCTATTTGTGCACGATGTACCGGCGAATTGGTGGGGATCTTAATTTTAGGAATAACCTATGGTATCTATCACCCACAAATTTTATATGCCGTACTAATTATGATCCCCATGATAATTGATGGTGGGATTCAATTACTAACCACATACGAAAGCACCAATATCAGGAGATTCCTGACGGGTTTATTTTTTGGGTATGGTCTCTTTTATCTATTTGTAACAAGTATGATTGCTACATATTGGTATGGATATCATTTCGCAAAAATGCTTTGAAACAGATTCTTGACATAAGATCCTGTAACCATATCAGGGAAAATAAAAAAGGCAGGGACGGATACGAAAACGATAAGGCATGATTTGCTGGAGAGTTATGTTCAGCAGAATATATACGTTACCACATTGTATCAGTGTTCTGACCTGTCTTTTTAATCGTTTCTTAAGTTTGTAAACGGTTGTCATATCCAAACCAATAGATACTCTGTATTGGTTTTCTGTAAATATTCTTAGTTCATATTAAAAATTCGGTTCGTATTAAAAATATCTCCCCCCAGTAACCACATTCGCTCTGTTTTTATGAAAGAAAAAGAAGCATCTATGATATAATGGTACAAAGATAAAATATCCATATAAACCGGAAGGAGAATTGTTTATGGGAAAAATCATAGAGGAACCCTCTATCAGGCTGAAAAGCAGTATCAATCGCCAAGATTATGAATCAATACAGAATCTTGAGGCACAATGTACACAAAACGATGCAATCACTCTGAAACTTGAGCTTGACTATAAACTGAGTGATGGTGAAAACAGCATGTCTGAAAATGGCATTTCCGACATAAATGAATTCCTGTACTTTGATGGCGGGAAATTAATCGGATACATGGGAATATGCTGTTTTGGAGGCATATCACAGCCGCTGGAGATTACCGGAATGGTACACCCCCTTTATCGGCGTCAGGGAATTTTTTCAAAACTGTGTGAATTGGTTATGGTGGAATGCAGGAGAAGGAACGCAGGCTGTATTCTTGCTTTGTGTGATAAAAAGTCTGATTCAGGCCAGAAGTTTTTACAAAAGGCGGGAGCGGTCTATCAATATTCTGAGTTTGAGATGTATCTGAATGATGAAATTTATGAAGCTATGGAAAAGCAGGAACCCTCTGGCATCACGTTCCGAAAAGCAATCAATGCAGATGCTTTAGAGATAGCCAGGCAAAACACGATTTATTTTGGCGACGCTGCTGTGGAAGATGGGGATGCTGTGAATCGTGATATCCTTCTGCCGGAAGAGGAAGAAAAACGGGGTATGACGATGTATATTGCAGAAAAAGATGACAGGATAATCGGGAAGGTGAACATACAGATGTCTGAGTCAGGAACCGGAGGAATCTATGGGCTGGGCGTTCTGCCGGAGGAGCGCAAAAAAGGATTTGGAAGAGCAGTACTGACTCATGCAGTAGAAAAATTGAAAGATGCAAAAGCAGCAAAGATTATGCTTCAGGTTGCGGCCGAAAATGCTGCAGCTCTAAGCCTTTACAAATCCTGCGGATTTCAGGAAACGTCGGTTATGGACTATTTTGAGTTAAAGTAAATAACTTTAAATGGAGAATCAAGTGAATATTACACAAAAATTAAAAGTTCTGTGGAAACATCCACTAATTGAATTATTAAAAAATAACAAGGGAAATCCAAGAACACTGATTTTTATGGAGCCCCTCTGGGGGATTCCGTATAATCTAATTGCACCTTTTGCCACACTGTATATGTATACCCAGGGGATAACGGACGTTCAGATCGGGTTAATTCTGTCTGTCTCTATGGTGGTTCAGGTGCTTTTTTCCTTCTTCGGAGGGATCATTACCGATAAGCTGGGACGCAAATTCACAACCATGATGGGGGATTTCTTTGGCTGGAGTGTTGCCTGTGTTGTATTCCAATCATAAAAATAAGCATCACTGCCGCATTCAAAATCGGGAAAAAAGCAAGATAGCGGTTTTCTATACCCAGCCTTTGTGTTACATACAGACTGAAAAAGCTGGTACTGACAAGGTTTGCTATATGTAAAATTACAGAGACAGTCAACACTTTCATAATGTCTTTATTCATCAGCACTTTGGGGATTAAATTCTTGTATTCAAATAGCATCTTTAAAACAGAGTTATCTTTTGTTTCAGCCATACGGATCTTCCCCTGCCGGGTTTCTTCACAATACCGAAAAGTAACAATCACCTTAATCAGCATATTCAGTGCGAAAACAAAATATAAAACACGGACAACCGGAACCACGGTAAAAGAGTTGATCAACAATCCTGAAATTGGTGCAAAAAAGATTGCAATCAGCCCGCCTATGTTCACCCAGGTATAGATTCCTATTAAATCTTTGGAATCAGCATCTTCAATCAGCAGGCAGTACCATGCCGTCTGGTTTATCTGTTCAAAGCTGTTAAATAAAACTGCGGTTAAAAAAAACCAGAAGTTATCCGAAACAGCCCCCCGGAGAGAGGGCTCGCATTAATGCTTTGATTATGTCCTTTACCATTGCATTTGCATCGCCTTTTGGCTACTTAGCCGGTTGGCTGTCAAGCATTGACCGCCGTCTTCCTTTTGTATTTACATTTTCTATTTATATCATAGCAATTATTATTGTTGGACGTATCCGTGATCCTGAATTTTCTGGTGATAATGAAGCAGCTGATGATTGGAATAAGGGATGATACAGGTAAGCGGTTTGTTTTTGCAGATGCAGACAGGACGAATTCGTTGAAGGCTGTATTAAGATATTTGTTTTATGATTTTCACGCAATCATGAATAATGAACTGACCTTTTCATTTCAGCCATGGTTTTTCGATAACATGAACATTTAAGCAGGCAGGATTTCCGTCCGCTTGTAGGTGATGGTGACAATGAAACGCATGCTGAATGCTTAGGGGAGAAGTAACTACGCACATGATTCTGTTTTCTTACATATAATGTCAGGAAAATACGGCGGGTAATGCCGGTAATATGTATTGAGGAAGAAGTCATGGTTAACCGGTGTTTTATCACATTAAGCCACAAGGATTATATCCGGAATGGTATACTTAACTCTCAGAACTCTTCATTCCAGATTCAGAATATTGCAGAAAACCTTCAGATACCCTGGGCAGTGGATATCAGCGAAGATGGCAGGATGTTCTTTACGGAGCGCAGCGGAAACCTGCGTGTCATAGAAAACGGGACATTAAATCCGGTGCCGGTGTATACATTCGGCCCACCTTTTGTCAGTACCGGAGAGGGCGGGCTTATGGGTCTTGCTTTGGACAGGGATTTTCTTTCAAACGGATACATCTATCTTATGTATACCTATAATGAAAACGGAGGGATTTACAGCCGTGTAGTACGCATGCACATCGAGGGCAATACCGCATTCGGGGAGGAAATTCTTTTGGATAAAATTCCGGCAGGCCGGTTCCATAACGGCGGAAGGATAAAAATTGGCCCCGATGGTTACCTGTATATAACTGCAGGAGATGCGGGTAACCGTGATCTTGCACAGGATATAAACAGTCTGGCAGGTAAAATCCTGCGGATTGGGACAGATGGAAGTATCCCGTCTGATAACCCCTTTCAAGGTTCACCGGTTTATGCCCTGGGACTCAGAAATCCCCAGGGCCTGGCCTGGAATGACAGAAATATACTATATGCATCGGATCATGGAGAAACAGCCCATGATGAAATTAATATCATACTGCCGGGTGGAAATTATGGCTGGCCTTTGGTTACAGGTGACGAGGAAATGCAGGGATATGATTTTATTAATCCTGTCATACAAAGCGGGAATGATACCTGGGCCCCTGCAGGAATGGTCTTCGTAACCGGCAGTCCCCGGAATGGCCAGCTTATGGTATCAACACTCCGGGGGAGTGTACTCCTGGCAATCACGTTCGACCAATCCGGGACACAAGTAGTTAATATGGAACGGTTATTGCAGAACGATTACGGACGGTTAAGGGAGGCTTATCAGGCAAGGGACGGTTCCATATATCTTACTACCAGCAACATGGATGGCAGAGGGCTTTCCAATCCCCATGATGATAAAATCCTCAGGCTGGTACCCCGCATGTAATAGCAGCATTACCTTACTTACTTTTATCGCGAAGTATATGCTGTAATATTGCTATAATAAACGCGGCAAGTAAGGAATTCAGGAAACCACCCATATTCACACTGGATACAAAACTGTCTGCTATCATAATGGTCCAGGCATTTACAACAAAGGTAAACAATCCGAAGGTTATAATACTGAAAGGCAGGGTAAGAAGCAGAATCAAAGGTTTTATAAACAGGTTAACCACTAATAATACCAAGCCTAAAACAAGCAGGGCAGGGATGCTATGAATTGTAATCGTATCAATAGCCATGGATAACAGATAGATTGTTGCAACAATGGATAAATATTTTGATAAAAGTTTAGACATAGTACCTCCATAGAATAAGCGTTATCTGATTATAACGGATACCTTAACATTTTCAACGTCAACATTTACAAGTTCATAAGACTCGCTGCAAACCAGAGAATCCATCAGATTGGTCAGCCCTTTCATCAGTGATCTCAATGCATGAACCGGGAAGGAAGAGGAGCTTGTTAACTGCTGCTTAGGCACAAAGAAGCATACCACATCAAATATGTCAATTACGCAGTCAAGCAGCTCTCCGAAAGCATACAAAGATATGGGTAAATTAAGATAGAAATGCTTGCCGCCACTAATATTCACTTTAACCCATAAGACGCGTAATACCTTAGTCAACATAAACCTTCACCATAATCATCGACTTACTGGCCTCATCCCATGCTTCAACATCCACGATGCTGGGGTCATCCAGTGTGCCGTTGATGATTTCCTCAATTATTTTTGCAAAATCAATATTCGAGATATTGACGCCTTTTGTTTCCATATTTCTGCGGGCATCTTCCGGTATAATAGCTGTCATTTTATCAGCAATTTCTCCTATGGTTGTTAATAGCCTTAAGGGAACATTGACACTAACGTTCACAGCCTTATTATCAGATGTTACTCTGACTTTTAAAAATTTATATTTGTGGTTAGCAGTACCTGTGATTGCTGTTGTCTGCTCAGGAGCAGATTCACTTGTAACATTCAATGCATCTAATAACTCCATTCCTTCGGCTGCTGTGATCAGTCCCTTTTCAATCATTTCTAATATTTTTTTTTGTTCGCTCATGATAAAACCTCCCTTATATAATATGATACTTTTTCTGATTTAGATGATATTACGGCGGCTTATAAATTCTTTAGCTTTTCCGTCGCTTCTTTCGGTGTGATTTCCCCTTTTGATAGCTGATCAAGAATTACATTCCTGGTATTCACTTTGTCGTTGTTCTCTTTTAAAGTTTCTTTGGCAGAAACCTCATAACCAAGACCTCTGATCACCGAGTCAAGTTTACCGCGGACAGTTGGATAGGAGATACCCAGTTCTTTTTCAACATCCTTGATATTGCCTCTGCATTTGATGAATACTTTTATAAATTCAAGATCCTCTTCAGGAAGACGGCAAAATTCACAGGGCTGGAAATCACCTTCGATGGTAGTGGAGCATTTGGGACAGCCTAATTTTGTTATGGAAAGTTTCTCTCCGCAGACAGGACATTTTCCTGGAGCTTTATATTTCATATACGATACCCTCTTTCTGTTCTTTCTGTTACAATATACTACTAATATTAAATGATGTCAATATATAAGTTAATATTATTAATATGATAATAAAAATATTTAATATATAAATTCAAATATTTAATTATTTGTGCGTTCTGTCCATACCCAGCCAAATACAATAACCAGAAAAAGCTCCCTTCTTAATAT
>NZ_QOHO01000089.1 GCF_003432035.1 Lacrimispora amygdalina
TACTTGACGGGAAGCAGTTCACTGTCGTCTCTTAAGGGCTTTCTATCTTTTTATTTTAATGCATTGATCGCTTCTGTCAGCTGATTATCTTCATCATGCTCAATTTTTATTTTTGTTTTCAGCTCTTCTTTTAACTCTACCGGAACATCGGGTTCCAGACCTTTTTTATGAAGATCAAAACCGCTGGGTGTGTAGTAGTGGGCTACAGTCATCTTAATGGCTGTTCCGTTGTCTAACGGGAACAATGTCTGTACAATTCCCTTTCCGAATGTTTTGGTTCCTACAAGCTTTGCTTTGCTGTATGCTTTAAGCGCTCCGGAGAAAACTTCGGAAGCACTTGCAGACTGCCCGTTCACCAGAACTGCCATGGGAACATCTACCTCATGTCCGTCAGATGCATAATACTGCTCCCCTTCCCCATTCTTATCCGCCATATAGACAAGAAGCGTTTTGTTCTTCTTTGTTCTGACCAGATCGGGATCTCCTTCAATTACAAGATCATCAGGAAGAATATAATCCAGCATGGATACAACTGCATCCACAACCCCTCCAGGGTTATCTCTTAAATCAACTACCAGCTTTTTCATTCCCTTTTTTTCCAGATCATTGATGGCGCCTTTAAACTGGTCTGCAGTCACTGTGTCAAACTGGCTTACTGAGATATACCCCACGTTGTCAGCCAGCATCTCATATTCTACAGTGGGGACAGTGATCTGACGGCGTTCCATGGTCATATCAATATAATCTCCGGCCTCCTTGCGAAGAACGGTTATGGTTACCGGTGTACCTTCTTCTCCTTTGATATAGTCCTTTACTACCAGCTCTAAATCAATTCCGGTCACTTCTTTGCTGCCGACCTTATAAAGGATGTCGCCAGGAAGAATCCCGGCTTCGGCACCAGGAGTTCCTTCAAACACCTTGCTTACCATAATCACCCCGGTTGTGGGGTTCTGGCTCACCATTACTCCGATCCCACAGTATTCACCGGAAGTATCCTCCATTAACTTCTTATAATCATCTGCAGTATAATAGACAGTGTAAGGATCTTCAAGACCATAGAGCATTCCTTTATAAATCCAGTCTTCTACTTTCCCATTGTCTTCATCAAAGAGGTAGTATTTATCAATCACTCCCTGAATGGTCTGGATTTTGGCTACAATCCGGTTCAAATCCAGATTGCCATCCTGATTCTCTGCCTGAGCGGATTCTGCCGTCTGTCCCTTTCCATCAATGGCGGTTCTTCCAATTAAAAAAATACCTAAAGACATGCCAACAATTATAAGGCCTGCCAATGTGGTAAGGAGTGCCCCGACCAGGGCACCCTTCCAAAATTTATTCTTACTTTCCACTGTCATTCTCCTATCTAGCTCATTATGGGCTTACGTATTTCACTGGATTTACATAACTTCCATTCACTCTGATCCCAAAGTGGAGATGCGGTCCTGTGGAATATCCGGTAGAACCCACTTTTCCAATTAACTGTCCCTGCGACACTTCCTGCCCCGCTGAAACCAGGAGTTCGGAACAGTGCATATAAACAGTATAGACTCCCCCGCCATGATGAATCATGATATAATTGCCGGCAGAATAACTGTATGTAGAGATCGTTACCGTCCCGGAAGCAGCAGCTGATATACCGGCACCGGTTGAAGCTCCGATGTCAATGCCCTGATGATTGGAAGAGGCCCCTTCGGTTGGGGATTCCCTGTCGCCAAAGGAAGAGGTGACTCTTGAAGAAGAGGGGCAGGGCCATATAAAATTAATATTCCCGATTGCCACCGTATTATACGTTTTTCCAGCCTTCTGCGCCGCTTTCCGTGCTTCTTCCCCCTGTTTGCGTATCTGCGCTTCCATTTCTTTGATACGCTGCTCCTGTGCCGCTAAATCTTTTTCCAGTTCAGATAAATTTTCCTGATTTTCAGTTATCCTGTTCTCATACGATGCAAGTTCCTGGTTTTTAGCCTGTAAAAGCCCCTCAGCCTCCTGTTTTTTTTCATTGGCAGCAGTCTGAAAACCAAGCAGTTTTTCATATTCTGCATTTAGAAGAGCTTCTCTCTGGCTGACCTCTTCTTTGGTTCTTTTATAGTCCTCCAGCATTCTTCTATCATATGCAGCTATGCTTCTGATATATTCCGCCCGGCTAAAAAGCTGGGTGAGATCGGCGGACCTAAACAGCAAGTCCAGATAATTCGTCTCACCCTTCTCATACATATATTGAATTCTCAGTTTCATATTCCGGTACTGATGTTCCTGTGCATTCCTGGCAATCTCTAAATCTTCTTTGGCCTTTTTAATCTGCTCTTCTTTTGCTGAGATCTGGGCAGTCAGCGCAGTGAGCTGCTTGTCATAGGAAGCAAGCTTGTCATCCAGGCCTCTCACATAAGCGGCTGTATCCGATTTTAAGCCCTCCAGCTCTTTTAAGGCTGATTCCACTTCCTTTTTCTGGTCCTCCATGGAACTGGCCTTTTTCTTTGCATCATTTACTTCATTCTTTGTACCATAGGAGGGAAATATGCATGATACGGTCATAAAAAGACCGATTCCCACTGCAAACAGTCTTTTTCCATGATTCATGGACGGCTCCCCTTATACTTTTAAATGTTTCCGAATAGTAAAGAAACTCACAAAAAATCCAATTCCAAGTCCCAGTGACATAGCCGTTGCCGCCATATAAGGGAATATGGCATCAACAGGGAGGAACTGAAATAAACCGGACAGAATGCTGAATTTCGCCACTACATACCCGACGGCTGAACGGTAAAGATAATAAATGGCAATCAGCGGAATGGAGGCTCCTACCAGACCAATGATGACTCCTTCAACGACAAAAGGCGCCCTGATCATGTAATTGGTGGCACCAATCAGCTTCATAATCTGATTCTCATTTTTCCGGAAAGCTGCTGCTACGGAAATTGTATTGCTGATTAAGAATATGGCAACAGCCAGAAGAACTCCAATGATCAGCATGGAAAGAATTCCGATCACTTTATTCAAGCTGTTCATTCCTTCTGCCGCAGTTTTGGAATAATTAACTTTTCTTACTCCCTCAATTCCATTTAGCCAGGATACAATCTGATCCTGTTGTGCTAAATCATTTAAGAATATAGTGTAGGAAGAAGAATTGGCAAGAGGGTTGTCCTCTTCAAATCCTTCTGCAAGATCCTGCATGTCGCCGAAGTACTCTTTCTTCGCTTCCGCCCATGCATCCTCAGCAGAAGTGAATTTTACTTCCTTCACTTCTTTACGTGATTTGATTTCATTGCCGATCTGGGTGATCTTGTTCTTATCAAGGCCTTCATCAAAAAATACAGTGATACCTACTGTGCTCTCCGTGTTCTTAATTACATACTGTACATTTACCACAATGGAGAAGAACAGACAAAAAAGGAATATACAGGCGGATACTGTTGCAATGGAGGCCAGTGAAAATAATATATTTCTGCAGATGTTTATTACACCTTGTTTCAGACAATACCAAAATGTACTAATTCTCATACGTATAACCGCCTTTTTTCTCATCGCTTACAATGGTTCCACGATCCATCATAATTACCCGCTTCTTCATGCGGTCTACAATTTCCTGGCTGTGGGTGACAACAATCACAGTAGTCCCCAGCTTGTTGATCTCCTCTAAAAGCTTCATAATCTCCATAGAGTTGTGACCGTCTAAGTTGCCTGTAGGCTCATCAGCCAGAAGAATCTCAGGCTTGTTAATCAGAGCTCTTGCAATCGCCACCCTCTGCTGCTCTCCGCCGGAAAGCTGCTGCGGGAAAAATTTATATTTGGAAGACAGCCCCACCATTTTTAACATGGCCGGCACTGATTCTTTTATACTTCTTGTGGATGCCCCGATAACCCGCTGTGCAAATGCTACGTTCTCGTACACATTACGGTCTTTTAACAGGCGGAAATCCTGAAAAACCATGCCAAGCTTCCGACGGTACCGGGGGATGAACCGCCTTGGCATCTTGCCTAAATTCATATCATTTACTATGATTTTACCAGAGGTGGGCTCCACTTCTTTTAACAGCATTTTCAGCAGAGTGGATTTTCCGGAGCCGCTTCTGCCAATGATAAAAACAAATTCACCGTCAGCTACAGTCATATTGATGTTACGCAGTGCCTTGTTTCCCGCCTCGTATGTTTTACTTACGTTCCATAATTCAATCATTTTAGTCCTCTGAGTAATTTTGCATAACGTGATTTTCTTTGACAAATATGTGAAAATGTGAAATTGTGAAATTGCGAAAATGTGAAAACGCAAATTCATGGAAAACGCGAATACTTAGAAACGCGACTCCGCAGTGTAACCTCGATTACGCTTCGCTTCATCTCGGTTTACGGGCTTCGCCCTATGAAAAGAGTCAGTAATACAGATGCTTTTGTGCAAGCACAACGCATCTGTATTACTGCCTCTTTTCACACTGCTCATTGCCAGCGTTAATAGTCCTGGTTCTCCATATACTTCATATACTTAACTACCATCAGCGCAATCTTAAACGTAATCGCATCCTCAAACACCCGAAGATCCAGACCAGTACTCTTCTGCAGCTTATCTAATCGATACACCAACGTATTTCTGTGAATGTAAAGCTGTCTGGAAGTCTCGGAAACATTCAGGCTGTTCTCGAAAAATTTGTTAATGGTGGTCAGCGTCTCTTCATCAAAATCATCCGGTGATTTGCCGTCAAAGATCTCTTTAATAAACATACGGCATAATGGCAGCGGTAGCTGATAAATCAGTCGTCCGATTCCAAGCTTGCTGTAAGCTACCACATTCTTATTACTGTAGAAGATCTTACCTACATCCATAGCCATCTTGGCTTCCTTGTAAGATCTGGATACTTCCTTGATCTCACTTACAATCGTACCGAATGCTACGTGAACCTGAGTCATAGCCTCTGTATTCAGCATGTCCAGAACAGTATTGGCGGTCTTTTCCAGATCTTCGTAGTTCTCGCCTTCTTTTACCTCTTTTACAAGAATAATATTCTTCTCGTCAACTGCAGTCACAAAATCCTTTGTTTTTGCTGCAAATAAATTGCGTACAGTCTCCAGCGCATTCACATCTTTTTCGTGCTGTGTTTCAATAATGAATACAACCCGTCTGATATTGGTCTCAATATGAAGCTTTTTTGCCCGGTTATAGATATCTACCAGAAGCAGGTTATCTAATAGAAGATTCTTTATAAAGTTGTCCTTGTCAAATCTCTCTTTATAAGCAACCAAAAGACTCTGAATCTGGAAAGATGCTAATTTGCCTACCATATATACATCATCACTTCCGCCTTTTGCAAGGAGGATGTATTCTAACTGATGTTCGTCGAAGACTTTAAAAAACTGATATCCCTGGATTACCTGGCTGTCTGCTGGAGAATCCACGAACGCCAGGATCGAACTTTCGTAATCTTCCGCATCAGGAAATGTGGTTGCCAAAACCTTTCCTTCTGTATCGCAAATACACAGATCTATTCTTGTTATTCCTTTTAATCCTTCAATGGTTGTTTGAAGTATTTGATTCGAAATCATGGCATATTCTCCTTTTTCGTAAATTTACCTTATTCTATATTAATGCAAAAAGAAAAAAAAAGCAAGCGAGTATCATACCCGCCTGCTTAAAATTTCATTAATTAGTTTAATACAACTAATTCTGTATCCTTGTCAAATACATGAACTTTTGATAAATCAAGTGCAAGCTTGATTGTATCGCCAGGTCTTGCAGTTGTACGAGGATTTACTCTTGCTGTAAAGTTTACTTCTTCTACATCAAAGTATAAGTATACTTCTGCACCCAGCAATTCGTAAACTCTGATTGTTGCATCAATTACACTTGCAGGAGAAGACTCAAGGAAAGCTTCCTCATCATGAAGGTCTTCAGGACGAATACCTAAAACTACAGTCTTTCCAACATATCCGCCATCTTCCAGTTTCTTTGCTTTCTCAGCCGGAAGTGCAATGGTGTTTCCGCCAAATGTTAAAGTAACATCGCTTCCTTTTTTAGCAACAGCAGCTTCAATTAAGTTCATCTGAGGTGCACCGATGAATCCGGCTACGAACTTGTTGCCTGGCTTATCATATAAGTTCTGAGGAGAATCAACCTGCTGAATGACACCATCTTTCATAACTACGATTCTGGTACCAAGTGTCATAGCCTCTGTCTGATCATGTGTTACATAGATAATTGTAGCCTGAAGTCTCTGATGTAATTTAGAGATCTCAATACGCATCTGTCCTCTCAGCTTTGCATCAAGGTTGGATAACGGCTCATCCATTAAGAATACTTTTGGATTACGTACAATGGCACGTCCCATAGCTACACGCTGTCTCTGTCCGCCGGATAATGCCTTTGGCTTACGATCTAATAAGTGTTCCAGATCAAGGATTCTTGCAGCTTCATGAACCAGCTTATCAATCTCATCCTTTGGAGTCTTTCTCAGTTTCAGACCAAACGCCATGTTATCGTATACTGTCATATGCGGATACAAAGCGTAGTTCTGGAATACCATCGCAATATCTCTGTCCTTAGGCTCTACATCATTCATTAACTTTCCATCGATGTAAAGTTCACCGGAGGAAATATCTTCCAGACCAGCAATCATACGAAGAGTTGTAGACTTACCGCATCCGGATGGTCCTACAAAAATAACAAATTCCTTGTCTGCAATTTCCAGATTGAAATCCTTTACTGCCTCAAATCCATTCGGATATTTCTTGACGATGTTTTTCAGTGATAAACTAGCCATTTACTAATCCTCCTAAAAATAAAATGTATATTCTCTGTTCAGAACCACAAGCCCCCACAGCTGCAGCTCCCTGTTTCTGAAACAATCATACATGAATTGTTTTTTTTTTACCATATTCTTATTTACCAAAATCCATTTGGGCTATTTGGCTAATTTGTATAACCATTGAAAAAACTGACTGAAACGTCAAAATATCAAGAGACAGGCTCGTACATTTCTGTCTATATTCGATAGCCTGTGACTATTTTGCCTCTTATTTGGTTATATATTACAAGGCGATGTCAATATTTTCGACATCGCCTTGTAATATTTTTAAATTATTCATTTCTTCTTCGCAAGAACGTTCAGCCATCTTACGTCAGAATGACCAGAACGAATATCATCGGTTTCCCACAGCTTCTGAATTTCAAATCTGCCGTTTTCTCTTAACAGCTGGGAAATGGAGTCTGCGGTAAAATCACTGAAATACCGTTCTCCCCTGAATCCCTCAAAATCTCCCAGCTTAAAAGACATATATAGAATACCCTTATCATTTAAGGCCCTTGCTATCTTTGTAAGAATGCCTGAAAGTTCCTTTTTCGGAGTATGAAGCAGCGATGCACACGCCCAGATTCCATCAAATACATCGTCAAAATCCATCTGCTCAAATGTCATCTGGAGTACATCAAGGCCAGTGTGAATTTCCGCAAGCTTACACATCTCTGCAGATGCATCAAGGGGTGTCACATCATATCCCAGTTCATATAGAGTGAGGCTGTCTCTTCCTGATCCGCAGCCCAGATCCAGAATCGTATCGCCTTCCTCCAGATAATTTAAAAATTCTCTCATGATTTCTGACATATCCTGATTTACTGTTTCTTCAAATTCCTTTGCCGCATACTTATTATAATAGTCTATCGAGTCCAAAATAATCCTCCTGTTATCCGCTTACCCGCTAATTAATTACTTCAATTTTGTTTTCTGTTATCCTGACTTTTCCTTCTTTAAGAAGGTGTCCCACTGCACGCTTAAATGCATTCTTGCTCATGGAAAACTCCCTCTTTATTCTGTCCGGATCGGCCTTATCCGTAAATGGCAGACTTCCTGAAAACTGGTCTTCTATTATCCCAAGAACCTTTAACGAATCTGCATCCATCTGAATATATGCCTTCTGTCTGGGGCTTAAGTCCAGCTTTCCGTCTTCCCTAACCTTTGTAACCCTGGCTGTTATCTCGTCGCCCTCTCTGTATTTCTCAAAAAGCTCCTTTTTCGGAATCAGTCCGTAATATTTTTTATCTACTGCAACAAATGCTCCCAGCGTATCACTGAACTCATAGATAATTCCGGTCACCTGATCATCTTTTTTATAAGGAGACTGGTTGCTCATATGGGCATATACCCGCATCGTTGCAGCCAGGCGCTTACTCTTATCAATGTATAAAGTAACCAGAACGTTCTCACCTGTCCGTACCTTATATGTCTGCTCTTTATATGGCAGAAGCAGATCCTTCTCCAGTCCCATATCCAGAAATGCGCCGATCTTGCCCACTTCCTTCACTTTCAGAACTTCGGTCTCACCAACTAAAAGCTTGGGAACCGCAGTCGTCGCAATCAACCGGTCTTCTGAATCCTTATAGATAAAGACCGTAATCTCATCTCCCTGCACCGTACCTTCAGGAACCTGCTTTTTGGGAAGCAGTACAGATACTTCACTGCCGGCATCTTCTCCTAAATAAACACCGAACTCCTTCACCCTCTGGACTGTGAGGGTCTGCATCTTACCTAATTCAATCATCTTATATCCTCTCTGTTGTTCCACGCAGCCAAATGACTGCGTAAGCTGCCCCCTGTTCATCACACAGAGAAACAACATATCCTTCCTCTGTCTTACTGATTCTGGGATAGACTGCATCTCCAAAGACTGCTGCTTTTTTATATTCCACTCTCAGTTCCGACACTTCCATTCCATCAGGAAGCACTTCCCTGGCAATCTCCACATACTTGGAATTATTCACATGGTGGTTGGTATCAATGTGATGCTTGCCGACTGTAACCGGAACTGAAGTTTCATATTCATCAGGAACTGCAATTCTGCGGGGTGCATACTCCATATCAAGTGGTTTCTCCCATGTGGATCCATACCCCCGGATATCATCTGCCTCAATTTTCGCAGGCCGGCCTTTGTCCGTATCGAACAAAAACCATACGGAGTTGGCTCTTACCAGATAATTGCCCTCATGATCGCATACTGTAAAATTGCGGTATCCGTAAAATCCATTAAAATCATAGGGCCAGGTGCTGATTACGATTTCTTCTCCCAGAGTCGGATAACGATCCACAACAATCTGCCAGGATGATAACCACCATGTTTTGTGCCGTTCGATAAAATATGCCACTCCCAGCCCATTATCCTCCGATTGAAAAGTTGAACAATCCTGGAGATAATTCATGATACCGGTCAATGTCAGTTTACCGTATTCATCTGTCTCACTATATCGAACTCTGCTGCTGAATGTATACATTTAAATTTTCTCCTCAAAATTATATAACATTATAAAGCATTTTTTAACTCTTGTCCAGATAAAAGAGTAACTGTCAGCACCCCATTTCCCTTAAAAATGATGAAAGGAATATCTTTTAACATAGAATTAACAGTTCTTCCGGAAATAGTTCAATCGCACAAAAAAACGGGACCATATCAGGTCCCGCTCAGAAGCTGGGCTACAAGGATTCGAACCTTGAAAATGACGGAGTCAGAGTCCGTTGCCTTACCATTTGGCGATAGCCCATCAACACAACAAAAAGAATTATACAGGATATCTTTTAAATAGTCAAGTTTTTTTTAATTTTTTCAGTTAAAATTATACCAGCTGCCTTGTACAGCAGTAAAATTATGGATAACAGCTCAGCCGCCTGGCTGAACTGATCCATTCAGACACTCTGTCCGTTACTTACTCGTAACTTTTCTTTCCAAAAATCTTTTCCAGTTCTTTCAGGGGGATTTTGGGTGTTCTGTCTTCCTTTAATAATCCGTTTGTTTCCTGCATCACATCCGTCAGCTGAGTATAACAAAAACCGGAGAATTTTCTGTTTTTTATAAGAAATCCGGTAACCGGCTCCAGGCGCTGTAAAAACTCCTCCTGACTTGCCGCTTTATTATAATACCCCCAGCCCTCTTTTTCTGAAGTAAATGCAATACCTCCATACTCTGTCATCACAACAGGCTGTCCCACATATTTCTGTCCATCAGCCAGAACCATACGGCGTTCTGCATGTCCATAAATAATATTTTCCAAAGATTCATATTTTCCTACATTTTCAGGCATCAGTTCATAATCATGCAATGCCAGTATATCTGTGTGCTCCGTCTGTTCCCAGCCGTCATTTGAGCTGACCAGTCTGGTTCTGTCCAGTGCTTTGGCCTGATAATACAGCATATTAGCCAGGCTCTGCTGACTGCTGTCCGTTCTGATGTTTCTCATTCCCCAGCTTTCATTAGCAGTAACCCACGTAATGATGGACGGATGATTATAATCCCGTTCAATAAATTCAGTGAGTTCCGCAGAGGTGTTTTTCAGAGTGCTGTCTGTACACTTATAACAGCTTGGCATTTCTCCCCAAACAAGAAATCCCAGCCTGTCCGCCCAGTAATAATATCTGGGATCCTCAATTTTCTGATGTTTTCTTGCACCATTAAAGCCCATCTGCTTTGCAAGTATGATATCTTTTTTAATGGATTCCTCATCCGGAGGCGTTAGAAGGCTCTGTTTCCAATATCCCTGATCAAGAATCAGCCTCTGATACAATAACTCACCATTTAAAAGAATTCTTCCATTTGAAATGCATATAGACCGAAATCCGAAATAACCTGATACCTTATCATTTAGAAGCTTTGCCTCCATCCCAATCAAATTGGGTTTCTCCAGTGTCCAGATTATCTCTTCCCTGCGTATATCCAAGTCAGGTAAAGCCAAAATGCCTTTTCCATACCCATTTTCACAGGCGATATTCAAACTTCCCAAATCCATCTGAGCCCAGCCTTCTGCAGGAAGACTGCAGAACGAGATTTCTGCCTTCACCTTTTCCATGGAAGAAATAAAAATTTCACATAAGACTTCATTCCGCTCAAGATCAGGAGTTGCTTTTATTCGCTTTATATAGGTTTCTCCTGCATATTCCAGCCACACACTCTGCCATATTCCTGTTGTAGGCGTGTACCAGCATGCAAAGTTTTTTCCTGTCCAGGTCTGTTTTCCTCTGGGCTTATCCTCATCACTATAATCCATTACCTTAACGGTTATAACATTTTTCCCTTCCAAAACCAGTCCGGTGATGTCAGCTTCAAAGGGAGTATGGCCGCCTCTGTGACCTGCTGCATGGACTTGATTGATATAAACCTCCGCCTCATAATCCACAGCTCCAAATTTTAAAAGCAGACTTTTACCCATTAATCTGCTTTTCTCTACATCAAATTCTTTCCGATACCAGACAACGTGGTGAACATCTGTATCACAGATTCCGCTCATTTCCGACTGATAGCAGAACGGTACATTGATTTTTTTATCAAATACCGGTTCATCAAATGAAAATTCCCACTCTCCATTGAGATCTGTCCATTCTTCTCTTTCAAAATCAGGTCTTGGAACATTTTTATTTATCATTATTCTTCTCCTTTTATCCCTTTAAACCCGAAGTACTGATACCCTCCACCAGATATTTCTGCAGGCAGATAAAAATAATCACTGCCGGTAAGATGGACAGACTTGCCATTGCAAACATAGCACCGTAATCCGAAGAAGATCCCGGATCAGAAAACAGTTTAAGAGCAAGACTGACCGGATACTTTGCGGATTCATTGATATAAAGCAGGGCTGACAGGAAGTCATCCCATCTCCACATAAATGAAAATATGCTGGCAGTAATCAGCGCCGGTGTGATAAGGGGCATGATAATCCTGGAAAATATGCTGTAATAGGAGCAGCCGTCAATCTTAGCGGCCTCGTCAAGCTCCCTTGGAATGCCATCAATAAAATTAATCATCAGGTAAACAAAGAAACCCTGAATAGCAAAACAATAGGGAAGAATCAGCGGTTTATAGCTTCCTACCCAGCCTAATTTCTGATACCATAAATATTGGGGAATCATAAGCACCTGAGCCGGAAGCATCATGGATACCAGCATCGCTGCAAACAATATTTTTCTTCCGAAAAATCTGCACCTTGCAAGTCCGTAAGCTACCAAAGCGGAAGAAAATACAGTTCCTAATGTTGCTGTGACAGCTATAAGAAAAGAATTCTTAAAAAAAACTGCAAAAGAGATTTTTGCGAATCCCTTCCAGCCGTTTAAATAATTGGTAAACACAAATTTCTCCGGAATCAGCCGGCCCGCTGTTAAAAAGATGGTATTTGATTCCTTAAATGAACTCATAAACATCCAAAACAGAGGATAAATCATTACAAGTCCCAGGCTGCACACAATTACATGGTATAAAATCTTACCCGCCTTTTTTCTGGTTATCACCTGCCTCACACTCCTTCCGTATAAACCCAGAATCTTTTTGTTGCAAACAGAATCACTGTTATTACGCTGATCAGCAGCAGCATTACCCATGCCAGGGCTGCACCATATCCGGTGTTATAAAACTCAAAGGATTGCTGATACATATAAACGGTATAGAATAAGGTAGAGTTAAGGGGTTTTCCCTGGGTAATAATAAAGCATTGCGTAAATGCAAGAAAACCGTTAATCATCTGCATAACAAGATTAAAGAAAATAGTGGGTGTCAACAGAGGCAGAGTGATCTTGAAAAACTGGGAGAACTTATTCGCTCCGTCTACCCGGGAAGCTTCATAAAGCGACACCGGAATCTGCTTTAAAGATGATAAAAAAATCAGCATGGAAGAACCAAACTGCCATATTGCCAGTATAATAAGAGTCCAGATCGCCGTTTTATTATTTCCAAGCCATGCAAAATTAGTGTGTATCCCTAAAATACCCAAAAGCAGATTCACTACACCGTCGGTTGCAAACATCCGTTTCCATAATATGGAGACTGCCACAGATCCTCCGATAATGGATGGAAGATAGTAAAACGCCCGGTAAAAGCCGGTTGCCTTTGATGATTTCAGCAGAAGCAGGGCTACCATAAGCGCAAAGATCAGACGCAGAGGAACCGATACAAAGGCAAAATAAAACGTGACTCCTATGGTTTTATAAAACACATTATCATCATTAAACATTTTTATGTAATTATTTAATCCTGTAAAAACAGGCGGAGACAAAATATTATAATCACATAAAGAATAGTAAAAAGAAATTCCCATAGGTACAACCATAAACAGCAGAAAGCCGATGATAAATGGCAGACTGAACACCACTCCCGCTGTGCTTTCTTTGTTCAGGAAATGTCTTAGTCCTGCACCTCTCATATCTTTCATAGACATCCTCCATTCATAGATAACCGTCCTCTTGTCAAAACAGGGGCAAAGCTGTCTCTGCCCCCGTATTCTTCTGATTCATTATTTCTTACTCATAATACTGTTAGCCCCGTTATAGAATTCTTCAGCGGCTGTTTCGGCATCATACACACCATAGCACAACTGTTCCTGTACCTGATTTAACAGATTTGAAACTTCGCTTGCACCGTCTGGCTGGGGCGGATTAATGGGGGAGCAATTGGGAGTAACAACTTCATTGACATAATGAATGACTTTTTGTTCCACATCACTCATCTTCGGTGCCAGCTCCTTTGCAATCACACTGGAAGCCGGAACTCCGCGTTCACCCAGTAAAATGTTATTTGCATCGCTGGAGTTGGTTAAAAAGTTAATAACTTTCACTGCTTCTTTGGGATTCTTTGAATGAGCTCCCACGGAAAAGAACTGGCTGGATTTTAAATAACCGGACTTCTTTGGATCTGCTGACGGCCAGGTGGTGATACCGATCTCCATTCCTTCCGGAGCTGCTTTTTGCATCGCAGTCAGCTGGTTTGAGTTATAAAAAGCGCACCAGGACATAGTTTCCGGACTGGATCCGTAAACTAATGGTTCCTGTTCTACCGAACCGATGGAAAGCTCAGCAAATACACCTGGATCAATAAACCACCCTTCCTTTATTCCTGTTTCATACATCTGGAAAAATGGAAGATAATCTTTTTCCTCTCCGCCCATCTTCTTGTCTCCATAGAGAACAACATCATTTCCTCTCATAAAATAATCCAGATAAGCGCCTGCATTGTAATAGGCAATATTTGTTTTATAACCGGTCTTCTTATAAACCTCCCGGCATAAATCAATAAATTCATCAGTGGTCATATAATCCTTGACCACAATTCCGTTTTTGTCCAGAAGTGTCTTATTATACAGAAGCGAAGGAGCATTAATTCCTGCACAGACCGCATACACGCCCCCATTTACCGTACCGCTTGCCATGGTGTTTTCAGAAATATTTGAAACATCCAAAGTACCATCTTTTATATAGGGTGTCAAATCCTCCAGAAGTCCGTTTTTTACATACTGATCAATAAACGAATAGTCCATCTGAACAATATCGGGAATTGCCTGGCCTGCTGCAGAAGTCGCCAGTTTATTCCAATAATCAGACCACTCTGAGAACTGGCCTTCTATAACTGTTCCAGGATTCTGCTCTGTATATAAATCAAGTGCTGCCTGTGTTTTCTCATTTCTGACCTGATTTCCCCACCAACACATGGTTAGCTTAAGATCTCCGCTTTCATTCCCTGTAGCTGCTTTCGTGGTATCTGCTGCAGAGCCCGCCGCAGTATCTGCCGTAGTAGCTGTATTACCTCCGCCGCATCCGGACAGGGATGCCGCCGCCATAACTGCCGCCATTAGTAACGCAATTCTTTTCTTCATGAAACCTTCCTCCATTCATTTTTTTGCATATCAGGCGTTTTTCATTATACTTCCCGCTATTATTCCAGTAAATGATTAAAACCGGCTTCCAGGTTGAAAAAACCGTGTTGTGTGTATAATTTGAATAGTTCTTTACACTCACAGGTTGTATTGGAGTAATGTTTTATATATAATTTAGCTGTCATTAGTCCAGTATCCGAAAGGTGGTTTTTATGAAGCATTTTATAAGAAATCTCTCCTTAAAAAAGAAGATTCATTCCATTGTTTTTTTTTGCATCATCCTTTTGGCTCTGGCCTCTCTGTTTAGTATACAGCTGATTACAAAGGCCAACCAAAAAGTACTCTATCAGTCTGTGGCCACCTCCTTATCATACACTGGCAAAGAGTTAAATAACCGGCTGGACAATATTTCTACTATGGCAGATATGTTTCTGGCTGATACCAATATCCAGTACGGACTTGGTACCTTAAAAGATTCCTTAAGTATCCAGGACCGTTCCATAGCATACAAATCCCTTTACGGAGTTTTAAATGAATATTATTTTACCTTCCGGAAAAATAACATTAACTTTATGAGTCTTTATCAGGACCGATACTCCATTCATACTCATATTGCAGCTGGGAAAATGCTTCCGGAAGCCGTCGTTGAGGATCTCGTTTCAAGAGCCGAAAACGCCAGGGGACGAACCGTCTGGATTACCGATTACAGCGATCAATACGGTCTGTTTATGGTTAAACATTTACTGCGTACAGAATATTTAACTCTTGATCCGCTGGGAACACTGATTGTAAACATTAATGTTGACGGACTTATAAAGGCTGCCACAAACACCAGCCATTTTAATGACGACACCCGCTATATTCTTTCCAGCCAGGAGAACTTAATCTATAATTCTTCCAGTATAAAAGCTGATGAAAGAACTCTTTTCGGCAATTATTTTCATTCCAGATACGGACTTGTAAATAAAGATGGAAACAGTTTCTTTTACGTCAAAGGAATCATACCGGAATATGGCTGGGATTATGTCTGTCTGATACCCTATGGCAGCATTGCAGATTCTCTCCGCACAAGCCTGGAAGTCTGCCTGATTATCATCGCTGTCTCCATTGGACTGGCTATCCTGATGTCCTCTTCACTAATTGACTCAATCACAAGGCATTTTGATAATCTGCTTTTAAAAATGGAACGCTTCGCAGCCGGACAAAGCGAAACACTCCAGGTTTCCTATGATTACAGCAATCGTACGGATGAATTAGGCATTCTTCATTCCTGTTTTGACCAGATGGTGGATAAAGTAAATCAGCTGATTAAAACAAATTACCTAAACGAAATACTGATTAAGGAAGCCCAGCTAAAAGCGCTGGAAACACAGATGAACCCCCATTTTTTATACAATACTTTAGAATCAATCAACTGGAGGGCAAAAACAATAGGTGCAAAAGATATCTCTTCCATGACAGAATCCCTGGGAACTCTCCTTCGCATTACACTGGATCAGAAAAACAAGCAGGTACCCTTAAGCAGAGAGCTTGAGCTGGTGCAATGTTATATGACCATTCAGAAATACCGGTATGAGGACCGGCTGGAATATGAAATATCCGCCCCCGAAAACCTCGTCGGATGTTATGTGTTAAAGCTGACCCTCCAGCCCCTGGTGGAAAATGCCATAAGATATGGACTGGAAGAAAATACAGAAGGGTGCAGTATTTTAATTGCTGCTGAAACAGACGGTTCCTCCCTTATTGTTACAGTCAGAAACAACAGTTCCTCCTTTGAAGAAGATCTTATAAGCAAATTAAAAAACCGGGAAACACAACCTCATGGTTTTGGAATCGGCCTGTTAAATATATCGGAGCGAATGAAGCTGACTTACGGAGATCACTACGGTCTTATTCTCTATAATGAAGACGACCAGGCCGTCGCCCAACTTTCTTTTCCTCTGAACCCTTCTCGGGAAGACATATCTGATACGAAAGGAGAATGTTAATGCTTAAATTAATAATCGCCGATGATGAACGGGTAATTCGGGAATCTATCTCCTCCCTGATTGACTGGAACAGCCTGGGCATTGAACTGGTAGGAACATGCCGTGACGGAATCGAGGCCTATCACATGATTCTCGATGAATCACCAAATATTGTAATGACCGATATCCGCATGCCCGGCCTGTCCGGATTAGAGTTAATAGAGCGTATCTATCAAGCCAATATGGATACCCAGTTTATATTGCTGTCCGGATTTGGAGAATTCGAATATGCAAAGCAGGCAATGAAATACAGGGTCCACCATTATCTGCTCAAGCCCTGCAACGAGGAACAAATCGTAGAAAGTATGAAAGATATAATTAAGGAATACTATCACCGACAGGCTTTTCAGGATTTAAAGGAACGCCAGAAGGCACTGACTGTCAATCTCCACCATAGTATTATGGGAAATATTATTAACGAGCAGATCTTTAAGTCTGATCCTGCAGAATTTTCCTGGGACGCCTATTCGGGATTTATGGATTTCTATCATACCGGATATGAATTGTGCTTCCTTCATTATTTGGAAGAAGAAAATTTAAACTCCATTTTAAACGGCATTTATGATTATATAGCCGAGCATGCCCCCGGCATAGAGTTATATTGTATCTATGTAAAAAACTCACTGATTCTTTTTTTTGAAAAATATCAGGTTTCCTATGACCAATTTGATTTGTTTATGCAGACCTTAAAACCGAAAGAGCGGCCCTTTCAATTAGATTACAAACGTTTCACATTCAATAGTCTTGAACGGCTTTTAAAAACTCTGATCACAAAAATCAGACGTTACGGAATCATTTATTACATGAATGGACTGGAACCAGTTCCGATCTGCAATTACAAAAATTTGATTACAAAAATTGAGAAACTGACTGCAAATTTGATCGAAGCAGAAGAACCGGAACGGAAATCCTGTCTGGAGGATCTTACAGCCACTTTAAATGACATCAGCAATACGGATTTACTAAAACAGGCCGGATCACGGATTTTAATTAAACTGGCTACGGAAAGTAACTATCTGTCATCGGTGGATACGACTGAGTATCTGATGGACCTAAACCAGCAGACTGAATTTTCAGAAATCCGCCGCATGCTGTGCAAAAAACTAAACGAGATCCTAAAAAAGCCTTCCAGCCGTTCCCAGCACTATAGCCCATTCATCGACAAAATCATTCGCTATGTAGTGGATCATCTGGATGATCCCAATCTTACATTAAAATGTATCGCCGAAAATTATCTTTTCATGAATGTAGATTATGTCAGCAAACGATTCAGTAAGGAAACAAAACAAAAATTTTCAAACTACATCACTGCCCTGCGAATCCAAAAAGCCAAGCAATTATTAGCAGAAGGTCATACAGAACAGATCCAATGGGTCGCCCAGCAGGTAGGGTGTGGAAATAATCCCCAGTATTTCAGCCAGATTTTCAAAAAAAGCACGGGGATGACACCTAGCGCATACGCTAAAAAATTAAATGGAGGAGAATGACATGACAAACAAGGAATTACTTCCGAAAATCCATCTTGTGATGGACAAACTGATGAACCTGGGAGGCGGAAATTATGAAAACGACCGCTCAGTCGGAAAGGAAGATGCAAGCCGCGGAATAATAGCCAGAGACTTCGGTATTGAAGAATGGGACTGGCCTCAGGGCGTAGGTCTCTATGGACTGTTAAAACTGCAGGGATTTTATGCAGATAACCGTTACTTAGAATTCTTTGACGGTTGGTTTCAAAACAATTTGCAGAAAGGACTCCCCAGTAAAAACATAAATACCACTGCTCCCTATCTGGTTTTAGCCGAACTGCTTGATACACTACAAAACCCAGATTACGAGAAACTCTGTCTGGATCATGCGCACTGGCTGATGAACGAACTGCCGAAAACAAAAGAAGGCGGCTTTCAGCATGTGGTAACTGCCATCGGAAACCGGGATGGTGTCTTGTTAAATGATGGAGAAATGTGGATTGATACTTTATTCATGGCAGTTCTGTTTCTAAATAAAATGGGTCATCGATTCAAAAATGAAGACTGGATAGGTGAGACTCTCCATCAGGTATTACTTCATATTAAATATTTATATGACAAGCATACCGGATTGTTTTATCATGGCTGGAGTTTCCCGTTAAACAATAATTTTGGTGGAATTTTCTGGTGCAGAGGCAATTCCTGGTTTACCTATGGAATACTGGAATTAATTGAGTCATTTGATAAAACATTAGATACGGGACTACTCACATATCTGACAGATACTTACAAAGCTCAGGTGAATGCATTAAAAGATTTACAGGCACCATCCGGTCTATGGCATACCGTTCTTACTGATCCGGAAAGCTATGAGGAAGTATCCGGATCTGCAGCCATTGCAGCCGGTATCTTAAAAGGAATTAAAATGGGAATTCTGAATGAATCATATCATGACTGTGCAGCCAGAGCGGTTAAAGGAATCTGCAATAATATAGCGGAAGACGGAACCGTCTTAAATGTTTCCGCAGGAACTGGCATGGGATACAATGCAGAGCACTATAAAAATATAACAATTCGCCCCATGGCATATGGGCAGTCACTGACCCTGATTTCACTGATTGAAGCATTAAATTAAACGGCAATTCCGTTACCAGATGTTAATAAAAAGGCGTTGATCTGCTTTCGCAGTTTTACGCCTTTCTTGATTTATTCAATATAACAAAAATACTCTGACCTTCAGACAAAACGTTTCATGTGTCCACGAGGTCAGAGTACTTCTTCTTTTTTTATCTTCACTGGGCTACAAGGATTCGAACCTTGAAATGACGGAGTCAGAGTCCGTTGCCTTACCATTTGGCGATAGCCCATCAGTGCAACGAGTGTATTATACTATAGCTTTCTGCTTTGGTCAAGCACTATTTTACATTTTATTTCCAAATATTCTTAAGACTCAGGAAGAGCCTTATTGTGCTGAATGCTCTTCCTGAATTACTGATTCCACAGGCTTTTGCTCTGCTGCAGTTGTCTCTGTTTCCGACGCTTTTTGACTTGTCGTCTCTGCCGGTTTTGTCTCTTCCGGATCTTTTGTTTCCTCTGATTCTGTATCGTCAGCTTCGCCGTCTCCGATTACAGGGGTTTCAAAGACTCCCTTTACAGTCGTCTGTTTTCCAGATTTGGGTGATATTCCTCCAAGTATAAAAGTATATTCCACGCCCCCCTCCAATCCGGTTACGTTAATCTCACAATAATCAGAATCCGTATCTCCAATCTTTGAAGAAAACGTGTTTCCATCTCCATCTTTTACCGAAACTGTAGGATTTTTCCATTTGACCTTTGTTTTAAAGTGAACCATGACACAGCCGTTCTCATAGTCCACGTAATCGATCTTTATTTTATCTGTAGAAACCACATCCTCAGATGATGTTGCTGCTGTAGTTATTTCCGCACTTGAAGACGGGGGCTGCGTACCTGGTGCATCTGTATGAACCTGACTCTGGGTTTCAGCCGTTGTTGACACCGGAACGGTTTCTGTGACAGACTCTGTCTCTTTCCTGGTTGTAGTCTCCTCAGTGGTCTGAATGCTGGTCTGGGGTTCCTCCGTTGTTTCTTCTGAAACTTTTGTTTTTGCTCCTACTGCATAGGACCTTTCTGCAATGACCTTTGCAATTTCTTCCATGGTAAGAGGTGCAAGTTCTTCCATATCATCCATGGAAAGAGAAGAATTCTGAGCAATCAGTTCTTTTAAAAAGTAAGCTTTTCCATAAGATATATCATACTGACTGGCAAGCTGTTTTACATCGTCTTCTTCTATGACCTGCTGGTCATACACCACCGCTTTTAATCGTTTTTCCTCCAGAGTCGTCCTGATATCACTAACCACTGCAGATCTTAAGCTGGAGGCCTTTTTAATACTGTCATTGGACACGGTAACCAGAATCGCATTATCCAGATCATCAAGAAAGCCATGGGTCACCATGGATCCGATCAATGCGTTGACAGCTACATTTAAATCCACACCTTCCAGATCCATATCCTGCAGTATCGTCTTCCCGTCCTGATTGACCGCTTCCGCTTTCAATACCCGGTTTTTCTTGTTTACAGAGAGCTCTACACTGGGATTTACATCGATTCCAATGACGGAATCCACTCTGCTGTTCTGAAAGCTGTAAGTTCCCCCCGCAAGCATAATCATGCAAAAGCAGGCTGCAATCAGCCCGGCAACCACCCGCTGCCTTTTAAAGAATGAAGGTCTTGAATCTCTGCTCTCCATAATCTGGGGAGTACTCAAATCAATCCGGTCCAGTACATTGGGGATTAAATCATCAGTAGCAGATTTTAAGCAGGCTTCGATCTGTTGTCTATTTAGTTGTCTGTGTTTATCTAACGCCATAGCAAAGCCTACTCCTCTCTTAAATAATTTTCCAGTTTTTTCATAGCCCGGTTATATCTGGACAGAGCCGTTGCCAGAGGTATCTTTAAACTGGCTGCTATTTCCCTGTGTTTCATCCCTGCGGAAGTATGAAGGAGAACCACCTCTCTCTCCTCTTCCTTTAAAATTGACAAGGCAGCGAGCAGAACCATCTTATCTGCTGCCATCTCGATCTCAGAACAAACCTCTCCGGTTTCCGTTCCCGATAAGTCTTCCAACGTAATGTCCGAGTCATGCTTCTGCTCACGGAATTTCATATAGCATAAATTCCGTGCTATGGTAAACATCCACGCCAAAGGTTTCCCCTGGGATTTGTAACTCTTTGCAGAAGTCCAGATTTTCAAATAAACTTCCTGCAAGATTTCTTCCGCATCCTGGGGGTGCTTTATAATGGACAGAATAAAACTGTACATTGTGCGGTCTGTATTCTGATATAATTGTTGAAAAGCCTCCTGATCGCCCTCTGCCACTTTTTTCAAAAGTGCTTCGTCGCTTAACAGGCTGTAATCTTCAGCTCCGCCAAAGCTCATCAATCCCATAAACAGCATGGATCCGATTTCCTTTCTACTAGGTTAATGCTGATTTCTGTCATCTTATTGCATAAAATGGAAATATTTTATTACCTTATTTTTCCACACCAAAACCGCTTTCCGCAGTTATGACCAGACAGCAGCGTTTATCTATCTCAGTTACCTTTTTTGTAATCTCTTCCTTTAGCCATTCCCTTTTTTTACGGTCATATTCCCTGGGAACCACCAGATCAAAGATCAGATTGATCTGATCCTTTCCTTCTATCATTCTAAAATCATGAAAGGTGACTCTTTCGTCTGTTTGCTGAATCACATTTTTCACCATACTTCCAAATTCTATTACTTTAGAATCTCTGGTTTCCACCGGATCCATATGAATAACAAGAAATATGCCAAACTTTTTCAATGCTTCACGTTCAATCCGGTCAATAACCTCATGGGATACTTCCACATTCACATCATTGGGAACCTCCGCATGAATGGACGCCATACTCCTGGTCGGACCGTAATTATGAACAATCAGATCATGACTGCCCACAATTCCCTCATATGCTTCAACAAATTCTGTAATTTCATGATACAGCTTTGGATCGATGGGTTCCCCGATTAATGGCGTAAGGGTATCCTTGGCAATTCGTATACCGGCCCACATGACGATCACAGAAACTACCACACCTACAATTCCATCGATATTTAATCCCCAGATTCCATAAATGACAACAGATAAGATTGTGGACGAGGTAGTAATTACATCTCCCATAGAATCTGCTGCAGTCGCCTTCATAACTGCCGACTGTATCCGGTTTCCAAGAGTCCGGTTAAAAAGTGCCATCCACAATTTTACCAATACAGATAAAATAAGAATGAAGACAGATATTGTATGAAAGGACATCTCTTCCGGGTGCAGAATTTTATCCACAGAAGTTTTAAACAGAGAAAATCCTACCTGAATAACAAGAAACGCAACAATAAACGCTGCAATGTATTCCACTCTTCCATGTCCGAAGGGGTGCTCTTCATCTGCAGGCTTGCCTGCCATTTTCACCCCAATAAATCCTATAATGGAAGACGCTGCATCAGATAAGTTATTGAAGGCATCTGCCATAACAGAAATACTGTTAATCAGAAGACCCATTAAAAGTTTTGCGGTAAACAAAAGGACATTACAGCAGATTCCAACAACACTTGCCATGAGCCCATAACGGGTCCGAACGTGTGTATCCTCCGTATTTTTATAATCCTTCACAAATATACGCACCAAAAAATCAGTCATAATTCTCCTTTCCTGATTTCTTTGATTTTATTGTTTATACCTGACATTTTCCAAAAAAAGGCCTTCAGGCGGCACTGTATAACCTGCCGTTTTCCGGTCCAGCGCGTTCAGAATGCCAGCCATTTCCTCCGGACTGCGTTCTTTCAGTCCGACTTCAATTAATGTACCCATGAGAATTCTTACCATATTATAGAGAAATCCATCTCCGGTAAAACGGACGAATAGCCTGCTGTCCTCTTTCTCAAATTCTATCTTCTTTAAATTCCTTACTGTTGATTTTTTCATCTTCCGGTTAGAGCAAAAGCTCTTAAAATCATGTTCCCCGCAAAGATAAGCGGCTGCCCGCTCCATGGCCTTAACATCCAGTTTCTTATGAAGTCCATAGATATATTTTCGATCAAAAACCTGTCTCTTCTCCCCCATCTCAATGCGGTAAAGATACGTCTTTTCCTCCGCATTCAGACGGCTGTGGAACCGTTCCGGCACTTCTTCCAGTGTTTTTACTCTGATATCCTCAGGAAGATAGTGATTTAAATATTCCTTTATCTCCTGATCCTTTCTGTCTGAGTCAATGTGAAAATTAGCCACCTGATTAAGGGCATGGACCCCTGCATCTGTTCTTCCTGATCCATGCACTTCAATGCTTTTCCCTGACATTCTTTCTAAAACTTGTTCTATCTTCCCCTGTATTGTCTGATCTGTATTTCCCTGTTTCTGCCATCCATCATAGCGGCTTCCGTCATATTCAACTACAATCCGATAATTTTTCATACTTTACTCCATTCTTTTGCGTATACAAAAAACAGGAGTGCTGTAATCACAGTTCCGGCTGCCACTCCTGAACAATCCAGCCACACATCAGAGATCTGTCCAGATCTGCCTGCCACAAACAGCTGAATCGTCTCATCAATAAACGGAATCAAAAAACCTGCCGCTCCATGAATAAACAAGCGTCTCTCCATTCTAAATTCGTATGACTTCACACATTGATATAAAATCATGCCTAACAGGGTATATTCCGAGAAATGTCCTGCCTTCCGTATTAGATGTTCTGTCAGCCAGCGGCTCTCAATCCCAGCGGAAAGAAACAGGTTTTTTAAAGCTGTCAGAACATGCCCGCTGTCAGCTGATGATAAATCTGCCGTTTTGAGCGAATTAGAGTAAATAAATAAAATATAAAAGGCGGCTGCCACTGTCCAGATCAATCTTTTTTTCATATGTCAAACCTCAGAATCCCGCTTTTATCCACCTGATCAGCTGCCTGAATGAGGACTGACTCATCCTGCACCAGCGCAAGCCTTACATATCCCTCTCCCGAAGGACCAAAAGCGCTGCCAGGCGTTACCAGTACTCCTGACTTTTCAAGAAGTTCTCTGCAAAATGTCTCTGAATCCCGAAATTTATCCGGAATCTCCGCCCATACAAACATGGTTGCCTGGGGTTTTTCCATCCTCCACCCGATCCGGGTCATATGTTCGCACAAAGCATCTCTACGTTTCTCATAAGCCTCTCTGGTTGTCCCAACACAGGTCTGATCTCCTGTAATTGCTGCAACCGCCGCTTTCTGAACAGGGAGAAACATCCCGTAATCCATATTGGATTTCAGGGTTTTTATTTTTTCCACCACTTCCCTGTTTCCCAGGCAGAAGCCGACTCTTGCACCAGCTAATCCATAAGTCTTGGAAAGAGAATTAAATTCCACTCCAACCTCTTTCGAGCCTGGAAAACTTAAAAAACTTTTGCACTGACGCTGGTCAAAAACCAATTCACTGTAAGCATTATCGTGTAAAACCATAATGTTATATTTTTTTGCAAACTCAATTAATTTTTCATAAAAACTGTCAGGTGCCATAACTGTGGTAGGATTATTGGGATAAGAAACTATCATAAACTTTGCTTTTATGGCAATATCCTCCGGTATCTCTGAAAAATCAATGAGATAATCCTTTTCTTTTCTCTGAGGCATGTAAAAAAGGCTGGCCCCAGCCAGTAACGGACCATCTGCAAACACCGGATAACATGGATCCGGGACAAGAACAACGTCTCCTTCGTCAACGATAGACAACGCTATATGCGCCAATCCCTCCTGTGAACCAAGAAGTGAGCAGATTTCCGATGACGGATCAAGCTTCACTCCATATCGTCTTTGATACCATCCAGCAACAGCCTCTGTCAACTCTTTCTGATCATTGATGGCATAAATATAATTATTCGGATCAGCCGCTGCTTCACAAAGAGCATCTGTAATATGTTTTGCCGGCGGAATGTTTGGTGCTCCCACGCTTAAATCAATTACCGGTTCCCCTTTCTCCTCTTTCTGGCGTTTCATTTCCAGAAGCTTGGAAAAGATTCCCTCTCCAAAATGGTTCATTCTTCTAGCAAACTGCATGGACATTCCCACCTCTGTCTTTTTCTAATGAAGTATAATCTTAGTTATTATAGTACAAAGGTTCTTATATTACAAGGACAGGCATTAAAAAAGTCCCCAAAAACGGCATATTGATATGCTCCCTTCTAGGTAGACATCTTTTCTTTCAGGAGAAGGTTCCTACGAAGAGCTTGCAATAAAATTTAAAATTCCTGCAAGATCTACTGTTAGGAGCTGGATTATGAAGTATAATGATCATGAAGAGTTTAAATCTTCCGGGACAGGAGGAGGTACAATCATGACAAAAGGAAGAACTACCACGTTTGACGAACGAATAGAAATAGTACAGTATTGTATAGCACATAATCATAACTACATAGAAACAGCTGAAAAATATCAGGTATCATATCAACAGGCACGTAATTATACAGTTAAGTATAAATCAGATGGAATTGATGCTCTAAAAGATAATCGTGGAAAAAGAAAATCCAAAAATGAGATGACTGAATTAGAGCGCCTTCGAGCTGAAAATAGAATTTTAAGGGCTGAAAAGGAAAGAGCTGAAATGGAGGCTTCCTTCTTAAAAAAACTCGAGGAAATAGAGAGGAGGCGGGGCTAGGCCTGTTTCGACATGAACATATATATCAGGCAATCAAAGAAGAAAATGAGGAACATAGCTATCCGATTAGTGAATTATGCAAACTTGGAGGTATCTCTAGAGCTGCGTATTATAAATGGTTACATAGAGATATCCCCGAAAATGAAATAGAGAACAATCGTATAGCAGATATAATTGAAATAATTCATGAGGAATCACCCGATAAGGGATACCGTAGAATAAGAGATGAGCTTGAACGATATCATAATACAAAAGTGAATGATAAGCGTGTGCTTCGTATTTGCCGTAAAGGTAATATTAAATCAACTATTAAGTATTCCAATAATGGGTGTACAAGGCAAGCAGCTAACCCACAGTATATAGCTGAAAATATACTAAATCGCAAGTTCACAGCTAATGCCCCAAATGAGAAGTGGCTTACAGATGTAACAGAATTCCATTATTACATTGGTATAGAGAAACATAAAGTCTATCTCAGTGCAATACTTGATTTATATGATAGACGTATCGTGTCATACATCATTCGAGACAATAACAATAACGCATTGGTGTTTGACACATTTGATGCCGCTGTAGAGTCGAACCCGGAAGCTCATCCTTTATTTCACAGTGATCGAGGATTCCAATATACTAACAGGACATTTCATACAAAACTTGAAAGTGCAGGAATGACCCAGAGTATGTCAAGGGTAGGCAGATGCATTGATAATGGACCTATGGAAGGATTTTGGGGAATCATAAAAAGAGAACGTTATTATGGCAAAAGATTTACCAATAGAGATGCTATTGTTGAAATGATAGAGAA
>NZ_QOHO01000009.1 GCF_003432035.1 Lacrimispora amygdalina
TGGGAGGATGCAAACTATTTATTCGATTAAATAGATTCATTAATAAAATTTTTCGGTACTGCTTCTGTTGCTTTATCAATAAAAGCAGCAACTTTACTGGAACTTTCCTTCATACCACTATTAACCCAATTTTTTATTACGGCTATACTGCCATATGCGGTAAACGTATACCAATTATCAAATAACTTTTGATCTATATTTTTTACTTCCTTTTTCCATTTTTCAATATTAAAATCATGGCTGATATAAATAATACGTTCTAATAAATCCTTATCCCCATTTTCTGAAAATAATACTTCGCATATATTTCTATTTGCTTTTATATACTTACAAATTTCATATGAAAGTTTTCCACAAACTTCAAGATTTATGGTATGATCCACAACCCGCCTGATTTCTTCATATAACTCATCTTCAATACTTGATAAAAGTTCAAACTGATTCGCATAATGTGAATAAAAAGTATTGCGATTTATATCTGCTTTCTTACATATATCTGTCACTGTAATTTTGCTGATAGGACGCTCTCTCATAAGTTCCAGTAAACTGTTTTTTATAACCATCTTTGTATATCTTACTCGTTGGTCTGTTTTTTTCGTATGCCATTATATTCTCCCTAAATAAATCAGTAAACGAACAATTAATATATAATTTGTAAGATATCGAACGCATTGTTATCGAACTGACTGTTGATTAAGTAACACTGTATCAGTATAATATATTTGAACGTTCGACTCAATCATAATTTTAGCTGGAGGTAAAACAATGGGAAATATTACAATAGTTCCTGTATGGATAATTCAAGATATTTTAGTTTTAATTATTGCCACTTTAATGATTTTTTATATAATAGAGAATGAAGAGCGTCCGAAGATTGTATTAATGCAATTTATATGCTTTGTCTTTTTATACGCCTCGGCCTTTGAAAATGTTGCTGTATTTATGGGATCTATAGGGAAAGAAGGTTTTTACTCCTATGGGCGCAGTATCCTAATGATATTCAATGTACCATTAACAGTTCCAATTATCGAGTTTCTTATCGTTTACTCAACGTTACGTGTTTTGAAGACGATAAATATACCGTCATGGACGAAACCATTCATTGCTGGACTTAGTGCTATGATTTTTGATTTTTCACTGGATCCGGTCGCAGTAAAACAGATTTTTCAAACTACAGAAGGAATCATTGGCAGGTGGAGTTATTACCCACTCCCTGGTGAACCTGTCATTTATGGGGAACCTGTTATGAATTTTACAGGATGGATCTATATAGCCGGATACTGGACTGCATTTATCTTAATCGGTGAATGGTGGCATAAACAGAGTGGTTACAGTAGGCTAATTGGTTATCTATATCCGGTTTTGGCTTCCATTCTTTCTCTGATTTGTTTGGTTTCACCTATATCCAATTTCTTTAATTATATGGGACCATTTTTCACCAGAACTTCTAATATGCAATGGGTAATGTTGATTGCTCTTTCTGTAATTTCAGTGGGAATTTTAACGTTAGCATTCATCAAACTCTGGGATCGCAAGGTTGTTAGTTCTTTGAATTACAAAAAAGATTTTCCAATTATGTTTACTTTCCTGGGTTTTCCTCTGGTTAATACCTTATTTTGTGTCATTGGTGGGTACATGGAGATACTATGGCTTGTTGTCCTGGCAGAATTGTTATTATTGATAGGCTGGTGTGGAATTTATATTCTGAGTAATAAAGTAATTCCCAAAAGAATAAAGGGCTCCAAACAAGTTGGCTAAATATTCAATAAGCAACCGTAAGGGCTCGCTGCCTGTGTTGAATGTGTAGTGTGTGTGAAGCCTTTAATAGGTATCAAGATTAGAGTATGCCCCCCCTCCTTACCTTTCGGGTTAGGAGGGGGGGCATCACGCTAATAACGCTTATTTTATTCTATGATTACTTTCAGACTGTTTTCAAAACAATAATTAGATAATTCATTCCCTATACCGGGTAAATCTGGTATTGATATAGATCCATCTATTGGCTGATAATCGTGAATACACAGCTTTTTATTATATGGATGCAGATTGTAAACATGATGCTCGTGGATTGTAAAATTAGGTATTGCTGCCTCTAAATGGAGTGCTACCGCTGTAGAAAGAGGACTGGCACAAACATGAGCTTGTATCCCAATATCATATATATACGCCATATCACATATTTTTTTTGCTTCGGTTAAACCTCCGCAATTTCCAATATCAGGCTGAGCTATTTGTATGGAATTATCCTTAAAATATTGCTCAAATCCCCATCTTGTGTAAATCCTTTCACCATGAGCAATTGGAATATTAATATTTTTACTAACATAATTATTTAATGAAGGACTTGGTGTTGTTGGCTCTTCATACATAAAAATATGATATCTCTCAACCAGCTTCCCAAGCTGTACCGCAGACTGAGCATCAAGATACGAATGGTTTTCCATAATAATATCTACATCATCACCCACAGCATTTCGAACTGCTTCGATTCTTTCTGTTACCATTTTTATTTTATTTGGTGGAAGCAAACCTGTGGTATCTTCACTGGTTAACCTGTTTCCATACTCATCAAATGTAAAGAAATCTATTTTTATAGCATCATAGCCCTCAGATATGGCTTTTTTAGAATATTCCACATATTCTCTCGTTGAAGCTGCTGATAATTTCGTATCACCCCAGCCAAATTGAAGCTGACTGGCATAGCACCTTAGTTTATTTCTCAACTTTCCACCTAAAAGTTTGTAAATTGGAACTTCAAAGTATTTACCTTTAATATCCCATAGTGCAATATCAATTGCAGATATACCACTGAAAATTACTGGCCCCCCATTTTGCCCCCAAAATGTTGACCTATATAATTTATTCCAAATCACTTCATGGTCAAGAGGATCCATGCCTATTATAAGTTTTGCTAAATCTTGTATCATTCCATATGCTGCTGTTGAGCCAACCCCATATGCCATGGCCGCTTCACCATCTCCATAAATTCCTTTATCCGTATATATTCTGCAGACGATAGGTCTCCACCCTGGGTTATCTATGGACTTTACATCAACTTGCATCACTTCAACTTTTATGATCTTCATACTTATCTCCCAGCTCCTTTTTTAGAATCCCGGTACATAACAACCTTTGAATATATTATTTATTTCATCTCTCATTCCATCTGATGTATATGCCTTTATTAAGGCAGCCACCCACGGTTCATTTTTTCTATCCGGATTTATAACAAACCCAACCCCGAACTCTGCTAAGTCATCTGATGTACAAATTTCTTTATCTAAAGATATATTGTTACTAACCATAAACATCTTTGCACAACAAATTGCATCCACATCTGGTAATGATGAAACTACTTGGTGAACATGAATTTCATTAAATACCAGATTTTTAGGATTTTCAATTATATCTAATGTTGTAGGTATGGCAACTCCTTCTTGTAATTTTATTAACCCTTGTTGTTCAAGTAAAAGTAATGCCCTTGCCATGTTACTACTGTCTTGAGGTATTGTAAGTGTGGCTCCATCTGGCAGTTCTTCAACAGTTTTGTATTTATCTGAGTACATCCCAAAAACATTGTAATGTATATAAGGTGTTAACATAAATACATCCTTATCTTTCGATTTATTATACGCATCCATCCATGGCTTATGTTGATGCAAAGATGCATTAATATCTCCATTTAAAACAGCTTCATTCATAGTCGTTGCATCCTCTAATACAACTACCTCAACATCATATCCCAGCTCATTCATTTTTTTTATTGCCACTGGATTATTAACCTCATCATAATTGAACGCAACGCAGGATAAAATTATTTTTTCTCTATCTGTAGTTTCATTCAATGTTACATTTGATTTTACATTTGAAGGTGAATTATTACTAACCGTGCAAGCTGTCAGCAAAAATATTACTCCCAGTATTAAAGATAAAACCTTGGTTCCACTTCTTATATTTATCATATTTACTATATTCTCCTTTATCACCTTACTTTTTTATAAACCCGATCCCCGATAAACTGAATTAATATTACTAAAGTCATCAGTACAAAAACTATGGAATACATTACCCTGTCATTAAAACTTTGATATCCATATTGCAGTGCTGAGGCTCCAAGTCCTCCCGCTCCGATTGCCCCTGCGACAGCAGTCAGATTAAGTACATGTATAATACAAAGAATTAACCCAGAGACAAGAGATGGAAGTGCAGAAACGACAACTACTTTAAAGATGATTTGAAAATCAGATGCGCCAAAAGATTTTGCTGCCTCAATTAATGCGGGATTTACCTCCTTAAATGAGTTTTCAAACATTCTCGCCATAAATGGGGTAGATGCTATGGTCAAAGGTACTAAAGCTGATTTCCAGCCTATGCTTGAACCTGTAATAAATCTTGTCAAAGGTATAATTGAAACCATTAAAATAACAAAAGGAAAGGATCTTATTATACTTATTATAGCATTGAGGGCTATGTTGATAACCTTACTTGGGTGAAGTCCATCTTCTCTTGTAATATATATAGTTATTGCAATTACAAATCCGAAAAAAACCGCTAAAAATATTTCTACACAAAGCATTCTTATGGTAGCTAAAAATGACGGAAGAATGATTCTCTCTAAGATTTCACTCCACGGTAAATATCTCATTACGTCTCCTCCTTATCATTCAAAAGTATCTTTCTATATGAGACATTATTGTGTTTAAAATAATTTACAAAGTCACTCTCAAAATCTTCAGGAATACCAATCATATATGTATCATACTTATTTTCTTTAAATTGTTCTGTGCTGCTATAAATTATAGAATACACATTTTTAAGTTCCACTCCCATTCTGGGCATAAAGTCATTATTATTAATATCTTGCTTAAAAGTAATTCTATAATTACATCCACTTTTAATTTCTAATTCATCAACACCCGCAAAGCGCTCAAGTGCCGGAGAATATCTCATGAAAACCTCATCAACATGACCATTTTCCACAACATGTCCATCTTCCAGTAAAATAACATCATCACAAATTTGTCTTACCACAGACATCTGATGCGTTACAACTATTATTGTTATATCTAAACTTTCATTTATCTTTTTTAGTAAATTTAAGATATCTTTCGTTGTTTTAGGATCAAGAGCTGATGTTGCCTCATCACAAAGCAGTATTTCAGGATTCATAGTCAGAGCCCTTGCAATTGCAACTCTCTGTTTCTGTCCTCCACTTAGGTTGCGGGTCTTAACATTAATTTTATCCTCTAAACCAGTAAGCTTTAAGAGTTCTTTAACTCTGGCCTGAATTTCCTTTTTGGGGATATTCCAACAACGCATTGGAAGAGCAATATTATCATATACCGTTTTCCGGTCTATTAAGGAAAAATGTTGGAATATCATACCAATATTTTTCCGAAATGAGTTTAATTCTTTTTTACTTAAACTGCTTATTTCAACACCATTAATGGTAACACTCCCACTTTGATAAGACTCAAGTCCATTTATGCATCTTAAGAGAGTAGATTTTCCTACTCCGCTTTTCCCGACAAGACCACAAATTCGTCCTCTCTCTATAGTGAAAGAAATATCATTTAATATATTTAAAGTTCCGAAACTTTTGTTTAATAGGTTAATTTTAATCATATGTTTTTTTGTAATGACACCCCCCTTTCTATAATTTTAAACAATAATTTGTTAATAAATATATTATTTTATATGCACATTATTGATAATATCATCTTGTTATACATATAGTCCAATTAATAATTCTTATCACAAACATGGAAACTTTTGCTTTTTTTTATATCGCTAAAATGGAGTTTTTAATCAATTTCCTAGCAAGTATCTATTGACGGTGGAATCTTTTTCTATTTGCATAGTTTTATAAAACTTTTTGCACTTTCTGTAAGGAACTTATTTTTATGATGAATTATGTAAAACTCTCTTTTAAATTCAATATCCTTTAAATGAAATACACTGATTTCTTTTCTCTCTAAGGCATCTTTCACCAAAAGATATGGCAGTATGGAGATTCCCAAATTTTCACCTACTGCCCTGACTATTGCCTGGGTACTGGTGCTTTCCCACGCTGGTGAAATCTCAATGTTATGCATTGTCATAATGCTATCAAATATGTTTCTTCCGGCGCTTCCAGACTCTCTCATTATAAAACTTTCATCGCAAAGCTGCGTTAATTCAATCTGATTCTGTTCTGCAAACTTATGGTTGATTGCGCAAATTGGAACCAGCTCATCATCACGAAATTTGTATTTTACCAGATAGGAACTGTGGACAAGCTCTTCAATTAAGCCAATATCTATTTTATTAGATAAAACGTATTGTTGAATTCTATCAGAATTATCAATCACCACTTTTACTTCCATATGTGGATGCATTCCCTTAAATGCCGATACATATCCAGGCAACAGATAATTTCCAATTGTAATACTTGTGCCAATGCGAATGACACCTATACCATCAAGATTTTTCACTTCGTTTTCCATATCCTCAAAAAGTCCAACAATATGTGTTGCATATTGAAGAAAGCGCTTACCGTCTTCTGTTATATAAAGCCTTTTTGCGATACGGTCAAATAACTTAATTCCATAATAATCTTCAAGTTCAGAAATTGCCAGGCTAATAGATGGCTGCGCAATGTAAAGCTTTTCTCCGGCAGCTGTTGCGCTGCCTGTTTCACAGACTGTGACAAATATTTTAAGATGTCTGAGCGTCATTACTTTCTCCCTTTGTTATAATAAATTTATTATGAACTATATATTATAATACTATTTTGAATATATAGTTTCAAGTATTATAATGAATTATAGAGGAGGGCTAAAAAATTGGAAACCAAAACACATATCTACAGAAAACTATTCAGCTCCACATTTTATTTAAGTGCTTTTACCTTTGGCGGCGGCTTTGTTATCATTCCACTGATGAAAAAAAATTTTGTGGACGATCTTCATTGGATTGAGGAAGATGAAATGCTGAATTTAGCAGCAATTGCACAATCCTCTCCGGGAGCTGTTGCTGTCAATGCGTCCATACTTTTAGGGTATAAAGTCGCAGGTATATTGGGAGCATTAGTCACAATTTTAGGCACAATACTGCCGCCGCTTATCATTATTTCAGTTATATCGCTGTTTTACACTGCATTTCGAGACAACACTGTAGTAAATGCTGTTTTGAAAGGGATGCAGGCAGGAGTAGCTGCTGTTATTGCTGATGTTGTAATTAATCTTGGGAGTAACGTAATTAAGGAAAAGAATATCGTATCGACACTTGTTATGGTGTGTGCCTTTGCTGCAACCTTTTTCTTCAAAGTGAATGTCATGTACATTATTTTAGTCTGCGGCTGCATTGGGGCAACAAAAATATTAATTCAAGTAAAAAATTCTCCAAAGGATGGTGATAAGTAATGACAATGCTACAACTGTTTTGGAGTTTTTTTCAAATTGGAATGTTCAGCATCGGCGGTGGGATGGCTGCTATGCCTCTTATTCAAAACCAAGTAGTTGATTTGCATAATTGGCTGACCCTTACAGAGTTTACTGACCTTATTACCATTGCAGAAATGACACCGGGACCCATCGCCATCAATTCCGCTACATTTGTGGGCATCCGAATTGCAGGTGTTCCGGGTGCTTTAATTGCAACTTTGGGATGTATTCTTCCATCCTGCATCATTGTATCGTTATTAGCTTGGATTTATTTCAAATACAAAGAATTAACATTAATACAAGGCATCCTCGAAGGGTTAAGACCGGCTGTTGTGGCGCTGATTGCATCTGCTGGTCTATCTATTTTTACTTTGGCTATATGGGGGAAAGGCGGATTTTCTATAAATGTGCAGTCTATCAATTATATTTCGCTGCTACTCTTTAGTGTGGCCGTATTTATACTGCGCAAGTGGAAACCAAATCCTATTTTTGTAATGGTTGGCTCAGGCATAATTGGCGGAACCGTTTATTTATTGATGTAAGGAGGGGCAGACTATGAAATTACGAATACGAAAAGGTTTATTTTCTTGGAAGCTGCAAGACGAGAACGGTGCTACTTTGGCAAAAATTTGCAACAAAAAGCTTGGAGGGTCAGCAAAAAAAATAATTGACGCAAAGGGGAATACAATATTTACCACAGATATTGTAAACTTGCCAAAACAAACAGAAAGCTGGAATCGTGCGGACTCAAGAAAGTATATGATCTATAAAGATACACAGCCGGTAGCAACTGCAAATCTTTTCTTTGCAACAAATCCAGAACGGACTAAAACACAGAGCTTTACTTTATGCCCTCCTAAGGCAGATAAAATGGAGGTTGAATCTTCATATGGAATATGGGTAGTTCAGCGGCAAAAGAACAATGGATTAAACATTACCCATGATGATACTTCTATTGGAATTATATCTCCATTTTTTTCGTTTAAGCCTATTTTTTTAGAACTTTCAGAAAAATACGAAATAACATTTTGGGCTAGTATCTATATGCTTGTAGAGTATATGATGCATGAAGATGATCTTATCGTGATTTAGTAATTTACAGTATAAAAGCCTGCTGAAAGTCTGAGCATATCTTCTGTTAATATAGACGAGGAGCCATCTTGGGCATTGATAAATAATAAAGAAACGGCGTAAAAGTAAAAAACTCTTACGCCTTATAGTAACCTTTATTCATTTTCAACTATTGATAAATCAAAAAAACTACTTTCTCAGCCGACTGACGTAAATATTCCCTGCCACCGTCTATCAGCTCTATATTGCACCATTCTCTTTGTTCTTACTATTCAAGAGCAGTGCCGCAACCACACCCAGCAAACCGCAAAGTCCTGCGACTAACATAGCTGTCTCATATCCCGCCGCGCGAGCTGCCAGATCTTCCATTCCAGCCGAAACTTTGGTCGCCGTCACTGCATTGCTGATTGCCTGCATAACTGCAAGTCCAACGCTTCCGGCGATACAGATCGCAATATAAGCTACCGCGTTGCCATCTGCAATCCTACTTTTCGGCAGGTATTCTTCTGCAGCATTATAGCAAAGCGTAACAAGACAGCAGTGTCCAAGGCCCCCGAAGGCTGAGATGAAGAAGATTAAGCCTAAGCTGGTGGTTGGTGACAGTGTTATTCCATAAAAGAAGGCGTTCAGTGCAACAAGCAGAGTACACATTGCCAGGAGTCCTTTGCTCTTGCCCCACTTCTTATAAAGTGCACCATAAATAGGACTCATGACAAGAGTTCCAATGGAGAATACCGTAAAAGGTAACGCCGACATTGCTGCTGTTGTACCCATAACCACCTGCATATAATAGATAACAAACACAAACTGCCCCATACATGCTGCGCAGCCAAAAAATGACTGAATAAAGATGTAGGCTACATTACGATTGTCCTTAAATAGTCTGACAGGGAATATCGCGTCTGAACCAAGTCGCACCTCTACTATTATGAATGCTGCCAGCCCTAAGAGACCCACGATCAGAAGAGTAATAATTCTGGGGCTGGCCCAACCCCATGAGTTTCCAAAATTACATGCAAGTACGATACAGCTGATCCAAATTATGAAAATCAAGGTACCAATAGAATCAAATCTCCGTGGAGTGTAATTTCTTTGCTGTGTATTTGACGGTGTAATCGCCAGAGTTAAAACAAGACCAATAGCCTGAATGACAGTCATAATATAGTAGACTGATTCCCAGCCCAATTGATCAACTAACAAACCAGACAGAGTTGGAACTATAATTGCAGCAATTCCCTGTGTGATTCCAATGGAAGAAAGCCACATAGCTCGCTTTGACGGCGGCCAGATCTTGTTCATCATGCTAATCATATTGCTGATCAGTCCCGCATTACCAATTCCCTGCAGCATTACTATGATCAGGAACATGGGGAGATTATTTGCCAACAGTGTACCAAAATTACATAAAATCACGAGAATAAGCGAACCGCCCATAATCTTCTTGATCCCCCATTTAGGAATCAGTCGTGCCGAAACGGAAGTGGCCACCACCATAACTGCGGTCTGTAATGCTTTTCCTGCAGAGTAATATTCTCCTGCATTCCAGTCGGCCATTATATAAGCGGTACACATACTAAAAGCACGCATATAGAAATGGATTCCAAAAAAGCCCACAAGAAGTGAAATCGTAACCATTGCTCTTTTCTTTGGCTCTATGTATACTAAAACATCATCGTCGTCATTTGACCCTTTCAATACTCCAGCATATTGATCTGACATACTTTTCCTCCTGTAATATAATAGATTTAATTAAATATGAAATAAAATGTGAATAAGATATTATTTTTTCAAGATATGTCACGTCTTAACTAAGGCAAATAAGGAAACAGCTGCATGAAGATTGCACAAACCGCCGTACCACAGAGGGTGGCTACACAGCTAGATACAAAAATCGGCGGATACCCGTCTTTCAGTTTGAGATCAGCTATATCCATGTTGATTATAACCGCAGATGACCAGGGAAGCTCATCAATAATGGAGCTTGCAAAGCACGATACTCTATGAATATATGCGAGACTGAGCCCTGCTTCCTGACATCGTTCCATAACCAGTGGAACTGCAATTCGAATTGAGGAGGAAGAACTTCCCGTGATAGCGGCTATTAAACAAACAGATAGGATTAAGATGAAACCTACCGGAACATTTAAATTAAAAATGCCGTCAATCATGCTCTGAAATTCAGGCAAAGTCTGAACGACCGCTGTAAATCCCACAATCGAAGCAACGGAGCCAGTAGGAATAAACGCCATTTTTCCTCCTATCGACACGCTTTCCTTCAATTCACTCATTCCACCAAGATACGGGTAAAACAATATCACCGAAACGATCCAGCTGATCATCGTTGCTGTAAAAATATCAAGTGCAAAAAAGTTGAATAGCAGCAGCAGAAGAAGAAGCGGAGCAAAGGCTTTCATAAATCCTGGTCTTGGCTTGTCTTCTATAGGCAGTAGATCCTTCGATCCATACTCAAATTTGGCACCCCGTTTCACATCATTTTTAATCATCAGGGTCAACAGTGAGGTGGTGACAAAAATTTCAACAATGATGGCAACAATACCTCCATAGAACCCCGAATAAGACGGAGTGCCTAATATTTGCATTGCCAGTATGTTTACGATTTCTGCTGATCCCGGTCCCGTCATAGCAAACGTATAAACTCCGCAGGTCAGAATCCCCATTACAAAACGTTTTGGAATATCCGCTCTCTCCATGATGCGTAGTGCAATGGGATAGGTGGCAATCAGGGTAACCAGTGAGTTCATACCGCAATAGCAGACAATACCACTAACAGCAATCAGTGCAAGGATTGCAGAAATGTATTTTTGAGTCTGAGACGATCCCTCCCGAAACATTGCGTTTGCCATTTTATCTGCTATGGTGATAACCGCTCCGGATCTGTTAAACACTTGAGCCAAAAGACTACCGGAAAAAATTGCAGGAAATAGCGCCTGAAACATATCGCAGAATTTAACAAAATATGTATTAGACATTGTTTCACTATACGGTAACCCGTTCAGAACAATTACCACTGCTGCTGCTACAATTCCGACGATCAAGGGACTCCAATTCCTCATCATCAAAATCATAACAATGGCCATGCCAATAAAAATGCTAATATACCCCAACATATATCTTTCTCCTATTCTTGATGCCAGATGGCTTTTTTAGCACTTGCATTTTATTTTTTTAGTACCTCGGTTCTATTTCACAGCTATATCATACCAATAAAAAAAAAATTGTCAATTGTTTTTGTTAAAATTTTAGCAATTATTTTTAAAAAATGCATTTTATTTCTCAAAAATTGCAGAAAAAAAACTGCAAAATTTGCAGCTTTTTAATTAGACTATATTATTTCTTCTCCTGATCATTCTCTTCCTCAAAACTGATGGCATGGGCTTTCACCGGAAGCAATAGCCCGTTGAATAGATTTTTAAACTTCTCTTGGAGACAGAATCCACCCTGCCCTGCAGCCCAGGAATAGACGATGCCACGGGAACCATAATATAAGGCTTCTGCTATTTGCTCCGGCTGTGACATGTTCTGAATCTCTCCGGATTTCTGGGCTTTTTCAATGAGAATCACCACTGTATTGAATAAAATCAGGTACCTTGGAAAATCTATCTCGTCACAAGTGCTCAAAAACGTGCGGTAAACTTGTCCCACCACGGACGAACCGTACTTGTTATTTTTTGTAATATAAGAATTAAAAATTGCCCATAACTGCAAAATATTTGACTCCAGTGCCATAATTTCTGCAAAATTTTCCTGGGTTGTCCGGGATGTCTGTTCGGTAAATTCTTCGATCAACGATTCCTTTGATGGGAAATGATAATAGAATGTGCTTTTCGTAATTTTCGAGGATTGGCATATTTCCTGAATAGTTACATTATCATAACCCTTTTCCCGAAACAACTCTAAAGCACATTCCACAATCCTTCTATGAGTCTTGTTGTTAATTGATTTTGACATAAGTCCTCCTAAAAAAAGATTGACAAAAAAAAGATAAAGTAATATTCTTAGTACTGTTATACTATTTTTTATTACCTCGGTACTATTTCTTTCACACTATTATTTAATTTTTGTTAATATCACTGCGGTATCCTACCGTCGCATCTACATTTTATAATATTCAAACAAATAAATCAACAAAAGGAGGAATAGTAATCCTATGTTACTTTTTCAAGAAGGTAAAATTCGTAATTTGACAATTAAAAATAGAATTGCATTAGCCCCTATGGGGCAGCCAGCAGATATTGATGGTGGCTTCACACAAAGCAATATTGATTACCTGGTAGAACGAGCGAAAGGTGGCGTCGGTTTAATCATCACGGGCTGCACAGTCTGTAGCGATGAGTATGAACCCAGACCCTGCAATATGCACAATAACTTTCATCAAAATGACCGGTTAGGAACTCTGGCAGACCAGGTTCATATGTACGGCTCAAAGTTGTGCTTACAGCTTTCTCCGGGTATTGGGAGAATGAATTTCATTGATCCCTTTACGCCACCATACTCTTCAAGTCCTGTCCCCAGCTACGCATTTCCTGACTTAATCTGCCGTGAAATGCCAGCGGAAGGGATCAAGAAGCTGGTAAAAGCCATGGGATATTCTGCTCAGCTGGCGATGAGAGCAGGCGTCGACATGGTTCAGGTTCATGCCTACGGAGGTTATTTAATTGACCAGTTTACATCTGCGTATTGGAACAAAAGATCAGACGAATACGGCGGCAGCTTTGAAAACAGAACCCGCTTTCTAAGGGAGATCATCGAAGAGATCAGAAAAATGTGCGGGAACAAATTCCCTATATCTGTAAAACTTACAATCGATAGCGTAGATGGACCAGAACGGCCCCTGGAAGAAGGTTTAGCCGTTGCAAAGATGCTTGATGAGATGGACGTTGATTTGCTTCATGTGGGGCGTGGCGCGTACAATTGCAGATGGCGTATGGTCAGTAGTGTATACCAAGAACCAGGATTTGATATTGAGGCGGTAAAGCAGATCAAGAATATAGTAAAAAATATGCCAGTTATGGTTCACGGCAAATTGGATGGTTACAATATTGCTGAAAAGGCTTTAGCAGAAAATGCTGCTGATTTTGTAGCAATCGGTCATGGTTTGCTGGCAGACCCCCATTGGGCAAACAAAATCAAAGACAATCGCCTTGACGAAATCATTCCTTGTATTGGCTGCGGAGAGTGTCATTATAATGCCATGAACGGAAAAATTCTTTCCTGTGCTGTCACTCCAACAACCGGCTACGAAAAAGAATATGCCCTCACTCCCGCTACGGAGAATAAACGTATTCTGGTAATAGGAGGAGGTCCCGGGGGAATGAAAGCAGCCATTACTGCTGCTCAAAGAGGCTTTCAAGTAACCCTGTGGGAAAAGAATACTTATCTTGGTGGAGAAATGACTGTTGCAGGAGCTCCTAGATTTAAGAAAGATGTTGCCTCCCATGTAGAATACCTGGTTCGCCAGATCTACAAACATGCAATTGATTTGAAATTAGGCTTCAATGGGGGAATAGAAGATGTCATTAAATTCAACCCTGATTTTGTAGTAGTTGCCACCGGTGCAGAACCAATTGTGATAAAGGTTCCTGGATATGATAAGGCACATGTGACGTTAGCAGAAGATGTTTTGCTTCATAAAAAAAATATCGGTAATCAGGTAGTTGTAGTCGGCGGTGGTCTGGTAGGCTGTGAAACAGCCGTAGAATTAGCAATGCAGGGGCATGATGTCACAATTATAGAGATGATGGACGGGATATTAAAAACTGCTTCACATTTCGTGGCAAATGATCAAAACCTTCGTTACTTAGTACAGCAATCTGGATTAAAGATACTTTCGAGTGCAAAGCTTACCGAAATCTTGGATGATGCCATCCTTTATGAAAAAGACGGACAGCAACAGAAAGTCTCATGTGACAGCGTAGTCTTTGCTGTTGGATTCCGCTCCAATCAAGACCTGTACAATCAGATCAAGAATGCAGGCTTTGAAGCTGTCGTAATCGGTGACAATGTTCAGCCCGGCAAAATTCTCGATGCGATTCATCAGGGGTATCATTCTATCCGCGTTCTATAAGAACATAACTTCAATAACATGATTATTGTTTTTTAAAGGAAGGAGCAAATGAGAAAAATGAATAGTGAAAAATACGGAATTGTTACCGGCGCTTCACGAGGGCTTGGTAAACAAATGGCCATTGAGCTTGCAAGAGAGGGCTATGACGTTATCTTTACATATAATTCAAATGTCAGTCTTGCAGAAGATGTCAAGAAAGACTTGTCAGAACGTTTCGGTGTTAGGGTAGAAATTTTTCCGTTACAGGTTGAAAGCTCTAAAGGTGTACAAGAACTCTACCAGTTCGCAGTAAACACGTTCGGAGAAAACCTGCATGTACTAATCAATAATGCGGGAATTTACCAAAATGTCAACCTGGTCGATATGGATCCTAAAGATTTTGACGCAGTAATAGATACGAATTTAAAGGGTACCTTCTATATGTGCCACTACTTCACTCCGCTGATGATAAAGCAGCATTACGGCAGGATCATTAATGTTTCCTCTGCAGTTGGTCTGCGTGGAATGCCAGGCTGTACTGCGTATGCTGCTTCAAAATTCGGCGTAAGAGGGTTAACCCAGTCCCTGGCCTGCGAACTTGGGCCTCATAACATCACAGTAAATGCTATTGCCCCCGGGTCCCATAAAACCGACATGTACTATAGTGCTCCCCCGGAAGTTATGGAAGCAAGATTGAAAAGCACCCCCCTGCAGCGAGCAGGAGAATTGGAAGAGATGGATCTTTTAGTTCGCTACTTCATCTCCTCCAACTTCACCACCGGACAGATTATCTCAGACAATGGCGGAACAACAATGGTTTAACCAACAAAGCTGTAATAGCCTAAAAAGCAGGCAGCATTTCAATTTGAACTGACCGCATGGGTGTGACAAAAACCGAATGCAGACAATAAGAAACTCCTCTTTATTATCATGCCACGATAAGGAGGAGTTCTTATTGTGGTCTTTATTCACCGGAATTATTGTATTATTCATTTATTATGTGCTTTAAAGCCAGATGCATTCAGAAGCACCGTAAATTGATGGATTCCAAAATCATATTCTCGTTGGAATGGGATTTTCTAATGCTACAACTCTTGGCGATGCTGTAATTCAGATTCCTAAAAGACACACTTCATCCTTGTCGTAGACAATTGATCAACTAATGCTTATAGAATAAACAGAATATTTATACAAGAGCCCCACCGCCATCTACGATTATGAACTGACCCTGAACATAACTGGAACTATCACTGGATAGATAGAGAACTGTACCATTTAATTCCCCTTTCCTTCCTGGACGTCCTGCCGGATTCAATGTATTATATTGATTCAGAAAATTTTCTGACTTAAATAAAGTTTCACTCGTCATTTCACTTTCAAAAAGAGCCGGTCCAATGGCATTCACAGTGATACCATATTTTGCATAAGAAGCTGCCATACCTCTTGTTAATCCAACCACTGCAGCTTTGGATGAATTATAAGAATGTCTGATAAATACATCAAACTTATCTGCAACAACTGCATTTACGGATGCAATATTGATAATTTTACCATAGCATCTTTCCTTCATCTGTGGAAGTACATATTTGCTTGCTAAAAAGATACCCTTCACATTCGTATCAAAAGATTTATCCCAATCTTCCATGGACATGCTGTCTACGCCGCCACGAACAGCAACTCCTGCATTATTTAACAAAATGTCAATGTGGCCGAAGGTATCAAGCACGGATTGCATTGCTGTTTTTACACTTGTCTCGTTTGTAACATCACATCCAACTGCAACTACCTTTCTGCCTGTTTTCTCAATTTCTGCTTTTACTTCGTTTAACTTTTCAATACGTCTTGCCAGTAATGCAACGTCTGCTCCTGCTTTCGCATAGGCTAGTGCCGCATCTGCACCTAGCCCTGAACTTGCTCCTGTAACTACAGCTACTCTTCCAGTCAAATCAAAAAAATTTTCCATATTTATATACATCCTTTCTTAGACTCCAGTGTTTATGAGAAACACCTTTTATTCGCCTATACCAAGGTGATTTGAATTCTTTTTATATTTATTCTCTATAAAATAACTTATTCATTTTTCTCCTTCTCTCTGTTTCGATATTCAGTTGGTGTCATACCATATTTCTTTTTAAACTGTGCAGCAAAATATCCCATCTCCGTAAAGCCGCATCCATCTCCGATTTCTGAGATCTGGCAATCCTTCTCTGCCAGATTTTGCGCTGCTACAAGCAGACGATACTGATTGACATACCGGAGCGGTGTTATACCAACAATTTCTCGAAAACATCTCAGACACTCACTTTTGCTGACTGCTGCAGCTTCTGCAATATCTTCAAGAAGAATTGCCTCGAAATAGTGATCCTGAATATATTTAAGCATTTGCTTCATGCGCTGCTCATTTCGATGTATCCTCTGCGGTATTGTAATGAATTCCTTCTGCTGATAATCACTTAGCTGTAGCAGAATCTCAGAAAGTTCGTTTCTCACTCTGAACTCATATCCATGTTTGTCTGCTGCAATCTCAATCCAGGCGCGTCGTATCCTGTCAAGAATGTTCTTCTGCCAGTCAGTATTTCTGGAAAGTAATTGAACCGAAAACTCAACATTATTGATTAACGGATGCAAATACTTCTTCCAATAAATACTATCCTCTATTCCACCAATCAGACGTGGATGAAAAACAATGGAATGAATCAGGGCACCCTGTTTTTCATTGGCAGCACTGGCCGTGTGCAGTATATCGGCATTCACAAACGCGCCATCCCCCTCTTCTAACAGGAACTGTCTTGCGCCAACATAAAGTTTACTTCGGCCTTTTTCAACCATAATCAGCTCCAGCTCACTATGCCAATGCCAGGGCACAGACACGTCTGAAAAATCAACTGAATAACAAGCTGCCGGAAAGAATACAGAGCCATGTGCCTTGGTTTCTCTTTTTGTAACATCAATATAACTTATACTTGATGAAACAGGCATAGCAGTTTCTCCTTTTGGCGTTTTTCTAATAGTATACAGTTATAATTTACTAATGTAAAGATAGATTTAGTGATATTATATTAGTGAAAGCGAGGAAGCAAGATATGAAATCAATATATCGGAAATTTGGAAATAGAATTGGGTTAATGATGACAGGCATTATCGGAATGGGAGTATTTCTTTCTTTTCTGATTGAGGTAAACCTTGGCACCGACACAAACTCTTTTATGAACCTGGCATTATCGGAGCGTTTCGGGATTTCCTTTGGAACCTGTATGGTACTTTCCAATATTCTCTTCTTCATCCCTGAGGCTTTGCTTCAACCTAAGCTGATCAATATCGGAACAATAATGAACATGTTTCTAATCGGTTATATCAGTGATTCTTGTCATGTTCTATGGTCACGCTATTTGCCACAGATAATGTTTACAGTTCAGCCATACCAAACGATTACATTTCTTATGGCACTTCTTCCCTTTCTGGTATCGGTTGCTTTTTACATGAATGCCGATATGGGACAAACCCCATACGATGCCATACCGACTATTATCAGCCATCGTTCTCATCTTCCATACCTTGTCATAAGAATCATTTGGGATTTTAGCGCAATTCTTATTGGTATTCTAGCTGGGAAACATCTTTCAATTGCAACTGTTGTTATGGCACTTACAATCGGCCCTTCCGTTACCTTCATCGGGAACTTCATGAAATCTCTTTCTTGGAAAGATCAAAAACGTGCTTCTGAAAATGAACTATAAGAAGTGAAGAAAGTGACTCTGATGTAATTTATAGGCACTAGCAAATAGCCACCCATAATTCTAGATTTCTGGGTAGAAAAAAATGTGCAGCGAGTAGCGGCGACTTTAATACCGGTACAACCGGTTAGATTATTTTTTGCAGACATAGCCGCGCAACAACAGCACAATAACTGAATTGGAAGTCAGTGGGGCCAGATATTTTGTCTGTAATAAGTCAACTTGATTGCTGAACAGAAATGTCGGCTCTATGCGGATCGCGTAAAATTCAAGGTCATCCGAAAGGCTTTCCAAATAGTGCAGTTCGTTACTGTTGATGACCACGATGCTTCCGGACGACACTTCGAAATGATTATATTATAATCTCCTTACCAATGTCATCTTTTTTCTCTACTCAAAGGTCGCTCTACGTTCAGTTTCTTTCAACACGTCTTATATTTTTTATTTGCAAAGCTTTACCCCCGCTCTATCAGAAAAGAATTCTGTATGCCTTGAGTGTGCAATAATGATAACCAAAGCATACAGTTCCACCTTTGCGCCAACCTATATTTCTTAAGAATTGTTTAAATAAGCTAACTTATATTTCCATCAACAATAGCATAGCATGTAAAAAATATACCCGATAATATCTATGGCCAATCACAGTCATAACAGCTAGATTGGAAGAAGACGCGTACCCTATCAAAAATATCTTACTACTTAAATTTTATTGAATTTGCATAAAACGGTTCACCATGACCTGGATATATTTTGAGAATTTTGTAACTCAGAACTTTTCTGGCACTTTCCTTCATCTCAGCAAAATTATGAGCGATTGATAATTTAAGTTTCTATGTTCCTCTTTTATTGCCTTAAAGTCCATGGTAATATTGACTTGGGAAGTATGTGGTTTTCAAAGTACGAAACTATTGACCTGAATAGAAATTGTTTTTGGACTGCAGTCTTCTGCTGATGCCGTCACAGTGATCATACCTGCCTCTGCTTTTGAGCGGACAACAGCTAAAACCATCCCATCAAAGGTTGTTCTTGCAGTATCAAAGAAATTCTCAGTGCTCTTCGGATCTGCACTTCCAAACCCTTGCAAAACGCCTGATCCCTCTACAGTAACCGATACTTTTCTATCCGCTGAGGTTTGCAGTATTCCTGCTTCATCTGTAAGTGAAATCATAACATATGCCAGGTCTTCTCCCGTTGCTTCCAGCACTTCCCTGTCAACATCCATTTTTAACTCAAGTTCTTTTCCAGCTGTCTCTAAAACCATGCTGCCTGTTTCCTTCCCCTTAGCATATGCAATTGCCTTCAGTTCCCCCGGTATAAATACAATATCAAAAGTTGCTTTGAAATCGCTTTTCTCACCAACGGTGGCTTTGCCCATAGATTTGCCGTTTAATAGAAGTTCTACTTCTTCCGCGTCAGAATATATTTCTACTTTTACCGGCTTTTCTTCAAAACCTGGCCATGTCCAGCTGGATATGGAATCACTCCAGAACCATGGGGATGCAATAGGCTCTTTTCCATAGTGTTCAGGACTCTGTACTGCAATGTACGGCTGATTACGTAAGCCATATACTATTTCACGATAATATGATATCGGGCGGCGATTACCTGTAATGTCAATATCGCCACAATATGCTATCATCCAGGGATAATTACCCATAAAATTTCCTGCACTGCTTTTATCATATTCAATCTTGCCAATCCCAGCCTCCCCCAGATAGTCCCAACCAGTCCATGTAAAATCGCCGATTACATGACCGTTTTCTCTGACAAGCTTCCAATTGCCGGCGATATCTTTTGGGAAAGTCTCGCTGCCACAGATAACCCGGTTAGGGAATAGTTTTTTATCATTTACATATCTGGAATCGGCATAATTATAGCCCGCTATATCTACTACTGCAAAAGATTCGGCTGTGGAATTTGTTACAATTTCCAAGTTCATAATACCTTTTATCATGGCACCAAAATCTGCCATTTGAGAATTAACATCCCCTGTCATGGTGCCTTGCATAACTGACTTCAACAAATCAATGACCGAGACCATTCCATTTATTGAATTAATAATGTACCTGGTACTATCCAGACTGCGGATTTTTTCAGCAAGCTTTCTCCCCCAGACCGTACCATTACTACTTCCAGTATCAGGTATTTCATTTCCTATGGAATACATAATAACACAGGGGTGGTTGAAATCTTTGTCTACCATAGCTTGAATATCTTTTTCCCACCAGGTGGGAAAATACAGAGCATAATCATAAGGGGTTTTATTAGAGGTCCATATATCAAAGCTTTCATCCATCACCAGCATTCCTAAACTATCACAGGCTTTCAGCAGAGCTTTGCTCATAGGATGATGGGCACTGCGGATTGCATTGAAGCCTGCCTCTTTTAAAATTTCCACACGACGCTCTTCAGCACGGTCAAAGGTAGCGGCACCTATCACACCATTGTCATGATGAATACATGCACCACGCAGCTTAACAACCTGTCCATTGATCTTTAAACCCTCTTCTGCATCCAATGACAGGGAACGGATTCCGAAGGTATTTATCTCTTCATCTAGCATCTTCTCTCCTGCCATCACCTTGCTTCTGCAGATATATAGATAAGGTGCCTCCACACTCCAGAGCTTAGGCTGCCTTACATACAGGCGCTGGCGCATTGTTGCGCTTTCTCCGGCAAATGCTGTCAATGGTGCATTATCAATTGCTACTGTATTACCCTCAGCATCAATAATTTCAGTTACAACAGTGGTGGCCTCAGGATTCATACCTTCGTTTTCTACTATTGTTGCTACTGCTACAATTGCATGCCCTTTACCTAAATCCGGTGTTGTGATTTTAATCCCGTCTACAGAAATATGTACTGAATCTGCAACCATAATCCTGGTGTTCCGGTAGATACCTGTCCCTGTGTACCAACGTGAATCATCAGAGCTCTTTGTCACAACCTTGATTTCATTTTCTTCACCGTATTTCAGGAAACGGTCTGCCTTGATATAAAAATTACTATAGCCGTATGGATGCTGTCCGGCAAAATCACCATTGATGTACACCATAGCATTCATATAAACACCCTCGAATTCAAAGGTAACCCTCTTATCCTTATATTCAGCAGGTACAAAAAATTTCTTTACATAGTCATAGCTTCTATCAGGAAAGAATCCTTTCTTGCCCCCACTTTCAGTATGATCATTTCTCTGATTCATAATCATTGCATCATAAGGCAGAGTAATCTGTTTGGGAGGCTCTTTGTTTGAGATGTGAAAAAAACCTGTGTTTGAGCCGATTGTCCAACCTTGGTTGAATGAATTTCTAATCATATTCCATTCCTCCTACTTTTAGAGTGCGTTATCTACATATACAACACTAATTTATCATACTACTAGTTACCTTCATCATCTTTTCCTCCTATGATTCACTTTTGTTATATATTGGCATTAAATTTATCAACTAAACGAATATCTTCGGAAGATGCGCCAACACTGACTGTCCTAGTTCCTGCAAAGAGGAAGAACTCTTTTGAAACTTACAAATTGGTACGTATAATAATAGTTGCGATACAAGTATACATATATCTCTATTTTATTTAAGGCATTTTACTGCTTCCACATATTTTTCTCTTGGACTAAATTTGGGAGCAACTTTGGCGATAACATAAAGAAATAACCATGTCGTGATAAAAACAATGATGGACGCAATATGCGTTACTAAACTTGAGTCTTGACGGCCTAACGGCAGCCAAACGATCCATGTTGTAAACGTCACTACCGCTACGGCCGTACAAGGTACGATCCATAAAATTAATAGTGAACGTACGCCTTTTAAATATGGTTTCAACATATAAACAACAAATCCTATAACGACAGGATTAAGGCCATTACTTATTCCCCACCACATTGGGAATCCGAAGAGCCTGAATGGCTGATTTCCGTAATATATGTAAGTGCCGATTGAACAGCCTGTACACTCAAGTATTATATCCGCAATCATAAAAATTAAATAGAGTATAACAACTTTCTTCGCAGTAACGCCCTTTTCAAACTGAGAATAAGCAATAAATGAACCTCCGCCAGTGAACCAGGAGTAACCAATGGCCACCCACAATGGCAGACTGACCCCAAAACAGTTAAAGACCGTAAAGATACTACCATGCGTGGGGAACCAGACATATCCCACCAGATCATAAATTACCTCTGTAAGTATCGCAATAATGCCGCCCCCGAGCATGAGAAGGCCCATCGGCGATTTCGTCTTTTTCCAGTGATAGACCATAAATGCAATAACAGCAACTAAAACAATGAGACAGCCGATCGTGAAATAGAGCTCAAGCTGACCTGCGGCTTGCATGTTAACAGGAGCAACAGGGCGACCCTCATCATGCAATAAAAAAGAAAATATCGAATTTAACATAGTAAACTCTCCTCTCATAAATTAAAGATATGGTATGTTATTAATTTTATTTCTTCTGTATTTACTTAAGCTCTACAACACTGGGTTCACGTAAATCTCCTAATTCGTGAATCATTTTGCCTTTAACAACCTTGATTCCCTCAAGCAGAGGTATGCTTATTTCTACGTCACACATAAGCCTTATATATCCGGGCTTACGCATTTCGGATGGTAAGGGTACATCTGGAATTAAATCGTTATCTGCCAATTCCGTCTGATTAGATATTACTATCTTCACGTGATCATTGTTATATGGAACTTCTATTTTAATAACATTAGGATATGGGGTTCGGGTAATAGAGGATACAGAAATATTGTCCGTATCTGTATAGGTATCAGTAAACGTACCTGTACTTAATAATATTTGATCTCCTTTGCTCAGTAAGAGTTGCGGCAGAACTTGGAAATCATATTCTTTGGGAGCTATTACGTGTGAAAAATTTAATATAAAATCATCGACTTCCGCACGTCCCCAGTGCCATCGATAATAAGTAGACATCGGAACAACATTACCAAAATTATGGTCATGATATCCGTGCCCGTTCTTGAACTCTTTTGTCTTGCCTGCAACTGTAAGCGTTCCATCAGCAATCGCGCAAGGGACTGCCACAAAATGCGATGAATATTCTGTCAATTTCTCGTTATAATACATTGTACCCGTTCCTGGTTTCCAGCTAGGCATCGTTGCCATTAGATTAACATCAAGAACGACATCGTCTTCCTCGATATGAAGATGCCAATTCGGATATTTTCCTTTACACCAGGCAATATTTCCGAGTTTGAAATCACATTGTTCATAGTCCGCTTCCAATTTCAAATCAGGGTAGCTACGTACAATATCTCTCTTATCCCCATCGGATGTTTCAACGTTAAGGCAGATTCCCGGGGTAGCCGTTTTATCCAAATCGCCAAACATACCGATCCAATCTCTGTAAAGCACTAAAACAGCCATTTTATATCCATCATCAGTATGAACATCGAAATACCAAGACTCAAAATGATGGGGATCATCGTTATAATGAAAGGCATCATCTCTGTCTGTTACAATGTCAGGAAATTGACAATATGCAAGCGCACAAGCGTCAAATTGAGAAGTAATATGTTTATTCTCCATTTTAATCTCCTTTCTGCCGCTACGCGTCAGCACAAATAGGAATGAAAGAAGGTGCTGGCTGGCGACGATTTTTATTGTGTAGAATAAATTGGGGTAAGGAGGCATACTACAACGCACGGTAGGAGGAGTCATTGATACGCTTCCTGTAAAAACAGTATTTTAATCAGTGTTGGAATCATCTGGTCAAGCACAAATAAGTGGCGCTGCGAGCCTCTAGACCGTTATCAAAACTCATTGTAAAAATTTCTTGTGTACCATATCAACTGCCTCTACTCCAATTCGCACGGCCGGATGACCTTTACGCCATATCCCTCTTAAAGTTTCTGTTGTGTTGCATGACCGATGAAACTTTGTATAGATGTACTTCCCACCGGGGAAATACCCGGTAGCCGAGCCGTTTTTTAGTTTTGGCCTGCGTGTTTCGGTCAACATCGCGTCATGCGGTAGATTGACGATAGTCTTTTTCGTATCATCGTTGGCATTATAGACCGTCCAGCCCTGGTTAAAACTTTTCCCAATCATGTTAATCTGTTTGGGAGGCTCTCCGTGAGACATGTGAAAAAATCTGTGCTTGAGCCGACTGTCCAACCATGGTTGAATGATTTTCTAATCATATTCCTTTCCTCCTATTTTTAGAGTACGTTATCTCCATGTACAACACTAATTTAGCACAAAATAAAAAAGGAAGCATTGCTTCCTTTCGATTGATTACTAAAATACTGTGTCCATTTTCGACTAATAATTTATTCAGATACATCCTGCGATCTGTCCCAATGTTTTTGTCTGTACTGTTCAGGGGTCATATTATTTAACTCAAAAAAAATGTTGTAAAAATGATGCCTGTTTTCGTAGCCCACTGATTCTATTATACTGGTAACAGGCATACGAGTATTTACAAGAAGTTCCTCAGCCTTTGAAATGCGGATTTTTCTGAGCAACTCAGAAAACGTAATTCCTGCGTGCTTTTTAATAAGTCTGGCGAAATAATCCTGCTGAAAATGAAACCGTTTGGTAAGCTCCTTTAGAGAAGCATCCTTGTAATTCTTCCTCAAATACTCTTCAACTTCAGAATACAAGAGCTCATTCATTCTTTTCAGTTGTGTTGAAGTTAGATTTATATCATAATCCCTGGTCAATATATCGAATATCCTTATAATGAGCCCTTTAATAATATACTTTGCACCTTTTCTATTTTCAAATTTCTCTTTTGCAACCTGTTCTATTAAAGGAAACAGAACATCTTGTTCATCTCGCGGGGTGAATTGTAAAAACTGTCTCAAACTTTTCTGCTTCATTAAAGCTCTTCTTATAAACTGCTGAACATTATTATCATCCAATTCAGCAAGGAATAACTCATCAAAGAAATCCTCTTTCATGCATATGAATATTACGAAGTTGTCCTGATCTTTTATAAAATCTGCATGCTCACTGTTTTTATCGATAATGCATATGCTTCCTTGGGAAAAAGTACGTTTTTCCCCGGCAATCAGCTGACTGAATTCTCCTTTTGCAACATAAGCAATTTCTATATAGTCATGGCGGTGCATAGGAGTCATACCTGCTCTCAGTTGCTCTTCATCCTGCATTACTAAGGACGGACTGAAATCTAATGAGGTTACAACCTTAGAATCTGATGTGGTTCTCCAGAAAAGGATAACAAAGGATTTGATAAGAATATGAGTCACGCCTTCCTTGTCAGTGCTACTCATCGCAATACCATCAGAATGTAATAATTGCTCCATAATATTCCGGTCTATTTTGGGAATTGAATTAATATCACTCATTGTTTTGTACAGTTCCATTAAATTCATAATGCTCGCCCCTTTGTAGCTACTGTGTTATTTTTTAGCTTTGACGTATTCAATGGCACCATCTGTATGGGAGGCTCTCCGTGAGACATGTGAAAAAAACCTGTGTTTGAGCCGACTGTCCAACCATGGTTGAATGAATTTCTAATCATATTCCTATCCTCCTACTATTAGAGTGCGTTATCTACATATACAACACTAATTTATCATTTCCTGGAACCTATTCAACCCAGGTCTTGGCATAAAAACCCCTTTTTCTGGAATCGATATAAGCCGTATTCTCAATTTGAAATTTAACTCAACTATCCATTTCATCTTAATATCCAAGAAAGCAAATTGATCTGCTTTCATTGAGAAATGAACTGTTTTGGTCTTTCCAGCTTCAACTGCCACTCTCGCAAAGCCGGCTAATTCCTTGTTGGGTCGAATCATACTGGCTAAGTCATCACGTACATAAACCTGTATAACCTCCTCTCCATCTCTGTCGCCGGTATTTGTAATATCGCATGATAGATTTATTACCCCATCCGCTTTTACCTTTTTATCCACCTTCAGGTTTGAATATTCAAAGGTAGTATAGCTCTTACCTTCGCCCAGATAATATAGCGGCTTCTTTGAGCCCTCTACGTATGTACTTAGTATTATTCCTTTACCCTTTGAGTAGCTGCTTCCATTTCTATGCATTGCATAAATCGGTATCTGTCCTGCATTTCTTGCAACTGTCACAGGAAGACGGCCTGCTGGATTATAATCTCCAAACAGAACATCCGCAAGAGCTTCTCCGCCGGTATCACCAGGAAACCAGCTTTCAATGATTGCCGGGTAATTTTCACTGATGAATAAACTGGATAAAGGTCTTGCATCCATATGAACTAATACAGCAGGCGTTCCCGTTTCAAAAATCTCCTTTGCAAGTTCCTCCTGTACGCCAGTCAATCCAATATGGTCGCTGTCTAAACCCTCACCGATAGTACAATTACTGCCCCATCCGTATTTACCTCCAACTTTTCGTAATGACAAATCTCCTGCCATAAAATTCCCTTCCATCCATGGGTATGCAATTTATGATGATTTCGAGGTAGAGAAGATTCTCAAACAATTTATTCATGCTTAATGTAATAGACAAGAACTAGCATAAACTCTTATAGCAAATTCTTCCACTTTATTTTCGACATATTTCAATACAAATCTCGCAATGTGTTGAGGCAGTAATACAGATTCCTAAAAAACGCATTTTGCCCTTGGCGTAGACATTAAATTGACTAATACTTATAGAAAAAAAGATACCCGTTGGAGCCTTGAGCTTAATACTTGCATTTACAATAGCTCCAATGGGTTACCAACCAATTTAATGACTCCTGCAATGATGAAACTGTTTTTGTTTCAATCACACACCTGCAATGATTGCGCCTGGCAATATTAAGCTTTTCAAGTAAATTAATATTTCCTTCACCGAGAGTCAGGTGATTTTGTTTCCCGATAGCATCGTGTATATGAAAATGTTTTAACTTACTTTCATTTTGGATAATATACTTTTCATCAACACTATTGGCAGAATGAGAATGCCCAATATCCCAGGTAAGAGTAAAAATGGAACTATCAAGTAAAATATCAATTGCTTCTTTTTGAAATGCAGTAAAACCCTCTGTATTTTCTATGGAAATATTAATGCCTTCTCCACCAATCACAGTTTTACACATATCTTTGAAATATTGAATATTGTTTAAATATATATCACGATATTTATCAAATAAAAATACTTTTTGATCTGGGAGCGTAAAATAAACACCTCTACTCAAGTGCATGTTTAAAAGTGGAATTCCTAGCTCTTTTGCAACTAATAAAGATTGTTTAACCGTATCCAGGTAAGCCTTGGTCACAGCATTATTGAAATCACTTATATTTAGATTTTCATCAAGATGGATCGTGTAATAGACTTTATATTCCTTAGATATATCTTGAAACATTCCGGAATTTTTCAAAATCACCACTTGATATTGTGGTAAATTCATATTTAATTCAATAAATTTTAGGCCAAGGCTATTACAAAGCCTTGCATTTTCCTCCAAGCCGGCCAGTTCAATTAAAGTGGGCATCCCAAATTCAATGCTCATTACACTCCTCCTTAGTTTTGACAGCTTATCATTAATATAATGGAAATACTCGATTATAACTTTATTCATCTTGTTTTCAACAAACAACTATTACAAAAGGCCAATTCACTTTACTACTCTTGCAGATATTTTTCTGTTTCTAATAATTCTTGCTCATTTGCAAGTTCTCGTTTCAGTTCTTCCTCTGTCGGCATATATAACTTATATTTCGAATCAAATATTTGATTGTTATCTTCTGGCAAGGTATATTTAACAACTGAGTCACTTTTGTCCGCGCAAAGAACGATTCCAATAGGAAGATTATCACCCTCATTCATAAGTTCTCTTGTGTAATAATTTACATACCTTGATGTGTCAACTTACCGATTTTTAAATCAATGATGACAAAGCATTTTAATATATAATTATAAAATACAAGATCAATATAATAATGCTCACCATCAAAGGAAATATGTTGTTGCCTCGACACAAATGAAAATCCACGTCCAAGCTCCAATAAAAATTTTTGCAAATGGTCTATCAAGCCTTGCTCAATCTCTCTTTCATAAAGATTAGGTGTTTGCTCTAATCCTAAAAATTCAAGGACATATGGATCTCGAAATTTGTAACAGTATACCCTTTGCCAAACTCCACAGTCAATTTCTCAGATAAAAATTTCAATAAACCTTTTCCATACTCTGCACGTTCATTTTTACCTTGTGCTTCGTATATCTGTTTACCAATGTCCCAATAAGTTTCTACCATTACAAAATTAACAGTAGAATATACTTTCTGCTGTGCTTTTTTCAGAGTAAGTTTTATATTTTCATAAATCTTACTCTCAGCTAAATATTCCATTAAGATCCCCCAATCCGATAATTTTTCTGTAATACCGTGATTTAATTTCACATTTTACTCACCATATTTTCCCGTTTACTCAAGTTTCTGTCCTTGACTTCTTTTGTTTTCTATTCAACAAATAAATTATAATTGGGATTATTAACATAATCCAAAACAATGCATTATAGTGTAGAATTCTCCATCTTCCAAACCCCTCTGTTAATTCATACTTATTAAAAATATGTATAAACAACCTAAGCCCTGTAATCTGTATTACTTCAAATAAAAAATATGATCTTAAATACATTTTTAAATTAATTTTTCTTGTAAGCAATATAATTCCGATAATAATCAGGAAGAAGTAGTTGGCTAATAAAAATGCATTCGTACAATATTGGGAATATTTTTTAAGATTTTCGGCTTGTACGATCATTTCTTTCCGCTTTTCTACTGTTACTCCATTTGCTTCCTGCATTAATCCTATATAATTATATATAAATTTTAAAGCAAACATATGAAAAGATAACACTAATATGGATAAGGCCGTAACACCACCAAAATACATCTTATTTTTTTTTTTATCATCATTCTTTCAGTTTCCCCCTTCTGCACTCACCGTAAATTGATGGATTCCAAAACAATAAAGCAGGTACACTCAATATTTATACTGAGAACACCTGCTTATTATAAAGTTATAATCTTAAATGTGTTCTCTATTATTTAATACAAGTACATTTTATCATAACTTTAATAGAAAAATATATTGTTCTTACTTTTTAACATGACAAATTTCGACAATTATTTCCGTATACCTAGAACATGTCCGATAACATTATACAATTAAATCAGGAACTTATCCATAACGAATTGAAAGATTTAGTACGTAACAGCGTTGAGGAAACCCTCAACGCCTTGCTGGATCATGAAGCAGATGAACTCGTTAATGCTGAAAAATACGAACGTTCCGGTGATCGCAAAGGATATCGTTCCAGACATTACAGCAGAAACTTTCAAACCACTGCCGGTGAGGTCAAATTAAAGATGCAAAAGTTAAAAGGCGTTCCGTTTGAAACTGCCATTATTGAGCGTTATCGCCGCAGAGAATGCTCTGTGGAAGAAGCCCTCAAAATGTACCTCGCGGGTGTTTCTGTCCGCCGCGTTGAAGACATTACCGAGGCGTTATGGGGAACCAAGGTTTCATCCCCCGGCGCAGATCAACATATCCGGTACAGATATAGATATTCATAAAGCAGGAAGCAGTTGCAAGTCGTATATCCATGTTGAGTTCCTCCTTGAGTTCTGTGTGAAAAGTTTGTTAGCAACTTTTTAAACTTTACATCATTATCTCAATTTTACGAAGAAAGATTCAGCAACTAAATAAAATCTCTAGGGTGTTAAACTTTTTCTTTGCACTTTGTCACACTTTGGGGTTGCAAAAAACACTTGTATATAAATACAATAAATTCCAATAAATTCCATTATTCAAAAAATATTGTTTTAGGTTGTTTTAAATGGTATACTAGATACATAGTCAACATCGTACTGAGCGGAGAGATAGAATGATTAATGTACTTATAGTAGATGACCAAAAGCTTTTGAGAGAAAGCTTTAAACATATTATAGAAAATAATAGTGATATAAAAGTCGTGGGCTGTGTTACAAATGGTAAAGAAGCCTTTAACTTTTGCAATACATTTATCCCAAATGTTATTTTAATGGATTTATCGATGCCTGTATGTAACGGAACTGAAGCTACAAAACTTATTAAATCCAAATATACTAAAGTAAAAATACTTATTTTATCGTCATCCTCCGACGGGTCAGATGTAGTTGATGCAATTAAAAATGGAGCAGATGGATATATAGGCAAGAATATTGGAGCTGAGGAATTAATACTTTCAATCAAGAGTACTGCTGCTGGATTAGCGACCATCGACAGGGAAGTCTTAAATTTTATTTCACTTGAAACAAGTGATAATCAAAACGATAATAAAAAGCAAGATGATAAGCAAAAAAGTACAGTTATTAAAATAAATGATATTGATATTTCATTAACAAAAAAAGAGTTAAGCATTATAAGTATGATTGTGGATGGAAAGGATAACAAGCAGATCGGTACAGCTTTGTTTATGGCAGAAGGAACGGCTAAAAATAAAATCACTGAAATTATAAATAAATTGCAGTTAAAAGATCGAACTCAACTTGCCGTATTCGCACTTAAGAATAACTTGATTTAATGAACAATATCATCTCATAAAGGATGTATGCATTTTATTAGAGACTGTTTCAAAGTTTGTGAAAACTCAAAAAACTGATATAAGATAATCAGTTACCATGGGGAAAAATCATTTTTTCGATATTTCCCCTTTTTTTATTATTATGCAGATTCCGGCCATGTCAAGAAGAGCTGCCTACTGACAGCCTAGAAAGCTTTATAATTAAGATAAACCTTCTTCAAAATAGATCTCCAACGTAAGCGCTTAATAGGTTCTTTCCAACCTAAGTTGATTTTATAATAACATTCATTTAGCAGAAGTTTACTTTTGGTTAATTTAATTTTATTAAGGCTTTCTTCTGCTAGACCATTTAATATAGAAAGCCAGAACAGTTCTTCATTCAGCTCCTCATCAAGAAAACCATCAAGAGCTGAATAGTTTTTCGTATTCTCCTACTTGAAATATTGTAAAATTTCTCGTTTAACTTGGTCAATGGCATCGTTTAGTTCTAATACATATGTATTTATACTAACATAGTCTTGACTCTTTAGCTTAATATCCAAGCTCTTAGCGATTTCATAAACTTCCTGTGCCTTATAACTGCTTGCTATACCTTTAATATCATGTACGACTTTCATCAACTCTGTAAAATTTTCGAAACACAATTGCATATTTGCAGTATGTTTTCCATGTTCTAACTCTTCAACGAATACCAGATAGAGTTCTTTTATTGTATCACAATCTAAACCAACATCTTTTTGAAATGCTTTAATATCTACTATTTTCTGTTCCATTGTTTTAATTACTCCTCGTATTATATAGTCATAGACCTTCTTTACCTTTTCTATAGGTTAGGCTATGCTGTTTTAGATACTGTGGATTAGTTAATTTCTCCTACCACACAGATGGTTTTAAAAAGGTGCGGTATGCTTTATACAATGCCACAAAATTTGTATGTCACTGGGATAATACGTTTTCTACATATCTTGCAAAAAAACGCGCTTTCAAGGTTCAAATATATCTGAAATGCATTTCTGCAGTTCATTCAAAAATTCCATTTTTAGACTTGACTTTTAATAATTAGTCTTTTTATTCATTATATCTATATAGGCGTCTGACTAATTCCATTTCCTTGTCTGTAAGAATGTTATTTGATTGTCTCATTTTGATAACCTCCGTTTTGACTGTTAGTGAGATTATTCCCATTTACACGGATAAAAATTCAGCCTCGCTGCTTAACTACCTTTATAATAATTCTGCTAAAGATGTATTAAATCTCACGAAACAAAATATTGACGGATATCGAAGTCAATTTACTTCTTCACGTCCCAGAACTATTCATAATAATATTATATACGCCAATACGGTCTTTTCTTAAAAAGAAAGGAATATGACCCGTATATATCCTGTTTTCTTACGCATTCTATATGCTTGTGGTCCAGGTATATTACTGATCCAGTTATAAAAGGTGCCTGGAAGCGTCAAATAAAATTGTGTATTTAAAAAGAGCCAACCTTCCGTTATAATGAAAGGTTGACTTTATCGGCACAGTTTCTGAATCAGCGAATCCCCGGGCATGTATTCTTCCAGATATTCAGGATGTTCTAGGAATGAAGTTCCAGGGATGTCACCAAGAATAGACTGAATATATTCATGGGACTCAGACCATTGGCTTTTGCCGTTTCAATTAGAGTGTATATACCAGCACTTGTCTCGGCTCCTTTGGGACTGCCAGAGAACATCCAGTTCTTTCTGCCAATTGTAAAAGGACAAATGCTATTTTCTGCCTGGCTCTGCTCGTTTTTGGATCTTTAATACGGTACCGCCGAACCGAATCAAAACTGCAGTGCCTTCTGTCGGTGCTTAACTATGCTTTGGAAGTTGGCGGAGTCTCAAATGCCTACCGTTTTATCTTTCGCATCCAATAATAAGAAGATTTTATACCAATCCCATTATGTTCGCACCAGCAAGAAACTTTCTGTCCACTTGCTCTGCAGTCGCGAATTCGGGAAAGCCTGAATGGATCATTATCCCATAGGTAAAACAAAAATCTATACACGTACTTATAAGACGCTTACTTTATTTCGATACTCCTATTATACCAGAAAAGTGCCTCCAAGTCCTTATAGACACTAAACTTTTTGACACATTTCAAATACAAAAACCCAGACGGATGCCCGGGACTTTGACTACAGTCTGAGAGTGATACTTTATGTATCGCTCTGATGACATAAATATTTACTTAACCACTTTTGTATAATATTATTAAGTTTAATCATTGTTATAGGTTTACTTATATAGTCATCCATTCCTGCTGCTATGCACTTGGCACGATCACCTTCCATTGCATGAGCGGTCATTGCGATCATAATGGTATTCTGATTTAATTCACCGTTTGTCTTTATTATATAAGCTGCTTCATATCCATCCAGTAAAGGCATCTGACAATCCATTAAAATTATATCGTATTTTTTATTCTTACACATGAAAACTGCTTGTTGTCCATTTTCAGCTAACTCCACTTTGTATCCGAGCTGTTTTAACATGGCAGTGGCAAGCTTCTGATTTGCTACTGTATCTTCTACCAGCAACACATTGTAATATTTATTCTGTGTTATTTGATTCGAAGTTAAATCTGTTATCCCTGTAACCTGTTTGTTCATGTTACTCAAGAATAACGGCATAGGTTCACTAAGATTAACAGGTGATTGAATCACATTTTTTTCTATCTTAGGCCAGTTGTTTGCACTAAACTCATCTTGGATTTTGTATTTTTCAAGATCTAATTCAACATAGAAAGTTGAGCCTTTACCCAATACACTTTCTACACTAATTACTCCACCCATTAGCATGATAAGTCGCTTAGAAATCGCAAGTCCAAGACCAGTTCCACCATATTTTCTAGTTGTCGTAGCATCTGCCTGAGTAAATACATTAAATAGTTTTAATAACAGCTCTTGGCTCATTCCAATTCCTGTATCACTTACCTGAAATTGGAGCTTTATATACTTTTCATTATTTTCTAAAACTACAAGTCTTACGATTATATTACCGACTTCAGTGAATTTCACTGCATTACTAATAAGATTATTTAATACCTGTCTTATTCTCCCTGGATCACCATATAAAATTTCCGGAACTTCGGGTGAAATTAATAGCTCCATTTTTATTTTCTTTTCATTTACTTTTGAAGAAAATAGCTTCACCGATTCTTTTATGAGAGCATGAACATCAAACAAAGCATGCTCTAATTCCAGCTTACCTGCTTCTATCTTCGAGTAATCTAAGATATCATTTACAAGAAAAAGTAAAATATCAGAAGCTGAATTTATTTGCGTTAGATAATCCGATTGTTCTTCGTTCAAGTTAGTCCTCATAAGAAGATCAATAAATCCAATAATGCCATTCAATGGTGTCCTAATTTCATGAGACATATTTGCAAGAAATTGGCTTTTTGCACTGTTCGCTTCCTCTGCAGCTTTCTTAGCATTAAATAAATCTTCTTGTGTTTTTCTTTGCTCAGTAATATCCTGTGCCGTGCATACCAGGTATTCAATATTACCAATTAAATCAAATTTTGGTTTACTTTTAATCTGTAAGAGCCTGTTTATCCCCCTACTATCTTCTATCCAAATTTCATTTATAGCCTCTCTCTTTTGTTGAAACATATCCCAGTATAATTTGCATAATAAATTGGCTGTTTCGGGTGAAAACACCTCATATAGGTCTTTATACTCTAATTCTTCTTTACTCTTACCAAAAAATCGTGCATGAGAATTGTTCACAGCTCCATAAACTGTGGTATTCTTTAAGAACCAAATTTGAACATCGGAGTTATCCAGAATTAGCATGCTGTCATTCAATTTCGACCTTAGAATCCTTTCTTGCTGTAATCTTTCAATATAAGCGATCCATATCTCTCCAAGATTCTGAACCATATTTATAGCTTCCTGCTGCCATATCATTGAACTACATACGCTATCCAGACCTACATAACCTTGTACTACTTTATTCACTGTCATAGGAACTATGAAACATGCCTTAACGCAATGTTTCGTCATCATATCCCTTTCTGAATAGGCTTCATCAGGAATATCTTCAACATTGTTAATTACTACACACTCATTATTTTTAATTTTTCTCATTAACCAGGGATATTGATAAGCTAGCTCTTCTTGTGTAGAATCTCTTCTAGAAGGAATTCCCTCTCTGAGCCATTCATAAGAAAGTTGCATGATAGTCGCATCATCTAAAAACTTATAGATATATACTCTGTCTGTATTTAGAAAAAGGCCTAAAGCAGCAATACTTGATCTAATCTCAGACTCTATCTGCTCTCCTTTCAATTTCAGAAATCTCATGTAAGTCTGCTTGATATATTCTTCTTTTATTGTTTTGTCTATCTGTTTTATGTTGGCATGAATATTTTTCATATATATCTCCATTCAGCCGCCATTCGGCATTTCCATCAGTGTGAGGGTGATTTTGTTTTAACATTTAACTCTATAAATCATATACACCTGTTATAAGAAGCGTAAGTTCCTTGATAAGATCAATCTCATAGGGTTCGTTTACTTTATTTCCGTTTTTATCGTAAATAACCTTAAGTACCGGACGCATAGGAAGATCTTTATTCTGCCTTATCACCAGGCACATCTCATTCGTATTAAGTATAACACCACTCCCTGAAGGGTATGCAGCAATGTGTTCGACAAACTTACTTACGATGTCCTTGTCGAAAAGGTAACCACTCATTGCCGTCAGATACTCCATCACTTCATAAACGTGCATGATCGGCATATCTTTGTTACCTGATACCATATTGTCAAACACATTACAAATGGTTATAAGTTTTGCTACCTCATGGATTTCATTCCCTTTTAACCCTAGAGGATACCCACTGCCGTCTACATGCTCATGATGCATAAGTACTGCAACATTTGCTACAGCACTGAATGAATTATTTGATCCTAATAGATCAAATCCGACTTTGGGATGTAATTTTTCTATATTAATAATTTCTATTGATTCTTTCTGGTCCTTCAATAACTTTATCTTTCCCACATCATGAAGAAGGGCACCAATGGCAACCTCTTTCAATTTCTGCATGTTATATCCCATATGAATCCCTAATATAACTGCAAGTACACAAACATTAACAGAATGAGAAAAAAGGTAGTCATCCTTTGCCCTGATCTCCAATACGTTAAACATTACATCTTTTTGATCAAGAATCTCGTCGATAATAGAATTAACAGATTTTATAATACCATCATTATTAAGCGTACCATCTCGTACATACTTTTCCACCATTTTCTTCACTGCGTGTTTACTCATCTGCCTGGTCTTTTCACTGATGTTATCATCTATCTCGACATCCATTGATATAGCATCATCAATATATATTGAGTGAATTCCTAGATTTATAAGTCTTTCAATATACGCAGGCATCAGCTTCACATCTTTGGATAACAATATTCTTCCCGATTCATCATATATTGGTCTGCCGAGCACCTCGTTCCCTTTCAGGCTATTGACAGATACTAACCTCATATGTCATCCTCCATAAACATTGTAAATGATTCAATGATATAACACATTCTAATGCTTGTTTGTATATTTTTAACACGCCTAATGCTTCAGCCAATATTATAATATGGAAATTAAAATTATTCAAACAAAAAACTCATAACAATAGGAATATCATTATCACACTATACTGGAGCCTATTCTTTTCTATAAATAGATGGCATGATGTATTTAAATCGTGTGTCTTCCATACACAAGGCCTCTGAATGTCCGATGAAAAGATAACCTCCATCCTCTATAATATCATAAAATTTATTTACTAGCTCTCTTTTTGTTTGCTCATCAAAGTAAATCATTACATTTCTGCAAAAGATAACATGAAATCTTCTTTTAAAAGGGAATGCGGTCTCCTTAAGATTAAACTTTCTATATATTACCTCACTTCTTATTTTATCTGTCAGAATATAATTATTAGTGTCATACTTTTTAAAATAGTTTATCTTCCATTGTGAAGGTAATGGAGCTATTCTTTCACTGCTGTAAATTCCTTTTTTTGCAATATTTAAAATCCGTTCTGAAATATCAGTTGCTAAAACCTTAGTATCCCATCCCTGCTTCTTTTCTCCAAAAAACTCATCTATGACCATAGCAAGTGTATAAGCTTCTTCTCCAGATGAACATGCGGCACACCAAATGCGTAAATCTTTTTTATTCACTGTATTAGCAAGATACGGGAGCACTTTATCCCTAAAGTAGTCAAAGTGAATTGCTTCTCGCATAAAAAAAGTATGGTTTGTAGTTATATGATTCAATAAAGTAGTAGCCGCATCGCCTGAGTTATCTGATATTATATATTTAAAATAATCTGAAAAATTATTAAACTGTTTATTATCCAGCACTGTATGTAGTCTACCTAAAACAAGAGTTTTTTTCTCTTTTTTGAGAAATATACCATAGTTTGATTTTATATATTCTGATAATTGATTAAACTCTTTATCCGTAATGGTAACCATATTCTCACCTTTCATTATTATCCCTATTTTAGGCGTTTGCAAAACGCCAAATGCAGCATAATCTGACAAACCTCAGTTTCTGTGTCTTCTTGAAACCCATATTGACCTTGATGAAATGGGTCTTTATTATCCAACTCGCTGTGGTCGTATGATTTACATTTGGATTTATGTGCTTATCCCGAAACGCTTCGTGCAACGGAGACCTGGAACAAAACTTACAAAATAAGAACAACCTTTATCACTATTATAGATGGAGAGCGTTGCTACACTCTCCCCATCTGCAAATTACTATCATATTAATCACTTGTTGTTAATAATTAATATTTTCCAAATTCCTTATCACTTAATATTATTTTCTTGGAACTACTTGTTGATTCTTCACTCTTCTTTTTTACTGGTTCTGGTTTTTTCTTATTAAATAAGCTTTCAAGCATTGGTCGAACTTCTTGATCTGTATTCTCATGTCTACTGTAGCCATTGTACTGATACGACTCTCTAAGTTTAAATTTTGAAACCTGTTGTTTTAATAGCTCTGCCTGTCCAGCAAGTTCTTCACTGGCTGCTGCACTTTCCTCCGAGGTAACAGAGTTGGTCTGCACTACTTCAGATACCTGTATAATCCCTTGATTTGCTTGTGCAATGCCCATAGCCTGTTCATTGGAAGCAGTCGCAATATCTCCGACAAGATTCGCTACCTTCGCTACCCCTTCCACAATCTTATTAAGTGCTTCGGCAGTTTGGTTAGCAATTTTAGTTCCATCCTCAACCTTCCTGATGGAGCCTTCAATCATTGCAGTAGTTTCTTTCGCTGCATTTGCTGATCTAGCAGCAAGATTTCTTACTTCTTCTGCAACAACTGCAAAACCTTTTCCATGTTGTCCCGCCCTTGCAGCTTCTACCGCTGCATTAAGTGCAAGGATATTGGTCTGGAATGCTATTTCATCTATTACCTTTATAATTTTCGATATATTCCCTGAGGAATCATTAATTTCATCCATTGCCTTAAGCATCTGTTTCATCTGCTCATTCCCTTGAACCGCATTTGTCTTTGCTGCTTCAGCCAATTCATTTGCTTGATTTGCACTCTGAGCGTTTTGCCCTGTCTGTGACGATATTTCTTCAAGAGAAGCCGTTAATTCTTCGATAGCACATGCCTGTTCTGTTGCTCCCTGTGACAATAATACACTGGAGTCTGACAACTGTTTTGATCCGGACACAACCTGTTCAGATGTTGAGTTGATATTGGACATTACTTCATTTAAATTATTAGCCATTTTTCCAAATGCAGCTGCGAGTATTCCCATTTCATCTTTTGTATCAATCTTTACCTCTACATCCAAATCCCCATCCGATATTTTTTCTGCAACAGTTACTAGTTTTTTTATTGGATTACTAATAATACGGGAGAGAAAGAAACCAAGAAAAACGGCTATAACCATCGCGATGACTACTATAATTATCATCGTTATTATGTTTTTATCCCCCTCGACAGTGTATTGACTTGATAGCGATTTACCATTTTTGTTTTTATTTGCAAACAGGTTATCGATCGTGCTGTTTATCTCGTCTGATAAAGCTTGTCCTTCACTATGTAAAACTTCAAGACCTTGATCTTCTTGATTTGAAAGCGCTAGAGCAATTACTTTTTCCTGTACCGGAGCATATTTCTCTATCGCAGTCTTCAGATTTGATAATTCTTTTGCTGTTTCTTCCGATTGTACTGATTGTTCAAAACAAGCCAATGAATCTTGTACCTGCTTATCATATTCGTTGATCTTATCTACAATATTGTTTTTATCTTGTATATCTTTCACTAATAATAATTCTCTTAAGTTTACTCGATTACGTTGATAAGAAATTGAAACATCAGCTATATCACCTAATGCGATACCATAATTAGTATATAAATCTGTATATAGATTATCATTTTTATTAAGATTATATACTCCAATACCTCCTACGACACCTGCAATCAATGCAACGAATAAGAATCCCATGATCAGCTTTGCGCCGATTTTCATATTGTAAAACCACTTCATATATTATTCCTCCTTGTTTTATATGGTAGCGAGATACTCTACGTCTTGTTCATTCAGCAATTTGTCACAATTTAGAAGCATTTTAACTTCATTACCTACTTTACCTATTCCTTGTATGTACTTATTGGATACTCCACTTATATCCGGAGGTGATACAATATCATGATCAGGTATGGTTAATACCTCTGCTACACTATCCACAATTAATCCAATCGATACATCATCAATGATTATGACAATAATGCAGGTCCTATCATTATATTCTATCGATTGTTTCTTAAATCGTATTCTAACATCCATTACCGGGATAATCTTCCCTCGTAGATTAATAATTCCCCGGACATATTCCGGGTGCTCCGGCATCTCCGTTATGGGTTGTATGCCAATAATCTCGGACACATACTGTATTTCTATACCATAGCATTCACTACCTAACGTAAAAGTAAGAAACCTTCCCTTTTGAGTATCCTCTTCCTGGTCAATCAATTCTTGTATTATTGATTCTGTCATATCGCAACTCCTTTCTACTACAATATATTTATGGTTAATATTCCTTACAGCCAGTAAGGTATTATCCATCTTGTTGCTAGTTTGTTTTATTTAGTAAAAATAATCCTAACTTCTTATCAGCATCCATAATATGTTTTGACAACCATTCAACTAGATATGCAAGTAAATCAGCATAAAACTCGTATGATTTTTCAATTTCAAAGACATTCAGTTGTGACATCTTGTATCTTAATTGCTGATGTTGCAATATATGTTCTTTCATGGTTGGATAACAACTCTTTTTCATAAGTTCTTCTTCATATTCAAGGTGTTCTATAATATACCGGTCCAATTCAATAACCACCTCGTAGACATTTGAAAATTTATCATCATAATTATTTAATAATGCAGCAACTATGTATATTAGTTCTATTAGTTTTTTATGCTGCTCATCTATAACATAATCTTGTACACTAAAATTCTCGCTCCAGGTAAACATCTTACCCCCTAGTAAATATTATTCTTAGGCGTTTGCGAAACGCCACATACCTTGATTTTACTGGCTTTTTTACTCTTAAAAATAGAATAACCCCTCAGCTTTCATTGGCAGATGTTTTTTCAGATTGCCAAGATATTTATGAATCTGACAAACCCGAGTTCTTATCTCTACTTCGTCAGGGATGAAACTGGTAAATATACTTTAATTAATATTACCTTTTAAAAGCCCTTCAATATCTAAAATTAAACTGATATTACCATCCCCTAATATTGTACATCCGCTTAGCCCTACTATTTTTTTTCTTTGTTTAATGTAGCTAGGCAGTGCTTTTACTACTACTTGTTGCTGTCCTAATAATTGATCCACAAAGATACAAAGTTTTTTTTCTTCATGCTCTAACATAATAACAATTCCTTCATCTAATCGGATTACATCTGTTTTTATTCTATAAAACTCATGTATTCTTAGGATAGGATGACACTGACCTCTAACCATTATCATTTCATTCCCATCTGGATCACAAATAATATCTGCGAGATTTGCTCTAAAAGACTCTTTAATTGATGTTGTCGGAATGGTATAACGAGATTTTCCAACGCATACATTCATTCCATCAACAATAGCCAATGTTAGCGGAATTTTAAAAGTAACTGTTGTACCCAGATCTTCTGTGCTGTTTATCGACACAGTGCCTCCGATGGTCTCAATATTTCTTACAACTACATCCATACCAACGCCACGACCAGAGAATTCAGTAATATTCTCACATGTAGAGAAGCCTGGCAGTAAAATCAAATTATATATTTCGCTAATAGACATTTCCTCTTCGGGCTTATAAAGCAAACCTTTTTTCTTCGCTTTATCAATTATTTTTCTTTTATTTAGTCCCCTCCCATCATCTTTGACAGTAATAAGTACATCACTACCTGCATGCCTGGCTTCTAAAATAATCCTACCTTCTTGGGGTTTTCCTTTTAACAATCTATCTTCCTTTGATTCAATACCATGATCAATTGCATTTCGGATCAAATGCATCAATGGGTCCGAAATATGATCAATTATATTTTTATCCACTTCTGTTTCTTCACCGATCATTTCAAATTTTACTTCTTTATCCAACTTTTTGCACATATCCCTTACGATTCGATGCATCTTATAGAATATCGTAGAAAGAGGTACCATTCGTATCGACATTACAACATCTTGCAGTTCATCAGTAATTTTATGGAGTTGTCTTACTGACTTATCAAAATTATTTAACTCCAATCCTTTAAGATCCGGGTTTTGAGTAACCATTGCTTCGGCAATAACTAATTCACCAATTAAATCCATTAACCGATCAGTTTTTGATAGATTGACACTAATCATTCCTTGATTTTTAGTAGAATGTAAATGATTCTGTACACTCAACTCTTTATTGGTTATAAGCTCCTGTTTTAGTAAGTTAGTCTGGCATTGTGAAGAGTTGTCATTTTGAGCTTCAATCATATTCACAATGTCATTTTGAGCAGATAATTCCAGATTTTTCACGGAAACCGTATTCTCAAGTAATTCCCGAATAGATTCAATACTTGTTAATGTTTTAAAAGATATTTTAAATCCCTCTTTTTTGATTTGCTCTATTGTAGTATCATCATCAATTATATTTTCAGGATAATAACTTAAATCAGAGGTAATATCGGAAAGCATATGAATAATAGAAAAAGCTCGTATGTTTTCCATCTCACAACCATCCTCGAAAAAAATAACAACTTCATATTTTCGTTTATCAGATAAGTCTGTTTCTTTTACTGAATTTATGAAGGGTTTATGCATAGCAGGTTGTGAAATACTATTGTCTTTTTTTGAAATGTAGCAGTCTCCATTTAATTCTTTAAGATTGATTAGAAATTGCTTTATACCATCAATTATTTCTTTGGCATCTCCATCTGCTGGACAGCTTTTTTCAATCTTTGACAATTCATTTTTAATGAAATCTACAGACTCAAGAACAATATCACTTAAGGCTTGGTAGTCAACCTGTTCAGGCTCATTTTCTCGGAGATAATAGAACAAATCTTCAACAACATGTGAAAGCTCTGAGATATTGTTAAATAGCATCATAGCTGAAGAGCCCTTTATGGTATGCATAATTCTAAAACTTTCATCAATTGATAGTAAAAATTGATTACTTTTTTCTCCATGAAGAATTAATTCTTCCATTTGTTCAATTAAATGATTTGTCTCAAAAGTATACATATCTAGCATTGGCTCATTTATAATTGTATCCGCCATCTTATACCTCTCCTGCCTTATTTTGCTTAATAAAATGCTATACTTTTATTGTTTTGCTGTTACCAATTTTAGTGATTTTTCTATAAACGATTCATTAAAAGGTTTTAATATAAATGCGACCGCACCAGCTCTTATGGCCTCTCCTACTTTATCCTTATGTCCTAAAGATGTGATCATAATTATTCTGGCATTATTGTCTAGACTTTTTATCATCTTAAGAGCATCAATACCATTTAACTCCTGCATTGTAATATCCATTGTGACAATATCGGGCTTTAATTGCCTGTATAGCTTTACAGCAGCTAGTCCATTTTCAGCCTCTCCTATAACTTCGAAGCCACTTTTTTCAATAATTCTTCTTAAAGACAATCTCATAAATGCAGCATCATCAACAATTAATACTTTTTTCAAATTCTCACTCTCCTGTGCTTTTTGTTATAATCTGATTATAGTTAATAACTTCACATAGTTGTAGTGTCACAAGTCACAATCGTCAATGCAAAAAGCATTATATAAATCTTAAAAATGCAAATGGCATGGGAAGAAGCTACATTATTTAACCATAAACATCCTTAGGGCAATAAAAGGCCATCCTGCGTAAACTTGATTTTTCAAGGGAGCAATTTGAAAAAAGACTTGAAGATTTTAGTGAAGGCCAAAAGAAAAAAGTTCTAATTGCAAAAAGCCTTTGCGAACAAGCGCATCTGTATATCTGGGATGAGCCATCAAATTATATCGATGTCCTGTCTCGAATGCAGATTGAAACCTTACTGCTTGAATATCAACCAACATACCCATTCAGCTCCCCCTATAACTCCAAGTTTACCGGCTTAAACTAATACCGACTTGCTTTCAAAGAAGAAAAAGGCATACGGGCAGTACCATTCAGCGAAAAAAGAAATGCAAGATATTTTGACTGCCAAGGCAAATATCGACCGCCTTTTAGGACTGGAACAGGAACAAAAGGCAAAAGAAAAATCACAGGAACAGCGGTAAGCTGCTCTGTGATTTTATCAGCTCCCAAAGGGAGCGTAGCACGATGATTTATCATCGTTTCAGTGGAGATTGGGGATACTCCCCAACAAGCAAAAGCATACGGTGGTCACCCGTATGCCCTGCTTGCCACTTTTGTTTGCAAACATATCACTGATTTCCGTCGTTGGATTTCCAGGTGTTTCTATATGAATCAATCGTGTATTGGGACGAATTGCAGCACGTATCGCCTCTGTATCAGTTGAATCTACAAAGGTTACCTCTATATTATACTTTTCCGGCAAAAACTTACGAAACAACAAATTTGTTGCACTGTAGCAGACTTCGGAGACAACTGCGTGATCACCAGTGTTCAAAAACGGTACAAATACACCAGTAAGCGCCGCAACACCACTTGCAAATATTGCGCAGTCTTCTGCATCAGTTAGAGCACAGAGTTTGTCTTGTAAAACCATTTGGTTAACATTGCGATTTCGAGCATAAATATTGCTTTCTACCACGGTATAATCAATCTGTAAAACAAATGGTTTTGATTATATCAATCACTTTTTTTGATTGATATAGTCACCAAAATATTGTATTATGAAACCATTGAATACATTGGGAGGCTGTCATGGAAATTCGGAATCTAAATACCTTTTTGAAAGTAGCTGCTCTGCAAAACTTTACACAGGCAAGTCGGGAGCTAGGTTAATTTGACTTTTTGATGTAAGTATGATATTTTTAATTTATATTATTATTTTGCCGTCGGGTAAACGTCTTGACACCATTCCATTAGGCCTTAGAAGGAATGGGTGTTAAGGCGTTTTTTTATTGGAGGTATATTCTAAACAGCTCGGTGTATCAAGTAAGGAGGAAAAGAATCATGTTTAGAGAAATGCGTAGGACTGATAGAAAGTACTTCAAAAGTATAGTCCAGAGTACTTGGAAAATGGAGAAAAATATATTTCTGCTTCAATGAAAAATGTAACGGTCTATGAATTTGAGATTTTATCTATGACCGGCAAGGCAAGAAAAAATAGTTAGATCAATTTGTATATAATAAAAAATTGCAAAAATAGAGAATTGTTTGAGGAGGCTAAACTATGCAAGGATTTGATTATAAAGATATTTATATTGAGGACGGTAAAAGAGTATTAGAAATAAATATTCTTCCTGAAAAGTACTGTAACTTTGATTGCATTTTCTGTCCGATTGGAAGATCAAAAAACAAGATTGATACTCAAATTGCTTTTGGTAATGTGACAGATTCGTTAACTGAGTTAGAAAAAATTATTGAGCAAACAAATGCAGATCTGATTTTTATTAACTCAAAAGGAGAAGCTCTTATACATGACCAAATCTGCAACATTATCGGTTTCATAAAAAATAAGGGGCTGCCTGTCCGATTGCTATCTAATGGTTATTTACTCAATAAAAAAGACTATATAGAAATTGCAAATATGTGTGATGAGGTTATTGGTGAACTAAAAGTGATTACCGAAGAAGCTTTTCAAAAAGTTCAGAGGCCAATACAAGGCTATACATTATCCGAATATATATCCAATATGGTAAACTTTCATAATCAGTACAATGGGAAGTTTATCTTTGAAGTCACAATTATAAGAGGATATAACGATGATGAAGTATCTGTTCAAAAGCTAAAAGATATTATTCAGGATATTTCTCCCGACAAATTGATAGTCGTTAGGCTTGAGGAAGAAAAGTTTCAAAAAAAACTTGGAATAACTGATGAGCGCTTTACAGAGATTACAAATATGCTTCAAAGTGTTGCCCAATAGAATTCGGCACATAGATAAGAATTGTCAAATTAACATCGGTATAGAACCAATATTATTACTTTTTAAATAACAAAATCAACCCGCCGGGGTTTCTATTGTGTAGTAGGGGCTGTAAAAAAACTCCC
>NZ_QOHO01000090.1 GCF_003432035.1 Lacrimispora amygdalina
ATTATTATTGTACCTCAAAGGACCGATGCGGCTTTTGTTCCAGTTGGAATGAAGGAAATAAAAAGTGATAGCAAGGTTTTTGTAATTAATGACAAGAAATTAAAGAAAGAATTAAATAAATATATTAATCGATTGCATGGAAAGCTATGGTAATTGGTTTTTCGTGGGCAGATTTTGAGATAAAAGATGTGATGAATGCTTCAGCATTATACGAAATTGGAGGTAATTTTGTATAAAAATTTATCATTGATGTACTTCTTACGATTTAAATAAAGTCTTTTACTATTCGAATAAGAGCATAAAAATAAATATAATTTTGATTTTAAAAAAAGAGAAAAAGCACTTGAACACTATCAATATGTTTTAAAATACTGTACTCCTTTTCATGATTTGGCCGCAGTTTCCTTTTACAATATTGCAAATGTGTATGATATTCAAGTGATAAGGAATTAGCCATAGAATTATATTCATAGGCTTATTATATCTGGAATTGACAAGGATGAAACGATTCAAATAGAGAGTTAGAAACTACTTTAAAGAAGATATATAATAATCGATAAGATATTATAGGCTATAGTTTTGGAATTTGGTTCAATAAACAAATTGAAAGATCTGAAGGAGAACTGTAAAATTAGTGGTAAACTGATTGGTACATTTAAAATAGCGGATGGGTGGGAAACGTTTAACCATAGGATAGTTTTTTTAATATACATAGCATGGATATAGATAAAGAACAATTCTAATTTGCAGGAGGAAACACGATGGAAAATAATGAGACTATGGGACGGATCGGGAATGGTCAGATGATCCAAAAGAGACAAAAAGAATATGTAGTCAGGGGGGCCTTGGTTAAATGTACAAATGGGGAGAAACATGCAGTGCTGAACCTTCCTGTGGATCATGGACAGTACCTTCAGGGAAACCCTCAGATTAATGTTCAGGATAGTAAGCTAGAGAATATAAGCGAATTCGGTAATTGTAAATTGGCCAATGAAAAATGTACTCCTGTTTTATCTTCATGGCTAAATGGAAATGAGAATAAACGAATTTGGGATCAAAACACTTTAAAGACGGAAGCGACAGTAATCGACTCGGAATCATATTGTGTATGTATGAAGAATCAAGGAATCATATCTGTAGTCGACTCAGGTCAAACAATTAGAAATAAGCCTAAAGATCGTGTTTATATTACTGAAGACAGGACTGCAATCGTAGTAAATAATATACGATTTGAAATATACAATCCATATAAAGATGAAGCCCCAAACACTCCAACTTTTAGACCACTTGAAGAATGGTACACAATCATGGAATATACAATGACAGAGAAGGAATTTAAATTATCAAAGGCGGTATTAGGAATTAATTTCGAAGTGGAGGATTTTGGTAGAGAGGAAGTTTCTGCTTATGTCAAACAAAGTGAAACATATAGTAATGGTAAAGAAAAAAGATCAGTTAAAAAAATAGAATTCGTATCTAGAAATCCTAATTCAAATACTAAGGAGGCTACAACGGAATTGGTAGTTGCTGGACTATGGATTGTTAACAGCATATTAAAAAAATTAGCTGATGCAGTAGAGTATACTTATGTGACTTTCTTTTTTCAAAAATCAAGTACAAATAAACATAGAGTGGTATTAATGGGAGGTACTTCATCTGATACAAATTTCTTTCAGGAGTATGGTTATTATTCGATGCCTAAAAGTTACTTATATAATGTAGTTGCGGATAATATGCTTATTAACACTAGAAAAAGTTTAAAAGATACAGGAAAAAAATGCATTGAAAAATATCTTGAAAAAATAGAGAATAATGAATCCAGAGCTAAATTATTAGTAGAAAAGAAAGATTTATGGTTAAAGAAAAATGAATGCTATGATGCTGTAGTGTATCTAAAACCCAAAAGGCAATATAAGCAATATCAGGTTTATCTGTATTCGGAGTTTGGTACTATGTGTCAAAGAGCAATAATGTATGGGGGAGATTCTATAGCAATAGTTAAAAGAAATGGTAGTACTAGATATAGTAATTACACTAAATTGATTGAAATATCGAATTGTTTGTACACGAGTGGAGGAAATAAAAATTTTTGGAAAATATTAGATAGAGTATTAAAGGAACAGGCAAATGAAATAACGATAAATCTCAAAAATCCATCCCAGGCAACTACTTTTAGCTTATGCGATTTAAGAGATGAAATTCCTAAAAATGCAAAACCCCAATCTATTGAAGATTTAAATTCTAGTTATTAGTGGAGGTTAAAAATTGAAAAATTTAAAAATAGTATTTTTAATATTAATGATATTTTTAGTTGGCTGTAATAAAAAGATTGAAAAATCACCAGTAGATGATACATATTATATTATGGATGATTATGGAATATTAATACTTTGCGAAGAAACAGAACAAGAATCTTACAAAAAAGTTATAGCACAATTAAAAGGAAATACAGATAATATAGAATCGGCAGTTTCTGAATTAAAACAAATGAATCAGAGTGTTAATATAAAGAATGCCTTAGGTATTGCATATTTAAGGCTCAGACAATTTGATATATCATTAGATTACTTTAATAAAGCCTTAGAAATGGCTAATAATGAGGAAGAGAAAGCTTGTATTCTAAATAATGTTGCGGAATGTAAATATTATTTAGAAAATAAAGCAGAAGTATCAAGTAATCTTATTGAGGCGTCTGTAAAGCAAGTAAATAATCCGATTATAAAATTAGTCATAAAATCAAATCTTCTTGCAGATGAATTAAATGAAAAAGAAGAATTTGAAAAAACAATAATTGATGCAAAGAAATTATTGAAAGAAGAAAAAGTGATTTTAGGTTCTAACCAGTTTATTGGAATATTTAATAATAAAAAATTAGCAACAGCTTGTTATGCAGCTGATAATA
>NZ_QOHO01000091.1 GCF_003432035.1 Lacrimispora amygdalina
TAGTGTGAAAGAAAGTAGAGGTCAGCCAAAAAGTGGCGCACTTATCTAAGCTGTCAGTAAACGGCAACTTTTTATAGGTGATTATTTAAGAAAAATTTTAAGAAGCTATTATTAGTTCTGGTGGCGGATATAATCCTTCACTTTGTAATAGTTTCATGGCTTGCTTGATAGCTTTTGCTTTTTGTTTATCCAGTAAAGCTTCAGGCATATCGATTTTATACAGATCACTTGGATTCCATGCTTCACCAGTTGATAACATCTGGTAAATTGCGGTTAGAATCATTCGAGCGATAGCAATAGTGGTTCTTTTCTTGCCACGGCGTTTCACAAGGGATTCATATTTCTTTTTGTAGTAAGGAGACTTGTCAGATTTTACGGCTGCATGGGCACACTGTACCAATGCAGGTTTGAGGTAAACTCCAGCACGTGTGACTCTGACCGACTTCTTCTTACCAGCAGATTCGTTGCTGCCTGGGGTTAATCCAGCCCAGCAACACAGGCGTTTTGAATTGCAGAATTGTGACATATCAATACCTATTTCGGAGATGATAGTGATTGCACTATCACGTTTAACACCCGGAATAGTCATTAGAAACTGGATAGCATTTTCATAGTCAGGATCAGAAGAAATCAAATTTTCTATTTCACGGTCTATATCATTGATTTCAGCTGTGATATAATCCATATGTGCACGGACAAGGTGCATACGATATTTTTGGGAATCAGTCATCTGATATCCTTCAATGGATTCAATCACTGCATCTTCTTTCGATTTGAGAGACCGAAGAAGTTTAGAAGCTATTTCTTCATGATTGATAGAATTGCCAGACTGTTCAAGCAGATAGTCAATGATGGATGTGGATGACTTCCCAAAGATATCGGATACAACAGAATCTAATGCAACATTACACACAGTAAGAGCATTCTGATATCTATTCTTTTCACTGGAACGGCAGGAAACAAGTTTATAGCGATACCTTGTAAACTCTCGCAAAATACGGATTTTTTTACAGGGAATGTAACTGCCTTTTACAAGTCCTAGTCGGAACAAATCTCCAATCCATTTAGAATCTTTGGTGTCATCCTTGTTGCCCTTTACAGCCTTTACCCATTTAGGATTGGCAATAGTAACATTGATTTCATCCTCTAAGAGATTAAATACAGGAATCCAGTATTTACCAGTAGATTCCATACAAAGGTCATGACAGTTATTGTCAAGAAGCCATTGCTTGAACTCAAGAATTGAATTGTTAAAGGTGGAAAAACGTTTTTTCTGATAAGAGGGCTCGATACCACCGGTGGTAGTAATGATTGTGGCGACGAGAAATGATTTGTGAACATCGACACCACAACAGGTAATGTAAGTAACTTTCATAGTCAGACTCCTTTCTGAAATAAGATAAGAAGCCATTGACTGAACTGCCACACAATTTAACCAAGGCGTTAAAACAATTCTTAGTGTACGGTCTTATAGAGCCACTTATTTGTGCTTGAAAAGGCAGGACTTACACTGATTATTATGCTGTCTAAAACGAGAAAGAATTTACAACTCCTCCTCCCGTGCTTTGTAGTGTAGCTTCTTGAAGCTATTATCTCATGTAGTAGAGGTTTTGCAAATCTTTCATTACTATTTGTGCCGCGCCCGAAGGCGCGCGGAATGGAGATTATTATG
>NZ_QOHO01000092.1 GCF_003432035.1 Lacrimispora amygdalina
GCGGAATGGAGATTATTATGTCAAATAACATCTATGCAATCATTTTCGAAAATGTGGTAAAAAACATTATTGTAGCCGATGACTATTCATTAGCAGACACATTAGCAAAAGCCTCATATGGAAATGATGCCTTTGCTGTCGATTCAAGCAGATACGCTACTGCTATTGGAGACTTGTATGAAGGAGGTATATTCTACCATATTTTGGAGGATGGTACAAAAATGCCGGTTGAATATATCCCTACAGAAAAAGAGTTGATAGAAAATCTTAATCAAAAAATAGTAGAAATCCAAAATCTACTTACAGATATTTATGAATTAAAGCTTTCTATGAATTACATTTTAGTATTACTAAAGAACACCCTGACAGAAATAAGTGATAAATTATCAGGTACACCTGATATGAAATCAATTGCCAATGTATATGCAGATCTGATTGAGCGGAGCATTAAAACAGGAGAAATCTACAAATCAATTGAAGAAGTTCCTGACCTTATCAGAGACAGCGTAAGAAACATTCTCATTAATAGAAACATTAATGTATAAAATTATATAACATTTTATCCCTCGGTTAATGTGTTTCTGTCCCAACTCTCCCCCCATAACTCTCAACCTACTTCAAATAATCATACCCGCTCAAAAGATTATCCATATTGACATCGTAAAAAGCATAGATACCATCCTTCTTGACTATTGTCAATAAAGCAATTATAATATTGCAATAATACCATATTTTGGATATTACTAATTCTTACCATTGTTATATAATGTTGTTACGTTGGGGATTATTTTACAGTGGGTTTAAGAATTTTTATGGAATAGAGGTATAACAAAATACGATGGCTAAGAAGGGAAAAGACATGCTGAAAAAATTAAAAGTTGGTAAACGGTTATTACTTGCATTTCTTATTGTAGTATTATTTTCAGGTCTTGCAGGAACCATAGGAATCCTGCTCATTCATACCGTTAATGAGGAGTATAGTATTGAACTCCAGGATTATGGCTTTGCACAGGGAGATATCGGAAGTCTTGGGCAGGCATTTCAGGCGCATCGCGCTACAGTTTTATACATAATCTTCTCAGAGAATACATCTGAAACTGAAAAACAGAATCAGACCTTAAACACACAGATTGATACCATCAACCGGATGATGAAGCAGGTGGAGAGCCGTATGAATACTCCAGCTGAGAAAGAGCTCTACAGCCAGTTGGCAGAGAAAATGAAGAGGTACGAGGATATTCGTAACAATACCATTGAACTTACAGGTAAATCCTCACAGGAAGCCATGGCCTACTTCCGCAGTCAGGCCGCTCCTCTCGCTGCTGATATCGCCAACACCATCAATACCATGCTGGCGAATAAATCCAACGACGGTATTGCAAAATCAAACCGGCTGGAATTACAGACCAATGTATTTATCATTATCATGGTCATTATTATACTGGGTTCCATTGTAACTTCCGTATTAATTGCGGTCTATATCACACGCGGAATAATCAAACCGATTGATGAATTAAAAGACGTAGCCGATAAGATGGCACAGGGCAATTTAGACTGTCATCTGGAATATAGCTCTAACGATGAGCTGGGACATCTTGCCGAAAGCATGAGAACCATGATGGAACGCATCTCCTACTACATGAACTATATTTCCGTTACAACACAGCGCATGGCTGGCGGAGACTTTAATATTCCTCACGATCCGGAAGAATTTAAAGGAGAGTTCCGTGAAGTCCAGATTTCCATTCAGGATCTTACTGATTCTCTTAACAATGTCATGAGTAAAATCACTCAGGCTTCCGATCAGGTAGCAAGCGGTGCCGAACAGGTTGCAAGCAGTGCCCAGGCGCTCAGTCAGGGAGCGACGGAACAGGCATCCTCCATTCAGGAACTGGCGGCAACCATCAATGATATCTCAAGCAATATCAATCAGAACGCTGAGAATGCAAAAGAGACAAATGCTCAGGTGGAAACTACCTCTGCAGAGGTAGAATTCGGAAAAACACGGATGGAGCATTTGAATTCCGCAATGGATACCATCAGCGAAGCTTCTTCTGAAATCAGTAAGGTAATAAAGACGATCGAAGACATTGCTTTCCAGACCAACATTCTGGCATTGAACGCAGCCGTAGAGGCCGCAAGAGCCGGTGATGCAGGCAAAGGCTTTGCTGTGGTTGCAGATGAGGTACGTAATCTTGCCAACAAGAGTCAGGAAGCCTCCAAGAATACTGCTGCACTGATTGAACGGGCGCTGGATTCCATTGAATCCGGCAATCACATTGCCAAAGAAACAAAGGAATCCATGGATCGTATTGTTGTGTCATCCCAGACCGTGGCTAAACTTGTTTACCAGATTTCCACTGCCACGGAACAGCAGGCCACTGCAGTTACCCAGGTTACACAGGGTATTGACCAAATTGCAAGCGTGGTTCAGACCAATTCCGCCACTTCGGAAGAAAGTGCGGCTGCAAGTGAGGAGATGGCAGGTCAGGCTCAGATGCTTAAATCACTAATGAAACAGTTTCAGTTAAAAGATTAATAAACTTATTAAAAATCGGGTAGGAGGTAGATAATTATTTTATCTACCGACCTCCCACACCACCTAGCATACCGTTCGGTACTAGGCGGTTCCTTAGTTTTCATAAACTATTGAATAATAGTCAAGCATGGAGGTATATCCCAGCTTGGCTATTATTTTATTTGAAAAGATTTGGTTCAGCACCTTTGCCATTCTCCAATAACCTTTTCTGCTACATGCAAGTTCTTCCACTGTTTCCAGTAGACTGCCCTTATTCTTCGTCTTGCCCACTTATCTATTTCTTGGAGAAGTGCTTTCATGTCTGCAAGTTTGAAGTAGTTCACCCAACCTCTCACATACTGTTGATACTTTTCTTCTCTTTTCGCATTGCTCATGCCATTATTTCTGTCTGTCAGTTCTCTGATTTTATTTTTCATCTTCTCCACTGACTTCGGGTGTACTCTTAATCTGCATTTTCCCTTGTGTCTGTAAAAGCTGTATCCAAGGTACTTTACCTTGCTGATATGAGCCACTTCTGTTTTCTTCCGATTCACTTTAAGAAATAATTTCCCTTCGATGTATGGGAGT
>NZ_QOHO01000093.1 GCF_003432035.1 Lacrimispora amygdalina
GATGTTAGTATATTAGTGTAGACACAAAAAGCCGAACACCTTAAAATATAAAAAGGGAAGGAAGTGTCTACAATGGCAAAAGGGCAAAAGTATTATACAGAAGAATTTAGAAAGACAATTGTAGAGCTCTATAACTCTGGTAAGAGTTTGGCAGAGCTTAGTAGCGAATATGGCATATCAAAATCAACAATCAATGGATGGATTAAGAAAGCTAAACCAATAACTGTGGATAAAGATACAACTATAACATCAGAAGAGTATCAGGCAATGTTAAAGAAGATGGCAAGGCTTGAGGAGGAAAATGAAATATTAAAAAAAGCCATGGCCATATTCGCAAAGAAGTAACCTCTATTTTTGAGTTTATAAATGATCATAAAGAAGAGCATGATATCAAGCTAATGTGTGAAGTCTTAAAGGTTTCAAGAAGCTCTTTCTATAAGTATCTAAACAAAACCGAAAGCAAAAGAAGCGTAGAAAACAAGATGTACGAGGAAGAAATACTGAAGATCTATAAAGATAGTAAAGGTCGTTATGGTGCTCCCAAAATACATAAAGTGCTTCGTGAAGAAAGAGGACATGCCATAAGCCTTAAGAGAGTCCAAAGGATTATGAAAAAACTAAATATAAAATCCATAATTATCAAAAAATTCAGACCTCACTCTTCCAAAAGCAAAATAGAGGCTAAAGAAAACGTTTTGAAAAGAGATTTTTCAACAACTACAATAAATGAAAAATGGGTTACTGATATAACTTATATTTATACACTTAAAGACGGATGGTGCTATCTTGCTTCAGTTTTGGATCTTCATACAAAGAAAATTATTGGCTATGCTTTTTCAAAGACTATGGATACAGAACTAGCTATAAAGGCTGTAGAAAATGCCTACATAACTCAAAAACCAAAGAATACTGTTATACTCCACAGTGATTTGGGCTCCCAATATACAAGCTCTAAATTTGATGATTATCTTAATGAACATAATATAGTTCATTCCTTTAGCGGCAAGGGATGTCCCTATGACAATGCTTGTATAGAATCCTTTCATGCTACACTAAAAAAGGAAGAAGTAAACTTAGCTACATACTATGACTTTGATGCTGCAAGGCTAGCTATATTTGAATATATAGAATCCTGGTACAACAGAAAAAGGCTTCATAGCAGTATCGGTTATATGACTCCTCAACAGCTTGAAGATGCTTTAAGAAAAACTGCATAAAAATTTGAGTTTTTGTGTCTACCTGTCTCTTATGAACATCTTAAAAAAAAAGAACCATGGCAGCGGAGGCATATTAGGCGACAATGACGACTTTGGAGAGTATTT
>NZ_QOHO01000094.1 GCF_003432035.1 Lacrimispora amygdalina
ATCCTGGTCCAACCGGTCCAACAGGAGATACGGGTCCAACGGGAGACACCGGTCCAACAGGAGCCACCGGTCCAACAGGAGATACGGGTCCAACAGGAGATACGGGCCCAACGGGAGATACCGGCCCAACGGGAGACACCGGCCCAACGGGAGATACCGGTCCAACGGGAGATACCGGTCCAACCGGCCCAACCGGAGATACCGGCCCGACAGGTCCAGCAAATATTACCCCGGTTCAGAGTACTACACCATTAGCATTAACCTTAGGTAATTTAACACCCGTTTTAACTTTAGCAGCAATCACAACAACAGTCGGCCAAAGTGTAAAACTGGATTCTATGGCCGAAGTTGAAATTACGACATCATCTGTCGGTAACTATCAATATACCATTGTTTATGATCTGTTAAGATCTGGAACCATTATTTCTACAGTAACGGTTGAGAAAGATAACGATTCAAATGGAACAATAAGACTATATGGAGAAATACCAAATATGACATGGGTAGATACGCCCGGTGCAGGCACATTCACGTATTCTGTGGATATAACCGTTACCGGAACAAATGTCGCATCAGCAAGTACAATAACAAGAGCACTTAATGCAATTGTTATAGGATAAGTTATTTAAAGGGGGGCTGTTTCTAAACTAATTAATTTTTTTAGTGGAGAAACAGTTCCCTTTTTGCATGTTAAAACATATTTTTATATGAATAAATAAAATCTAAAAAAAGATATAATTGTTCAAAGTTTTTATCAGTTAAATCTATCTTTTACATTTGGAAAAAGAGCCTGCATTTGTAAACTTAACTTCATGTTTTTATTAAAGGTTCCAAAGCTTTAGACCATGTCACCACTGCCAGATTTCGTTCACTCCATTTTTGTCCTGTTCCAGACGGATATGGATGCAGCCTTTATGCTGGTAAAAGAAAATGGATGCTGAACAGGCGGCTGAAGCAGGGCTATAGCCTTTTGTTTGGTGGTTCAGTAAGGTGTATAATACATCAGCTTTGCCAAATTATAGACGATATGTTATAATGCTCAATGAGCTAATTACCGGAAACAGGAAAGTGAGGTAATAAAAATCATGAGAAATCAAACAATCGATATGAGTGCTTTTCTCTGTACAGGGTCTGATGAATGGACGAGGCTTGTACAGAGGGGTATCATTTAATCATAATCTCGTCCTCATTGGATTTTGTACTTATAGGGAATTTACTTATAAGGAGAGAATACAATGAAATCAAAATTAAATAAAGATTATAAAATATTCTGGCTGGGGCAGGCGGTATCTCAGCTGGGCAGTTCCATGACTTCTTTCGCTCTGACCATATGGGCTTATAAGCAGTCTGAATCAGCAATGGCAGTGTCATTTATGACATTTTGCAGTTATCTGCCTTACATATTAGTCAGCATATTTGCAGGGACTTTTATAGACCGGGCGTCAAAAAAGAAGATTCTGATTGTTTCCGACACCGTAGCGGCCGTGTGTACAATCAGTATTCTTTTAAGTTTGTACAGGGGAAGCCTTGTTCTGGCTCAGATTTATCTTGTAAATGCAGTAATTGGTTTTATGAATGCGTTTCAGTCACCGGCTGCAGCAGTTGTGACCGGTTTGTTGGCAACAGATGGAGATTATGAACGGGCAAGTGGCCTGAATTCATTTTCATCTAATTTAATCATGGTTACTGCGCCGGTTCTTTCCGGGACACTTGTTGGATTTTCCGGAACCGGGCTGGTGCTGGCAGTTGATCTGCTGTCATTTGTGTTCTGTATGTTTACACTGTTTTTCGTAAAGCCGGGGGAGAACACACAGACATCAAAAACACTTAACTTCCATGCAAAACGGAAAGACCGGGAAGATATAGAATTTTTGAAGAAAAAACCAGGTATTTTATACCTGATGCTCAGCCTTGCGCTGATTAACTTCTTCTCCAGACTGACCTATGAAAATATCCTTTCTCCTATGATTTTAGCCAGAAGCGGAGGAGATACAGGTATCTTTGGACTGGTTAACAGTATGCTGGGCGCAGGTGGGATTGCGGGCGGTATATTTGTTGCTGCAGGCAAAGGAACAAAAAACCCCCGTAAGATGATCTACCTTTCTGCAGGAATTTCATTTTTGCTTGGAGATTTACTGATGGGAGCAGGGAGAAATGCTTTTGCATGGTCTGCAGCCGGAATCTTTGCAAGCTTTCCCATACCATTTATCATGGCAGGCCAAAGCGCACTGTTGTACCGTACCGTTCCAGTGAACATCCAGGGAAGAATTTTTGCAATTCGCAATGGAATTCAATATTCCACAATTCCCATCGGTCTTCTTCTTGGCGGATATCTGGCGGATTACGTTTTTGAACCATTTATGGCTTCTGATCATGCTGCAGCAGTTTTTTTACAGGGCATTGTTGGTAAAGGACCTGGAAGCGGAATGGCAGTCATGTTTCTGTGTACCGGCATGCTGGGAGCTTTATCATCAGTGCTTGGGTATAAGAACCGGTCTGTCAGGAACCTGGCCGGTCCAGTTTAAATTTAATCCATCATAAACAACAACCGGATCAGCATGGAAAACCACACTGACCCGGTTTTTATATATCTTTAGGAAGCTCAATAATAACGCTGTTCTTTAAATACGGTATGCTTAAGAATGATATACGGAAAGAATCCCCATAGCACGCTTTCAGCCTCTTTTGTATATTGGACAGTCCAAAATGCTTTTGAGACTCCGGTGAATTTTCCGTAATGCAGGCATTTGCAACTTCTAAATCAATTCCTCTGCCATTGTCTGTTACTTCAATCCTGATCCGGTTGTTTTCCGCTGATGATATCAGGATATCAATCCGGGGAGGAACCGGTTCAAAGCCGCTTACAGAACCGCCGAAACCGTGGCGTATACAGTTCTCCGCCAGAGGCTGCAGAAGAATTTTCATGATTTTGCAGTCTTTTAGCGAAGGCTCAATTTTTGTTTCAATCTGAATCCCGTTTAAAGAGTGGCGGTTCATGATTTCCATATAGGAAATGACATGTTCCACTTCTTTTTCTACTGATATCAGCGTTTTTCCAAAACTCAGTGTAGTCCTTAAATATTTTCCCAGACTTTCCAGCATCCCTTCAGCAGTTTTGGAATGACCGTTTAATATCTGAAAATGAATGCATTCCAGAGTATTGTAAAGAAAATGAGGATTAATCTGCTCCGACATCATCTGTATTTCTGCCATTGCCTTTTTTTGTTCCTCTTCCTTAATCTGTAAGAGCTGCAGCTGAATGGTATCGTACATCTGGTTTAACTGGATTCCCAAAAGACTGATTTCGTCTGTATGGTTAAATTCTCTCCGTTTTGTATAGGTTTTGTCATTGATGTTGCGGATTATGGTTCCAAGAACCCTTAAATTTCTGGTTAGAAGCCCGGAAAGAGCAAGACTGAGTAAAACAGCCGCCAGAAAACAGGCAATCCACACAAGAATAAAAAATGAGCGGAGCTCCTTGATATCCCCGGTAAGTGCGGATTTTTTTGTCATGTGGACTACGTTTAAATTACAGAATTTAATGCGGTCCATGGTCAGAAACAGATCTTCATTTTCCGCTTTAACCGTTCCTTCCTGCCCGGGAGAGCCGTCTGTAATCCATTGGCAGATCTGTGGAAGAAATGCATCCGGATAATCTTTTTCCGTGATATCCAAAGGCTGCCCGTTTTCGTCGGCCAGATACATACAGTAAGTATACCGGTTGGACATTCGGTTAAAATAATCCCGGATCTGCTCCGTGTCAATCAGAAGAATGAACCGGACTTTCCTGCAGTCAGGAATATCCTGATAGGCCAGATGCTTTGACGAGAGGATACTGGAGACCGGATAGGAGACAGGTATTACCCCTTTATTGCCAAACATGGTGCTGTACCGGGTGGGCAGCACCGTTATATGCTGATATTGCCAGATATTCTCAGGCAGAAGTTTATCAAAGTGGCTGCTGATTCCAAGAGATGTGGGGCTGAACATAATTTGATCATCTCCGCAGACCAGCACATTATTTATAAGATCATGATTTTGCAGGAATGAATCTGTAACAGCAGTAGCTGTAGTGAAATATCTGGCGTAACCGGTAAAACTGTAGTTGTTGATTGCGGCAATCATCTGAGGGAAAGGTTCCTTTACCAGAAGATGATTGGTAGCAGCTGAGAGAGAATTAAACTGGTAGGAAAGGGACTCACCGGCCATCTGTACAGAGCTTCTGGCCCTTCTTAAAACTTCATTGGTGTTACGTTCGTAAAAATAGAAATAAGATACCTGTCCAATGAGAAAAAGAGCAGCCGATGTAATGAAAATCATTCCAGTTACCAGCTGATAACGGAATTTTAAATTGGCGAACCACTTAATCATGGACTGCTCCTTTCTCCGGCAGCAAACTGTTTCTGATATTCCGATGGGGTAAGCCCGGTTCTTGCCTTAAAGGCACGGCTGAAGGAACGGTAATCTTCATATCCCAGCAGCAGGGAGACTTCTCCCGATGTGTGTTCCTGAAATTTCAACTGTTCCTGCGCATAGTTGATTTTTAAATCCAGGGTATAATCCCGAAAGTTCAGCTGAGTTTTATTTTTAAAATAAGTGCTGAAATAGCTTTTGCTCAGTCCCAGATAATTGCATACATCTTCAGTCCTTGGATTTTTTAAGAGATTTTTATTAATGTAGTCAAGGGCTTTCTGGATCAGGGGATCGTTCTTCGCTGCCTGACTGACTGCCAGCTCTTCTGCAAAACCAGAAAGAATCTTTATCATAAAAGTTTGAATATCCTCTAAAGAGTTCAGACTCTGAAGTGCCGCAAAGGAATTGCCGGTATAGCTTTTTGGAGGTCCGTCCAGGTATCGGGATAACTGGCTTTGCATTGTGATAATCAAATAATTGCACATACTGTAAAGATAAGACGGCGGTGGGAGGTTAGGAGTCGTCAGCTTATCTAAGTAGTGCTTAAAATGGATCTGTATATCGTCTCTGTCATCTTTTAATACTGCTTCAAAAAGATCATCTCCGGGCATAATGACTGCAGGCTGTCCGGTATCAAGGACAGAAGAATCCAGAACCGAACCAGTTTCGGGATAGATATGCCAGGAAATGATCTGCCTTGCATCCTGGAAAGAGGCGGAAATTGAACGAAGAGAAGGCGCCGGTTTGCCGATGGCAGCTGTTACGCGGACAAGTCCGTCAATATTAATTCTATTTATATGATAGTTCAGCATTTTATCCAGTGAATTCCACTGATCTGACTGGAATGGGAGGTTTACAATCAGCACAAGTCCGGCAGGAGGATAATCAGATATCAGTGCTGGTAAGCCGCTTAATTCATTATCCAGAACTTCCATAAGAGGGGCAAGTGTATTCGCCCCCAGTTCAATGGTTTCTTCCGTATACTGATACGTGGAAAATGCCTGAATCAAAACGGCGCAGCTTTCCTTATCCCGTATGGGAAGATCATATTCTTCAATAACTTTATTAAGCTCAGGGGAGGAAAGCTCTCCGCGAAGAAGCTGTGGAATTAAGTTCTGTTTACGCAGGGAAATCTGTGCTTTTCGCAGTTTTTTAAGTGTAGAAAGCTGATCACTGTGATAGTCCCGTTTGCTTAAAATTTCTTCTTTTAAATTCTGAATCAGTTCTGTCAAATCCCTGATGGAAATGGGCTTGAGTAAATATTCCTTTACCCCATACCGAATCGCATTTCTCGCATATTCAAATTCATCATAACCGCTTAATATAACAAAAGAACAGTCAAACTGTTCCTCTTTCGCGCGCCGTACCAGCTCGAGTCCGCTCATTCCCGGCATTTGAATATCAGTTATTACAATATCCGGTTCATAATAGCGGATTTTATCCAGGGCCTCCGCTCCATTGGCAGCAGTCCCGATCAGTGTGATCGAATAATCTTCCCAGGGGATAATGGACCTAAGACCGGAACGGATCTCCGCTTCATCGTCTACAATCAGCAAAGTAATCATGGATATTGGGTTCATAGCGGCATCCTTTCCTCAGTTCGTATTAATTAGCAAGGCAATTATAGCATTGTGCATAATGAAAATCAAGGCGAAAGGCAATGGGCAGGATATTTCGTAAAAAATGTTACATGCATAGTAGAAAAAGTGGTGTTTTCATTTGAAAAAATGATTTATTATTAAGGCACATCACCAACAAGAAGGTAATAGTTAACAAAAAGAAGGGAGCAGAAATTATGAGAAAAACAAAACGGCTGGCAGCAATGAGCATGGCCTGTATGATGGCAGCATCGGCATTAACCGCATGTGGGGCAAAAAGTACAGAGCAAACAACTGCAGCACCAGCATCAGGCGGACAAGAGGCAACAACTGCAGCAGCGGGGGGAGAAACAAAAAAGGATTCCGCTTCATCAGATAAGGTGAAAATCACCATCTGGACAGATAACCGGCATGATCTGGAGTACATGAATAAGGTGGTAGATGAATTTAACAAAACCAATGATCATATCGTACTGGATTATGTTGTACAGACAGAGAACTACGAAAACTTGCTTTCCATGGCGGCTAATTCAGGACAGTCACCGGATATATTCTCTCAGATCAACGGAGATGATTTCAGAAACTTCGCAGATAATGGAATCATCCAGCCTTTAAATGATTATCTGACTGATGAATTCAAAAAAATAAATGAGGTTGATCAGCACTTATACGAAGGCTGCAACGTAATAGGCGATAAAATTTACTGGGTACCATGCGGCAAAAGAAGCGGTTCCAGACTGATCTATAACAAAGATGTATTTGATAAACTGGGACTGAAACCACCAACAAAGATCAGTGAACTTCCGGAAATGGCAAAGAAGATCACAGAGGCTGGAAAAGGCGATTATTACGGCATCATTTTCCCGGGAGCAAGCGGCCCCTTCGAACGCTGGCTGGAGCATTCTGCTGAAATGAGTGGAGTTACTTTATATAACTACAAAGAAGGTAAATTTGATTTTACCGGATTTAAACCATACCTTGAAACCGTACGCCAGATGTTCCAGGATCAAAGCGTATTCCCAGGTTCCGCTTCCATGAAGATTGATCCGGCTCGTGTACAGTTTGCAGAAGGTCATGCAGCAATCCATGGCAATGCATCCCAGGAAGCAACCGTTTTAACGGAGCAGTTCCCGGCTAAGATTCAGTGGGGTGTTGCACAGCTGCCTACTTTAGACGGTGAGATCAAAGGTGCAGAAGCCTGCTCTCCAAATACCGGCTGGATGATGAGTGCATTTACCGAGCATCCAAAGGAATCATGGGAAGTTATCGAGTACTTTGGATCTGAAAAAGTATTAAAAGGTTATTTAGAAGGTGGTTATTCCCTGCCAATCTCTAAATATATGGAAGATAAGATTGATAAGAGCAAAACCGGAAGAATGGCAGATTTTGCAGGCGCTGATTATGAAGCAGTCTATCCGGTTGTTCCATCTGTAACACCAGACGGCGAGAATTACAGAGACGCACTCTGGAATGCATGTCTCCCGGAAGGACCATCCATTGATGAAACAATTGCAAAATTAAATCAGACCTATAATGATGCCCTGGAAAAAGAAGTAAAAATGGGCAAGACAAAACGTGTGGTTATTAAGGATTATGATCCTCTTCATCCAGGCGCAGGCACAGTAGAATATCTGGATAAGTAAATTGGTATTACGGCTGCTGCAAACAGAACTGCTGTCTTGCAGCAGCCTTTCTTTCACTGGGCGGCAGGAGCGGGAAACGATTTTAGAATAAAAATAAGGAGTGAAGGAAATGAATTCAAACAAATCTTTGGGAAGCCGGTTCAAGAAGAGCTGGGATCATGGAGATATCCCTATGTGGCTGATGCTGATTCCCACCATCTTTTTTATCCTGGTAATGTCGGTGTATCCATTTACATGGCTGGTTCGATATGTTTTTTATGATTACAATGGTTTTAAGGCGTATTTTGTAGGATTTGAAAACTTCAAACGTATTACCGGAGATGGGATATACTGGAAAAGTGTACTTCACACCTTTGAATATGCTGTTTTAAAGCTTGTTTTTCTGCTGCCCCTTTCTTTGATGACAGCAGTGCTTTTACAGAGAAAACGGTTTGGAAGTGGTCTGATGCAGGGCATTTATTTCCTTCCAACTGTCATCAGTTCGGCGGTATACAGCCTGATCTGGTATTTTATCTTTGCAACTTATAATGGAGTTTTAAATGCATTCCTGCAGCGGATAGGGATAATACAGCAGCCAATCGACTGGCTGGGGAGCGGAAAGACCGCCATGGCAGCAGTGGTTATTGTAGCAGTCTGGGGAGGTTTTGGAAATTACATGATTCTCCTGATTTCCGGTCTGGCAGGTATTCCCTCTGACGTGTATGAAAGTGCACAGATTGACGGTGCAAACGGGATTCAGACCTTTTTCAAGATTACACTCCCAATGCTCGGACCTGTCTTAAAAGTAGTCATTATGCTTGCGATCACCACCGCATTTAAAGATTATGAATCCATACTGGTATTGACGGCGGGTGGTCCCAATAACCGGACCCATGTGATGTTTTCCTACATTTTCCAGATGGTATTCGGTACTGCAAGAGCAAAAACCCCGCTGCAGATCGGATATGGCTCCGTTCTCAGCATTGTTTCAGCGCTTATTGTAGGAGTTATCACCATCATATATCTGAAGATCAGCAAAAAAATGGATGACATTTCATAGGAGGGAGAAGACAATGGCAAAAGAAAGAACAGGGCATTCCGTAGAATCCCGCAAGACTAAAATGATTCATGCTGTTATTTTTCTTCTTCTTGCAACACTGGCATTTCTCACTGTTTATCCAGTTATTTATATTCTGTTTGGTTCCTTTAAAACCAATAATGAACTGGTTCGGGGCGGTGTAAATCTGCTTCCCCAGAAATTCATTCTGGACAATTATAAGCAGGCATGGGAAATGGCGAATTTTTCAAGATACACCCTGAACAGCCTTGTACTCAGCTTTGGTGTAATGGCAGTTTCCCTTACTGTAAGCAGTATGGCAGGCTATGTATTTTCCCGAAAAGAATTCAAGCTGAAAAGCCTGATCTATAATTCCATGGTAATGTTCATGTTTATCAATGTAGGAAGCGTTGCACTCCGTCCTCTGTTTGAACTGGCTGTTAAACTGCACATGAACAAGTCACTGATTTCCATCATACTGATCTCAGCCGGTGGCGGTCAGGCAACGTATGTATTTCTGATCCATGGTTTTATGAACAGCATACCTAAGGAGATGGATGAAGCAGCAAAAATAGATGGCTGCAGCTTTTTCGGAATCTACTACAGAGTTATTTTACCTGTTATAAAGCCAGCTCTGGCAAGCGTTGCCTTATTATCCTTCCGCGGCGGCTGGAACGAATACATCCTTCCTTTAATCTTTACCATGACCAATGAAAAACTTCGCCCATTGACGGTAGGAGTTGTTGCGCTTCAGAATGCCGGAGACGGGGCAGCGGCATGGAACATTCTGTTCGCAGGTTCTGCCATCGCCATTGTTCCGATTATCCTTGTATATATGGCAGCAAGCAAGCAGTTTATGGGCGGAATGACAGCAGGTGCGGTTAAGGGATAAGAGTTAAGAGTTAAGAGTTTAGATTCCTTCTGGTAATCAAAATAAGACTATGCTACAATGTTAGAAAAGAGTGTGGGAAACACTACCAGTATGCAGGGGGTCTTATTATGAAGCGAACCATCAGTTTATTGATAACCGGGGCGATACTTTGTATGGCAGCTGTTTCGGTGCGGTCAGGTCATTCGGGGATTGTACTGAAAGAGCTGCCGGTGCCTCATGCGGCTGCGCCGGAACATGATCTTTCTATTGTTTCTCTGGAAGAGAGCCAAAAAGAAAACCCGTCGGCCAGAAGCGTTGTGGCTGGTGGTAAGGTATCCCTTTTAGATCCTTCCGGTTCCACACTGGAGAGCCGTTTTATGGTTCCCGCCGGTTACAAAAGACTGGAGAAACCAGCAGGAAGTTTACAGGGATATTTAAGACAGTATTCCATGAAACCGGACAAGAGTCCCGTTCTTTTATATGACGGCAAGGAGAAAAGACGCCAGGATGTCCACGCTGCAGTATTTTCCATGCCTTTGGTAGAAGGTGATTTACAGCAATGTGCAGACAGCGTCATACGAATGTATGGGGAATATTTATGGTCAGTGGGAGCCTATGATGGTATTGCATTTCATTTGACCAATGGTTTTTTAATGGACTATCCGTCATGGAGAGCCGGAAAGCGTCTGCTGGTGGATAAAAATAATGTATCCTGGGTGCAGAAGGCAGCTTATGATGACAGCAGGGAAAGCTTTGTAAAATATTTACGGCAGGTTATGGTATATGCAGGAACGCTTTCTCTTGAGAAAGAGTGCACCAGAACTGATTTCAGCCAGGTGCTGGCAGGTGATTTGCTAATTCGGGGAGGAAGTCCCGGACATTGCGTTATGGTTGTGGATGTGGCAGAAGATGAGACCGGAAACCGGTGTTTTTTACTGGCACAGGGATATATGCCGGCGCAGGAGTTTCATGTGCTGAATAATCCACTTCACGACACAGATCCGTGGTATTACAGCAATGAAATAAAGGATGCTGTTGTAACACCGGAGTATTCATTTTCCACAGACAGTTTAAAGCGCTGGAGAGAATTCAGCAGATGAAGAACAGAAAAAAGGTCCTGCCCTCAATAATGGGGTGGACCTTTTTTGTGTGCGCCTTGCGGCGCACGTTTCTAATGGGTGAAAGTCCCTAATCCGCCCTAGTAGTGGGAAGGATACAGCCAAGACCAAGGGTGTCCACCGTGAGATGGAATCTGAAGGAAGGTGGAGGCAAATCTCTGATCTGACGAACAGAAACCACATCAGGCTATGGTTAAGGATAAAGTTGCACAACAAACTGAAGTCCAATACCTACTCGGAAATAACTGTAGTAAATG
>NZ_QOHO01000095.1 GCF_003432035.1 Lacrimispora amygdalina
CCTCTCATGAATAATTCGGGTATAGGATTCTAACCCATTTGTCAATCTGCAGTTAAATCTATATATTTTCCTTTGCAATCCGGATAAATTCTTCCGTAGCCTGGGACAAGTATCTGCCCTTGTGGCATCCAAACGCGAGAATGCCATGGCTGCGCATGTAATTTAATGAAAAGTAATTTAGACCGGTTTTTTTCATAACGGCACCGGCGCCGTCCTGGTTTCCCGACATAAACATTTTAGGATAGAAGGTAATGCCCATTCCCTTTGATGCAAGGGCAAGAACTGTTTCGATATTTTCTGTCTCCAAAAGAATGTTTGGACACAGCTGGGCCTCTTCAAATATTTCGTCGGCAATGGTGCGTACCCGGTTCCCTTTATTGATGAGAAGATAAGGGCAATCCTTTAAAAGTGTAACATCCGCATTGGATTCCAGTTCCTTTTTAATCTCTTCCTGCCTGCCAGGAAAATACCGGTCTAAGATCTGGTCAGGAACTACGAGAAGAATTTCTTCTTCGCAGATGGGAACTGTTTCTACGTTTTCTGCTTTAAATGGAAGAAGGTCAATCATCAGGTCAATCTCTCCGTGAATCAGCGCATTGCTTAGTTCAGACGAATTTCCTTCTACCAGATGAAGTTCGATATTGGGAAACTTCTCCTGAAAGGCGGGAAGAATGACAGGAAGAAGAAAGCGCCCTCTGGTGTGGGATACACCGATGGAAAGCTGTCCGATGGTAAAATCTTTAATGTCTGCTAACTGGCGGTATGTTTCATCCTTCAGATCCAGAAGCTCTTTGGCACGGATCTTTAAGGCACGGCCCGCATAGGTCAGTGTCAAAGGCATGGTACGGTTAAAGAGCTGAACATCGAATTCTTTTTCCATATTAGAGATATGGTTGCTTAAAGACTGCTGGGAAATATAAAGCCGCTTAGCGGCTCTTGTAATATTTAATTCTTCCGCAACAGCCAGAAAATATTCCAGGTTCAGGAAGTTAATCATAGATAAGCCTCCAGCTTTGGTATATAAGGGAGAAGCCGGTCAATGGAGCTGTTTACAACCAGTTCCTGGGGAAAAGATAATTCATCAAGCAGCTCTAATGCGCGGGCATGATTCCCAACATCAGCCTCAATGTGGGCATCGCTGTTTATAATAATGGATGCGCTGTAGCGGCGGCATAAATCCAGCATGATCTGATAGTTCTCCCTTGCGTTCTTTCTGGCGCTTAAGGGGTGAAGGGAACTGGAATTAACCTCCAGAAGTGTGTGGTTTTCTGCCGCTGCACAGACTATGGTATCGTAATCCACCGGAAAGCGGCTGTCATCCGGGTGTCCGATAATCTTTACATAGGGATTTTCGATAGCGCCTGTATAGGCACTTGTATTCTGGGCCATGGTTCCGTTTTTATAGCAGGGCTCATGGATGCTTGCTATGGAATAGTCCAGATTTTCAAGAAGACCTTCTCTTAAGTCGATCCGGCCAGTATAGTCCAGTATATTTAACTCCGTTCCCATAAGAATATGAATTCCGTAGAGCGTGCGGGGGATCACCTTAAAATTAATAAAATAAAATTCGTTGCATGTTCCTGGCAATTTTGGTGCGTGGTCCGTGGAACCCATGAGAGTGAGTCCCTTTTCAGAGGCGGATCTTGCCATTTCATACAAAGTGCTGTATGCATGTCCGCTGGCCACGGTGTGAGTATGCAGGTCCATTATGTCCTTCATCATGTTTGTCCTTTCTGTAGCAAAGCCGGATCTTTTGATTCGGCAGGTATGTATATTTCTTAGAATATAACATATTTTTCCTGAGAAAACTATAGAAATATCGGGCGGGATGTGTTAAATATATACTTAGATTATGCCTGAAACAAGGTATTTTATGAATGGAGGAATTCTTATGGAAGAAGAGATGAAGACAGATGCCATTTCGCAGGAGCGGATGGAAACCATGGATGATTATGCGGCAGAGCTGGAGGCATCCTTTAAACGCGTCAGAGAAGGCGATACAGTAACCGGAACAGTAATCCGCGTAAGTGAGGACCAGGTTTTTCTGGATTTAAAATATTATGCTGAAGGAATCATTAATAAAGAGGACTTAAGCAGTGACCCTGATTTTAACCCTCTTGTTGAAATTCATACGGGAGAGGAAATCACCGCAACTGTTATAAGCACCGATGACGGGGAAGGCAACCTTGTGCTTTCCAGAAAGCTTCAAAATGATCAGGCAGCATGGGAGAAGTTAAGGACCATGATGGAAGACCGCACCATGATAGCGGTTAAGATATCTGAGATTGTTAAAGGCGGAGCTGTTGTTTACCTGGAGGGAATCCGCGGATTTATTCCCGCTTCCAAGCTGGCTGCGGAGTATGTTGAAAACCTGGAGGATTTTAGCGGAAAGACCATTGATGTCACAGTGATTACTGCCGACGAAGAGAACCGGAAGCTGGTGCTGTCCGGAAAAGAGCCTGCATTATTAAAACAGAAAGAGGAGACCGGCAGAAAGATCGCTAAATGTCAGGTTGGAGCAGTTATGGAAGGAACGGTTGATACCATCAAGGATTACGGTGCATTTATTAATCTGGAAAATGGTCTTTCCGGTCTTCTTCACATTTCACAGATCAGCAATCAGAGAATTAAACACCCGGGCGCAGTTTTAAAGGAAGGACAGACGGTAAAGGTTAAAATTATTTCGACTGCAGATAATAAGATCAGTTTAAGCATGAAGGCGGTGGAAGCCGGTGAGGAAGAGTCAGCAGAGATCTTTGATTACAAAGAAGAGGGAAGTGCATCTACCGGACTTGCAAATCTTTTAAAAGGATTAAAATTTTAGAAACTGGGTAAAAACAATATAAAATATCGGGTTTCTATGGTATACTGTTTAAAGAGTAGCAGGGGCTGTCGTTTGGGCTGCCCCTGTCTCACTGATTCAGACAGGTTGCCAAGGGAGGGGGAATGTGGAATGAATATTCCCAAATCATTTGATCAGGTTGACCAGTGGAAATCCATCATATTTTTGTATGACTCAGCATTAAGGGAAATTAATACAAAAATAGAGATACTCAATAATGAGTTTGTGCATATCTATAATTACAACCCCATTGAGCACATCAAGTCGAGACTTAAGACGCCGGACAGTATTGTTAAAAAGTTAAAGCGGTACGGGTACGATGTGACCATCGATAATATGGTGGAAAAGTTAAACGATATTGCAGGAATCCGGATTATCTGCTCGTTTACTTCAGATATTTATCAGATTGCGGAGATGATAACAAAGCAAAGTGATGTAACAGTCCTTTATGTAAAGGATTATATTGAGAATCCAAAGCCCAATGGATATAAAAGCTACCACATGGTAGTGACCATCCCCATTTATCTGACGGATGGGCCGGTTGATACCAAGGTGGAGGTTCAGATCAGAACGGTCGCCATGGATTTCTGGGCAAGTCTTGAGCATAAGATTTACTACAAATTTGAAGGCAATGCGCCGGCATATCTGCAGCAGGAGCTGAAAGCCTGTGCAGATGTGGTCAATATGCTTGATAAAAAGATGTTTTCTTTGAACCAGGCCATTCTGGAGCTGAGTGAAGCACAAAAGCCCATACCGGACGGCGGAGACAGTAAGGCAGAGGAAGAATAAAAGAAAAGGTGCAGCCTTGACGATTCCGCCCGCTTAAGGCTGTTTTTAACTTCATAAAAAGAAGGTTGTTCTATGGGCACATTAACAAAAGACACATTTAAGATTCTTAAATATAACCAGAGAAATGGTCTCATCTTCACGCTGCTGTTTCGGCTGGTTACAGCTCCTTTGTATCTGCTTGCTTTAAATGCAGGTCTTGAGTTTGCGCTTAAAATGGCGGATTACAGCTATTTAACTGCGTCAAATATCGGTTCCTTTCTGATAAAACCATGGACAGCAGCGATCATTGCTGCTCTTTTGATTCTTGGAATATTAATAATGCTTCTGGAAACAGGCTGTCTGATTACACTGTATCAGGGAGCATTCTACTTCAGAAAGCTGAATTTGTGGCAGATTCTGGCTGGCGGATTATCAAAACTTTTTGATGAGATCCGCCGGAAAAACTGGCAGCTGGGACTTCTGGTTCTGGCGGATTATTTTATTACGAATCTGTATCTGATTTATCGGGTATTTACCCATGTAAAACCGATTAATTTCGTTACTTCTGAGTTACTGAGGCAGCCATGGGGGCGGGTACTGCTGGCAGCATCCATTCTTCTGGTCCTGTTTTTTGTGGTTCCGGGGCTTTATGCATTTCATGCCTGTATGGTGGAGCAGAAGCGGTTCCGGGCTGGCTATTTAAAAAGCTGGTGGCTTATAAGACGCAGGATTTTTGAGGTTCTGCCTCTGATGTTTGTTTACTATGGGCTTGCCATCCTTGCCCTTTGGGCGCTTTACGGATTCTGTGTGCTGCTTACCGCTGTGGCAGTTACCCTGTTTACGGATAACCGCCTGGCGCTTGCTGTGCTCCCGGCAGCCTGTGACTGGATTGAACTGGTCCTTATTTTCTTTTCCAGTATGCTTCTGGCTGTGGGTAAATACGGGGCTGTCAGTGTTCAGTATTTCCGGTTTAACAGCCGCATCTCCAGAAAGGCGGCAGCCATCGGTTATGAGGGTAAGCCTTTTGGGAACCGGAAGACAGCAGGAATCATTATGTCTGCCGCAACAGTACTTTGTCTTCTGTCTCTCTTTTACGTTTTAAGAAACGGCTCTGTAATTACCGGAGATATGCTCAGTGAGATTCAGATCACAGCCCACCGGGGCAGTTCTAATGAGGCACCGGAGAATACCATGGCTGCACTTCGAAAGGCAGTGGATGATCTGGCTGATTATGCAGAGATTGATGTGCAGGAGACAAAGGACGGGATCGTGGTACTGGCACACGACTTCACTTTGAACCGGGTGGCTGGAATAAACCGGACCATCGGTTCCTACGATTATGATGATCTGGTCAGGCTGGATGTAGGCGCCTGGTTTTCCGACGAATACAGAGGGGAGTATATACCCACCCTTAAAGAAGCCATGGAATACTGCAAAGGGAAGATCAATTTAAACATTGAGATTAAAAACCTGGGAGACGACAGTGATTTACCCGAAAAGGTGGTACAGCTGATCGATGAATATCAGATGAAAGAGCAGTGCGTGGTGACTTCCACACGTTTTTCCTATCTGGTCAGAATTAAAAAGGCAGACCCACAGATCCGCACCGGCTATATTATATCTGCGGCATACGGGAATTTTTATTCCAGTGATTCCATAGATTTTATCAGCATTCGATCCAGTTTTATCAATGAACGGCTGGTGGAGGCTGCCCATGAAAAAGGCAAGACGGTACACGCCTGGACTGTGAACGGGAAAAGCGAGATGGAACGAATGAAGATGTTGGGAGTTGATAATATCATTACAGATTATCCCATACTTGCGCGGGAGATTGTTTACCGCGAGGCTGCCACAGAAAGTCTGCTGGAATATTTGCAGCTGGTATTAAAATAGACAGGAGAACACACATGAGAATTGTATTACAGCGGGTTGCCCATGCTGCGGTCACTGTAGATGGACATGAGACCGGCTCTATTGGAAAAGGCTTTCTGCTTTTGTTAGGAGTTTCCGACACGGATACAGAAGAGGTCGCTGATAAGATGGTGGACAAAATAAGCAGACTCAGAGTTTTTCCCGATGAAAACGGGAAGACTAATTTATCTTTATCTCAGGTGGAGGGAGAGATTCTGGTAGTGAGCCAGTTCACTCTCTATGCTGACTGCAGAAAAGGAAACCGGCCCAGTTTTGCGGGTGCAGGCTCCCCGCAGTTGGCTAACCGCCTTTATGAATACGCTGCGGCACGTTTTGGAACTTTTGCAAAGAGGGTTCAGACCGGCAGCTTCGGTGCAGATATGAAGGTTTCTTTATTAAATGACGGACCATTTACGCTGGTATTAGACAGCGAGACGATATGTCCGGCAACCACTTAACGAATGAATAGGGCAGTGCCCTGACAAAAACGGAGGATTATTTACCATGGATAAAACAATTGGACAAAAGCTTCAGGAAGAACTGACATTTAAATTTCCCCACATCGGAAAAGAAGCGCCGGAACAGATGGAAAAGGCAGATCTGTTCTGCAATGGATATAAGAGGTTTCTTGATAATGGAAAGACAGAACGGGAGTGTGTAAGAGAAGCCGTTGCCATGCTGGAAATGCAGGGCTATGTGCCTTTTGACGGAACAAAGACCTACCGGCCGGGAGATAAAGTATACCAGGTTAACAGAGGGAAGGCGATACTTGCAACTACCTTTGGAACACAGGGCCTTGAGAAGGGACTGCGCATCAACGGCGCCCATATCGATTCCCCAAGACTTGATTTAAAACCAAATCCTGTTTATGAAAAGAACGATCTGGCTTACTTCAAGACCCACTATTACGGCGGAATCCGCAAATACCAGTGGGCGACGATTCCATTATCCATGCATGGTGTGATTATTAAAAAAAGCGGAGAAGTGATTGAGGTTAATATCGGTGAAAAGGAAGGCGATCCTGTATTCTGCATCACAGACTTACTTCCCCATCTGGCGGCGGAACAGAATAGTAGAAAGCTTGGAGAAGGGTTGAAGGGAGAGGAACTGAATGTTGTCATCGGATCTTTGCCTTTTAATGATGAGGCTGAAATAAAAGAACCGGTTAAGCTGATGACTCTCAAACTTTTAAACGACCGTTTTGGAATTACGGAAACAGATTTTTTACGTGCTGAGATCGAGCTGGTTCCGGCACAGAAAGCCAGTGATGTTGGTCTGGACCGCAGCATCATCGGTGCATACGGACAGGATGACAGGGTATGTGCTTATACAGCGCTTATGGCGGAGATAGATGCAGTGAAACCGGAATATACCACAGTGACCGTACTGGCAGACAAGGAAGAGATCGGTTCTGACGGCAATACCGGCTTAAATTCCCACTTTGTTCTTCATTACATCGAGGACCTGGCTGAAATGGCGCGTGCAAATGTGAGAACTGTCCTGCGCAATTCCATGTGCTTATCTTCTGATGTGAATGCAGCTTATGATCCCACCTTTTCTTCTGTTTATGAGGAGCGCAATTCCTGCTATTTAAACAAAGGCTGTGTATTGACAAAGTATACCGGTGTCAGGGGAAAAGCAGGATCAAACGACGCCAGCGCGGAACTGATGGCAAAGGTAATTGCCATGATGGAGAAGGAAGGCGTATACTGGCAGATCGGTGAGCTTGGTGCAGTAGACCAGGGCGGCGGCGGAACAATTGCAAAGTATGTAGCCGCGATGGATGTAGATGTAGTGGATTTAGGTGTGCCGATTTTGTCCATGCATTCTCCCTTTGAGCTTTCTTCCAAACTGGATGTTTATAATACATATAAGGCATTCCAGGCATTTTACAAATAATAACGGAATATTGAAATTTTTGTTAATTTCCGGAAAGTGCTTTTTTTACTGTGTACAATATGGTATAACTGACTGGAAGCAGTACGAATATGATATATAATTTTAGAAGGAAAAAGGATTGTATTATGAAAAAAATTTTAAATGTATGTATGTGCGGACTTGTTGCCGCCGCTATTGTAACCGGCTGTTCCAAGAAACCGGCAACTGAAACGACAGCAGCACCTGAAACCACAGAAGCCACGGCTACTGAATCCTCCGCACAGGAAACAGTTCCGTCTGTAGACTTATCAAAAGTGGATAACGGAACCATTAAACTGGGTAATTACAAGGGCATTGAAGTAAAAAGGGATGCTGTGGAAGTGACAGATGAGGAAGTGCAGCAGGCAATCCAGAGTGATCTGGCAGCTCATGAAAAAGATGTGGAAGTAGATCGTGCCGTACAGTCCGGCGATGTTGTAAACATTGATTTTGTAGGAAAAAAGGATGGCACAGCATTTGACGGCGGCACAGCTCAGGGCTATGATTTAACCATTGGATCCAATCAGTTCATTCCTGGTTTTGAAGAAGGAATTATCGGAGCCAAAAAAGGAGACAAGCTCTCTTTGGATCTTACCTTCCCACAGGAATACAACAACAAGGATCTGGCAGGACAGCCGGTAGTATTTGAAGTAACTGTCAACACCATTAAGGAAAAGCAGACTCCTGAGTTAAATGATACATTTGTTCAGGAAAACACAGAGTTCAAGACGGTTGACGAATATAAAGAAGACAAAAAACAGACTCTTCTTCAGAATAAGAATGACCAGGCAGATCAGAATGTAAAAAGCAATATCTATGATGCTGTTTTAGCAAATTCTACAGTTGAAGCGAATCAGGAAGCGATTGATGCCAATGTAGAGAATGTAGTTGCCAGATATACCAATCAGGCGGCCGCTTATGGCATGGATTTTGCATCATTTATCACAGCGTTTACAGGAATGAAGGAAGAAGATTTCAGAAGTACAGTGAAGACTCAGGCGGAAGGAATCGTAAAACAGAGACTGGTATTAAATGCAATTGCTGAAAAAGAGGGAATCACCGTAAACGATGATGACCGCAAGGATGTAGCCGAGAAGATGGGTTACGAAAGTGTAGACAGCATGATCCAGGCAGCAGGACAGTATGAAGTAGATGATTATATCATCAGCAATAAAGTACTGGATTTCTTAAAAGAGAACGCTAAGATAACGGAATAAATCACATACCATAGGGGGAACCTTTATGCAGCTTTTAAAGGACAGAATACGGAAGGATGGAAAGATCAAGTCCGGTGACGTACTGAAAGTAGACAGCTTTTTAAATCACCAGATGGATATAAAGCTGTTCGTGGAGATCGGAAAAGAGTTTAAAAGACGATTTGCAGATGAAGAAGTCAACAAGATCCTGACCATTGAGGCCTCCGGTATCGGTATCGCCTGCATTGTGGCTCAGTATTTTGATGTTCCTGTTGTATTTGCCAAGAAATCCAAGACGAAGAATATTGCCGGAGATGTTTATACTACTCAGGTAGAATCCTTTACCCATGGAAGAACCTATGATGTGATGGTATCCAAGGAATTTCTGGGTGCTGGTGACAAGGTGCTGCTCATTGACGATTTCTTGGCCAACGGCAAAGCGTTAGAGGGGCTTGCAGCGATTGTAAGAGACTCCGGCGCAGAACTGGTAGGAGCAGGAATTGTTATAGAGAAGGGATTTCAGCCCGGAGGAGACCATCTTCGTTCTGAAGGAATCCGGGTAGAATCCCTGGCAATTGTTGAAAGCATGGATGAAACCACCGGTACCATCTGTTTTCGAGGTGATCGATGACCGGGAAGAGAAAAGCCCTGTTTTTTGATATTGACGGCACGCTTTTTTCGGAAATTAACCGTAATGTGCCGGAGAGCGCAAAGCAGGCCGTTGAACGGGCGAGGGAGGCAGGGCATCTGGTATTTATTAATTCCGGACGCACCTACTGCCTCACCGGACCTATTCGGTCTCTCCTGGAGGTTGACGGCTATTGCTGCGGCTGCGGGACACGGATTGTAGCGGGGAAAGACGTGATTTACTCCGCTTCAATTCCTCATGAAACGGGTATTAAAATTAAGAAAATGATCCTGAAATATGGTCTTGACGGGATCTTAGAGGGAACAGAAAGCTGCTATTTTAACAAAGAGGAATCTCGGATCGAAAAGGTCAGAATCATGAAGGAGAATGTAGCTTCCGAGGGAAACTGTTCTCCGTTCGGCTGGGATGAAGACTGTTATGACTTTGATAAATTCTGCGTTATGGAAGATGAACAAAGTGATATGAAGGGCTTTGCCAGAGAACTGGGATTGGATTTTGATATAATTAACCGGGGCGGCGGATTTTACGAATGTGTTCCGGCAGGACACTCCAAAGCCACTGCCATTGAGGAAGTAATCAGGTATTATGGAGTGGATCTTTCCGATACATACGTATTCGGTGACAGCACCAACGATTTATCCATGTTTGAATATGCAAAGAACTGTATTTTAATGGGACACCACAGCGTGGAGCTGGAGCCGTATGCCACCTTCTACACAAAGAATGTGGAAGATGACGGAGTGGCTTATGCGATGAAAAAGCTGGGGCTTGTTTAACACACCGGAAAGATATAGAAAAAACATGGGACTGGCAATAACCGGTCCCATGTTTTTTGTGCTTAATATAATTTGTTTAAAATGCTTCTGGCAACGCTGATTCCGTTAGCAGAGGCCTGCTGAAGTCCTCTTGTTACAGAGGCACCATCTCCGATGGCACGCAGTCCCAGCACACTGGTTTCGAAATCACTGTTAACGACTACTTTATTGGAATAGAATTTAACTTCTACACCGTAAAGAAGAGTCTCGTCGCTGGCAATACCAGGCGTAACCTTATCGAGAGCCAGCAGCATTTCCTTAATATCAACCATAATTCTGTGAGGGAATACCAGGGATAAATCGCCGGGAACCGCATCCTTTAAGGTGGGAATGAGATTGTTCCGGCACAATCGCTCTTCTGTGGTACGTCTGCCTCTCTGGAAGTCTCCAAAGGTCTGTACCAGAATTCTTCCGTCACACAGCATGTTGCTTAGCTGTGAGATATGTTTTCCATATTCAATCGGTGTCTTAAAGGGCTTGGTAAAGTTTTTGGATACCAGAATCGCGAAGTTTGTGTTATTGGTTTTGTATTCCTGGGATTTGTAGGCATGTCCGTTGACCACAGCCAGTCCGTTCTCATAGTATTCAGTAGCTACCTCACCGGAAGGATTGGTACAGAAGGTACGTACCTTATCGTCGAAAGTTGGTGTGTAATAAACCAGCTTTGCTTCATAGAGGTTCTTATTCAGGAATTCCATTACTTCATCCCTGACTTCAACACGGACACCGATATCAACGGTTCCCACCTTTGTCTCAATTCCGTGATTACCGCAGATATGGCTGAACCAGTCAGATCCTTCCCGCCCGATGGCGGAGACAATCTCAGGAGCCTCGTAAACCTCATCTTTATCAGTAATAATACCTCTGGCCTGATTATCCTCAATGATGATATCCTTAACCATGGTATTAAATTCCATCTCCACACCCTGTGTCAGTAAATGCTCCTGGAGACGGGTGTAGATTTTATAGCCTTCCTCCGTACCAAGATGGCGGATGGGGCATTCGATCAGCTTTAAATTGGCGTTAATGGCTTTGCGGCGGATCTCCTGAATCTCCTTCTGCTTGTCCACACCGTATACGTTGGTATCAGCGCCGAATTTTAAATAAATATTGTCAGATTCCTTTAACAGTTCTACGGTTTTGTCATATCCCAGTATTTCCGGAAGATTACCTCCAACATCAGGGGATAACGACAGTTTACCGTCTGAAAATGCTCCTGCACCTGCAAAGCCAGTGGTGATGGAGCATGGTTTGCAGCCTACGCATACTTTGGTTGTACGTTTGGGACAGGTACGTTTTTCAATAGGACGGCCCTTTTCAATCATAAGGATCTTTAAATCCGGTTTTTTCTCGATCAGTTCATAGGCGCAGAAAATACCGGAGGGGCCTGCACCGATGATGATCACATCGTAATTTTTTGAAGCTTCCTTCATGAACATCACTCCTTTTTCCTTCTAACCCTTATAGTCAACTATTGAGGTAGTTGGTAGAAACGTTCAACCAATTTTGAACTTATATAAGCGCAACGGTTTTATTTTATCATAATGGAAGGAGGTATGACAAGGTACATGAGTATAAAATTTCTATAACATGGATGATTGCCCCAGCATCCTTTTCTTTAAATATACTGCTTTAATGTCCGGTTGATTTTATTCCTGGTTAAAGTTAAATATGCAGATGATTTTGGATAAGTATCAAATGTAATCGGTTCCGATAGATCCTCTTCCAAAAGCTTTATCACAGCTTCCCTGCCGATATACTGTTCCAGCAGTTTTAGCGCCCTGTGATCCTGTATAGCTTCATTTAGAATCATAAGGCGTATGGATTCCTCCGGATTCTTATCCGCTCCGGGATAAACTAAAAATGCATCACCGGAAGGAAAACTCCCTCCGCTGTCAGTAACCAGGTAGGGATTAATATGTTCCTTGGAATATTCAGAATTATAGAAGTTAAAACCCCAGTGGAGTATTCCTTCAATTCCGAACTTATAGACCTGGATTCCATAGATGCGGTTCCGCTCTGATGGCATGGCCATAAAGCGGTTGGCAACACCCACACACTGTGCAGTGCAATAGTAACTCCATAAATGAGGAACACCGTGCTGCAAAAATGGTTCGATGTGGTCGGTGGCACAAACTGGACGCTCAGACAGACCTGCTTCATAAAAAGTATATTCGGATAGGGCATCAATCAGCTTACAGCCCTTTAAATGGCTCATTACGGATTCTCTGGCTGCGGCATAAGATTCCAGATGGGCACTTCTTGGTTCGTCTGAAATATGAAACCAGGTATCGTCGAGAATACCAAGAATTTTCAGTTCCTCCTTCAGCGCAGGAAGAAACTGATTGAGAAAACAGGTGTATTCACCTATGGCAGGGGTATGCCAGCCAAACCGTCTGACCGTCTCTCCGTTTTTCATCACCAGTATCTTTGGGGCAAAGCCTGCTCCCCACTGGGTAAACAGATGTGCCATTTCAAAATATTTAATACCGGAAGCCTTACAGATCGCCACCCACCGTTTCAGCCGGGTAAAATCAAACTGATACTGGTTGTTTTCTTCCGTTATTTCAACCAGCTGTATGGTCGTCCGTTCCCCGCCCCTGGCAGTATCAAGAGGAGGGGTAAAGATGGGAGTAAGTATCATGTTCATGCCCTTTTTACCATAAAGGGTTATAAAATTTTCAAGGATATGCCAGTGCTCTTCCGAAAATACGGAAACATTATAATAATCAGCCAGACAGTCTCCGTGAAACCATTCCGTATGAATCAGCTCCTGATCCGGCAATGATGCAGGAATGACTTCGATTGCAGCAGTAACTGAGGCCACTGTTAATTCTGCTCCATTAATCAGTGAAACCGTGATGGGATAAACCCCACCAGGGATATCATGGGTAAGTGACAGGTCAATCCAAAGGCTTTGCCACACACCGGGAAGGAGCACAAATTCATCCGGATCCAGATTTCTAAGGAGATCCGGATAAAGCCCTGGTGTATAGCGGAGATAATTGCTGTCCCGTTTAACATGGGCCGGATATGCAGAGGGAACAGAGATCACCTGGCGGATCCTGATATATTTTTTTAATGCAGAGCTGATATCAACCCGCAGAGTTTCTTTCTCATTTCCGGTAAAAGAGCAGGCGGCCTGAAAGGAAACAGTTTCGCCGTAAAGCCCGCTAAGGCGGCAGCATTCCGGAAAGAATAAGGGCTCTTCATCGGCAAAAACCTTGTTTAGTGAGCTTAAAAGAATCATCCGGTAATAATTGTTCTGTTTTTCCATGTCGTTATTCCTCCCTAAATAGTTACATTATAACCTCCTGTGTATCTGTTATCAATGGAATAAAATAAATCTGTCATTCTGCCTTTACATCCTTCTTTTAAACTGTTAAAATGAAAAGAATCGCGTTAGGTACCCCTGTATGGGAAATCTAACGCTTTTCGGGCGTTCATAAAACGCCCCCATCAGTCATGAAACGCAACTGCTGTTAATATAGACAATAATAAGGAGAATCATCATGTACATCATCGCAGGATTAGGTAATCCAACAAGAGAATATGATAAAACAAGACACAACGTAGGTTTTGAGGCTATTGATGTTCTGGCGGACAAACTTGGAATCCGCATGACAGAAAAGAAGCACAAAGCTGTGTACGGTATGGGAATGGCGGGATTTAAAAAGGTGATTCTTTCAAAACCCCAGACCTATATGAATTTAAGCGGAGAGAGTATTCGCTCAATGGCTGACTTTTACAAGGTGGAGCCTGAGAATATTATCGTCATCTGTGATGACATCAACCTTTCAGAGGGGCAGCTTCGCATTCGTCTGAAAGGAAGCGCCGGCGGCCACAACGGGCTGAAAAATATCATTCAGCATTTAGGAACCCAGGAATTTCCAAGAATCAGAGTCGGAGTGGGAGAAAAGCCAAAAGAGATGGATCTGGCAGACTATGTGCTGGGGCGGTTCCCGAAAGAGCAGGAGTCTGTAATGGCCGATGCTTACCGTGCGGCAGCAGAAGCGTCAATCATGATGGTGGAAGATGGCGCCGAAAAGGCGATGAATTATTTCAACAGGAAGAAATAAGGAGATTTCATGAACGATCTATTTGAGAAACCATTAAAGGAACTGAAGGATTTTGAGGGTCTTTGCTCTGATCTGGCTAAGAAAGCCGGACCAGTCATGGCAAGCGGCTGTATGGATTCCCAGAAGGTTCATCTGATGTATGAAGCGGCAAAACAGGAAGGTCTCAAACTGGTAGTGACATATGACGATACCAGGGCAAGAGAGATCTATGAGGACCTTCGCTTTTTCGATTCCAACGCGTGGCTTTATCCTGCAAGGGACTTGCTGTTTTTCAATGCGGATATCCATGGAAACCTGCTTACCAAGCAGAGAATGGCGGTTTTCCGTCATTTGATGGAACAGTCCTCCGGCTGGGTGGTAACTACCTTTGACGGCTTAATGGACCATCTCATGCCACTGGCTGATTTGAAAAAACAGGCGCTTTTCGTTGAAAGCGGTCAGATCATTGATGTGGAACTATGGAAGAAGCGGCTTACACAACTGGGATATGAACGTATGGGCCAGGTGGATGGAATGGGACAGTTTTCCATCCGCGGAGGTATCATAGACATTTTCCCGTTAACAGAAGAGCTTCCTGTCCGAATTGAACTTTGGGACAATGAGGTGGACTCCATCCGAACCTTTGATTTGGAAAGCCAGAGATCCATAGAGCAGCTTGATGAGATCTGCATTTATCCGGCGACAGAAATGGTTCTTACATCCCAGCAGATTAATGAGGGCATGGAGGAACTTCAAAAGGAGCTGAAAAAATATGAAAAGGATTTGAGGGCGCAGTCAAAGATTGAGGAAGCAGCCAGGATCCGTTCCATAGTATCAGAACTCATAGAAGGCTTAAAGGAGGGCTGGAAGCAGCACGGACTTGATGGCTATATTCATTATTTCTGCAAGGGAAGTGTTTCCTTCCTGGATTATTTTTCCCCTGAAAATACGGTTTTTTTTCTGGATGAGCCGGAGCGGCTTAAGGAAAAGGGAGAGACCGTTGAGATGGAATTTCGGGAAAGTATGATTCACCGGCTGGAAAACGGATATCTCCTTCCGGGCCAGACCAATCTTCTCTATCCGGCAAAAGAGATGTTAGCCCGAATTCAGATGAAAAGAGGAGTTTATTTAACCGGTCTGGAACAGAAGCTGTCAGGCTTTGTGGTAAAAAACCGCTACAGCTTTCAGGTTAAGAACGTAAATTCCTACCAGAACAGTTTCGAACTGCTTATCAAGGATCTAACCAGATGGAAACGGGAAGGATACCGGGTCATTCTTCTATCCGCTTCCAGAACCAGGGCCAGCCGCCTGGCCGGTGATTTAAGGGAATATGATTTACGTGCGTACTATCCGGATGACAAGGATGGGGAACGTGAGGTAAAACCAGGGGAGATCCTGGTTACTTACGGCAGCATTCACCGCGGCTTTGAATATCCCATGATTAAATTCCTGGTCATTACCGAAGGCGATATGTTCGGCATGGAAAAGAAGAAGCGCAAACGGAAAAAGACGGTGTATGAAGGCACCAGAATCCAGAACTTCTCTGACCTTTCCGTAGGCGATTATGTGGTACATGAAGACCATGGTCTGGGAATTTACCGGGGAATTGAAAAGATTGAACAGGATGGCGTGATCAAGGATTACTTAAAGGTGGAATATGCGGAAAACGGCAATCTGTACCTTCCTGCCACAAGGCTTGACGGAATCCAGAAATATGCCGGTGCTGAAGCAAAGAAGCCAAAACTCAACCGCCTTGGAGGAGACCAGTGGAATAAAACAAAAACCAGAGTAAAGGGTGCTGTAAAAGAGATTGCAAAAGACCTGGTTATGCTGTATGCAGCTAGACAGCAGACACACGGATTCCGGTACGGCGAGGATACAGTCTGGCAGAAGGAATTTGAGGAGATGTTTCCTTACGAGGAGACCGAGGACCAGTGGGATGCAATTGAATCCACAAAAGCAGATATGGAAAGCGGCAGGATCATGGACCGCCTAATCTGCGGAGATGTGGGATACGGCAAGACAGAAATTGCTCTGAGGGCGGCTTTTAAAGCAGTACAGGAAGGCAAACAGGTTGTCTATCTGGTTCCCACCACTATTCTGGCTCAACAGCATTATAACACCTTTGCGCAGAGAATGAAGGACTTTCCGGTACGGGTGGATTTAATGTCCCGGTTTAAGACCTCTGCCCAGGTTAAGAAAACAGTGGAAGACTTAAGAAAAGGAATGGTGGATATCGTGGTTGGTACCCACCGGGTTTTATCCAAAGATGTACAGTTTAAAGATCTGGGACTATTAATCATTGATGAAGAGCAGCGTTTCGGAGTAGCCCATAAGGAGAAGATCAAACAGTTAAAGGAAAATATTGATGTTCTGACCCTCACGGCAACCCCGATCCCCAGGACGCTTCATATGAGCCTTGTGGGAATCCGGGATATGAGTGTGCTGGAAGAGCCTCCGGTTGACCGAATGCCCATACAGACTTATGTAATGGAGCATAACGACGAAATGGTCCGGGAAGCAATTCACAGGGAGTTGTCAAGGGGAGGACAGGTTTATTATGTATACAACCGGGTTAACAATATCGATGAGGTGGCAAACCATATTGCTAAGCTGGTTCCTGAGGCCGTGGTCACATTTGCCCACGGACAGATGCACGAGCATGAGCTGGAGCGGATCATGTTTGATTTTGTGAATGGGGAAATAGATGTTCTGGTATGCACAACGATTATTGAGACAGGGCTTGATATTTCCAATGCCAATACCATGATTATCCAGGATGCAGACCGAATGGGTCTTTCCCAGCTTTACCAGCTAAGAGGCCGGGTAGGCCGTTCCAGCCGTACCGCATATGCATTTCTTATGTATAAGCGGGATAAAATGCTGAAGGAAGAGGCAGAGAAACGCCTTCAGGCAATCCGGGAATTCACGGAACTTGGTTCAGGTATCAAAATTGCCATGAGAGATCTGGAGATAAGGGGAGCAGGCAATGTTCTGGGTGCAGAACAGCACGGTCACATGGAAGCTGTGGGATATGATCTTTACTGTAAACTTCTAAACCAGGCAGTTCTGGAACTGAAGGGGGAGAGAAAAGAAGAGGATACCTACGAAACCGTTGTAGACTGCGATATCGATGCCTATATTCCAACCTCATATATTAAAAATGAATATCAGAAGCTTGATATTTATAAGCGTATTTCTTCTATTGAGACTGAAGATGAGCATATGGATATGCAGGATGAACTGATGGACCGTTTCGGCGAGATGCCAAAGCCGGTTGAGAATCTTCTTAAGGTTGCAGCATTAAAGGCCCTTGCACACAGTGCATACGTGACGGAGGTGAATATAAACCGCCAGGAAATCCGGCTTACCATGTACCGGAATGCAAAGCTGAAGGTGGAAGGAATTCCAAAGATTATCGAAGAATACCGGGGAGATTTGAAATTCCATATGGGAGAAGAGCCTAAGTTTGCTTACCTTGACCGAAAGAAAAATGCAACAACAGATGTAATGATAAGCCAGGCAGAGGTCATCTTAAAGCAGATTGTGAAATTATCTGAAAAATAGCGAAAAATATAAAATATAACTAAAAAAATACAGCTTGTCTGGTTGATTTTTTGGCATTATGTGATATAATAATAGTAGAAGATGGGATTAAGTCCCGGATGCTTTCTTACTTCAATACATTTTGTTTCGAAGAAAGGTGGTAGCTATGGACGTTTTAGGCATGTATCTTCTCCAACGAGTTTCAGATGAATTAACCATTCAGCGCTATGGTTCTTTTGAAAACAGGTTTGTGGCGCCTGTCCCCGATAACACGGCGGCAAAAGTGGCACATGAGGCATATATTTCCTCTTCAAAAGAAGTTCCCCATCGTGTCAGACAAGGTAATTTTTAATCTGGGTATGGAACATCCCTCTTCCTAAATTTCATAATTTACTAACTGAAAATCAGGGTTCGACTTTTTTTTAAGTCTGGCCCTGATTTTAAATTTTGGGAAAAATGGCAGACTTAAGTATAATCTTGTGTATTCGAAGCAAAATAATATCAGTGATATTAAAATGCACAAGATGGAGGAATATTAAATATGAAAGCAACTGGTATTGTAAGACGAATTGATGATCTCGGACGCGTGGTAATACCAAAAGAGATCAGAAGAACACTCAGACTCAGAGAAGGAACTCCGCTTGAGATATTCACAGACAGGGAAGGCGAAATTATATTAAAAAAATATTCTCCAATGGTGGAGCTTACAGCTTTTGCTTCCCAGTATGCGGAAGCCATGGCCCAGACTACAGGGCTGACCGTATGCATCAGTGACCGTGATCAGATTATTGCAGTGGCTGGCGGATCGAAAAAAGAACTTCTTCAAAAGACGATCAGCAAGCAGCTTGAGACTATCATTAATGAGCGTACGGTTGTTGTAGCTGGAAAGGATGATAAAGGATTTATAGCGCTGACAGGGGAAAGCCTGGAAGGCATAACGGCGCAGGTTGTGGCGCCGATTATCTGCGAAGGAGATGCCATTGGAGCAGTTGCTCTTTTAAGCAGAGAACCAAGAGCCCGTTTTGGTGATATGGAGACAAAACTGGCGACTACGGCAGCCGGATTTTTAGGACGCCAGATGGAAGGATAAGGAGGTGAGAATATGCGGATTTTTATGCCGGAAGAGGACGACTACAGCGATGGCGATATCCCTGAGATAGATACCGATCCCTACAAAGATGGCTTTTATGTAGAGCCTCTGCCAGAATCAGAAAGGCCAAGGCGGGATGGCCCCGGAGGGGACTAAACCAGCACAAGCACAGCTAAAAACGGCAGCCACTTTTTAATCTGGCTGCCGTTTTGCTGATGGGATATGGATTAGTAGATGGTCTGGTCTCCATCCTTAATACAATAATTAACCTTCACACCCAGTTCTTCCATCCATTGTCTTGTCTCCAAGGTCTTCCAGTCTCCGCTTCCGATTCCTCCGCCGTTATCATTATTCCACAGCCAGAGCGGACAGGGCCATAATGCAATCTGAGGCTTAATGGCAGCATAGACTTCCCTGCTTACACCATATTGTCCATGGTGGGACATCTGGACAATATCGCTTTTTAATTCGGCTGCGCCCGCCTCTTCATAGAGAAGTTTTCCTGCCTCAGGTCCCATATCTCCCAAAACAAGAATGCTGACATTGTTTAAGAAGAATTTATATGCCATAGAGCTGTTATTAACTGATGTAACGTCCAGAAGGTATGGGTTGTTAAGGACCTTGGCTTTTATTGATCCGATCTGGATCTCATCTCCCTTTTTTACCGTATGAAGACTCTCTGCGGGGAGTGTGGATAAAGCAGAGCGTAAATCATTTACAAGCTGTGACCGGGAGGATTCTACCTTATCATACCAGGACTGGTCTGCCAGTGAATAATATACATTGTCAATGGTAATCTTCCGGTCCGGATTATTTAATATTTTAACCAGTGCTCCGATATGGTCTGAGTGGGGATGGGTGATGAACCAGGCTGATACATGTCCGCCTTTAGAACGGATTACATCGCTTAAATGATCCGCATCAATGTCCCAGCCGCCGTCGATGACTACCAGTGCTCCGTTTTTATCCTGTAAAACCATGGAAAGCATCTGTCGGTTGTCATAGTCTGCAAGAAGGGAAAGACTTCCTCCGTTAAAAATTTTGCTTCCGGGACCAATATTTAAGGAGGGACCAATGCCCATGCGAACGGCTGTTAATTCATCGGCGGTCCTTCCGGGAGTTATAATTTCAGGTGTAAAAGCGCTCAACACAATGTTAATAAACAGCACGCAGGCTGCTATCTTTTTCCATATACTAAAATGTTTCATGATTACCTCCGGTTTTATTAAACTAGCACCTATTATAATAGAATCCAGTAATTTTTAACAGGGGTGCGGGACAAATGTCAGAAAAACGTCAGAAATGGAAACAGATTACCGTTTTCTCCGGCATGTGTTATAATCTGAAAAAAGGAGGTTCCGTCCATGTATACTTTTAAAGATTTAGTAGATATTACAAATAAACTGCGGTCGGAGGAAGGCTGTCCCTGGGACAGGGAGCAGACTCATGAAAGCTTAAAAAAGCATCTGGAAGAAGAGAGCCGGGAGGTATTCTGTGCAATTGATAATAAGGATATGGAAAACCTTTGTGAGGAGCTGGGGGATGTACTATTCCAGGTAATGCTACACAGTCAGATTGCAAAAGAGAACCACAGTTTTTCCATTGACGATGTGGTGAATGGAGTGTGTGAGAAAATGATCCGCAGGCATCCTCATGTTTTTGGCGATAAAAAGGCGATTTCGCCGGAAGAGGGAGAGGCTCTCTGGAAAGCGATAAAAATGCAGGAGAAGGCCTGTGAAAAGAGCAAAAAACCTTGACAAAAACAGGAGAAACAGCTATAAATGATATAGTAATCGTGTCAACGAGAAAATCAGTAGCCTGGTGCTACATTCTAGGAGGAAGATATCAATGAACAAAGCAGAGTTAATCGCGGCAGTAGCAGAGAAAGCAGAACTGTCCAAAAAGGATGCAGAAAAGGCAGTAAAAGCTTTAACAGATGTAATATCTGAAGAATTAGTTAAGGGCGAGAAAATCCAGTTAGTTGGCTTTGGTACATTCGAAGTATCTGAGAGAGCTGCCAGAGAAGGCAGAAATCCTAAGAGCGGTGAAGTGATGAACATTCCAGCTTCCAAGACTCCAAAGTTCAAAGCAGGTAAGGCATTAAAGGATATGGTGAACGCATAATCCATGAGACTTGATAAGTTTCTGAAAGTTTCCAGAATCATTAAGAGAAGAACCGTAGCAAACGAAGCCTGTGATGCAGGCCGTGTGCTTGTGAATGAAAAACCTGCAAAAGCTTCTTTGAACATTAAGGAAGGCGATGTGATTGAAATACATTTTGGCACCAGTTCAGTTAAGGTAGAGGTTCTTGATGTCGCGGAAACTGTAAAAAAAGATGAGGCAAAAGAGCTTTATCGCTATCTTTAGTCTTACATTTGATACAAAAGATTAATTTCAGGAATAATGGAGCTCGCCTCCTAATATACTTTAGACAGGTATATTAGGAGGTTTTTCTTTATGGAAGAAAAGATTAGCACACGCCCTCACAGGCTGACAATAGATAATCGTGCTTCCAGTACGATGACGGGAATACGGGATGTAGTATCCTTCGACGAAAACCAGGTGGTACTGGATACTGATATGGGTCTGCTGACTTTAAAGGGCAAGGATCTTCATGTCAGCCGGTTAACACTGGAAAAAGGGGAAGTGGATCTAAACGGCAGCATAGAGAGCCTGATTTATTCCTCTAACGAGGCTTTGCGCAGATCAGGGGAATCCCTTTTGTCCAGGCTGTTTAAATAAAATCCAGAGGGAGTCATATGAGCGTTCATATCGTATATGAAGTAAAACTTCTGCTCTACAGCTTTTTTACAGGTGCAGGGCTTATGATGACATATGACCTGCTGCGAATTTTCCGTATTTTTATTCCTCATACTTATGTATTTACGGGAATCGAGGACATGATTTACTGGGTTTATGCCGCACTGGTGACATTTTCCCTGTTGTATGAGCAAAATGACGGAGGATTAAGAGGATATGTCATAGCCGGGATTTTTCTTGGAATGTTTTTATATGACCGGCTGGTCAGCAGGTTTTTTTTAAAAACCTTGAAAAACCTTCAAAAATATCTTAAAATGAAAATACATAAGTGGATCCGCCCCAAAGGGCGGCAATAGAAACAACTGGTGATTGTATGAACGAGATGGGTAAGTCAAGAAGAAAAAGAAAAGATAGATGGGGAAACCGAATGACTCTGATTGGGATCACTTTTGTGGTGTTCAGCCTCGCAGTGATTGTCACGATCGAAGGTGCTTCGCTCAAAGAAAAAGAACTGGAATATCAGTTTCGCCTGCAGAATCTTCAGGCGCAGGTGGACAAGGAGCAGAACCGTGCCAAAGAACTGGAGGAATACCGGGTATATGTCCAGACGAAGCAGTATATCGAAGAGGTGGCAAAGCAGAAGCTGGGGCTTGTGAAACCCGATGAGATACTATTAAAGCCGTCGCAGAAGAAGTAGAAAGTCTGCGGGTATCCCTTTATGTCCAAAAAGCGTGGACAATATAGAGGAAACCTGTCGTACAATTTTAAATTTGAATCAGCTGTTTTGACAAAAATTTCCCTCCTCCCTGTATATAATGGTTTAAAGCATGATACAGGCAGGAGGGATTTTTGTGTTCAGACGTAAGGCGGCACATCACGATATGGCTGATGTGAATGTATATACGGCAAAGAGATTAAACGATATGGCAAATTCGCTTGGAGAACTTGCCAGAGCGTGCACAGATGAGCTGTCCGCAGAACAGGGACTTACAAAGGAAGACGGGATTGCAGCGCTTGAGACTGCTGCAGCAATGGTATGCGCAGGCTGCAACAAATGTATTGTATATCCCGGCAAGGAACAGGACAACCAATATTATCTGCAGTATTTAATTCGTGCGTTTGAACAGAAGGGAAGCGTAGATTACGGGGACATGCCCCGTTTTTTTCTGGAAAGCTGTAAAAGAAGGGATGAGTATCTGGCTCACCTAAACAGGGGGCTTGGCCGGGCGACCATGAATCTTGCATGGAAGAACCGGTTTCTGGAAAGCAGGGATGCAATTATTGTCCAGTTTAAAGAACTGGCGGTAATATTAGAGGAATTTTCCCATCAGGTGGAGCATGCCACTGACATCACTCCGGACTGGGAGGATGAGATCAAACGGGCATTCCGTAAAAATCACATTGTGATAGAGAAAATGCTGCTTCTGGAATATGAGAATCAGCAGAGAGAAGCCTATCTTACCATGAGGACCTTAAACGGGCGCTGCGTCACGGTCAAGGAAGCGGCGGAGATTCTTGAGGATGCCATGGAGGAAGGGGAGTGGACCGTTGCCCCTGATGGTAGAACTTTAGTTACCAGGTCAGCAGATACCATACGTTTTGTTGAAAAGGGAGATTATCAGATTATCTATGGTGCTGCAAAGGCCATTAAGAGCGGTGAAGAGATTTCCGGAGACAACTATACATTTGGACAGGTTCAGCCCGGACAGGCAATCATGAGTCTGTCCGACGGTATGGGAAGCGGGAAAATTGCGGAGGAAGAGAGCAGGCAGGTAATCGAACTGACACAGAGACTGCTGGAGGCAGGTTTCTCCACACGGGCGGCCTTAAAAATGGTGAATACCGTACTTCTTCTTACCGGAATATCCCAGCATCCGGCGACGCTGGATTTATGCTGCATTGATTTAAAAACCGGAATCATGGAAGCCATGAAGCTGGGAGCGGCAGCTACCTATATCCGCAGCGAAAGAGGAGTGGAGCGCTTAGAAGCCGGTGAAGTTCCCATGGGAATATTAAGTCCGGTAGAGCCAGTGCTTTTATCCAAAAAGCTGTGGGACGATAACCGGATAATTATGGTAAGCGACGGAGTATTAGATGCACTGCCTGCAGATGACAAGGAGCTGATGCTGCAGGAATTCATTGCAGGAATGCCAATTAAGAATCCACAGGATATGGCGGACAGGATTCTTTTGTTTGCGAGATCATTTACGGAAAATGCAGCCGATGATATGACCGTGCTGACAGCCGGAATATGGAAACGAAAATAATAATTGCAACTGTCATGATTTACGGGTATATTTATGATAGAGAGGGGAGAAAATCAACTAAGGAAGGTGGCTGAATGTACAAAACGATTTTAGATTATGTCAGACGGAACCAGCTGTTTGACCGGGGAGACCGCGTGATTGTGGCGTTATCCGGAGGAGCCGATTCTGTCTGTCTTCTTGTAGTCTTAAACGAAATGAAGCAGGAATTTGATCTGGCTTTAAAAGCAGTACATGTTCATCATGGCTTAAGAGGAGAAGAAGCGGACAGAGACAGTAATTATGCCGGGGAACTCTCAGAAAAACTGGGGGTGCCCTTTTCCTGTGTTTATGTAGATGCTGCAGGCTATGCAAAAGAGCATGGAATGTCTGTGGAAGAAGCAGGGAGGCATTTAAGATATGAGATTTTTGAAGAAGAAAGGCAGCGGTTTGAGGGAACAAAGATTGCAGTAGCTCATCATGGTGATGACCAGGCAGAGACCATACTGTATAATCTGTTCCGGGGAACCGGATTAAAAGGACTGGGCGGAATGCGCCCTTTAAGAGAGAATATTGTGCGCCCTCTTTTATGTGTCGGGAGAGAGGATATTCTTGCATATCTCAGGGAAAAAGGGATATCTTATTGTGAGGATTCCACCAACAGCGGAATCGAATATGCCAGAAACCGGATCAGAAGAGTGATCATTCCACAGGTGAAAGAACAGTTAAATGCAAGGGCTGGAGAGAATATTGTCCATGCCGGGATGATGGCAGCAAAAGCAGATGCTTACCTGGAAAAACAGGCAGGCAGCCTTTTAAAGAAGCACGGAGTATGGAAAAAAGAAGAATCCGGGTCCGTTTTTCAGTGCGGAATTGGTACTGAAATACTACTGGCAGAGGATGACATAATAAGGACTTATGTAATCCGGCAGATGATTAACAACGTCAATCAGTCCATGAAAGACATTACCATGATTCATGTGGAAAGCGCGGCAGCGCTTCTTTTTGGCCCTGCAGACAGGCAGATCGACCTTCCCGGAGGACTGATTGCAGCCAGAACCGGAAAGGAAATGTGGATAAAAAAGAAAAATGTCGAAGATCTGGTGGATAACCACCTGGATGTTTGTCTCCCAAATGTGGATTTTTCTGTTTTTTCCTACAAAAAAGGCATGGAAATTCCCAAAAACGGGTATACGAAATGGTTTGATTATGATAAAATCAAATGTGCACTTTCTGTGAGGTATCGGGAAACCGGAGATTACATGACACTGGCCGGAGGCGGAAGAAAGACTTTAAAGTCCTATCTGATCGATGCCAAGGTTCCCAGAGAAGAACGTGGAAAAATTCCTCTTGTTGCGGAAGGTTCCCATGTCCTATGGGTAATCGGATACCGGATCAGTGAATACTATAAGATAACAGATGATACCCATACAGTAATACAAATGCAGCTAGACGGAGGAAAAGTTAATGGATGACAAGATACGTGTGATGTTATCAGAGGAAGAGATAGCAACAAGAATTAAGGAAGTAGCGGAAGAAATCAGCAGGGATTATGAGGGAAAACCTCTTCACCTGATTTGCATTTTAAAGGGAGGCGTTTTCTTTACCTGCGAGCTGGCAAAGCGGATCAGTCTGCCGTTAACCATGGACTTCATGTCTGTTTCCAGCTATGGATCCGGAACCGTATCAAGCGGAATTGTGAAAATCATCAAGGATCTGGATGACCCGATTGAAGGAAAGGATGTATTGATTGTGGAGGATATCATTGATTCCGGCAATACTCTTTCTTACTTAATCGAGGTGTTGAAACAGAGAAATCCAAACAGTGTTGAGTTATGTACCCTGCTTGATAAGCCGGAACGCCGCGTAAAGAAACAGGTTGAAGTGAAGTATACCTGCTTTACCGTGCCGGATGAATTTATTATCGGTTATGGTCTTGACTACGATCAGATATACAGGAATTTGCCATATATTGGAGTGATAGAACAGCAATAAGGAGGCAGCATGTTGAAACAACAGCAACCATTTAAAGGCTTGGGATTTCTGCTCCTTCTGGCTATTATGCTTTTATTTGCCAGCAGACTGCCCCAAAAGAGCGGAATCATAACAAACCAGGAACTTATGCAGGCGATTGACAATGGGACCATAACCTCAGCGACAGTCAGACAGAACGATCCGCCCCCAACAGGCAGAATCGAGATGACAATGGCTGATGGTTCATCAAAACAGGCCAATGTATCCAATGTGATTGAGATTCAGGATCTTCTGGACCGGAATGGAATTACCTATACCGTGGATGCAGTCCAGAAAGAGAATCTGTTTCTTGTCATAACCCTTCCCATTATTTTAACAGCAGTAGCCCTGGTTTTTCTGTTTATGTTAATGAATGCCAGAGCTGGGGCCGGCAGCGCCAATGCCAAGATGATGAATTTTGGGAGGAGCCGGGCTCATCTTGCCAAAGATGCCAATAAAATAAACTTCAGCAAGGTAGCCGGACTTGAAGAGGAAAAAGAGGAGCTGGAGGAAGTTGTGGACTTCTTAAAGAATCCTTCGAAATATACCGGTGTCGGAGCCCGCATTCCCAAGGGCATTCTTCTGGTGGGACCTCCCGGAACAGGAAAGACACTTCTTGCAAAGGCAGTAGCCGGAGAAGCGGGCGTTCCGTTTTTCTCGATTTCCGGTTCGGATTTCGTAGAGATGTTTGTCGGTGTGGGTGCTTCCCGTGTGAGAGATTTGTTTGAAGAGGGCAAAAAGCATGCTCCCTGTATTATTTTCATCGATGAGATTGACGCGGTTGCAAGACGCAGAGGTACCGGAATGGGCGGAGGCCATGATGAAAGGGAGCAGACATTAAACCAGCTTCTCGTTGAGATGGACGGTTTTGGAATCAATGAAGGAATCATTGTAATGGCAGCAACCAACCGTGTGGATATTCTGGACCCGGCCATTCTAAGACCAGGACGCTTCGACCGTAAAGTCAGCGTAGGGAGACCGGATGTAAAGGGAAGAGAAGAAATCTTAGTAGTACATTCCAAGGAAAAACCTCTTGCAGAAGATGTGGATTTAAGAAGAATTGCTCAGACCACAGCCGGTTTTACAGGGGCTGATTTAGAGAACCTGATGAATGAAGCCGCTATTTATGCAGCAAGACACAGTAAGAAGTATATTAATCAGTCTGACATAGATAAAGCCTTTGTAAAGGTGGGAATTGGTGCGGAAAAGAAAAGCAAGGTTATTACGGAAAAAGAGAAGAAGATCACAGCCTACCACGAAGCAGGGCATGCGATCCTTTTCCATCTGCTTCCTGATGAAGGGCCGGTTCATACCATATCCATTATTCCTACAGGAGTCAGTGCTGCCGGATATACCATGCCTCTTCCGGAAAGTGATCATATGTTTAACACAAAAGGAAAGATGCTGCAGGATATTATGGTAGATCTGGGGGGGCGGATTGCAGAAGAGATTATTTTCGGCGATATTACTACAGGTGCTTCCCAGGATATCAAGCAGGCAACGGCTCTTGCCAGAGCCATGGTAACCCAGTACGGTATGTCTGATCAGGTGGGCATGATCAATTATGATAATGACGGTGATGAGGTATTCATCGGAAGAGATCTGGCCCATACCAAGAATTACGGAGGCCAGGTAGCCAACACCATAGACAATGAAGTGAAGCGAATCATTGATGAATGCTATATAAAGGCCAAGGAAATCATTTTAAAACATGAAGATGTTCTTCATGCCTGCTGTAAATTGCTTATGGAAAAAGAAAAGATAGGCCAGAAAGAATTTGAAAGCCTGTTTCCTGCTGAAGCAGAAGTCTGATATAGAAACTCTGATTTGTGATGAAAGTGCAGATATTCGGTAAAATATCTAAGTTTTTACCGGTGTATCTGCGCTTTTTTGTTGCCTGTGAGTGACCGGAGAAAAAATGCATAAAAAAACAGTTATAAAAAAAACATGTTTGTGCACACTTATTTTCTCAGGCGTGGTATATTAATAAACGTAAACCCCCCCAATACATTATATAGTTTTTGCTACACCCCATAAGAAACGAAATACCTTCTCCGAAAAACGGTCAGCTACCCCGCTGACCGTTTTTTATGCCCAATTTAGAAAAGGCGGGGTTGTATATTTGAATTCAATCAGATAAAATAGTAATAGAGTAGACGTGAAAGGAAATGAAGAACATATGTGCTTCCAGACAGAGGCGTTAAATAAAGATGCATTATTCACCGATGAAACTGACAGCTTCCGGTTTCCTTCGGAGCCTGAAGAAGGGGACGAAGTGGTTCTTCTTTTCCGGACAGCAGCAAATAATGCGGATGTTGTAAGCTACATCGAAGCTGGCAGTTCTTTGGGGTCTGCCATGATTAAAACAGATACAGACAATTTATTTGATTATTACGAATACAGGCTTAAGACAGGAAGCATTCCAATAAAGTATTGCTTTTCAGTAAGAAAGGGAGATGAGATCTGCTATTACAGCCGTCTGGGTCCTGTGGGGCAGTATCCGGATGCAGGATGGTTTACCATTGTGCCGGGATTTTCTACGCCAAACTGGGCAAAGGGTGCGGTTATGTATCAGATTTTCGTGGACCGTTTTTGTAACGGAGATCCCTCCAATGATGTAGTTGGTGATGAATATCTGTACATAGGCCGGAGAGTTATGGCAGTGGATGACTGGGATAAATACCCGGACCAGTTTGATGTGGGCAGTTTCTATGGCGGAGATTTACAGGGAGTTTGGGATAAACTTGACTATCTTGAAAATCTGGGCGTAGAAGTGATTTATTTAAATCCCATATTTGTTTCACCGTCAAATCACAAGTACGATTGCCAGGATTATGATTATATAGATCCTCATTACGGCGTAATAGTGAAAGACGGCGGGGAGACCTTGACAGGGGAGGCTTCCGATAACCGTGGGGCTACCAGATATATGATCCGTACGACTGATCAGGAGAACTTAAAAGCCAGCAATGAGTTTTTTGCCAGATTTATGGAGGAAATCCACAAACGTGGTATGAAGGTGATTCTTGACGGCGTATTCAATCACTGCGGTTCCTTCCACAAATGGCTTGACGGAGAACGGATTTATGAATTATCAGGAAAGTATGAGCCGGGAGCATTTGAATCAGAGAACAGCCCTTACCAGTCATTTTTTAAATTTTTTAATGGACAGTGGCCGTACAATGATTCTTACGATGGCTGGTGGGGGCATGCTACTTTACCGAAGCTTAATTATGAGGGTTCTGAGACTCTTTGCCGGTATATCCTGGATATTGCCGCCAAGTGGGTTTCCGAGCCTTATAACGCCGATGGATGGCGGCTTGATGTGGCGGCGGATTTAGGCCACAGCAGCCAGTTTAACCATAAGTTCTGGAAGGATTTCAGAAAAGCGGTAAAGGCTGCGAATCCCAATGCTATCGTACTTGCGGAGCATTATGGAGATCCATCTGCCTGGCTGCAGGGGGATGAATGGGATACAGTCATGAATTATGACGCATTCATGGAGCCCGTTTCCTGGTTTTTAACCGGTATGGAAAAACATAGTGATGAAAAAAATCTAAGGCTTTTCGGGGACGGTGAGACCTTCTTTCGCTCTATGAATTACCATATGAGCCGTATGATGACGGGATCAGTTTTAACAGCTATGAATCAGCTTTCAAACCATGATCATTCCCGGTTTCTTACAAGAACCAGTATGAAGACAGGCCGTACTTCAACAGAGGGACCGTCAGCGGCCTCAGAAGGGATCAGTTATGGCATATTCCGTGAAGGTGTAATGATCCAGATGACATGGCCCGGAGCTCCCACCATTTATTATGGGGATGAGGCAGGAGTCTGCGGCTGGACTGATCCGGATAATCGAAGAACTTATCCATGGGGAAATGAGAATCTGGAACTGATTGAGTTTCACAGATATATGACTGAGCTGCACCGGACCATTCCGGCACTGTGCCTTGGTTCATTAAAGCCTCTTCTGGCAGGGGATCATCTGATTGCATACGGTCGTTTTATAAATGACAGCATTTGTGCAGTTGCAGTCAGCAACCATACAGCAGAGCAGGATATTTTAATTCCGGTCTGGCAGCTGGGCATGAAGGATGGAGAGACCATGTCCAGGGTTATGCTGACTTATGAGAGCGGCTATAATGTAGGGAAAATTACTTTTGCGGTTGAACAGGGCAGTGTGAGAGTATTAATGCCTCCGTTGAGTTCTGTTTTACTGGTGGGCGACAGAGAGTAAAAGTTGTACATTTTTTGATGTAATTTTTAAAAATGCCTTGATTTTTTTTATTCTCTGTGATAAAATAACACTCGCTTGTTAATAAAGCATGGGTGGATTCCCGAGTGGCCAAAGGGGGCAGACTGTAAATCTGTTATCGACGATTTCGAAGGTTCGAATCCTTCTCCACCCACTTCAGTAGCGGAAGTGATATAAGAAAAAATCGGTGTGTTCACTGGAACACACCGATTTTTTCTTTATTTTTGTTTTTTGCCCATTCCTAACCAGATACTATGAACGTTTACTCTGCCTGAAGCGCTGCCATGGTAAAGTAATTATATGGTTTATTAAAATGCGGAAGGAAAAAGATATCTGTCAGTTTTAAACGGTCAATCGTCACCTGCTCCTGAATGGCAAGAGAGAACATGTGAATTGCCATTGAGATATCGTATTCGGAACACATCTGGGCGCCTAAGATGATTCGCGTCTTTTTATCATATACAATCCGGATCTTGACATCATAATTGTCATGTTGTATAAATGCCGGCTTCTGAGTATCCTCATAATCGGCAGCAGCTGCATCATAGCCAAGTTTTTTTGCTTTTTCCAGAGTAATACCGGTAGATACCATCTTAAGATTCCAGATGCAGATACCATTGGATCCCTGAACACCGATGGATTCAAGAGGAGTGCCGCAGGCATTATGAGCAGCTACAATTCCGGAACGGACCGCATTGGTGGCCAGAGCGATATAATTGGTGTCCTGAATGGAATTATCGAATACAGTGGCGCAGTCTCCGATGGCATAAACATCAGGTATGCTTGTCTCCTGATGCCTGTTAACCAGATAGGCTCCGTTCTTAAACAGCTTAAGAGTATCTTTGCCCAGCTGGCTGTTAGGCTTAAAACCAATCCCAAGAACTACCATGTCTGCCGCATATTCATTCTTATCAGTTATGACTTTTTCCACTTTTCCGCTTCCCTTAAGGCTGGTTACCATTTCTTCATAGGCCAGCTTAATTCCATGGCTCTCTAAATTTTTGGACATAATATCTGTAAATTCACGGTCATAATAGCCGGAAAGGCAGGTGCTCATATTGTCGATCAGGGTGACCTTCTTGCCGATCCGGATAAATGCCTCTGCCAGTTCCACACCGATGTATCCCGCACCAACTACCACAACATTTCGGATCATGGATTCATGAAGCTTATCTATGACTTCCTTTGCATTCTGGTATAATTTAACAAATTGAACATTGGCAAGATCTGTGCCTTCAATGTTAGGTGAAATGGGAAGAGATCCGGACGCAATAATCAGCTTGTCATAAGGCTGCTGATAGCTCTGTCCGTCTTTTCCTGTGGCGAATACCAGCTTTTTCTCAAAATCAACATGATATACGATGGTCTCTAAATAAACCTTTGCCCCTTTTTGCTCAAAGATCTCTTTGCTGCAGTAAAACAGTCCGTCGGGTGATGTGATCTGGTTGCCGATCCATAAAGCCATACCGCACCCTAAAAAACTGATGTTATTATTGGAATCAAATATAATTACCTCTTTATCTTTATAATTGTCTAAGATTGTGTTAATTGCAGCAGTGCCTGCATGATTTGCTCCGATTACTACGATACGTTCCATAAAATACCCTCCTTCAGTGGTTTTTTTTTATTATAACATATCGTTAAAATAAAAACAATTACTATTATTGATAATAATAATTTATTTTTTTCAACGTAAAATTCAGTTGAAAATGGTTGACAAGAAAGGTGACTTTTTGTATAATCGATATGTTGTTCAGTGCTAAGGCATTGGCGGCATTTGTTGCCGGCGTGGCGGAACTGGCAGACGCACAGGACTTAAAATCCTGCGGGACTTACCTCCCGTACCGGTTCGATTCCGGTCGCCGGCATATGAAAAAGGCTGTTGTACTTTTGGGTACAGCAGCTTTTTTTATGAAAAATTCACTTGACAATGATTTTATATAAAACTATTATATAACTATGAGAGAACAAGATATTATTTCGGTATTGTCAAAAATCAGGACACAAGCTAATAAATTTATTATTAAAAAAATGGAAGATTACGGAATATATGAACTGGCACCTTCTCATGGAGATATCATTTTCACATTGCTCAAGATGGAAAGGATTACGATGAAGGATCTGGCAGATTCGATTAAAAAAGACAAATCCACAGTGACCGTACTTGTGGAGAAGCTGGTCCGGCTTGGGTATATTAAAAAAGAACGGGATACTGCAGACAACAGGATCACCTACCTTTCCCTTACACAAAAGGGAGCGGATTTAAAACCCATGTTTGAGGATATTTCAAAGAATTTGTTTGATACTGTCTATCAGAATATCCCAAAAGAGGATCGGGAAGCCTTAATGCAGACTCTGGATAAAATAAACCAGAATTTTAATAATATTTAAAAATATTTAAAAAGAATATGGTTTTAGCAGGATTATTTACGAAGAATCATATTTTACATCATAATAGTTTTATATAAAACTAATTAAAAAGGAGAAAAAATCATGGGAAAAATTTATAGGGAAACAGCCGGTTTAAGCAAAGTGGATTTATTTTACTACGATACGAAGGGAGAAAAACCAGTGATGATCTGTCTTCATGGAATGTATGGCAGAGCGGAAACGTGGAGTGATTTTTTCAGTCATTACGCAGATAAATACAGAGTGATTGCACCGGATTTAAGAGGACATGGACGAAGCAGTAAACCAGATGGGTATTACACGTATGAGGAGATGGGAGAAGATGTGGTGGAACTGATGGACAGGCTTGGAATAAAACAGGCAATTCTTGTTGGACATTCCATGGGGGGAGGGATAGTGGGTTATATTGCTTCTAAATATCCTGATAAAATCCGGGCAGCAGCCATTCTCGACAAAACAGCAAAAGGACCAAAAAGACATATCCCGGTTCTGTCAAGTCAGGTAAAAGAATACGATGCCTTTACAAAAGAATGGAATGAGGTTTTTGACACGAGAAGAGAAGCTTTGGAGTGTATAAAGAGGGCATCGGGCTCTGAACTGGAAACTGAGTATTTCGTCAACAGTTTATATGAAGATGAATCCGGATACCGCTTTTTATTTTCAAAGCAGGCATTAGGGGCATACAGGGCAAATGAATATGATTGGCTGGATCTGCTTCCTCAAATATCCTGCAAAACTCTTCTTATAAAGTCGGCAGGAGAAGAATCGGTAACAAAGCAGGATTTACTGGATATGGAAGCATGCTTAAAGGATGCAACTGTTTATACCATGAGCAATACAAATCACAATGTTCATTTGGCAGAGAAAGAAGAATTTTATCGGATATTTGACCAGTTTTTAAATACATTGATATCAGGCAATGATTTTTGATTTCATTTGCAGAAATTTATTACGTGCCGCCAGGCAGAGTAAGAATAACACGGCACCCCCCGCCGGTAAGGTTGGAAAAAGAAGCTGTGCCGCCGTGAACACTCATGATCTGCCGGACAATGGTGAGTCCAAGCCCGTGATTATCAAGCTCCATTGGCTCCAATGGCTGGTTAAGCCGTTTCAGTATCTCTGCGGGAAAACCGGTCCCATTATCTGTAACAGACAGTAGAGTGGTTCCGGAATTTCCGGACAGCTGGATTTTAATATCACAGCCGTCTGGGTTATGCCCCATGCTGTTTAATATTAAATTAGTAATGGCCCGTCTGATCAGCTGGCTGTCGCCGGTTAAGATCATGTTCTGTGCATCCTCGTCTATGGAAATATTTAAAGTATATTTTTCTGAAATGCTGCTGTTTAAAAGATCAGCTGCAATACTGCGGATTAAGGGAGCGGGGTTAAATTCTTCTCTTCGTATGGGCTGCATGTCATATTCAAGTTTGGAAGCCAGGTTTAAATCATTGATTAATGCTTTGATTTTCTGACACTGGCTGCGGATAATGACAGCAAGTTCCTGCTGCTCTCTGGTAAGGGTTTTGTCTTCCTCCATCTGACCGGCATATCCCATTATTACGGAGAGCGGTGTGCGAATGTCGTGGGAAATTCCCGCAATCCAGGTTGTGCGTGCATTATCCCGTTTATTTAAAGCAGCCTCCTGGCGGATCAGCTGGGACGAAGCATGGTTGATTCCGGAAGCCAGATCTCCCAGAATACCCTGAGCCGGCATTGATACCGGTTTCATCTGTGCTAAATTTTCAATCCCGATGGTCAGTTTTTTTAAGGAGACAAACAGCCGGAGACCAGAGAGCAGGGCAAGTATTACAGCAGTGACAAGATTTAAAATTACAAACATGGGTATCCAGAACCGGGAGTTGTCCATTGTTTTCATGGGAAACTCTATACCAATCTTCCACATGCTGTTTTTCGGATTTCCAACTACAAAAAGTCCGTCCCTGTGCTGCCAGACCTTTACCGGATAATCCTTTAAATACCAGCGGGATAATCCTGCCACATCAGTAAGCGTATAGGACAGGGGCACATCCGATGGGAGATTTCGGCTCCATATGACAGTGCCTTTCTCGTCTATCAGCATAGCCCATAGCTGATTCTGATCCAGTTCTGCGGCAATAGAATCAGAAATTGAATATTCTCCATCAGATACATCAAGTCCTTCAGCCATCTGATTGACTGTGTAGTTTCTTCCGTATTCCCTGGCTGACTGAAACAGCCATACAGCCAGAGCGGTGAAATTAATGATAAGAAGGAGAATTGCTGCAGCTGCGGCAGAAATTACATATCTGCTTAAGATTTTCATCATGCTTTTCAAGGTAATGTCACCCCCGCCAGTTTATAGCCCAGTCCCCGGACTGTTATCAGAAATTCAGGGTCGGAAGGTTCCGGCTCTATTTTTTCCCGTAATCGCCGTATGTGGACCATCAGTGTGTTCTCGTATCCGTAGAGAGGGTCTCCCCATGCTGCGAGGCAGAGACTGTCTCCGGTTACGATCTTTTCTCTGTTATCATACAGCTTTTCAAGAAGTGCATATTCCTTGGCTGTGAGGGTAAAGGTCCCTTTATCTGATGAGATTGTGCCGCTGTTAAAATCTATCTTTGTATTTCCCAGATGAAAGACAGGTTTTTCTTTCCGGTTTAAAACTGCCGGGAAATAGGTGCGGTTTAACACGGCGTGAAGGCGCAGGCTCAGTTCTCTTGGAAGAAATGGTTTCGTAATGTAATCATCTGCACCAAGTCCCAGTCCTAAAAGGCGGTTCTCGTCTTCGTCTCTGGCAGAAAGAAATAGAACAGGAGCTGATGATAAGGAACGGAATTCCCTCATCAGGGTAAATCCGTCACCGTCAGGCAGGGAAACGTCCAGTATTACACCATCCGGTTTTTCTGATGTAAACAGTAACCGTGCCTGGCTGCAGTTTTCTGCAAAAGTGATTTTTTTAAAACCGCTTTGCTTTAATATATTGCCGACCATTCTGCGAAGCTCCGGTTCATCATCGACAAGCAGGAGTCTGCAGTCAAAAATATCATTCATGGCGTTTGGTCCTTTCCTTCTGTTTTGTTACCATTATAACCGAAATACTGAAAATTTGAACGAAAAAGTAAATGTTTAAGGTAAATGTAAGGTGGCTTACAGGCTGATGTAAGGCAGTCCTGTTAGACTGAAACCATAATAAGCAAAGGAGATTAATATTATGGCAAATTTGATTACCACCAGTGGACTTTGCAAACAATATGGAGCTTCCATGGGAGTAAAGGACTTAGACCTTGCAGTGCCGGAAGGGGTAATTTACGGATTTCTTGGCCCAAATGGCGCAGGAAAATCAACCACCATGAAGATGCTACTGGGACTTGCAAGACCCACCTGCGGGACCATTACTGTATTTGATAAACAGGTAAACAGGAAAAACCGTCTTGCTATTTTAAAGGAAACGGGTTCTCTCATTGAATCACCAAGCTTTTATGCCCATCTTACAGGGAAAGAAAATTTAAAAATAATCAGTACCTTAAAGGAACTTCCGGACAATGAAATCGACCGGGTTTTAAAGCTTGTCCGACTGGAAGACCAGAAAAATAAAAAGGCAGGTCAATATTCTCTGGGAATGAAGCAAAGGCTGGGACTTGCCGGGGCATTGCTGGGAAATCCGAGACTCCTTGTTTTAGATGAGCCGATTAATGGACTTGATCCTGCCGGAATTCAGGAAATACGGGAACTGATTTGTTCGCTGCCTCACTCATTTGGTATTACAGTCATGGTATCCAGTCACTTATTAAGTGAAATTGATCAGATGGCGGGTCACATTGGTGTCATCAGCAAAGGAGAACTGGTTTTTCAGGACAGGCTGTCTGTTCTTCATGACAGAAGTGAAAGCTGTATTGCAATACGTACTCTGAATAATCAGGCAGCACGCAGAGTGTTAAGCAGCCAGGGGGTTTCCTGCCAGGAAGAAGGGGGATGCTTACTGATCCCCAAACTTTCCGATCGCCAGCTGGCCGGGCATTTTCTGCAGTTTTTAAAAGAAGATATTGGTGTTGTCCGTATTGAGGAACGGAAAAAAACTTTGGAGGATATATTTTTGGAATTAACAGGAATGGCGGTGAATCTTTGATGAAAGCAGTTTTTCTTGAATTTTATAAAATACGAAAGAGAAAGATCTGGGTTACAATCGCAGCATTGCTTGGAGTACAGTGCCTGTGGGGAATGTGGGCATTTCGGGATATGAGTGTAAAAGAACTGTCCCAGGGTTATATGCAGTGCCTGTATCATTTTACTGTGCTCAATACCATCATGATGCCAGTGATAGCAGCAGTCACAGCCTCAAGAGTCTGTGATCTGGAACATAAAGGGCAGACCTTTAAGCTTCTTTTAACAGCCATGCCTGCAGGTGCTTTATTTGATGCAAAGTTTATCTGTGCCTCGCTGCACATGGCCGCTGCTGCGGCTGCCCAGACTATTCTTATTATTATTCTGGGAAAAGCAGCAGGCTTTACCGAGCCGTTTCCGCCTGGCCGCATTTTTGGCTATATGATCACTACAACTTCCGTCACTGTAACCATTTTGGCTTTTCAGCAGGTATTCTCTCTGTTATTTTCCAATCAGATGGTTCCTTTGGTCATTGGAATTACAGGGAGCTTCGGGGGACTTTTCAGTCTGTTTCTGCCGGCGGGCGTTCAAAAAGGAGTCTTATGGAGTTATTACGGAGTTCTGACACAGGTAGAGATGAATTGGGACAGTGAGACTAAACTTGCAGATATGCAGTATATTCTTGTTGACCGGAGCAGTTATCTGCTGCTCGCGGGAGTGTTTGCTGCCATCTATTTAACTGGACGATGGTGTTTTACAAGAAAGGAGCGGTAAGCTTATGTTATGGAACGTACTTCGGGGGGAACGGATGAAGTTGAGACACAGTCCCGTCTGGCTGGCCTTCTTCCTTCTGCCTGTACTACCTGCTTTTATGGGGACATTTAATTATCTTCAGAATACTGAAATACTGCAGGATGAATGGTACAGCCTTTGGACTCAGCACACTCTGTTTACCTGCTATTTCTTTTTGCCTGCGACGATTGGCGTATATTGTTCTTATCTTTTCCGTCTGGAGCACACCAACCATAACTGGAATTGTGTAATGACACTGCCAGTGCCTGTGCTGCATTTATATCTGTCAAAGCTCATCATGGCATCTTTCATGGTAATACTGACTCAGATCTGGATAGGTGTATTGTTTATTATTTCCGGGATATTATCGGGACTTTCCGGCCCGGTTCCTCCGGAGCTTTTAGAATGGCTGGTTTATGGAACAATGGGAGGAATTGTCATATGCGGAGTCCAGCTTTGCTTTTCCCTGATCATCCGCAGCTTTTCTGTGCCGGTAGGAATTGCAATGGCAGGTGGAGTCCTGGGAATCGGAGCACTTTCCAAAGGTCTGGGGGCGTTTTATCCGTATACGCTGATGAGCCTGGGAATGAGGGCTAACCGCCCGGGAGGTCCGATGGCGTGCAGTCTGGGACAGTTTCTGGCAGGATGTGTGTTCTATCTTGCATTTTCAACAGCAGCAGCAATTATTTGGATGAGTTATAAAGATGTTACTGCGGCATAGTCAACACGCAAACGTTCCGGAAACTGATATTGAATTGGGGTTGTCCTGGTGAAATTGTGTAAGCATTTGGTAAAAATTGTAAAATATAAGTAAATCATCTATACTTTTCAGAATATTATCCGTTATAATGATCCTGTCTCGTTCCATAATGGAATAGAGTCACACGTTTATATCGGAGGACAGCAGGAATGAAGAGACGCCAGACAGGAATAAAAAGAGAACTGATCTTGTTTACCATGGGGTGTATTATCTGTATTGTATTTATTTTATCAGCGGGTTCTGTATATCTTTCTTACGATTTAAACCGCAGAACTTTAAACAAATGTCTGAAAGAAACATCAGAACTGGTGTCGGAAAAGATTACCCAGCAGTTAAAAGAGTATTCAGTAATTGCAGAATCCATTGCACTTTATCAGATAGGAAATGCGGCACGGGAAGGGAATATCGCGTTATTTTTAAATATGTCAAGCTCCCAGTATGGTCTCAATAAGATTGACATTCTTTCAAAGGACGGAGTTTCTATCGTAAATGGAGATTCCTACAATCAGGATCCGGCTTTTTTACAGGCAAAAGAAGGAACGGCTTCATTATCGGATCCGATTGTAAAGGAAGGAAATGTATCCTATGAGTATATCTATCCCTACGGAGATATTGTGGTAGTGCTTGAGTTTCCTTACTCCGTATTTGAAGAGATTATAAAGGATACCAAGCTTGGTGATACGGGAATTACTTATATGATAAACCGGAATGGAAGGAAAATGGCTCATGAAGATTTCTCTCTTGTTTTAGCCGGTCAAAATGATATCGAGGATGCGAAGAAAGACCCGGGAGCATATGGGGAGGCAGCCAGTCTGGAGCGTTCCATGATAAACGGGGATGCCGGCTTTCGGTTTTTTCGGGTAAAAGGTGAGAAAAAGATCGGGGCATACACTCCTATAGCAGATACCAATGGCTGGTCTGTTAATGTTACTGCCATGGAGTCTGAGTTTATGTCAGGAGTAACAGTCTCCATGCTGGGATCTCTGCTTCTCGGGATTGTTTCCATGATACTTGCGGGACTGGCCATGCTTCACATTGCAAACCGTATTACAAAACCGATCGGGCAGGCGGCAGAGGCCATTGAACGGCTTTCAGGCGGAGACTTAAACCTGGAACTGTCTGTTAAGAGGAGTGACGAAATCGGTCAGATCGTGCAGAAAGTCAATGAAATGGCAGGAAAATATAAAGACATTATCTCAGATATATCCCGGTTTCTTCATGAAATATCCAGCGGGAATCTGCAGGCAGAAAGCGGCTGCCAGTATCCAGGAGAATTTAACGGAATCCGGACTTCCATGGAAGCAATCGCTTTTCGTCTCAGAGAGACACTACTGCGTATTAAGGCGTCAGCAGATGAGGTGACGGAAGGATCCGGGCAGGTATGGAATGGGGCCCAGGAACTTGCAAAACGGTCTGCTGAGCAGTCTGGAGCCATAGAAGAACTGCAAAGTGCAATGACCGGTGTATTCCAGCAGTCAGTTAAAAATGCAGAATATGTGAAGAAAGCTTCCGTTTATGTAACGGAATCAGGCAAAAAGGTAGACGAAGGAAATTTACATATGCACAGCTTAAATCAGGCGATGGAAGAGGTGGATTTAACTTCCAGAAAAATAAACGGTATTACAAAATTGATTGAAGATATCGCCTTCCAGACCAATATACTCGCTTTAAATGCTGCTGTGGAAGCGGGACGTGCAGGAGCTGCAGGAAAAGGGTTTGGAGTCGTTGCTGATGAGGTCCGTAATCTGGCTGCGAAATCTGCAGATGCGGCAAAAGAAACCAAGGGGCTTGTGGAACAGTCGGTAAATGCAGTTTCAAAAGGCAGGAGCCTGGCGGAAAATACCGATAGGATATTAAAGGAAATTGCAGGACAGGCGGGAATGACAGAAGAAGTAATCAGACAAATAGAAGTTTCATCCATGGATCAGGTGCAGGTGATGGAGCAGATCAATCAAAGCCTTTTAACGGTGTCAGAAGTAGTACAGTCAAATATGGAGACAGCAAGAGAAAGCTCCGATTCCAGTAAATGGCTGGCAGGACAGGCACAGGCACTGCAGACCGAGGTATCGCATTTTCGGGTAAATGAACAAGATAAACAGATTGGTTCAGATCAGATATAAGTCTGAATCAATCTGTTTTTCATTTGTCTTTGCTACGCCTCTGTCTTCCAGAAACCGTGAAGATTGCAGAATGCATAAGCAGCTTTGGGAGAATCTCCCTCCTCTAATGTGAAGTGAGCCACAGGTTCACAACCGGGAGTAAAATGGATTCGCATGGTACAGCCTGCTTTTGTCTCAAGCATAATCCAGTTAATGCTGTGTTCCTCTGACATAGGGTGTAGTACGCTGCCTACCCTGACGGTAACATGAAGATCATTGGTTTCCAGTACAGGGGCGTGCTTTTCTGATGCTGCATCGGAAGTGTTGGGTTCCAGGACCTCAAATGGCTTCAGGCTGTCCGGAATGGCTGCATTGGGAGTTCCAAGGATTGCTTCCAGAATGATATTTCGATTCTTGTCAGTGAAAAATAACGGTTTTTGGTTCATTGTTTCCTCCTGTCATAAATTCTTCTTTTTTGTCTCATACTAATCAAAAAGAAAAGAGGTGCAGGTATGAGCGGTGATGCAGAATTACTTAATTTCATTTATCAGAATTCCCAGATGGGAGTGGAAACATTACACCAACTTTTACCAATGACAGATAATGAGGCCTTCAAAAAGCAGCTACACGCGCAGCTGAAGGAATATACAGGAATTCATGAGGAAGCAAAGGAACTGTTAAACAAAAATGGGTGCAGGGAAAAAGAAATAGGGCAAATTCAGAAAGTGATGACCTACTTTGCCATTGATATGAAGACAATGGTTGACAAAAGTGCTTCCCATATGGCAGAAATGCTGATACTTGGCAGTGTCCGGGGAATTATTGACTGTATTAAGCGGATCAGGCAGTATGAGGGAGAAGCTGAAAACGAGATTGTGGAATTGATGAAGCGGCTATTAAAATTTGAAGAAAATAATGTGGAACGGCTGAAGGAATTTCTTTAGCCTGTGTTTAAAAATGCTGCGTTTAATAACGGAAAAATATCCGGTTCTTAAACGCAGCATTTGTTATTATTAATTTTTCTCCAGCAGAATTTTATAAGTCCGGTCTATGAGAAAGGCACCAAGGGGAGCCGTGACCAAAATGGATAATACGGCTACGGTTAAAACAATATCACCGCAGGAAAGTCCCATGGCCAGAGGAAGTCCGCCGATGGCGGCCTGTACGGTTGCTTTGGGCATATATGCGAATGCAGTAAAAATCCGTTCTTTTTTATTTAAAGGCGTTTTTAACAGGCAGAGGAATACACCAGCCATCCGGAATACAATAACACAGAAAATCAGAATCACAGCCATTAACCCGGCTTTAAGCGCGTATTGAATGTTGACTGTGGCTCCAACCAGAACAAATAGAAGAACCTCAGCTGCAACCCAGAGCTTGGAAAACTTCAGGGAAAGCCGTCTGGATAATTCATATTTTTTCTGTCTGAGAACAGCGCCCAGCGCCATAACGGCAAGAAGCCCGGAAAATCCAATGTTTCCCTTAATCTGATGTTCCGCTGTTACAAGAAGGAAAGAGATGGAAAGGATCAGTAAAACTTTTGCGCTGTCTCTTAAGTGAATACGTTTAAAGATAGAGGACAGAAGCATACCGGCAGCGGTACCGCCTGAAAGGCCAAACACAATTGAGGTGGGAATGGTAAGAAAATCTGACGGAGTGATTGCTTTCCCGCCGGCAAGACCGGTAAATGCGGTGAATAATACGATTACGTAAACGTCATCAACGGAAGCGCCTGCCATAATAATCTGAGGAATGCTTTTTTTAGTTCCGTAACCCGTTTCTATCAGTTTCAGCATTCTTGGGACAACAACAGCGGGTGAAACTGCGGCCACAACGGTTCCCATAATAGCTGCTTCAAGCCGTGTGATACCAAGAAACAGCGGAGCAAATATCATCATTGCAGCAATCTCGCAGCTTGCAGGGATAAAGCACATTAAAACAGCCGGACGGCCCACTTTTTTCAAATCCTGAATATCCAGATTTAAACCGGCTCTGGTCAGTATAATAATCAGTGCAACCTGTCGAAGCTCCGTGGAGATACCTAAGAGGGAGGGATTAAGAAGCCGGAGGGCATAAGGACCCAGTATCATTCCGGTTACTATCATTCCCAGAAGACTTGGAAGTTTCAGTTTTTCAAAAAGTGAACCCAGGGTCATCCCAATAAGAAATACAAGTGCCAGTGATAATAACATACATTTTCTCCATTCTGTACAGTCGATTAAAAAAGCTGATGCGTCTGCGAGTTTTCATCACAGAAGTCATCAGCTAATTAAGCGGTTTAAGGTCTTGCCTTGGGGAGAACTTCATTCCCTGCTTTTCGTATTATATTACAATATTATTTATTTTACAATTAATTTTTTCGCATTTTACTGGCTGCGTAACAGGCAGGGTACCATTTCTGGAACCATTTGGTAAAGCATCCGAGAAGAAATGGAAGTATCGTATTGATGATACTTAAAGGTGCTTTAAAATCTGAAATAAGAAACAGATAAGTCCACAGAGGAGTGGCCAGATATAGAATTCCCCAGCAAGCCGTCAGGATCCGGTTGGTTTTTATAAAAAGAGGATTCTTTAACGCGTTTTCTCCTCCATATCCATTCATGGAATAGTAAGCGGTCAGGGGAATTTTCAAAAATACTGTTACTGACCACATCAGCCCGAACAAGAGATAGGATACGGGCACGAGAATCAGGGGAGGAAATCCTGTTATAGCCAGTATTCCAAGAAGCGCTGCCGTAAATCCTGAGAACACGTCAAATACGGTGGGCTGATACCGGAAAAAGAAGAAAGGTATGGCTGCGCTTACTAAAACCGAAAGAATTCCACCCAAAGCAGGATGATAAATGCCTGTAAACCATAGAGGAAACCACGGGAGCAGCATAAGAGTCATGTTGCTTTCCTTTTTGGAAACAGCCTGGTGAACATCGGATTTAGATGAAGAACCCAGATAATCATCCCAGTGAATCAGCAGCTGAAAATCGCCGTCTACCTGATATAGATGTTTCATCAGCGCAGTCTGGCCGTCGATTTCTCCCTTTGCTATGCTCATCCACACAGAAAGAGGAGTTGAAATCCTGGTGGTAAAGGGCTGAAAATCCCGGGTTAAAACCTCACAGCCATCTTTTCCCATAATCAGCTGTGCCGTTTTATCTTCATCGGTATAATACATTTCCAAGACAAGATCTTTCCCATTCCAGGAATTCTTCTGGTAGAGTGCAGCCATCTGTCTGGTAAATGTAATGGCTGGGTGGGACTTCTCCTGTACCCGGGTCTGATCTGGGGGCTCAATTCCCCAACTGGCATCTGCCATACGTTCAAATACGTCTCTTGGAAAAAGAAGCTGAGAAAGCAGCTCTCTGGTTTCACCGGTTATTCTGCCATCAGCAAACTCTCTGCCTGCAGTCCGCACAGTCATTAAATACTCCTCTGTACGATTTCTCAATTCAGGAACACGAAAAAGCTCCCCCTGTCCGCAGTATATCGTTTCGTACCTGCCTTTACCAAGATGGTGGGTAAACTGTGAATCAACGGCATCATAATTGCCTTCCGCCGTATAGAAGCCGCAGGTGGAGATCAGCACATAACGCTTGTTTGTCATATCATACCGGGAAGGATGAGAGCCGTTTTGAGCTTCTCTTTCCATAAAAGGTAAAACCATGGGAAGCTGTCTGTCTATCAGCGCCTTTAAATGGGAGGGCAGTCCGAAATAATACAGCGGAAAGCTGTATATAACAACATCAGCGGATAAAATCTTTTCTATCACCATCGCCATGTCATCGGACATACAGCACCTCCCCGGGGTAGCCTTCCAGCAGCCAAAGCAGCCTATACACGGCCTGATGTCCAGTTTGGAAACGGTCAGGGTTTCTGCATGAACGGGTGATGTTTCTTTCATTCCTTCAATAAATGCTTCTGTCAGCTTCATGGAATTGCTTTTTGCGCCTTTGGGACTTCCGTTTATGATCAGGACATTCATGTCAGCTCCTCCAGTTTTTTAATAGATCTGCTGGCCCAGTCTATACACATTTCAATATAGCTATAGCCAAAATCTGCGGAAAGTTCCCAATACAGTTTTTGTTCCGGTTCCACCAGACTGCCGTACTGGCCGATGCTGTCAGGGATCTGCTTCATCTCGTTTTGATAATGGCTGCAGTCACGGATAAAGTCAGTCAGCATATCAATAGACTCTTTGGGAGGCCGGCAGCCGGAAAAGAAGACTTTCATTAGAAAAGCATTTTTATTTCCCTTGGAAAATTCGTCATTCTCCTGGGAAAGCCAGCGGAGAAATTCCTGTTTTCCTTTTGGAGTTATGGAATAAAGTTTTTTGCTGGGTTTTTCTGTCTGGATAATGATTTCACAGGTGACACATTCTTTTTTCTCCAGTTTATTAAGCTCTAAGTAGATCTGACTGGTCTGGGCGTACCAGAAAAACCGGACAGATGAACCGAAAGCCTTGGCCAGATCGTATCCGGTCATGCTTCCGTAAGATAAGAAACCAAGTATGCTGTGGCTTAAGGACATGGGCAATCTCCTTTCATATTATAAAATTATAATATT
>NZ_QOHO01000096.1 GCF_003432035.1 Lacrimispora amygdalina
GGAATGGAGATTATTATGAAGCAGCGGAAATTGACGGAGCCGGAGGAGTAAAACAATTTTTCTACATTACGCTACCGTTGATTTCTCCTACCATGTTTTTCGTGACTGTGACCAGGGTAATCGGAGCCATGCAGGTATTTGACAGTATTTATATGATGATGGAAAAGGCAAATCCGGCACTGGTGAAAACCCAGTCTCTGGTTTATCTTTTCTATAAGTATTCCTTTGTTGAGGGCAACAAAGGATATGGTTCCGCCATTGTCATGCTGCTGCTTCTGGTGATTCTGCTCATTACGGTAATCCAGCTTCTTTGCCAGAAGAAGTGGGTTAATTACAGCTAAGGAGGAGAATGATGGATAAGAATAGAAAATTTAAGTCAGGTTTTCAGTACTTCATACTTGCGGCCGGCTCTGTCGTCATGCTGGTTCCTTTCTTATGGATGATTCTTACGGCTTTTAAAACAACGTCTGAGGCAACTCAGATGAACCCGTTCATCATCTTTCCCTCTGTATGGAAAAAGGACGCATTTTTATCTGTAATGAGTAAAATGAATTTTCTGAGACTGTATTGGAATACACTGGTTCTTATTATAGAACGGGTAGCTTGTGCAGTTTTAACGGCAACCATGGCAGGGTATGCCTTTGGGAGGCTTCATTTTAAAGGAAAGAATCTTGCGTTCTCCCTTGTATTATTTCAGATGATGGTACCGTCCCAGATATTTATTATTCCTCAGTATTTAATGGTCGGCAGACTTGGACTGTTAAATTCATCCTTTGGTCTTCTCTTTCCAGGACTGGTAACTGCGTTCGGAACCTTTTTACTCCGTCAGGCGTATATGGGGCTTCCCTTGTCGCTGGAGGAAGCGGCCAGGCTTGATGGCTGCAACATCGGCCAGACATTCCTGTATGTCATGGCACCGCTTACAAAATCATCCATGGTAGCACTGGGGATCTTCACTGCATTGTTTGCTTTTAAGGAACTGATGTGGCCGTTAGTCGTCAATACAGAGCAAAATACCATGCCTCTTTCTGCGGCCCTTGCAAAACTGCAGGGACAATTTGTGACCAACTATCCGGAACTTATGGCAGCTTCCCTGCTGGCCTGCATTCCCATGGTTATCATATACCTGATTTTCCAGAAACAGTTTATCGAAGGAATTGCAACATCAGGAGGAAAATTATAAAGGAGTTTACACTATGCCAATCATTTATCATCCACAAGCAAAAGAGTTTCATCTGTATAACCAGTCCGTCAGTTATATCATTCAGATTATGGGAAATGGTCAGCTGGGCAATTTGTATTATGGGAAGCGGATTAAGGACCGGGAGTCTTTTGAGTATCTTTTTGAGACAGGGGAACGACCTCATGCTGCAATCAGCTGTCCCAATCCCGTCAATTTATGCCTGCAGTATACGAAGCAGGAATATCCGGCATACGGAACCGGAGATTACCGGTATGGGGCGTATCTGGTAAGGCAGGAAAACGGCAGCAGGATTACAAATTTTACTTATGCAGATCACATGATATTAGCAGGAAAGCCCTCTATAGAACCGCTTCCTTCCACCTATACGGAGGATGATTCCGAAGCTTCTACATTAAAGATCAGACTGCATGATGATCTGATCGATACAGATCTGGTCCTGACTTATACCATATATGAGGAGAGCCCGGTGATTACAAGAAATGCCCTCTTTAAACACAGCGGGAAGGAAGAGATTGTACTATTTAATGCCATGAGTGCAGCGGTGGATTTACCGGAATCAGATTACGATATGATTCATCTGTCCGGCGCATGGTCCAGAGAACGGTATGTAAAGCGGAGGCCATTGGAACAGGGGATACAGTCTGTTTACAGCATGAGAGGCATCAGCAGTGCGGAACATAATCCCTTTGTTGCATTGACGGATAAAACGACTACAGAAAGCAGCGGAACTGCTTATGGTTTCAGTCTGGTCTACAGCGGCAGCTTTCTTGCACAGGCAGAGGTCTGCTCCCATGATACGACCAGGGTTTTAATGGGAATTCACCCGGATACCTTTGAATGGCCTTTAAAAACCGGAGAATCGTTTCAGACGCCGGAGCTTGTTATGGTCTATACTGATCAGGGCCTGTCTCACATGAGTCAGGTGTTTCACAGGCTTTACAGGACCAGACTCGCAAGAGGTTACTGGAGAGACAGGGAAAGACCAGTGCTTTTAAATAACTGGGAAGCTACCTATATGGATTTTGATGAAGAAAAGATTCTTTCCATCGCAGGAAAAGCAAAGGAAACGGGTGTGGAGCTGTTTGTATTAGATGACGGCTGGTTCGGCGACCGCAGCGATGATGACCGCAGCCTGGGTGACTGGTATGTAAATAAGGAAAAACTGCCGGGAGGCATATCCGGATTATCAGAGAAGATAGAAGCCATGGGACTTAAGTTTGGTTTGTGGATTGAACCGGAGATGGTCAATAAAAACAGCAGGTTCTACGAGGCACATCCGGACTGGATTATATCCGCTCCGGGGCGTTACGAGACACCCAGCAGACAGCAGCATGTACTGGATTTCTCCAGAAAAGAAATAGTGGATTCTGTTTATGAGATGCTGAAAAATGTGATAGAGGGAGCAAAGATATCTTACATCAAATGGGACATGAACCGTTATATTACAGAATGCTTCTCAAGAGGCGCGCTTAATAACGAACAGGGAATGGTAATGCACAAATACATTCTGGGAGTTTACGATCTTTACAGCCGCCTGATTCATGATTTCCCGCAGATACTGTTTGAATCATGTGCCAGCGGAGGAGCCAGATTTGATCCCGGAATGCTTTATTATGCGCCTCAGGCCTGGTGCAGTGACAACACAGATGCTATTGACCGGCTGAAGATCCAGTATGGAACCAGCATGGTTTATCCGGTATCCAGCATTGGTGCTCATATTTCCGCTGTTCCCAATCATCAGATTCACCGGATTACTCCTTTAAAAACCAGAGGCAATGCCGCATTTTTCGGGGCCTTTGGATATGAACTGGATTTAAACCACTTAAGTGAAGAGGAAGTACAGCTGGTAAAAAAGCAGATTGAAATCTATAAGGAGAACCGCAGACTTCTGCATCAGGGAACTTTTTACCGGTTGAAAAGCCCGTTTGAGGGAAATGATACAGCTTGGATGGTGGTGGCAGAGGATCAGACACAGGCGATTGCAGCTTACTATCAGACCTTAAACCCGGCTAATGCAGGATGGCTCAGGCTAAAGCTTGCAGGACTTTGTGAGGATATGCTTTATCAGGTCACAGTGGAAGAGGAAACAGGAGAATATTATGGAAGTGAGCTGATGTATGCAGGGCTTCCCATTAACAGAAACCGTTTCTTTAAGGAAACCGGTGATTTTGCCTCTCTTCTTTTCTTTGTGAAACAAAAATTGGTATAAGTAAATAATTATTTATAACGCTTTGTCCGGACCAGAGAGGTCCGGACTTTATTAATGCAATATTTTACATTATTTTATCTGGAATATGGTGATTCTGTTGAAAAATATTTCATTGCATGATATAATTTTATAAAAATTATGGGTGTTTCCTCATATGGCTAAAAAGAGGAGGGTTTCAATGAAAGATTATAATGTACATTTGACTCTGATTGACCGGATCATACTTGATTCCTATAAGGTTTTACTGGAAGGTATGGCAGATTATATGGGAAGCGGTTATGAGATGGTGCTTCACAGTCTGGAAGATACAGAGCATTCCGTGATTAAAATCATTAACGGTCATCATACCGGGCGTACCGAGGGTATGCCTATTACGGATCTTGCTCTTCAAATGCTGGAGGAGATCAAAAAGGAAGGCGAAAAGGGTTACATTTCCTATTTTACAAAGAATAAGAAGGGAGAGCCCTTAAAGTCAACCACAATTGTTGTACGGGGGGAAGAGAGCCGGATTATTGGCCTGCTTTGCATTAATTTTTATTTAAATACCAGTTTTTCAGAAATTCTTACCGGTTTCATACCGGAGATTTCATCCCGTGCCCAGATGAAAACGGAGACCTTTGCCAATAATCTGGATGAACTGATTTACAGTAAGGTTTCAGAAGTCCGAAACGAGGTGATGGAGGATGACCATATCCTTCCCTCTCTTAAAAATAAGGAAATCATTAACATACTCTGCCAGCAGGGAGTTTTTACTTTAAAGGATGCAGTAGTAAAGGTTGCCGAGTATCTGGATATTTCTAAAAATACAGTGTATATGCATATCAGAAATGCCGGATCTGCAGCAGAGAAAGAGAAATGAGTAAATTTTAATTCAGAGACCTGAAGGTATAGTGAAATGTCTTGCATTGTTTGTCAAAACAAACAAAAAATAATGCAGGACATTTTATTTTTTGCTGAATCACACAAAAATATTGCATTTATAAAAATTTTATGATAAAATAAATTACACTGATAAGAACAGTAATAAAAAATATTTTATTCACCAATGAAAGGGAGGTATTGAAATGGAAAGAAGTAAAAAGAAACTTGGACTTGTCCCCAAATTAGTCATCGCCATCATCATCGGTATTCTGCTGGGACTTTACTCTCCAAGCTTTGTAATCTCCATTTTGATTACGGCGGCAGATTTATTTAAACAGTTTTTAATGTTTATTATCCCGCTGATGGTTGTGGCATTTGTAACTATGGGAATTGCAGATTTGTCCCAGGGAGCAGGGAAACTGCTGGCATTTACAGCAGCAATATCCTATGCATCTACTCTGTTAGCAGGAAGTGCCGCTTATTTTGTGGCCAGCAACTTTTTCCCCACCTTTGTTAATCAGGATGTTGTTTCCAAAGTGGCGGCTGCCAGTGACAGGGCGATAGGAGGTTATTTCTCCCTGACCATTACACCTCTGCTTGAAACAACAGCAGCGGTAGTATTGGCTTTTGTACTGGGCGTGTCAATCAGTACAATGAGAGGGAAGGAAATCGGTGATGCACTTTATAATGTAGTAAAAGAGCTCTCTGAGATTATTACCAAAGTTTTAAACCGTGTAATCATTCCCCTGCTTCCTATGTATATCTGCGGAACTTTTGCAAAAATGACTTATCAGGGAACTACGTTTGCCATTATGTCCGTACTTTGGAAGGTATTCCTTATTGTTATAATCCTCCATCTTCTTTACCTGGTGATTGCATTTACATTTGCAGGAACCATAACGAAACGCAATCCAATTACTATGATGAAGAATCAGATTCCGGGATATTTAACCGCGATCGGCACCCAGTCATCAGCTGCTACCATTCCGGTTAATATCAAATGTGCGGAAAGCAACGGGATTTCCGAGGAAATCCGTAATTTCGTTGTACCGTTATGTGCCAACATTCATATGGCGGGTTCCATGATTACCATCACCTGCTGTGTGACAGCCACATTACTGATCTACGGAATGCCTCATGGCTTCCTCACACTGTTTCCATTTATCTGTGTGCTGGGAATTGCTCTGGTGGCATCACCGGGAGCTCCTGGCGGTTCTATTTTTACCGCCACACCATTTTTCCCGATTGTGGGAATTCCGGCAGTCGGAGATATTGCCAGCCTTTTACAGGCAATGTATATTGCACAGGACAGCTTTGGAACTGCCTGCAATGTATCCGGTGACAATGCAATCAGTGCGCTGGTAGAATCTTATTACCGCAAGTATATTAAAAAAGAGAAAAAGAACTAGCATGCTTTGAAAGGAGCAAATGATATGCCGTCAATCAGTATATTTGATGTGATCGGTCCTAATATGGTTGGACCGTCAAGCTCCCATACGGCAGGTGCCGTGGCCATCGCACTTCTGGTTAAAAAACTGTTTCCTGGTTCTATAAAAGAGGTTGAATTCGTATTATACGGTTCCTTCGCCAGGACTTACAAGGGGCACGGAACAGACCGTGCCCTGCTGGGAGGAATGCTGGGATTTGAAACTCACGATTTAAGAATTAAGAATTCTTTTAAGCTGGCAGAAGAACAGGGGCTGATCTATTCCTTTGTTACCAACGAAAAAGAAACGGAAGTTCATCCAAACACCGTTGAGATTCATTTAACCGGCACCGATGGGGCGTTTATGTCGGTAAGAGGAGTGTCTATAGGCGGCGGTAAGGTAAAAATTGTCAAAATCAACGGCGTAGATGTTGATTTTACAGGTGAGTACTCCACTCTGGTAATCCGGCATCTGGACTATCCCGGAATGGTGGCCTATATCGCTACCTGCTTAAGCGAAAGAAACGTTAACATTGCATTTATGCGTCTGTACCGGGAAAAGAAGGGGGCGACTGCCTATTCTGTGGTGGAATCAGATGAAGAGATCCCCCAGGAGCTTCTTGAAAAACTGCGGGAACATGAAAAAGTTGAAGATGTAATGCTGATTCAGGTTTAGGAGGAGCTATGGATTTTATTTCAGGACAAGAGTTACTGCAATTGTGTGAAGAGAACAGCTGCCGGATCTCCGATATCATGCTTCAGCGTGAGATCAGTGAATATGGATCGACTTCACAGGAAATAACGGAACGAATGAAAGAAGCATTCCGGATCATGAAAGAGGCCTGTCATAAGCCGTTAGATGAGCCGGTCCCTTCCATTGGCGGTCTCATCGGGGGAGAGGCAAAAAAGGTGAGGGACAGAAGACGGCAGGGAAAATCCATATGCGGAAGCATGCTTTCCAAAGCAATCACCTATTCCCTGGCAGTTCTTGAGGTGAATGCTTCCATGGGCCTGATCGTTGCAGCACCCACTGCCGGAAGTTCCGGAGTCCTTCCCGGTCTTTTACTGGCTCTGGAGGAAGAATTTTCTCTTGATGATGAACAGATCATTGACGGACTTTTTACAGCAAGTGCCATAGGATATTTAATTATGAGGAATGCCTCCGTTGCAGGCGCCCAGGCTGGCTGTCAGGCTGAGGTGGGAGCCGCTTCTGCCATGGCAGCAGCTGCAGCGGCTGAAATTATGGGGGGAACACCCCAGCAGTGTATGGATGCGGCTTCCGCAGCCATTGTTAATTTACTTGGACTTGTGTGTGATCCGGTGGCCGGACTGGTGGAATGTCCGTGCCAGAGCCGGAATGTAATAGGCGCTTCCAATGCCCTGGTATGTGCTGAAATGGCTCTGTCCGGAATCAGACAGCTGATTCCATTTGACCAGATGGTGGAAACCATGATGGTGGTTGGCCGTTCTATTCCATTTGAATTAAGAGAAACGGCACTGGGAGGGTGTGCAGCAACAGAGGCTGCATGTACCAGAGCCTGCCAGATCTTTCAAAAATAAAAATTGGTAACTATTAATAAGAAAGGGATCGGTCACAGGGCCGGTCCTTTTGCCATATATTTTTTTATATTTATTAAAACAAAATAGTTGCGAGTGCAACTATTTTGTGATATGCTGTTTTTGAAATGATTCTTTACATGTACGTGTTTGGACACCAGGAGGTGAATGAATTGGATAAACACAGGGAAATCGGGAAATATATTTCGATTATCCAAAGACTCAATAATATGTTTTATGCAAACCGATTATCCTCTTTTCAGATAGGCTGTGGACAACAGTTTTTTTTATTGCAGATTTTTAAAAATCCAGGCATGAATCTTCATGAACTGGCATTAAACGGTCATTACGATAAGGCAACCGCTACACGGGCAGTAAAAAAGCTGGAAGAAGAGGGGTATGTCCGAACCGAGATGGAAGAAGGGGATAAAAGGGTCCGGCGGATCTATCTGACTGATCTGGCAAAACCGGTCGTGGAGAAGACTCTGGAGTGTGTGGATGAATGGGCGGAAATTATTTTAGAAGGACTTACAGGCGAAGAGCGTCAGGAAGCAGAGCGGCTGCTGATCCGTATGGCTGCCAATGCACACCGCTTTAACGCGAAGCAAAAAGGAAAGGAATGACACACTTTATGGAACACAACAAGATAAATCAGGGGGGAAATCCCCTGGGATACAAACCAATTGGACATCTGCTGATGCAGTTCGCATTGCCTGCAATTGTTGCTATGCTGGTAAACTCAGTTTATAACATTGTAGATCAGATATTTATTGGACAGGGAATCGGCTATCTGGGGAATGCGGCTACCACTATCGCGTTTCCGATTGTAACGATTATTTTAGCGGTCTCAACACTTCTGGGAGCTGGGGGAAGCGCGTATGCTGCCATTAAGCTTGGTGAAAAGAAAGAAGAGGAAGCACAGAAAACTCTCGGAACCGTTACAGTACTAACTCTGGCGGCAAGTGCAGTAGTAGTGGCTGCAGGTTTTCTATTTCTGGATCCGATGTTAAAGCTTTTTGGCGCTACAGAGAATACGATGGATTATGCCAGACAGTATACTGCTGTGATTTTAATCGGAACTCCGTTTAATATGCTGGCAGTGGTGCTGAGCAATATGGCAAGAACTGACGGCAGTCCGGCGCTGGCAATGTATGCGATGCTGGTGGGAGCATTTTTAAATACAATACTGGATCCAATCTATATTTTTGTTTTTGACTGGGGCGTTACGGGAGCTGCCATTGCAACTATCACTTCCCAGATTATTTCAGCAGTGACTTTAATTGTATATTTTATGAAAAAGGGCAAAAATATGCGTTTTCATAAAAAAACCATGTTCGTTGATCCGGATATATGCCGGCTGGCGCTTCCTCTGGGTATTTCCAGCGGAATTACCCAGGTGGCTTCCACTATATTACAGGTTGTCATGAATAATTCTCTGGTGTATTATGGTAATCAGAATGCAGTAGGCGGAGATGTGGCACTCAGTGCCATGGGAATTGTTAATAAGATCGGAATGATTCTGGTGTCAGTCTGCCTTGGGATCGGAATTGGATCTCAGCCAATCTTTGGGTTTAATAAAGGTGCAGATCAGCCGAAGCGGGTGAGAAAAACGTTCCTGGTTGCGGCAGCAGCATCCACCAGTGTGGCAGTGTGCGGCTGGCTGGTCTGTCAGCTTTTCCCGGGAGCAATTTTAAGTCTGTTTGGTACCCAGGATCCTCAGTTTAACCTGTTTGCTGAGCGCTGCTTAAGAATTTACATGCTTGGTATCTTTACAGCCGGATTTCAGGTTGTGAGCACAAGCTATTTCCAGTCAACCGGACAGCCTTTAAAAGCATCTATTTTATCCATGCTTAGACAGCTTTTATTATTAATTCCCCTGATTCTGATTCTGCCTCTTCACTTCGGTCTGGATGGAATTTTGTATGCAGGACCTATGGCAGATATTATATCAGCGATAATAGTCAGTCAGTTTATCATTCATGAATTACGCAAATTAGACAGAGCCTGCAAGGCCTGATAAGCTTTAACCGGAAGGAGAAAGACAGCTGTGAGCCTTAAAATACAAATGACAAAATTTTTAGCAGGAATTGTTAATGCAGAAAAAAAGATGGAAGCGGAGCTTGCAGCACCTCCAAGAGGGGGGAATGTCATCAACCGGGATCATTTTACCAGGAAGGTCAGGGTGAAGGAGTGGGAGGTTGATGGATTCGGAGGAGTTACCATCAATGGAAGCTATACCAGCCAGAAGCATATATTAATGCTGCCGGGCGGCGCTTATTCCCTGGAGCCTTCCCGCCGTTATCTGGAAATTTCGGAGTATTTTGCCATTTCAAAAAGAATGAAAGTTACCATCCCGTTTTGTCCGCTGTCACCGGAATACACAGCTTTGGCAGTACACCAGTATCTGCTAAATGTTTATATCCGACTGGTTAATGAATATCCGGAAGATGAATTCTGTTTTTTAGGTGATTTTTCAGGAGGAGGTTTGGCGCTTTCCTTTTTACAGGAGCTTCGGGACAGAAAGAATCTGCCTTTGCCTGTTAAGACTGCAGTGATTTCGCCCTGGCTGGATATTACACTTGATAACCCCATGATAAAAATTGCGAAAAAAGCAGACCGCCATCTACCCGCAGGAGCATTAAAAGAAACAGGTATTAGATACTGCGGTACTCTAGCTGCGGATCACCCCTTTGTTTCACCTCTATATGGAGACTGGAATCATCTGGGTAGAATTCTGGTGTTTTCAGGGACGGAAGATATTATGACTCCGGACTGTGAACTGCTTGCAGAGAAAGCGGGAAGTTTCGATCATACAGAGCTGGTTTATAAAAAGGGAGCAGGCATGGTCCATGACTGGATTTTAATTCCATGCAGGGAGACAGATGCGACATTAGAGTTAATTGCTGCTTTCTTTCTGGATAATGAAGAAATTTAAAAATGAGGTTCGGCCCATAACGGGCCGAACCTCATTTCGACTGTGATGAAGTACTATGAACAAAGGAACGGGTTAAAGTTGTGCAAGTGACTGAAGGGCATTCCCTTCAATCAGGACCTCGTAATGTTCCTTGTAGTACGCTTCGGAAGCGTAATCCTGATGAATCTTGGTTCCGTACTCTGCAAGAAGATTGCATACCCGGCTGAAGTCCAGAGACTTCTCAGGGGTGTTACGTATTACCAGATAATATTGTCTGGTATTTGGTTTTTTATATAAAGTATTCCTGCCATCGTAAACCTGTCCGATGATCTTTGCGGCATCAGAAATCTGATCCAGACTTTGAAAACAGTAGATTCTTACTGAGGAAGTGTTGGACTGCTCTTTTGGTTTTTCTTCTTCCGGCTCTTCTTTTTTGTCAATTCCCAACAGATTTAACAGGCCATCTGCACCTTCTAATAGCTCGCTTGCCAGATCTGCCGGCATGGAATCCAGTTCTTCGTCTGTTGATGGTGAAAATTTTGCAAACCTTGTATCTAATTCTTCCGGGTCATCGATTTTAGTGATCACTAACATCACGCTTTCGTTGGATAACGGAATTGCTTCTACCATGAGAGGAATGTCTTCAGCTTCAAATCCCACTTCGTTAGAGGCTTTTTGAATCATCTCGCGGAACAGGTTGCGGGCTTTTTCACTGCCGTAGGCAAGTTCGCCTAAATTAAGGTTTCGGACGCTTAAATCAAAGCTTGTAAGCGTACAACGGATCTGATTTTCATTGATACGTTCTATCTTCATAGGATCACTTCCTGTTCTTTTTAAAATGGTGAATATTTTTTACATACTTCCTCAACATAACTATACTATATATTATAGCAAAAAGGCAATTACTATGTGAAAAAATTTATATAAATTTAAGGTTTATATGCAAAAATACGGGTATCCTATTTAATTACTGGGATTTAATGCTTTGGATTTTCAGCTGTGACCAGCGAGCAGCTTGTAATCAGGATTAACGGTGCGAAAAAGATATTTGTCGCTTAAATAGATGCCATAGCATTACTTACCTTTATTTTCATTAATTGTAAGTAACATTTTTCTATAAAGTCCTGGAAAAAGGCAATAGAAAACCACCTTTGTAAAACATGGCGTGTTGTGCAGGGTGGAATTTTCTATCTTGTATAAACAATCTAACCTTCAGTAAAGAGAATAAACGGCGTAGAGCTGGTTGATTTTTCTGGATTTTCACTTTGCTGGTTACGGGTCAGAATGATATGATCAATTCCATCTTTTTGATTTTCAACCAGATGAATAGAAGTACTTTGAATCGGGAACAGGCAGTTCCGGCCATTTTTTCCCAGCGTCACGGAAGGCTCAATTCCAAGAAGCAGGGCATATTCCTCGTATGTTTTATTCCACTCACTGGTTGAGATCCTGATTTCATGGATTGCGGCTGCTCCATTGGCATGAGAGGTATCTTGCACTTCAATGACTGGAGATGGATGATATTCGCTCATCAAAAAGGGCAGACGAATACTGTCTGGACAACAGAGTGTCCATTTTAGTTTAATTCCATGGTGCTCAGTTCTGGATTTTGGACGTGGTTTAGATAATTTTAATCCATTTTTAAGAAGCTTATCTATATTTTCCTGATACAGTGCACCAGGTACAGAATCCAAAGCATAATCTCTTAATCCCTCCTGTCCCGGCAGATAACGTGCGAGGCGGCTGGAATAAGGTGGGTTCCATAATCCTATTATTTTAACCATGAATTTAAGAAGCGTGTTAATTACTTTTCCGTGATTTGTGGAGAATAGCTCCAGAAAAGAGCCGTCTTTTAAATAGATCAAAGCATTGTGTGTCTTACCAGGGACACCTCCCGGTACTACTTGAAACCCCATTTCACTATATTGCCGGATGGCTGTTTCAAGATGATTGACTTGAATTAACACATGCCCGATTTTGAATGGGATATTTTTATTTTTCACTTATAAGACCTCCTGATTCGTATTGCCTTGTTAGAAAAGACTAACTTGAACTGAATTAAAAGACCGCCAATGGAAGGCGGCATTTTCAAAAGAATCCATGTCGCTATATAATTTAATTATAAATTATCACTCCTTTTGCTGGCTGTCAATTAAAACAATTTATAATTCCGGGTATTGTTATAGTCATATTATCTTATCTATTTTTTTAAAAACAGAAAATTACAGCAGTCTCCGCCTTCGCCCAATGTTTTACTACGGGTAAAACGTATTTTATTTTCAATACCCTGATACATAATATAGTCACTGCGGCAGAAAATCCGGCAAAGTTCCGGACAGTGATAAAAGCAGCAGGTGTCGTACCACAAACATTTTTGAATATCAAAAATAAATTCTTTCGAATTGTCTCTTTTTAAATAAACCTTCCAGATTCCGGATTTTGCATATGAGGGCTGTTCTGTCAAAGCTGCATCTTTGAGCGTCGGATATAGAAATGAGGGGCATTTTATAGATTTGTTCCGCCGGTATTATAATTTTACCCCAGGAGAACTGCTGCGCACTAAAAATGTGAAAAAATTATAAAATAGTTGAAAAACGAAGAGTATTATATTACAATAATTTCCAGAGATGATATTGGACAGGCACAAGGAGGTGATTTTAGTAAGCACCGTTCTGTTTGGAAAATATCAGCTATGCGGTATCTTGGGAACCGGTCGGGAAGGGACAGTTTTTCTGGCGGTTCATCTTGGGCTTGAGGAATACAGGGCAGTGAAGCGTGTATCCAAAAGCTTTCTCAATTATGAACAATTCAGGCGCGAGGCATTCATTTTAAAGGAGCTGCGCCATCCTGGAATTCCCATTATATTCGACTTAGAAGAAGATGAAAGTTACAGTTATTTAATCGAAGAGTATCTGGAAGGAGATTCTTTATTTGATCTTGTGAAAAAGCAGGGTCATCTGTCGCGGGAGCTGACCGTATTCTATGGAATTCAGCTTGCCAGCATCATTAATTATCTGCATCTCGCAGGAACAACCCCTATATTACATTTGGATTTACAGCCAAAAAACCTGTTATTATGCCATGATACCATAAAACTCATCGACTTTGGCCTGGCTGCGTCTATAAAAGAAGCAAATGAGCCGGGAGAACGGTACGGTACAGTGGGCTGCGCTGCCCCGGAGCAGTATCAGACGGACGGAGTTCTTGATGAAAGAACGGATATTTATGCGATTGGAACAATTCTCTGTTATCTGTACACCGGAACATTTCCTGTGCTGCCCTTTATACCAGATCCGTCGATGGATCCGGGCCTGGCAGCTGTTATCGGTCAGTGCGTCTGCAAAGAGAAAGAAAACAGGTTTTCAACGGCACAGGAGCTTATGGAACGGCTCTGTCAGTTACAAGAAACGGGAACGGATGCAAAAAAACGTCTGCAATCATCATCTCTTACAATTGCTCTTTCAGGGAGCAAATCCGGGGCAGGAACAACCCACATTGGAATCGGCCTGTCTGTCTACCTTAGAAATCAGGGATATCCCAACTTATTGGAAGAAAAACAGGATTCATTAATGGGTGCCAGTCTTTTTAAATTTACAAAAGCAAAGCGTGACAGCTGCGGGCTGTTGCATTACAGGAATTTAGTCGTGAAGCCTTATTACGGACCCGGAGTGAAATTAAAGGATCCTCCCTTCCGCGTGCGCCTTATGGATTGGGGAGAGAATTTAAGACAGGCGGTCAGTATGGAACCTGATGCCGTGATTCTGGTGTGTGATTCCAGTATCTGGAACACAATACATGCCTGTGAAGCTGTGGAAGAAGTAGTGAAATCCAAAATTCCATATGCCGTCATATATAACCATTGGGTTATTGGCATGAAAATCTTTACTCCAAAAGGAATAGGACAATCAGCTTTCTTTCGGGCGCCTTTTTTCCCTGATCCCTTTACCGTATGTGATGAATCGGAGATTTTTTATCAGGCTGTCACAAATGCAATACTAATGGGAAAAGGAGGTATTCATAAACGGAATTTTCAGTTTAGACACTGGGTAAAGGTCATGATGAAAAGATTCAGAACAAGGGAGCGCCATCGGTCGGGAAAGGATTAAACTTCTATGAGGAAAGTCGTAAAAAGAGGCTGGAAATTGATAAAACCATTTAAAGGGGCTGCAGCACCAGAACTGATTGGTATCATTGGCACCGGAAGAGGTACGGGAGTGACTCATTTTGCGGTCATGACAGCCGGATACTTAACCGGTGTGATGAGAATGCGGTGTGCAGTTCTGGAGTGGAACAGCCATGAGTCTTTTTATGCCATGGGATCTGTCTGCTGCGGTAAAAAGAAAGGTGAGAATTCGTTTCGGGTTTTAGAGACAGATTATTTCGCAAAAGCGGGGATTGATACGCTGCTATTGTGTAAAAAGTCCGGCTATCAGGCTGTAATTGTGGATTATGGGACTGCAAAGGAAGGAAATCTGGGAGAGTTTTTTCGATGCGGCAGGCAATTAGTAGTAGGGAGTCTTAGTGAGTGGCAGATAAGTGAGTTTCTGGAATTTGAAAAAAGGGAAATAAAAGCGGAAAGAAGCTGGGAAAGTCTGGTATCATTTGGAAACGAGGAAGCAAGAAAAAGTCTGGAAAAAAGACTGAAGGTTCCTGTCAGAAGAATTCCGTTTTCTTTCGATCCGTTTTCTGTCACTTCTGAGACCATAAGTTTCTATGAACAATTATTTTAAAAGTACCAAAGAATAGGTAGCGGGGAGAAAACAATATGAGTAAAGAGGACAGCCGAAAGAAGAAAGAAGGTAATAAAGATCAGTATCTGGAAGGACTGAAAAGGTACAGAAATAAGGGAATCCCCATAGTAATTGATGGGGAGGAACTCCCGGAGACAGACTGGGGGAAAATATTTGAAATAAGGGAGGATGACAGTTTCTATATGGCAGATTTTGTTCCCAATGAGGAAACTGGTAAGCTGCAGGAGATCAGATTTGACCGTGTGTACAACCGGTAATTTCCGGGAACATGTGAACAGGGACGCGCCGGAGGATTCCATCTTCAGCCCGGAGTGAATCAATTTATGCGCGTCAGGGAGGGTCAGGGGACAGAATGTAATGAAAATGTAAATTCCAAAAATAAAGAAGTATGATATAATCTAGAAGATATTACAGAAATAAGTTCTTAAGATACGATCCATGATCAGGAGGAAAACAGATGAATAGGAGAGCAGTGCCGGTTATGGTGGCGCTGGGATTGATTTTGCTGGTTCTTGCCGGTTTTTTCGGAATCCGGTTTTTGGAGCGGTATATTCCATCCAGTGAGCAGGCAGATTTGACTGAGTTTTTTGGAGTTACAGGGGATGAGGTGGCAGTTTATTTAAATGAGAATCTTCAGGAAACCAAAGGTCTTTTTACAGAGGGTCAGACCTACCTACCCATCAGCTGGATCAATGAAAATTTAAATGAGCGTTTTTACTGGGACAGCAACGAGAAGCTGTTAGTTTATGCACTGCCGGATTCCATTGTTTATGCAGACCGTGATACAAAAGGCCCCTCCGGAAAATCACTGATTCAGGAGAAAGAGGATGGAGTGTATTTATCCCTGGGTCTTGTCGCCAATTATACAGATGCCGAGTTTACAGCATATGATACCGCTTTAAATAAACGAGTGTTTATCAACAATAACCGGACAGAAAAAGAACAGGCACTGGTTGTAAAAAACGGCAATGTGCGTATCAAAGGCGGAGTAAAGAGCCCGATTGCAACTCATATTATTAAGGGAAGTAAGGTAACGGTTCTTGATTCTATGGATAAATGGAACAAAATCAGGACAGACGATGGTTTTGTTGGTTATGTGGAGCGCAGGCGTCTTGGAGAAACAGAAAAAGTTGCATCTGTAAGTAACTTTGAAAAACCGGTTTACAAGAATATAACGATGGATCAGCCTGTCTGTCTGGCATGGCATCAGGTGACCTCGGCAGAAGGGAACTCTTCCTTTGACAGCCTGATTGCCAATACGGCAGGAGTTAACGTGATCTCTCCCACATGGTATGAATTAACTGATAATGAAGGAGGTTTCCGATCACTTGCAGATTCGGGTTATGTGAAAAAGGCTCACGAAAAAGGAATAAAAGTATGGGCACTTATTAATAATTTCAGTGACAATGTGAATACCGAGATCCTGATGTCTAAAACCTCCACCAGGAAAAAACTCATAGATGCTCTGATGGCAGAGGCAAAAACCTATGGATTTGACGGTATTAATCTGGATTTTGAGGGTATTAAGGAGGAAGCGGGACCACATTATATTCAGTTTATTAGAGAATTGTCCATCCCCTGCAGAAAGAATGGGCTTGTCCTGTCTGTGGATAATTACGTTCCGGTTCCGGGAAATGAATTTTATAACCGTAAGGAACAGGGAATTGTGGCTGATTATGTGATTATTATGGGTTATGACGAACATTATGCAGGAGGAGAGGCCGGATCTGTGTCTTCCATTCAATATGTGGAAGATGGAATTAAGAATACTCTTAAAGTTGTACCCAAAGAAAAGGTTATTAACGGGATTCCTTTTTACACCAGAATATGGACAGAAGGAGCGGATGGGAAAACTTCATCATCTTCCATAGGCATAGCAAAATCCAAGGAGTGGGTTACGAAAAATGATGTAAAGCTGTACTGGCAGGAGGAACTGGGACAGTATTATGGAGAACTTCAGACAGAAGAAGGTAAAAAGACAGTATGGCTTGAGGAGGAACGCTCCATTGGCCTGAAGATGAATTTGATCCGGCAGTACGATCTGGCCGGTGTGGCATGCTGGAAGCTGGGATTTGAGCCGGCTGATTTGTGGGATGAAGTCCGGCTTGATAAGGAATAACATAAGAAATGGATAGACAGGAAGGTCAGGTTATGAAAAAGAGGGTATTATTGGTAGCATTGGCGGCTGTAGTTTGTGTATCTTCCGGGTGTTCTTTTAAAGGACGGGTACCGGAGCATACACAGGGAGAGAGTACAGCCCAGCCGGAGACAGCTGTTACCGGGGTGCAGACTCCTTCCACAGCACAGGTTCCTGAGACAAACAGAGAGTCACTTCCAGAACAATCCCAGGCACCGGAGGAAGGAACAGCCAGGATCGTTATAGCTACGGATATTCATTATCTGGCCAGGGATCTGACCGATATGCAGAAAAGCTATGAATATACGGCTGATCACGGTGACGGTAAAGTGATGAAGTATATCTGGGAGATTACAGATGCATTCATTGAAGAGGTGAAGGCGGAAAAACCAGATGTTGTAATATTAGAAGGAGATTTAACCTATAACGGGGAACGGGAAAGCCACATAGAGCTTGCAGCGAAGCTGGAGTCCATTGAAGAGGCTGGAATTCCTGTAATCGTCATCCCTGGAAACCACGACATCAATAATCCTGAGGCCTGCCGGTTTGAAGGAGAGTCCATAATTAGTACGGAGAGTATTTCTTCCCAGGAATTTGAAGAGATTTATGATGAATTCGGTTATAGCGAGGCGGTCAGCCGGGATCCTGCCTCATTAAGTTATATCTACCAGATCAATGATAAAACCAGAGCTCTGATGCTTGACAGCTGCCAGTATGATCCTAAAAATCTGGTAGGTGGAATGATAAAGGATGATACATACAACTGGATAGAAGAACAGATGGAGGAAGCGTGGAATCTGGGGATGAATGTTATTCCTGTAGCCCATCACAATCTTCTTGATGAGAGCGAAGTTTATCTTCAGAATTGTACCATTGAGCACAGCGAACAGCTCATTGACCAGCTGGAGAGCTGGGAAGTCCCCTTATTTTTAAGCGGGCACCTTCATGTCCAGCACTATAAGAGATCCCATGATGATACCGGAATCTATGAGATTGTAACAGGTTCCCTCTCTACGCCGCCCTGCCTGTACGGAATACTGGAGTATGGAGCGAAAGGAACGTTTAACTACCATACGAAGTCTCTGGATATGAAGGCCTGGGCGGAGAAAACAGGAAACACTGATAAGAATCTTTTGAATTTTAGTGATTATGGGAAAAAATATTTAAGCAAGGTATTTTATAATCAGGCACAGGATGAGTTTAAGAGTCTCAATTCCCTTCAGGGTCTTACCGAGTATCAGAAGAATATGATGGCTAAGGTATATGCGGAGTTGAATACTGCATGTTATGAGGGAAAAGTAGCGGATATTCGTGAGAAGGTTATGGCAAAGCAGGGATATAAGCTGTGGCAGGAAGAAGGTTATCCCAGCATTCTATCCCAGTACCTGGAGTGGATTACTGCAGACGGTGCCCGAGATTATAATACATTAAGCGTTAAATAGAAGGAAAGTCATTGTACCGGTTCTTTTTTAATTCACCAAAAAGTATAATTCATTAAGAACGTGAATCAGGTAAAAAACGTGAATTTAAAAAAATGGGAACCGTTTATGGCGGTGATTTTGCTGATATTGGTTTATGTCATATCAAGCCAGGCGGGAAAGATGGCAGCAGTTAATAACGTCCCATCTACGGGAAAGAAAAGGCCGGTGGTTGTCATTGATGCAGGTCACGGCGGGAATGACCCTGGAAAGATCGGGATAGATGGCAGCCTGGAAAAAGATATTAATCTGCAGATCGCTATGAAGCTGAAAAAATATCTGGAAGCATCGGATGTGGAGGTTGTTCTTACCAGAGATAATGACAATGGACTTTATTCTGTCAAAGATAACAGAAAAAAGATGGCTGATATGACCAAACGGTGTGAGATTATTAATAAAACCAGGCCTGCACTGACTGTGAGCATCCATCAAAACAGTTATCATCAGGAGGAGGTTTCGGGAGGTCAGGTTTTTTATTATAAAAAGTCTGAAAAAGGGAAAAAGCTTGCTGAAATTATCCAGGACCGGTTTGATTTCTTATTAGGAGAGAAGAATACAAGACTTGCAAAGCCGAATGACAACTATTACCTGCTTCTTCATGTAAGAACGCCGATTGTAATTGTGGAATGCGGTTTCTTAACAAATAAAAAGGAATCGGCACTCTTAAATACGGAAGATTATCAGGACCGGGTGGCATGGACCATTCACATGGGAATCATGAGATATTTAAATGAAAGATAAATCGAAAAGACAAAAACAGGAACCCATAAGCCAAGGTTCCTGTTTTTTGTCAGCGGGATGAGATTTCTTCGTCTGGCTGTAATTCGTTTTCCTGCTCAACTTCGTTGTCTGTTTCAGTGCCCCGTTTTGCAGCTTCAGTCTGAGCGGAGGCGGCCTTATTTACTTCACCCAGCTTTTCAGACTTTTGTGCGGCCAGTTCATCAGACTGGCTTTGCAGCCTGCCAACATCTTCAACTTTCTGTATCGTGTTTCCATATCCGGATTCAATTTCACTTTTCAGGACCTTTATCTTCCCGTCAATATGATCTTTTGCCGATGAGATTACTTCTGTCTGGGACACTCCGGATGATAATTTTGTTATCTCATTTAATTGTTCTGACTGTGCTTCTTCTTTGGACCTTGTCTTTTTATAGATCGTACCGGTTTGGTCATTGGAATCGGATTTTGCATCATCCGGTTCCTCTGTCTGGAGCTGTGCAATCTGTTCATCAATCGCTTTTAGCTGCTTCTCATATTCTTTCAGTTTCTCATTCATGCTGTCTGCGCCGTTTGCCTGGTCAGAATCCAGCATTGCCTGCTTTCTTTCCATAATAAACTGTTTCTGGTTCATCAGCTGTTTCAGCATACTTTGCTTTTTTCCGGCAGGGGAAATTTTTACATCATCGGTTTGTTCCTTTTCCTTACTTTTTCCGTAGAGTGCCTGATACTTCTGATGAGCGGAACGATTGATTGAAGCAATATTTATTTTTGCCGGCTGCGTTTCCATTTTACCAATATACATTTCATTCCCTCCTTGTGTTCTGATTATAATTCGGCAGATACCATGATGAAATAATCCTCCTGGCGTAAACGGGAAAGATACTGGTATAAACGGGGTCCAGGTTAAAGAGAAGGCGCAAAAAGGGGAAGGATGACGTAGAAATGAAATACTTCTTCCGAAATTGACAGCTCCATTGTACCATGACAGCGTTCTGCGGCATCGCGGATGTTAGACAGACCAATTCCGTGGAGATGAGGCTCTTTTTTTGTGGAATGTAATTGGTTGGTCTTAAGCTTCCGTGCATAAGGTACCGGATTGGTTATTTCAATTATAAGAAAAGAGTTTCGTACACAGGAGGCCGCTTTTATAAGCGGGGGATCAGTCTGACCGGTTAATTTCCGGCAGGCTTCCAGTGCGTTGTCCAGTGCATTGCTTAAAATAATACACAGATCAGCAGGATTAATCAGATCTGAGGCGGGGAAGATGAGGTCCGTTTCCAGACGGATTTTCCAGGTGCGCGCAAGAGCAAGTTTTTCCCGTATGACTGCATCTGCATAAGCATTTCCCGAAGAGTACTCCGGATAAAAAGAATTAACGGTCCCGGTTATACAATCCAGGTACTTTACAGCCTCCTGATTTTTATTCATTGAGAGGAGATTTTTAAGACACAGCATATGGTTTTTAAAGTCATGGCGAAAGCCTGCCAGTTGCTTTTCTTCTCCCTGCCATGCTGCAATCCGCTTTTCCAGTATGCTGTTTTTCTCATTTGCAAGCAGCAGACTCAGCTTCCGGTCTGCATAGTAGCAGGAGAAAGTAATGAGAGAAACACCGCCTGCCGCCACTGCAGTAGCGATTATATTTGAAATCAGGTTGTTGTTGTGCTGAAACTGGCTGCAACCATAGTAAATAACGGTCTGTCTGGTGAAGAAGCATAAAATCAGGAGGAACAGATTCTCAGCCATCGTGATCTCTCCATGAAGATTGGAGTATTTCCTTCCAATCCATTCCAATATAGCGGAGTAAAGAAGGATGGTTAAAATATCACAAAGTTTGTAAGCAAGATCATGGAAGGCAGGTCCGTCCATGATGTTTTTACTGATATATTGAATCAGAGGAAGAAAAACAAAATTGCAGGTATACCCCAGTCCGTCAGCGAAAATAGCAATCATCACCTTTTTTCCAGCACTGGACTGGAATAAAACCCAGATCATCAACAGTGAAGTAAGAAAATAAAACAGTTCTTGTGGAAAAATGCGGTAAAGTCCGAAATTAATGTTGATAATACTGGAGACTTCGGAAAAGGCAGCAACACCAATTAGCGTTAAAAGCTTGTGATACCGGCATTTCAGCATTCTGCTTAAGAATCGATAGTTTATATAAGCGGTAAAAAAGAGGAGAATTATAACAAACCCTCCTTTTTCATATGTCTCAGGAAGGCTCTGGTAAAATCCTGGTATTTTCGTTTGCTGACTGGTACTGATTCTCCGTTTGCAAGATGAAGATCCATTTTGTCAAACCGGACAACATAGTCCATGTTAACAATGAAACTTCTGTGGCACCGGTAAAACCGGGCAGGCAGATTCGTTTCAATGGCCTCCAGTTTTCCTGAAAATTCTGTTATGTCATTTTTATTATGAAGTGTTACTGTTTTATTATTTACTTCAACATATAAAAGATCAGAGCAGGAAACGCATAAGGTTGTTTGTCCGGATCTCACGATAATGGGAGGCTCTTTTAACGGATTAAGCTGTCTGAGCAGATGATCCAGCACTGCATAAAGCTTTTGTTCGCTTACCGGCTTAATGAGATAATGTGATGCATCCACATCAAAGGACTGAAATACATATTGCTTATAGGCAGTCAGAAATACAATTTTTGTCCGTGTATTAATCTCCCTGATTTTGCGGGCAGTTATAAGGCCTGATTCTTTTCCTATTTTTATATCCAGAAATATGATATCAGGAACGATGCCGGAACAAAGAAGGTTTGTACCATCTGTAAAAAGAAAAAGCCGGAAGGATATTTTCCTGTTACGAAAATATCCTTTCAGATCATTTGCAAATCCATGCATAAACTCTGCCTGGTCATCACAAAGAAATACGTTCATTCCATCCACTTCCTATGTAAAATTTAAAGAAGAAATATATGGTTCTTCCTGCACTCTGCCCGCATTTTGGCGGGCCAGATACTGGCCTGAACTTCCCCGACATGTGCGCGGTCCAGTAAAAGCATGCAGAGACGGGACTGTCCGATTCCACCGCCAATTGTATACGGAAGCTCGCCGTTTAGAAGCATCTTGTGGTAGGGAAGTTCCTTACGGTCCTCGCAACCCGCTTTTTTTAACTGTTCCGCCAGGGCTGTTTCATCTACGCGGATTCCCATGCTTGAAATCTCAAGTGCACAGTTTAAATGTTCAAACCAGAAAAGAATGTCTCCGTTCAGCTGCCAGTCATCGTAATCCGGTGCTCTGCCGTCATGAGGCTTTCCGCTGCCTAATTTATCCCCGATCTTCATGAGAAAGACACAGCCGTGCTCTTTTGTTATGTTGTTTTCACGCTCTTTGGGAGTCAGATCCGGATAGAGGTCCTCAAGCTCCTGGGAGGTAATAAAAGTGATATCATCAGGAAGCTGCTTGACTGCCTGGGGATATTTATACCAGACTTCATGTTCCATGTGCTTGATGATCTTAAAAATAATTTTCACGGTTTCTTTTAATGTATATTCGTTTCTTTCTTCCTTTGTTATTACTTTTTCCCAATCCCACTGGTCCACATAACAGGAATGAAGATTATCCAGATCCTCATCTCTGCGAATGGCATTCATATTAGTATAAAGTCCTTCACCCGGCTGAAAACCATATTCGTGAAGTGCCATGCGTTTCCATTTGGCCAGTGAGTGTACCACTTCCATGGTTTCACCGGGCACTCCGGAAAATCAAACTGGACCGGACGCTCCACTCCGTTTAAATTATCGTTTAATCCGCTGCTTCGTTCCACAAATAAGGGTGCGGAAATACGCTCTAAGTTCATTTCCCTGCCAAGCTCTTTTTGAAAGGTATCCCTTATGTATTTAATTGCTTCCTGAGTTTCCCTGACAGAGAGCCTGGGATCATAGTTTTGCGGTATAATCAGTTCCATGTTTTTCTCCTCTTTCAACATATACTGCTATTATGGTATCATTGATACGAAAAACTTACAACTGCTATTTGCAATGGTTGGGAAAGCCCTGTTTGCAAGGGGTAAAAGCATTGCATGAGCTTGTTCGCTGTGATATGATAAATGGAAGTGAAAAGAAAAGAGCAGAGAGAAATGAATACAAAACGAATTATATTAAAAGACAAAGATCATCCGGATTTAGAGCAGCTTAGGGAACCGGCGAAAATACTGTGGGAGGGGGGCCTTGTGGCCTTTCCTACGGAAACTGTCTATGGCCTTGGGGCCAATGCTTTAAATGAAGAGGCTGCAAAAAAGATTTATGAGGCAAAGGGAAGGCCATCGGACAACCCTCTCATTGCCCACATTGCAGATTTTGACGATCTGCTCCCTCTGGTAACGGAAGTTCCCGAAGCGGGAAGAAAACTCATGGAAGCTTTCTGGCCCGGTCCCCTGACTTTAATTTTCCCCAAAAGCGGTCTGGTCCCCTATGGAACCACCGGCGGACTTGATACTGTGGCAGTCCGAATGCCTGCAGATCCTGCAGCAAGTGCTCTGATCCGGCTGGCAGGAGTTCCCATAGCAGCTCCCAGCGCCAATACCTCCGGCCGTCCAAGCCCTACGACTGCAGATCATGTATGGCAGGATATGAACGGAAAGATCCAGATGATTGTGGACGGCGGTGCTGTGGGAATTGGTGTGGAATCCACCATTATTGATGTTTCCGGGGATGAGCCCATGATACTCAGGCCTGGCGCGGTTACCCAGGAGATGGCTTCTGCAGTTTTAGGAAAAGAGATTTTCCTTGATCCTGCAATCACCTCAGGACCGTTAAAGGCTGATGTAAGACCGAAAGCGCCTGGAATGAAGTATAAGCATTATGCTCCCAAAGCAGATCTTACACTGGTGGAAGGCAAAGAAGAGACTGTGGCAGCCGCCATTAACAAACTGGTACAGGAGAAAGTGGAAGCAGGTTACCGGGTTGGTGTAATCTGTACTGATGAGACTTTAAATTTATATCCACAGGGCATGAGAAGGAGCATTGGCAGCCGTTTACAGGAGGAATCCATTGCCCATAACCTATACGCAGTTTTGCGGGAGTTTGATGATTTAAATGCAGACTGTATATTCTCTGAGAGCTTTTCCAGAAATCATCTGGGACAGGCGATTATGAACCGGCTGACCAAGGCAGCAGGATACCACATTATTCAGGTTTAATAAGGAGGCGCAGAAACGATGACTGGAAAAAGAGAAGATTATATTACCTGGGATGAATATTTTATGGGGGTTGCAGTATTATCAGGCAAACGTTCCAAGGATCCCAGCACCCAGGTAGGAGCCTGTATCGTCAGCCAGGATAATAAGATTTTATCCATGGGTTATAACGGATTTCCACTGGGATGCTCCGATGATGAATTCCCCTGGGGCAGAGAAAATGAGGCAGAGGATCCCTATAATGCCAAATATTTCTATTCCACTCACAGTGAATTAAATGCTATTCTTAATTACAGGGGAGGAAGTCTGGAAGGTTCTAAGCTTTATGTAACACTTTTTCCCTGTAATGAGTGTGCAAAAGCAATCATTCAGTCCGGAATTAAAACAATTGTTTATGGCTCGGACAAATATGCGGGAACACCCGCAGTAAATGCCTCCAAGCGTATGCTCAATGCGGCAGGAGTCCGTTATTATCAATATCAGCCATCCGGCAGAAAAATAGAGATTGAGGTCTAATATGAAGTTCTTACTGGCGGCGCTGAATGCCAAATATATTCACTCCAATCCGGGGGTTTACAGTTTAAAGGCTTATTCACAGGCGTGGATCAGAGAACCGGAACTAAGTGACGGAAGGTTTCAGATAGAAATCGGGGAATATACCATTAATAATCAGATGGATGAAATACTGAGCGATATTTATAGAAGAAAACCGGATGCAGTGGGATTCTCCTGTTATATCTGGAATATTTCCTATATTTTAGAACTGGTACGGGACCTTCCGAAAGTTCTCCCTGATGTGGAGATCTGGCTGGGAGGTCCTGAGGTGTCTTACGATGCCGCCCGGATTTTAGCAGAAGAACCCCATGTTTTCGGCATTATGATGGGAGAAGGCGAAGAAACCTTTAAAAAAGTGGTTTGCTGCTATCTGGAAAAGCAGAGAAAGACCACGGGGTGGGATAAATCAGCCTTTCAAAAGATAGATGGAACCGCTGTCAGGGATAGAGATGGAAGACCGGTTATAAATCCTTTAAAATCAGCAGTTGATCTCAACACAATCCCATTTCTGTATGAGGACATGGCTGGATTTGAGAACCGTATCGTTTATTATGAAAGCAGCCGTGGCTGCCCATTTTCCTGCAGCTATTGCCTTTCTTCCGTTGATAAATCTGTCCGGTTCCGTGATACGGATCTGGTATTAAAGGAACTGGGATTTTTTCTTCAAAAAAGGGTACCTCAGGTAAAATTCGTAGACAGAACCTTTAACTGCAGCAGGGACCACTCGTTTCGTATCTGGGAGTATTTAATCGATCATGATAATGGGGTAACTAATTTCCACTTTGAAATATCTGCGGATTTACTGAACCAGGAGGAATTACAGCTGATGTCCCGTATGAGACCAGGGTTAATACAGCTGGAGATCGGGGTTCAGAGTACCAATGAAACCACCATTAAGGAAATTCACCGGAGTATGGATCTGTCTGTTTTAAGAAAGAATGTTGAAATCATAAACAGCTATGGAACCATTCACCAGCACCTGGATCTGATCGCAGGACTTCCCTTTGAAAATTACGAAAGCTTTCGTCGCTCCTTTAACCAGGTCTATGATATGAGGCCGGAACAGCTTCAGCTGGGATTTTTAAAGGTATTAAAGGGTTCCAGTATGTCCCAGAAGGCAGAAGACTATGAGATCCGTTATAAGGAAAAGCCTCCGTATGAAGTCTTGTCCACCAGATGGCTTGACTATGGAGAGGTTCTTAAATTAAAGGGTCTGGAAGAGATGCTTGAGGTTTATGGCAACAGTGGTCAGTTTCAAACGACGATTGCAGAACTTCGCAGGGAATTTGATACTCCCTTTGATATGTTTGAGGCACTGGCTGAATATTATGATAAACAGGAATTGTCAAAGCTAAGTCACAGCCGAATGGCGAGGTACGAGATATTAGAGAGGTTTATCGGCCTTCGGGTTCCCGAAAAGCGGCCTTATTACAGAGATCTTCTGGTATATGACTTATATCTGAGGGAAAACTTAAAAAGCCGCCCGGATTTTTCCGCTGACCAGGAGCCTTATAAGGAACAGATAAAGGCATTTTTTGCTGATGAGGCGGTTAGGTATCATTACTTAAAGGAAGGTTATGAGGGATTTGAAGCCAGACAGTTGATAAAGATGGCTCATATTGAGGTATTTCATAATGGAAGAGCAGTTCTTTTCGATTATAAGAGGAGAGATGCACTTTCCCATAATGCAGCAGTCCATGAGCTTGGCATATGGAGGAGATGATGGCTAAAAAAGAGACAAAAGCGGAGAAAAGAGCCAGAGTAAACAGAGTTTTAGAGGCTCTTGACCGGGAATACGGAACAGAATATATTTGCTATTTAAACCATGAGACACCATGGCAGCTGCTGATTGCAGTTATTTTGAGCGCCCAGTGCACCGATGCCAGAGTCAATATGGTGACTGCGGATTTATTTCAAAAGTACGACTCGCCAGGGAAATTTGCTATAGCTGATTTAAAAGAGCTGGAGCAGGATATCCATTCCCTGGGATTTTACCATATGAAGGCCAAAAATATTATTTCCTGCTGTACGGATTTGATGAAAAAGTACGGCGGTGAAGTTCCTAAGACCATGGAGGAGCTGACAAGTCTCGCGGGAGTTGGGAGAAAAACGGCTAATGTTATACTGGGGAATATTTATTTTGAACCGAGTATTGTAGTTGACACCCATGTAAAGCGGATATCCAAAAAACTGGGATTTGCCAAATCGGATGATCCCGAAAAAATCGAGTATGAGCTGATGGAGATACTGCCAAGAGATCACTGGATCCTGTGGAACATTCAGATTATCACGCTGGGGAGATCCATCTGCGTTGCAAGAAATCCCAGATGCAGAGACTGCTTTTTAAAGGAGCTGTGTCCCAGCGCTGTGACGGGGGAAAAAGAGGAGAGGAAGAACAGGACGTGATATCATCGTATGTTGCTGTGGATTTAGAAACCACCGGTCTTGACCCTAAGCGGGATAAAATTATTGAAATCGGAGCAGTGCGTGTGACAGAGGGCGAGGCAGGAGATACGTTTGAGTGCTTTGTAAATCCGTACCGGAGTCTGGAGGAGCGTGTGATTTCCCTGACTGGAATTACTGACAGTCAGCTGAATCAGGCAGAGGGGATTGAAACCGTAATCGGCCGGTTCCTTGATTTCGCAGGAAATCTGCCCATTCTGGGACATCATGTTATCTTTGATTACAGTTTTTTAAAACGTGCGGCTGTAAACAGTGGATCAGGCTATGAGCGGCAGGGAATTGATACGCTAAAGCTTGCAAGAAAATTTATGCCGGAAGACAGTCCCAAAAGTCTTTCTGCAGCGTGCCGGTATTTCGGTATAGAAATAAAACAGAGTCACCGTGCTTTATGCGATGCTTTCGCAGCTCATCAGCTGTATCAGGCAATGAAAAAAGAGTTCGGCCAGGCAAAATCCGAAGCGTTTGACTCAGATGTGCTGATTTATAAGGTAAAAAAGGAACAGCCGGCGTCAAACAGACAAAAAGAACACTTGCAGGATTTATTAAAATATCATAAAATAGCTTTATCTGTGCAATTGGATCATTTATCCAGAAATGAAATATCCAGAATTACGGATAAAATCATTGCACAATATGGAAGAATATAAGAGAGGTGATACAAAATGATTAATTTTAATAATAAGAACAATAAGAAGTTAATGTCAGTAGTTTTAATCGTAGTTGTAGCTTTACTGATCGTAGCAATGGTACTTCCCATGATGTTAAGTTTTATGTAATGGTTTTTACTTGGAAGACCGCCAAGCGGAAACAATAGAGTAAGAGGAATGAATATGAAAAAGAAAACTTTGTCCATATGCCTGGCAGCCTCCTTGCTGGCAGTGGGAATCGGTTTTTTCTCACCAGCATACGTTATGGCTGATACGCTTCCGGACGGTATCTATGTGGGAGATTATAATCTGGGCGGTTTGACAGAGGAAGAAGCCGGGCAGAAAGTTCAGGGCCTGGTTAATGAGATGGAAAATCAGAAAATTACACTGGTTGTGGACGGACAGCCGGTGGAGACGACAGCTAAGGATCTGGGGTTTCATTGGAGCAACCCGGAAGCGGTTGCCCAGGCAGCGTCCTCCTGGCAGGGGGGGAATTTATTAAAGCGATATTTAAATAAAAAGGATATTGAACACAATCCTGTGATCATTCCTTTGGAGACCGCTCTGGATGACGGCAGGTTAGCGTCATTTGTAGCTGAAAAATGTGCTCCTGCGGTTGCTGAGCCAAAGAATGCTGCCATTGTCCGCCAGAATGGAGCATTTACAGTCACGCCTTCTGTTATTGGAAAAACAGTGGATGTGGAAGCCACAAAGCAGGCGCTGAATGCGGCACTTGCAAATGGTTTGAAAGATCCGGTTACGGTAAATGCAGTTGTTGCCGAAGTAAAACCGGCTATTACAACGGAAGATTTATCCACGATTCAGGATGTGCTGGGGACATTCTCCACGAATTTTTCATCCAGCGGTGCTTCCAGATCAAAAAACCTGAAGGTGGGTTCAGGTAAGATCAACGGTCATGTGCTGATGCCTGGAGAGACTTTATCCGGTTATGACTGCATGCATCCCTTTACTGTAGGCAATGGTTACGCCACTGCTGCTGCATATGAAAACGGGCAGGTGGTTGACAGTGTGGGAGGCGGGGTATGCCAGATCGCAACTACGATTTATAATGCCGCACTCAGGGCAGAATTAGAGATCAGCCAGAGACAGAATCATTCCATGGTGGTAAGCTATGTGAGACCGTCGGAAGATGCTGCAATTGCCGGAACTTATAAAGACATTAAGTTAACCAACAATTACAGCACACCGATTTATATAGAGGGTTATACATCGGGAAAGACTCTTACCTTTACCATATATGGAAAAGAGACCAGACCTGCAAACCGAACCTTTGAATTTGTTTCAGAAACACTCAGTGTAACAGATCCGGGGGCTCCAAAAGAGGTAGTGGATCCCGCTATGCCGCCGGGAACCAGAAAACAGATTCAGTCTGCTCATAAAGGCATTAAATCACGGCTCTGGAAGATTGTCTATGTAGACGGAGCAGAACAGAGCAGAGAGATTCTTCATACAGATACCTATAATCCTTCCAAGGCAATTATAAAGGTAGGTCCGGCAGCACCGGCAGCAGCAGAACCCATACCGGTTCAGCCGTCTGTAATCCCCCAGATTGATACGCAGCCATCTCAGGAGACGGCACAGGCGCCTGAATCCGGAGCAACGCCAGCATCTGAATGGGAAGATACCGGGGATAGTCCGGAAGCAGGACCGGGAGAATAAGTACAGACGATGAGACGGATTGAAAGAGAGAATACGGGAACGGTAAGGCCGGGGCAGGATCTTGTGACAGCAGGATTTGCAGGATTAGCCGGAACGGTAAAAATAGTAAGAGAGAGAGAAGGAGAACTGCATCAGTGGTTCTCCTCGCAATATATTGACCGGATTTTAAATGGGGGTTTTTTATTACCGGTGAAAGAACCGGAGTTTTTTAAGAATCTGGGAGCAACTGAATGGGAGCCTGCACTTGAGGGTGGAATATTAAAGGCTCTCTGGGATTTATCCGGCGCATATATGACGGGCATTCGTTTTGACCTTCGTAAAATTCCTGTAAGGCAGGAAACCATAGAGGTCTGTGAGAGGTATGACTTAAACCCATACCGGCTTTTCTCAGATGGCTGCTTTGTATTGGCAGCAGATAACGGTGGAGATTTAGTATCTGCCTTAAAAGAGCATGGGCTGGAAGCTGCAGTCATCGGGAAAGTGACAGGCGGCATCAAACGGATTATTGTTCATGAAGACGGGATTGGTTATCTTGACCGCCCATCAGAGGATGAACTTTATAAGGTATTATCCAAAAAAGTAAATTGGAGGTAGGATATGAGAGAAAAGATACTGGCAATTATTGAAAAAAACAGCAGAATTGATTTAAAGGATCTGGCGGTTCTTCTTGGAGAAAGTGAGGCAGCCATTGCCAACGAGATTGCCGATATGGAAAAGGAACATATCATCTGCGGATATCATACCCTGATTAACTGGGATAATACCAGCGATGAAAAGGTTGTAGCCTTAATTGAGGTAAAGGTTACACCGCAAAGGGGCATGGGTTTTGACAAGATTGCAGAACGCATCTATCAGTACAGCGAGGTTAATGCGGTTTATTTAATGTCAGGAGCCTTTGATTTCACTGTATTCATTGAAGGAAAGACGATGAGAGCAGTAGCACAGTTTGTATCTGAGAAACTATCCCCCATGGAATCCGTACTGAGCACAGCCACCCATTTTGTATTGAAGAAGTATAAGGATCACGGGACGGTTCTTGCGGAAGAAACACCGGATGAAAGGATGCTGATTACGCCGTGAGAAATCCATTATCAGACCGAATAACAGAAATTCCCTCTTCGGGAATCCGTAAATTTTTTGATATCGTAAGTGAGATGAAGGATGCCATTTCCCTGGGTGTGGGAGAACCTGATTTTGATACACCATGGCATATCCGGGAAGAGGGTATTTATTCTCTGGAAAAGGGACGGACATTTTATACATCCAACGCCGGTTTAAAAGAGCTTAAGACGGAAATCTGCAGCTATTTAAGCCGCCGCTTTGAAGTTACATATGACCCTGATCATGAGGTGATGGTAACGGTAGGCGGAAGCGAAGCGATTGATATAGCACTCCGTGCCATGTTGAATCCTGGAGATGAGGTGCTGATTCCGCAGCCCAGTTATGTTTCCTATGTGCCCTGTACCATTCTGGCCAACGGAGTTCCAGTCATCATTGATCTGGAAGCAAAGGATCAGTTTAAACTGACAAAGGAAAAGCTTCTTGAGAAGATCACTCCAAAGACAAAGGTTCTCATTCTGCCGTTTCCAAACAACCCGACGGGAGCTGTTATGAATGCCAGTGAGCTGAAGGAGATTGCAGACATTGTAATTGAAAAGGATTTATTCGTTATTTCTGATGAAATTTATGCAGAGCTTACCTATGGCGGTGATCATTGGACAATAGCCGCTTTTCCGGGAATGAAGGACAGGACTGTTTTGATTAACGGATTCTCCAAATCCTACGCAATGACCGGCTGGAGGCTTGGCTATGCGGCTGCCCCCAGACTGATTCTGGAGCAGATGTTAAAGATCCACCAGTTTGCCATCATGTGTGCGCCTACGACCAGCCAGTATGCAGCAGTTGCTGCGCTTCGGGATGGGGATAAGGATGTGGCAGTCATGCGGGAATCCTATGACCAGAGAAGACGTTATTTAATGCATGCGTTTCAGGAAATGGGGCTTGAATGTTTTGAGCCTAACGGTGCCTTTTATATGTTTCCAAGTATCAAACGGTTTGGCATGACCTCTGATGAATTCGCCACCAAGCTTCTGATGGAGGAAAAAGTGGCGGTTGTTCCAGGAACTGCATTCGGAGACTGCGGAGAGGGTTATCTGCGTATTTCCTATGCGTATTCCTTAAAAAGCTTAAAGGAAGCTTTAAGCCGTATGGAACGTTTTATCAAGAAACTGGATGGAAAGGCGTAATTATCATGAATATTGTACTATTGGAACCGGAGATGCCGGCAAATACAGGGAATATCGGCAGAACCTGCGTTGCTACGGATACCAGGCTTCACCTGATTCAGCCTTTGGGCTTTAAGCTGAATGATAAGCTGATAAAACGGGCAGGGCTTGATTACTGGGATAAATTAGATGTTACCGTATACAGTGATTATCAGGATTTTTTGGACCGGAATCCGAAAGCCAAAATCTATATGGCTACTACAAAGGGGCATCATGTTTACTCTGATGTAAAGTATGAACCGGATTGCTTTCTTATGTTTGGAAAGGAAAGCGCCGGAATACCCGAAGAGATACTTGTGGAAAATGAGGACCGCTGTGTGAGAATTCCCATGTGGGGTGATATACGTTCTCTCAATTTATCCAATTCTGTTTCTATTGTTCTTTATGAAGCATTAAGGCAGAACGGATTTGAACGTATGACCATGCAGGGGGAACTTCACCATTTGCATTGGAAAGAATAATATGAAATAATACGCCCTGGCCCGGAATAATGGCTAAGGCGTATTTTTATACAAAACTATGTTTAATTGACCAGCAGGGAGGCGGGAGCCTGGCTATCCTCCCCCTGATTGTCCAGTCTTACATCATTGATCTCATTTAAAGAAACCGGACGGAAATGATGTGACCCCTATAAG
>NZ_QOHO01000097.1 GCF_003432035.1 Lacrimispora amygdalina
CTTATGGGGGTCAGTTCAAAAGCGTCTGCCTTTTTAATAATCTTTACCCAGCAGAATGCAAAAAGTAAAGTAATAATAAGTAACGCAAGATAAATCTTATAAATAAATATTCTGGCATCGCCTTCTGCAATATTCCAGATCATGTATATATCTCCTATAATACAGATAATCTGGGGAATACCCCATAAAGTAAACCTTTTATCCCTGCCCGCAGCGTTGGGATACCGTCTGCGCAGCATCAGGACGGTAAGGTTAACCAGAATGTAGGAAGTGAGCCAGAAACAGGAGGCTGCAAGCAGGAAGTTGGTTAAACCGGACGAGTTTGCGATGCCGCTCACCAGAATAAAAGAGATAACACCTGTCATAAGGAAAAGGCCTGGCGTTGGAGTTCCTCTTTTATTTTTTTTACTAAAATGAGATGGCATTAAACCAGCATCTGCCATACCGCATAAAATCCTGGCCACGCTGCCCAGTACTGTGTTGATGGTGCTGATTCCTGCCAGTATGGTAATAAGTCCCATCCAGTAGCTGCCCGCTTTTCCCATAACCCGTTCTGCAAAGAGAATGTGAGGCATGCTGCTGGTACGAAGCTCTTCCAGTGAAACGTAGTTTCTCATGCCAGTGCTTAATAAACTCTGAACAAGAAACAGAAGGCATATACCAAGGATCATGGACAGAGGAACATCCCGCCTGGGATTTTTTAAGTCTTTAGAAACCGGAATAACAAATTCAATTCCAATAAACATCCAGAATGCCAAAGCGGTGAGAGAGAGGATTCCTGAAAATCCCGTCACAACAGGAGGCGTCTGAGTACCCGGAGCAAGAGGTGTTCCGACTCCTAATTTTAAAGTACTGACAACTCCAAGAAGAATCAGAGAACCAATCAGCGCAATGACTGTTAAGTTCTGTATTTTAGCAAAGATATCCACGCCCAGGTAATTGACAACTGTTAAGAACGCAAGAAGGGACAGACTGATTACCAGTACAGGAACTCCTTTTAAAAAGGTTTCCTGAATTACCAGTCCGCACATGGCCAGCTCTACGGACCCGGCCAGCATATTGGTGATTACATAGGCAGAAAGATTGGAGACAATAGAAGGAACAGGTCCCAGCCCGGCGAGTGTATACTGCCCCAGGCCTCCTTCTGCTTCCGGCATTAAATCGTGAAGCTCACGAAAGGAAAGTGCAAGAAGAATATTTAAAATAACAACAATGAACATGGCGGCGATAAAGCCTTTTCCGGCAAGCCCGGTACCAAGTCCAAGAGACAACAGGCAGCTGGTTGCCACAATTAATCCAACACATACGGAAACTGCACTTCCAAGTCCCATTTTTTTAGTGTTCATATAGCTCCTCCTTTTATGCGGTAAATAAAGTAAAAAAACAAAGACATCTTTAAAAAGACGTCTTTGCCATTGTGTCAGATCTTTGTATGAAACCGGTCATACCGGAAATCTTTTATGCTTAAAACAGGTTCTTCTCCTGTAGCCATCTGAGATAAAATGGTTCCTACTGCAGGGGAAATTCCGAAGCCATGTCCGGTAAATGCACAGGCAAGTATCAGTCCGGGAACTTCCTCCACATGGCTGATTACAGGGATGTGATCGGCGCAGACATCGATGAAACCCGCCCACGTTCTTACGATTTTTGCATTGGAAAGACAGGGAAAATATTTCATAATGCCCCGGCAGATGCAGGAGGCAGTCTGGCTGTTGGTTACAGGAGTTCCATTGTTCTTATTAAAATCCTCAAATCCGGAGGAACCACCAAAAACAAAAGAACCGTGGGTGCTTTGGTGTCCATAGAAATCAGCCATTGCGGTACCAAGCATCTGGTAGAACATGGGAGGCTGGGCTTCTGTGACCAGAACCTCTAAGAGTGCCTGGGTCATAGGAATATCAACTCCTACCGTAGCAGCAATTTTGCGGCTTTCGAATCCAGCTGCCAGTATGATGGTCTCTCCTTCATACACCCCGCTGTCTGTAATAACCTGCCTTGCTTTTCCTCTGTATTTTTTTATCTCAGTAACTTCTTCCCCGGTAATAAAATGAACACCCAGGTGCCTGGCCTTTCTGTAATAAGCAAGGGTTGTAAGCATAGGGTTTGCGTGACCATCTGTGGGACACCAGCTTGCCCCTATTACTTCATCGGAAAGATATGGACAGATATCCTTTGCTTCTTTCCCGTCAATCATGGTGACTCCCAGACCCTGGGCACTTGCCCGCTCCGTAAGACCGTTTAATATTTTCAGATGATCCTCAGTTTTTCCAAGGCGTAAGTTACCTTTCTGATAATACTCCACATCCATTCCAAGCTCTTCGGAAAGGTGAGGCCAAAGGCTGGAAGCTCCGTACATTGCCAGGGGAAGTTCCCGCTTGTCCCGGCCTGACTGGCGGACGCCGCCGCCGTTTCTGGAAGAACCTCCGCCTCCTATGTGGTCACTTTTCTCCAGGACAATGACAGAACAGCCCTTCTTTGCAAGATAGTAAGCGGTTGCATTTCCTATTATTCCGCTGCCTATGATAATCACATCAGCACAGTTTCCCATTCCATCATACCTCCTTTCTGTCATTGCCTAAAATCTTCATTTCTATGGGGCGCATGGGAGCACGGGATACGGCTGGCTCTATGTCACCCGGGGTAAGTCCCAGTTCTTTTGCCACAATGGATTTTACCAGTCTGGAGCAGGTCTGTCCCTGGCAAAGTCCCATTCCTGCCCTCAAAAACCTCCGTATTTCCGTCAGAGTAAACATTCCTTCGTGTACGGCTTTTCTGATTTCTCCCTTTGTCACTTCTTCACAGCGGCAAATAATCATATCATCATCCGGCTGGGGAATGAATGGTCCGATCTCTGTAAAACGATTGTTTCGCTTATTCATGGGAGCACCCCCCGCTTTTATAAAATCTGGTTTTTGATGCCATACCAACAGGAACCTTCATAGTCAGTAAGCTGGTATGATCAAAGGCTTTTAAAGTTTTTACTTCAATAATCTCCGCCTGACATACTTCTTTTCCACTTCGGTCAAGAGCGGTCCCTGTATCTCCTTTCGCCGGAAGCGGAAGGAATTCGTAGGGAAGAGTAATGGAAGCGTACCCCGGTTCGTATTCCTCGTTTAGGAGAAAGATTGCCTGCCCGGAGCAGGAAGCAACGCACATTCCGCAGCCGCTGCATGTATTTTCTTCATCAATGACCGGGAGAGATGTTATGGTTTCCCCGATTTTAATGCATTTTCTGGGACATGCGTCCTGACAGGGATTGCAGGGAATGTTCTGGGTGCATTCCATCACGGGGTGTATACCTTTTCTTTTTGCCATTCCAGGAAAGCGGTCCAATTCATCTTCATCTAAATATCCTTTTGTTAAAAGGCTGACTGAAACCGGTATTCCTTCGTCAGTCAGGGTGATCTTCTTTCCCCGGTTCTCCGGTGCGAACATGCCTTTTCTTAACAGGTCTAATGCCAGTTCTAATTCAGCTGTTGTTTCTTTCGCTGATTCCTCTGAAAGAAAACCCAGATATTCCGCAGCTTTTGTTCCTGCAATCCGTCCCTCTATCATGGCAGAACTGGCCTCTTCAATACCAGAGACGTCGCCTGCTGCATAAATACCAGGTATGCTGGTGGCACCGCTTTCATCAATAACAGGGACATATCCCAGCGGAGTATCCTGCATCTTGCAGCCTGCCATATGAAGAAGCTGTGACATGGGAGATAAACCCACAGCAAGACAGATGGTGTCTACATCAAAGTGCTTTTCTGTTCCGGGGATCAGCTGAAAGGAAGAGTCCACCTCTCCGATTACAACCCCCCTGACACGATCCTTGCCCTCCGCCTTAATTATGGTATGGGAGAGATAAAAGGGAACGCTGCATCTGGCGACTTTGGCTGCATGAACACCATATCCCCCTATTTTCGGAGCCGCATCCACGAGTGCGGCAACCTGACAGCCGGCCTGAAGCAGCTGGAAGCTGACCACCAGCCCTACGTTTCCGGTTCCAAGCATCAGAACCCGGTTGCCCGGCTTTATGTGATGTAAATTCATCATGGTCTGGGAAGCACCGGCTCCGATGACGCCCGGAAGTGTCCAGCCTTCAAATGGAACCATATTTTCTGTGGCTCCTGTAGCTACAATCACGGCATCCCCTTTATAGTGGCAGATCTCTTCTCCGATTTTAACGGTTATTTCCTTATCCTGATAAAGCCCGGTAACAATTGCATTTAATACAACCGTCACCTTTAATGCTTCTGCTTCTTTTAATAATTCTTCTCCGATCCGAAATCCCCGGATCTTTGCCTTATGTTCTTTTGAACCGAAGAATTTATGAATCTGTTTAAAAAGCTGTCCGCCAGGTTTGGAATTTTCATCGAAAACAATCACGGACAGTCCGTTTTCAGCGGCACTGATGGCGGCAGATAATCCCGCAGGTCCGGCTCCTATAATAATCAAGTCATATCGATTCATATTTATTCCTCCTGTGCCGATACCCCGTACTGGGTTTGTATCACCATACCTTCTTTTAAAGGAGTGATGCAGGTTCTGACATTGGGAATTCCGTCTACAACCATAACACAGTCCGTACAGCGGCCGATTGCGCAGAAAACCCCTCTTGGCCTGTGGTATTTTTTTGTATATCGGTGAATCATTATGCCTGCAGCTTCCAGAGCCATAGCAATCGGTTCCCCTTCATAGCCGGTAAGCGGTGTACCGTCGTATGTAAATGGAATGACTTTTCTCTCTTCCGGTTTTCCCAGTATGGGGTGTTCTTCTATTCTCATTTTGTCAGCTCCTGTTCCAGAATTTTTTAAGCGAGGTAGGGTTCTTTCCATAGGTTCAGCCTGGTCCCGATCCCGTTTTTAAGGGCATTTCTGTAAACAATGGTTCCCCATGCCACATCCTCTATTGGCATTCCGCCAACGGAATAAATAACGATTTCATTCTCTTTTCTATGAACAGGAACCTTTCCGGTGAGCATATCCCCAAGATCATCCACCTGGTCTGCTTTCATGACTCCGTCCTTTATTAAATCCATGCAGTGAACTGCGGGTATGGGAACGGAATTGTAGGAAGGATAGGGCAGTTCTTCCGCCCAGGCTTCGTATAGCTGAATGTTGTCCGCTACATTTCTTGCCCGGTTTAAGATAAAATCATCGTCAAATCTGGCGGCTGCCGGACAGCAGAGGATGGCACCTGGTTTGATCCATTCTTCTTTGATGTAAGGATACAGGGAAGGATCTCCGGTTGGGCTTGAAGTAGCAATACTTACTATATCCGCATCCCGGACTGCTTCTTCATCCGTATCCACTACAATCAGCTCTTTGATCTGGGGATATTTCTCCCTGACATACTGGATGAAGCCGTCCACTGATTTCTGGCTTCTTCCCTTGATTTTCACCGTTTCAATCTGATCTCTTACTGCCATTGCGGCATCAAAGGCAGTTTTGCTCATAACGCCTGGTCCGATGATACCTACCACTTTGGAATCTTCTCTTGAAAAATATTTGATTCCAACCCCGGGTACTGCTCCTGTGCGGAAAGCACTTAAAATATTGGCGGACATATAAGCAAGCGGTGCACCCGTATCTTTATCGTTAAGTGTCAGCATGAGAATGGATCTGGGAAGTCCCTTTTTTCGATTTTCCGTATTGGAGCCGTACCATTTCATGCCTGCCATATCAAACTTGCCTCCAAGGTAAGCCGGCATTGCCATAAACCGTCTGTCAGGTCCGTCTGTCGGCATATTTGGAAAAGGAGATGTCTCCGGGAATGTCATCATAATACCATGTGAATTGGCATTGGAACCGCCCATTCGGAAATCTCCTGCTTTCAAAAGCCGGAACATTTCTTCCATGGCCTCTACACAGCCTTTCATATCTGTAACCCCTGCCTTTACCATGTCTTCTTCATTCAGATAAATAAAATCAACCTCAGGATATGCCATATGTTTTTCCTCTGCTTTCTTAATTTTCATCAGTTATAAATGCTTCCAATTCAATTTCAACCATTTGAGACGGGCGGTTGAGTTTCGGTGTCTCCACCATGGTAAATAAAGGACGGACTTCTTTGAAATAACAAGAGTAAGCTTCTCCCACTTCCTTTGCATAACTCATATCAGTTACATAAGCCTTAATTTTTATCACATCACTGGCGCTTGCTTTTGCTTCTTTTAATAAGTCAATAAATTTCCTGAAGATATAATCGGCCTGTTCCAGTGCTGTTTCTCCATGTACGGTTCCGTCAGGCAGGACGGCGGTAGTTCCGCCGATATAAATATGTTCTCCGATTTTTACCATTCTGGAGTACCCCACCAGTTCTTCTAACGGAGCACCGGAGGAAAAGTTGATACGTTTCACGGAATGAACCTCCTTCCATAAAAAAAGTCTTATGATGTGGAATCATAAGACCTCGCTGTCTTTTTTGTCATTCTAACTGTTTCCGGTATACGGGTATTGTAAAAATCGGAAGTCAAAAGGAAAGAACTGACAGAACGTAAATGAGAATTTTTCTTGACCTTGAAAAGAGAAGATGATAAAATGCTTCAAAAGACACAAAGGCGTTCTGAACCCTTTGTGTCTTTTGTGTTTTTACAGGAATTTATTTTTCCCTATAAATCAGGATAAAACAGAAAGGAGCAGGCAATATGAGTAATGGCTGGAAAAAAGAAGAAGCTGTAACGCTGAGTCCCAGGCAGCCCGAGTTTGTGCTGGCAACGACTGACTATTCCAAGAAATGTCTTATGAAATATAACCTTTCTCATTTTTATCAGTTTACCGCTGAATCAGACCATATGGGAGTGATTCCAGATGCCTGTATTGATATGCTGTTCTGGGAAAAAAATGGGGTAATGAAAGCCAAGGCAGCCGGTACCTTTCTGGAAAAGGGAATAACGAAAACGGAGTTAAACTGCCAGTATTTTGGAGTCCGCTTTCTGCCGGGTGTGAACCCTGTTACCGGTAATGTAAAGCTTAGTGAACTGGTGAATAATGAGATCAGCCTGGAGGACATTATAACCAATGCAGGAGAGAGAGAGGCTTTACTGGAACGTATTCACGAAGCCTTGTCCTTTCATAAAAAAACTGAAGTATTTCTTGACTTTTATATGAAGCATTATTTTAACCATCCGGAAGATAAACATAGTTTAAAGTACGTAATTCACCAACAGATCCTGAATTCAGACGGAAGCCTGAAACTCTCGGAATTGAGTAGCTATACTGGCTATTCGGAACGATATCTAAATCAGAAAATCCATGAGGATTTTGGTATGAATCCCAAAAACCTGATCCGGTTTATCCGCTTTCAGAAATCAGTCAGCAGGCTGGTAGAAACCATTCACTGCGCAAATAGCGCAGATACGGCACTGATATCGGGGTATTATGATCAGTCCCATTTTATAAAAGAGTTTGTGAAAATGTCGGGATTTACACCCTCTGCTTACGTAGAGACCCTTTTGGGTAATGCTTATGATAAAAAGCTTCATGTTATTTATTAAAAAGAAAATTCATGATAATGAAATGATTTCTTCGGCTTGTTCCTGTTTTTAAGAACAAGCCATTTTTATTGTAATTTTATGTCTAAAATTGTCGATCACAAACCGCTATAACAATAAAGTTGTACATACAACTTAATAAATTTACTTAAAAAGTTAAAAAATGTATTGACATATTTAATAGTAAAAAGATATTGTAACAATTATCACATGAAGCATCTGCTATAATTCGACATAATATGTCGAATCAAACAAAATACATA
>NZ_QOHO01000098.1 GCF_003432035.1 Lacrimispora amygdalina
ATTCCAATATACTAACAGGACATTTCATACAAAACTTGAAAGTGCAGGAATGACCCAGAGTATGTCAAGGGTAGGCAGATGCATTGATAATGGACCTATGGAAGGATTTTGGGGAATCATAAAAAGAGAACGTTATTATGGCAAAAGATTTACCAATAGAGATGCTATTGTTGAAATGATAGAGAATTACATTAGGTATTATAACAATAAAAGATTACAGCGAAATTTAGGTGTGTTGACTCCGATGGAGAAGCACCAAATGTATTTACAAGCAGCATAAAAAATGCCAGCAGGCGACCTGCTGGCAGAAAAGATTTATATTTTTTTAATTGTCTACTTGACGGGAAGCAGTTCATTTTGTTTGTATTTTTTTTATTTCCAGCCCTCTGGCAGGTAAGCCAGAGTGTTTGCTACCATATCGTCTGCCAGTTTTTTTACTTCTGCATCGCTTGCTCTGCCCTTAACCAGAGGATCGCTTAAGAAAGCTTCATAAACCAGTGTGCGGTTACAGGTAAGAGCTGCGTTTAAAATGCGTTCGTGATTAGCAACGTGAGGCTTGATAAGTTCCAGGACCTTTTCCGGAATTGTTCCTGCGATGACAGGCTTAATGCTGTCGCGGCTGAATACTGCATTTGTCTCAACAACGGCATCTTTTGGCAGGTTTGCAATCTGTAAAAAGGAGTTTGGTATGTTTACATTGCTGATGGTGCGGTCCAGGCCGCATAAAGATTTAATTAAAAGAATTCCTTCTTCTCCTGACGGTTTTAACTGGATTTCTTCTTCTCCATTTGCCAGGCGGCGGCTCTTTGCCAGACGTTCTTTTAAGTCATTCTTTCTCCAGTCAACTGTGGTGAGTCCGAATTTCCAGGATTTTACAGTCTCCGGGTCCTTGAGATAATCGGTTCCAGGCATGAATTCCGCAAGATGACGGTCTCCAGCAGCTGCAATCAGACCATAGCGGCGGAAAAGGTCGAATTTTACCCGGTGTGCACACTCAAATGTGCTGTTTGCCCAGTTCTTATCCGGCTCTTCATAGCCTTCCTCATAATGCGCATCAATATAATCACGGTAAACGGGAAATAAGTCGATTCCTTTATAGGAAGCCTCATCAAACCAGGTAAAATGATTAATACCCAGAACGTTTACATGAATGTCTCTGCGGTCAATGGATTCCAGTCCAAAGGTTTCCTCGCAGATTCCCTTTAATACCTTCTGAGTGCCGAATACTTCATGGCAGCAGCCAAAGGCCTTAATCTGGGGAAATACATGATAAAGTGTCTTAACACACAAAGACATGGGATTGGTATAGTTAATAACCCATGCATCAGGAGCATACTCCTTAATTGCCTCCGCAATGGTTACAAACATTGGAATGGTACGCAGTGCACGGATCATTCCGCCAGGACCGGCCGTATCCCCCACTGACTGATAGATACCAAGTCTTTCCGGAAGATGGACATCGGAATCCATCTCATCAAAGGTACCTGGGAGAATGGAGATTACTGCAAAATCGCAGCCTGTCAGCGCGTCTTTTAAGGAATCAGACTGGACATAATCCCATTTTCCAATGGTATCCTTGCGTGCACTCAGCTGGCTGCCGATGATTTCATTGTTTTTGGAAGCAGCGGGATCAATGTCATAAAGCCGGATGGTTCCGCTTATGGAATCATCCATGGAAAGGTCCGTCATAAAGGTCCAGGCCCAGCCTCTGGAGCCTCCGCCGATGTAAGCGATCTGAATGTCACTTACTTTGTTGTTTTCGTATTTCATAAAGGTTTCCTCCTGAAACTTAGAAATATTAAATAGGTTCGTATCACTCTCTATTGCATATTATAATGCATTATAGTATTATAATACTTATATAATTGATGCTTATTTCGTGATAATCATACTTTTGGCTACTGATTTGGAGGAGAAAATGGAACGTATCATATTTGAGGAGAGCATGGAAGGCGTTGTTATCGATGAAGTGGTGCGGGATGACGGATTTTCCATGACAATGAAGCATTTTCACGATACCTATGAACTGTATTTTCTCTTAAGCGGGGAACGTTATTATTTTATTGAAAAAGAGACCTATTATGTGAAAACAGGAGATGTTGTTTTAGTCAACCGGCAGCAGGTTCATAAGACGAGCCAGGCAGGGAGCGGAAGCCATGACCGGATTTTACTTCAGCTTAACGGAAGGTATTTAGAAACCTGGTTAAACCATGCGGGAGTTTATTCCCTGGAAAAGCTTTTCGCAGATTATTATGGTGTGGCCAGACTTTCGGAAAAGGAATGGGAGGAGATGAAAACCCTGCTTCTGTCAATCAGAGACGAATTAAGGGGCAGGAGGGAGCGGTATGAAGTCATGGTCCGTCTTATGATTTCCAGAATTCTTCTTATGGTTTACAGAAGCCGGAAGAAAAATGTATTAAAGGATATGCCGCCTACGGTTCAGACATCAAAGCATGGAAAAGTACATGAGGTGGCGGAGTATTTAACGCTCCATTGTGAGTCAGCGGAGAGTCTGGACGAACTGGCGGAACGTTTTTTTATCAGCAAATCCTATTTAAGCAGGATCTTCCGGGAAGTGACGGGATTCTCTGTCAATGAATACCGGAATTTAGCCAGGGTGCGAAAGGCCAGAGAGCTTCTTTTAAACAGTGAATACACTGTTACAGAGATATCCGAACTTCTTGGGTTTGAGAGTGTCACTTATTTTGAACGGGTATTTAAAAAACACACCGATGCCACGCCTTTGAAATACAGAAAAGAGACGAAAAGAACGGAGCAGTAAATGTTCTTTTCGTCTCTCTTTTTGTATTCATACTGTTATTTTTCAAGCGCCTCACAGAGTGCGGTGAGAGCAAGTGCCTGACCATAAGCCATAGGCATGATCAGGACATTCCTGTAGTGGCCGCCGTCCATGCCGATTCCGGTTCCTGCAGATACATTCAGCACAGTTCCGTCCTCGGAAACATTATCACAGATCGCTAAGATTGCACGATCAGCAGCTTTTTTGTACTCATCGCCCAGAATCCCTCCTTTTACGCCTCTTAAAATTCCGGCGGCAATGGCAGCTGACCCGGATACCTCTTCGTAGCTGTTCTCATCTGTCAGAACAGTCCGCCATAATCCGGAGGGAGCCTGGAGCTTTAAGAGCGCCGCTGCCTGGGATTTAAAGGTATCAATGAGGTAGGTTCTTACGCCTTCGTTTAAATCATCTTTGCAGGCATCTAAAAATTCCATGATTCCGTAGGTGAACCAGGAATTTCCCCTGCACCAGAAGACACCGCCAAAATTATCCATTCGTTCAAAACTGAATCCATGATGGAATAGTCCGGTCTGTTTATCGAATAAATATTTGATGTGTACCAGAAACTGATGGAGGGCTTCATTTTTCCAAACCGGATTTTCTGCCTGCTGTCCCATTCTGTTTAAGAAGAGTACAGACATAAACAGAGTATCGATCCATATCTGACCTTCATTAAGGGTTACCCCGTTCCGGTCTCCAATGGCGCTGGTTACGTGCTGAAAGCCGTTGTCTGCCGTCTTTGGAAGCCCGTTAATCAGCCAGTCTGCCTGTTCCGTGCAGAGCTTATAAAAACTCTCTGAGTCCTTAAGTTTGCTGTGAAGGCAGGAAAGGGGAAGAAATGGAGCGGTTGTATTGATGTTTCTGGAGGGAAGTCCGTTTTTTAAATGGCCGCTGTACCAGTTTTCAAAGAAAGGAAGGTACCGGTCATCTCCGTAGAATTCCTGCAGCTTATATAAGCCGTAAAGACCAACGCCCTGAGGCCAGTCCCATTCTTCAATTCCAAAATCTCTCTGGATGATCCCCTTTTTGGTGTCTGTAGAACTGACGGATTTATCTTTGTCATAGTCACAGCCTCCCAGATTCATAAGCTTTTCCACAACCAGATGGATTTTTTCAAGCAGTCTTTCGTTTGTCATTGTTGTCATTCTCCTTTATGCTTTGTGTTTTTTAGTTTTTCAATGTAATCTGTGGGCGGAAGACCCGTATACCGTTTAAATACCTGGCTGAAGTACTGGGGATTGCTTCCAAATCCCACCTGCCTTGCGATCTGTTTGATGTTGTCGTTGTGATAGTAGGTCATCAGCCGTATGGCTTCCTCCATACGCTCCTTATTTAAATAATCGGAAAAGCGCATTCCTTCTTCCTTTACAAACTGCTTGCTTAAATATCCGACGCTGACAAACAGGTAGTTTTCAGCCAGCCATTTTAAAGACAGATTTTCAGAATCCAGATGTTCTCTGATATAAGTCTTTAAAAGAGCGATATTGGAGCTTGACTTATGGCCTCCTGTTTCATGCTCTTTCTGAACCAGAACCACTGACAGAAGGTTTCGGATTTCGGAAACGTTATCGCAGGAATACAGCCGTCTGAAAAAGTCACAGGCTGCATCTATGGGCGGTTTTTCCTGATTTAAGTCTGCCTGCAGAAAGAGGCCCAGTGCAAGACTTCTGGCGGTGGCTGGAGGCATGGAGTCAATAAAAACGGAATTTAAAAGTTCCGTAGCCTGAACAATGTCCGGTGCTGAGGTAATGGAATCCTCTAAGCGGCTGATCATCCATGGAGCCGTAATATGATTCCGGATCTCATAGCTTTCCCCTTTTTCGCTGAGCAGAAGAATCCGTTCAAAACGGGAAATTTTCTGGATCACAAAGTGAAACAGTTTTTCGGAGGTCTCCATGTGGATAAATTCCGTTTCAAAGGTGACGGACTGATTGGGATAATGAAGTTTTAGTATGGAGTTTTTAACCCTTTCCTGTATCGCAAGAGTGGAAGCAGGAAAGATTAAGACTGCAGTGTTTTTTACATAGAGTATGGAAAAATCCATGTGGAGCCCTTCTGAACCGAGAATTTTAACAATATCAGAAGTGAAATTTTTTAAATACGGTTCTTCTACAAAGGAGCAGATACACGCATTGAGGCAGTTTTCAGGCAGGGATAACAGCTCCTGATATTTGCAAAATACACCAGAAAAGTTATCCTGATGCTCCAGAAGTTCCATGATGAAGCTTTGCTCCAGCGGAATGTGCAGGGTTTTTAAAAGGTCCTGCTGCTGGGATATGCGGCGGGACTCCTCCTGCAGGCGTTCTTTGCGGATGGAAACCAGGGAATCAATCAGCTCATTTTTATCCGTAGGCTTTAATAAATAAAAACGGACTCCGTATTTCATCGCCTGCTTGGCATATTCAAAGTCATTGTAGCCGGAAAGCAGAATAAAGGAGATTTTAGAATCTGTTTTCATGGACCGTTCGATTAAATCCAGCCCGTTTAAAATAGGCATCCGGATATCGGTGATTACTACATCCGGATATTCATCACATATAATGTCATAAGCTTCCATTCCATTTTTGGCAGTTGCAATCAGCTCATAGCCTAAGGATTCATAATCGACCATTTGGGAAAGCACTTCTCTGATAATCTGTTCATCATCCACAATCATTAATCTCAGCATGTCAAACCTCCTGTTCTTTTGGAATAGACAGCATAACAACTGCCATTCCGTTCTTATTATAAAAATTCAGTCCGTAATTGTTGCCATAGAGTAATTTTAATCTGGAATTAATGTTCACCAGACCTACACCTGAACCCTGGGGCAGGATTTCCCTGCTTTCAATTTTGGAGAGCAAGTCAGGTTCAAAACTGGAACCGGTATTGGATACCTTGATCTGATAATCCAGTTCCATTTCCTTTATTGTTACCCGAATGCAGCACATTTCGTCCGTAGCTTCCATGGCATGCTTCAGCGCATTTTCCACAAGAGGCTGTATACATAGTTTTGGGACAAAAATGTGGGAAATATTCTCCGGAATATCCAGTTCAAAGTTCAGCCTGTCCTTAAAGCGCATTTCCTGAATCCGGATGTAGTCATTTAACACTTCCAGCTCGTCAGAGAGAGGGATGATATCCTTTTGCCCTGCAATGGAAGCACGGAATAAGTTCCCGAGAGAGCGGACCATCATGGAGATGTCGTCAGCTCCGTATTTTTGAGCCATCCAGTTGATGGTATCCAGCGTGTTGTATAAAAAGTGGGGATTAATCTGCTGCTGAAGCATCTTAATAGTGGAATCCCTTAAAAGCAGCTGTTTGTCATAATTTTCATCTCTTAGTACTTTTACGCTGTGGGTCATCTCATCAAAGCTGCGGTGGAGCTGACCGATTTCATCCTGTCTGTTCTCATAATCATAGGACTTTATGCTGAGGTCAGGAGCTTCCCCGTTTCCAAAACGCTGGATTTTTTCAATTAAGTAATCCAGGTGGCGGAAAATATAGCGGAAAAGTAAATTCACCAGAATTGCTGTAACCAGGATAATGAAAAAGGTAAATAAAAGAATCTGCATGGTGATAAGGCGGACGTTGTTAAACAAGGGGTTATAATCTCTGAAATAGAGGTAGTCCCAGCCAGCATAGGGAATATAGCCGGTTATGATAAACTCCTTTTTATGATCCAAAGAGGCTATTGTATAGGTGTTTCCCCTGTCCTGTCTGTCAGCGATGAGTTCCAGACAGTATTCCTGGTGATAGGACTCCTCCGGATAGATCCGCTTTTCTCCTGTCATCAAAACGAATCTGGAATTGTCCGCCAGACTTCCGGAACTTTTTAAACCATCCTCAATCATACGCTCCATATCAACGGTAACATAGAGTCCTGCCAGCTTTTTCAGGCTTAAATATTTCAGCTTTAAGATCTGCCTTGCACATACGGTATCATCACCTGGTTCAATGGCGGAGTACCATATGGCTTTGCCCTTTAAGCTGTCAATTGCCTGATCAAGCTCCATACGGTTGAATCTGTCGATATCATCCGAACGTCCCATGCAGATATTGGATCCGTCGTCTAAAACGATGTTGATGGATTTGACATATCTGCTCTGGTAAATATAGGAGTAAAGCTGCTGATAAATGTCTCTTTTTGCAAGAGCTCTCCGGTCACTGTATGGTTTTTCCTTAAGAAAAGACAAATTTTCCTGTAAAACGGCATCTCCAATTATGTTATCCGTCACATTTTCAACCATCTGCATTTCCGATTCCAGATAGGTGGTTACATGGCTTAAGGAGTCAGCATTTGCCTGGTAAAGTACTTCGTTGTAGCGGTGGGTCAGAATCCGTATGCTGATCAGGATTGTGAGGCACAGGGTGAAAAGAGCAAGGAGAAAAACCGTCAGTATTTTTTTGTATAAAGACAGGTTGTTAAACCAGACCGTACATCGTTTCATAATCAGATTTCCTTTCTCAGATAATCGTATTATATAGTAAAACATCAGAAAAATAAATTGGTAAACAGTCTCAAATTACATAAAGCTGTTTTTTCAACCATAAAAAGCCGTATTTTAACTTTACGTTTGTGCATATTTGACATAAAATGTGGTTATCTTAAAGAAATCAAATGGGAGGTTTTGCAAAATGAAGAAAAGAATCTTAGCAACAACACTAGCAGCAATTCTTGCAGCATCATCATTAGCTGCCTGCGGTTCAAAATCTGAACCAACTGAAACTACGAAAGCAGACGCGGCTACCACACAGGCAGCCACAACAGCAGCAACAGCTGAAACAACAGCAGCAGCCGGCGGTAAGGTATCCTTAAGCCTTTGCTGGTGGGGAAATCAGACAAGAAACGATGTAACAAAAAAAGCAGTTGATCTTTACATGAGTAAAAATCCAAATGTAGACATCAAGGTTGAGTTTACAGACTGGTCCGGTTACTGGGACAAGCTATCTGCAATGGCAGCCGGCGGAAATCTTCCTGACATCATTCAGATGGATTACTCCTATTTAAACCAGTACCAGAAGAGCGGTCAGCTTGCAGACTTATCTGAATTCATGAGCAGCGGACTGATTGATACTTCAAAGATCCCGGAAAGCATTATTAAAAGTGGTAATGTTGACGGAAAGACCTATGCAATCAGCCTTGGAAGCAACGCTCCGATGATGGTTTATGACAAAGCGGTAGTTGAAAAGGCAGGAGTTACCATTCCTGATCAGATGACAATGGACGAGCTTTATGACCTTTCCAAGACCATCAATGAGAAAACCGGAGTTAAAACTCTTTATGACGGCGGCATCAACATGATGCAGATCATGGCAAGAGCAAATGGTTCTCATTTATTTGACGAATTAACAGCTGGAACTGAAGATTCCATGAAGATTTATTTTGACACCATGGAGAAGTTTGCAAAATCTGACGCCAGCATTTCCGCTGATTTATTAGCAGAGAAAAATCCTGATGTAGTAGAGACAAAACCAATCATTGATGGAACAACCTGGAATGATTTAAGCTTATCCAACCAGTTTATCAGTATCTCTAAGACAGCAGGAAGAGATCTTGGAATTACCATGTTCCCGACTCTTACCAATGCAAAAGCACAGCCTCTGTATTTAAAACCAAGTATGTTCTTCTCTATCGCTGAATCTTCCAAGAATAAGGAAGAGGCTGCAAAGTTCATTGACTGGTTTACAAACAGCACAGAGTGTAATGAAATCCTTCTTGCTGAAAGAGGAATTCCGATCAATACAGAAGTTGCAGAAGCAATCAAACCAAAGGCAGATGCAGCAGCTCAGACCGTATTTGATTATGTTGCAAAAGTTACCGAAATTGCAACCCCAATCGATGCTCCAGACCCATCTGGTAAAGGTGAAGTAGAAGCATTAGGAAAAACAGTTGTTGAAGCAGTCCGTTATGGAGATGCAACAGCAGAAGATGCAGTTGGCCAGTTTGTGCCTGAAGCAAAAAATATACTTGAACAAGCGGCAAAATAACAGGTAAAATTCTGGAGGGGATAAGATGAAGAACAATCAAATGATCCCGAAAAGAAAAAAATCAGTGAGCCAGATCTTAAACACACCGAAGGTTGCAGGATATGTATTTATCCTGCCCTTCATTATAGGATTTCTTGCCTTTATGGCTCTTCCAATGGTTTTATCTTTAGGGTTTTCATTCACCAGATACAATATATTAAAATCACCGGTTTTTATAGGACTGGAAAATTATAAAACGATGTTTACGGCGGATCCAAAGTTCTGGAAAGTATTTGGTGTTACCATGTACTATGTTCTGTTTTCGGTTCCTCTCCGGCTTATCATGGCGTTAGCAGTTGCCATGCTATTAGTAAAAAGCACCAAGCTCTCCGGATTTTACAGGGCGGTTTATTACCTGCCTTCCATTATCGGATCAAGTGTGGCTGTTGCAATTCTCTGGAAGAGAATGTTTGCAAGCGACGGTGTTGTAAACGCACTTTTAAAGATTATTGGACTTCCGTCTGACATAGCGTGGCTGGGAAGAACAGATACAGCGATCTGGACTCTGATTATATTGGCAGTCTGGCAGTTTGGTTCTTCCATGCTCATCTTTTTATCCGGTTTAAAACAGATTCCAGTCAGCCTTTATGAGGCAGCCACCGTTGACGGTGCAAATGGAATACAGAGATTTTTCAAAATCACAATTCCAATGCTGACTCCTACCATTTTCTTCAATCTCATTAACCAGCTGATCAATGGGTTTATGGCATTTACACAAAGCTATATTATTACCCAGGGAAAGCCAAGAGATACCACATTGTTTTATACCGTATACATGTATCAGAATTCCTTTACTTATAATAAGCTTGGTTATGGCTGTGCAATGGCATGGTTCATGGTATTCGTTGTAGGCATGCTGACACTGATACTGTTCAAAACACAGAAAAAGTGGGTACATTACGAAGCAGAAGGGTGATGAAATATGAAAACAGGATATCAGGAAAAAAAATTAGTCACCACAGCGATTTATCATGTGTTTACCTTTTTGTTCGCATGTGTTATGATATATCCGCTTGTATGGATGGTGATGAGTTCCTTTAAAAATACCAATGAAATTTTCAGGACTGCTGCCAGTCTTCTGCCCGAACGTTTTTCCTTTGAAAACTATAAGGTGGGCTGGAAAGGCTTTGCAGGTTACGGTTTTGGAAACTTCTTTAAGAATTCCTTTATTATTGCAGGCTTATCCACAGTAGGTGCAGTTATTTCCTCTGCAGTTGTAGGATATGGATTTGCAAGAATTGACTTTAAGTTTAAAGGCTTCTGGTTTGCATGTATGCTTCTGGCAATGATGCTGCCTTTCCAGGTTATCATGATTCCGCAGTACATTATCTTTAACAAAATGGGCTGGGTTGGAAGTTATCTTCCCATTATTGTACCGCAGTTTTTTGGACAGGGCTTTTTTATCTTCTTAAATGTTCAGTTTATCAAGGGTATTCCCATTGATTTAGACGAGGCTGCCAGAATGGACGGTTGTTCGATCTATTCCATATTTATCAGGATCATTCTTCCGCTCGTGAAGCCATCTCTGGTTACAAGCGCTATTTTCTCCTTCATGTGGAGATGGGATGATTTCCTTGCAGCTTTGCTCTATTTAAGCGACCCGTTAAAATATCCGGTCAGCTATGCGTTAAAGATGTTTTCCGATCCGACAGCTGGTTCCGACTGGGGCGCAATGTTTGCAATGGCAACTTTATCTTTGATTCCGATTTTCTTCATTTTCTTAACAATGCAGAAATATCTGGTAGAAGGAATCGCCTCTACAGGAATAAAGGGCTAATAAGGCTTTTTAGGTGGGAGACCCGCAAGTGCGGTGTTTCCTGCCTTTTTTAAAATTTAAAACAAAAGGTGGAATAACAAATGAATCCGATCAGAAACAGATTAATGGCGGCATTGCAGGCACTGAAACCGCTATGCTATTCCAATTTAAAACCGGCAGATGAGGTATGGATCAGCCCCGGAGGTTATGAGTGGAAAGAAGAATTTGACAGCAGCATTTTAAATTGGGAATCTTTTGGCAGGGATGAAACCTGGGGAGGATCGGACCGGCATTACTGGTTTAAGACCTGTATTACGGTACCTGCTGATTTAAAAGGAAAGCAGGTCAGAGCAGTTTTAAATACCGGAGCTACGGATATCTGGAATACAGACAATCCCCAGATCATGGTATTCTTAGACGGAAAGCATTCCGCTACCATGGATATGAACCATCAGGATTTTATACTGACGGAGCGTGCCAATCCGGGAGAAACACATGAACTGGCCTTTTATGCATACTCCAACAGTCCTGGCAGCACCAATTTCTTTCATCTGGATATTGGGGCATATGAAGAAGAGGTGGCAAAGCTGTATTACGATCTGGCGGTTCCCTTTGAAGCGGCTGATCTTCTTGAAGAGGATGATTTAGAGCAGATTGATGGATTTAAGGTTCTGGCAGAGGCAGTGAACCGGATTGATTTTACCAGACCTCATTCCGGACAGTTCTTTTCTTCTGTCAGAGAAGCGGATGAATTTCTCATGAAAACCTATTATAAAGACAGATCCGATAATCCGGTAACTGTCCACAGCATCGGTCATACGCATATTGATGTTGCATGGAAATGGCCGTTAAAACAGACAAGACAAAAGGCGGTCAGAAGCTTCCGCACGGTTTTAAATCTGATGGAGCGGTATCCGGAATACAAGTTTATGTCCAGTCAGCCCCAGCTTTATGAATTTGTAAAAGAAGAGGCCCCCCAGCTGTTTGAAGAGATAAAAGAAAAGATAAAACAAGGCCGCTGGGAGACAGAAGGAGCCATGTGGCTGGAGCCGGACTGCAACCTGGCATCGGGGGAATCCTTAGTCCGTCATATTCTTTATGGAAGAAGATTCTTTGAAAAGGAACTCTCCGGCCCGGTAAATGAAGTGCTCTGGCTTCCGGATGTATTCGGTTACAGCGCTGCCATACCCCAGATCATGAAGCAGTCGGGATTGTCGTACTTTATGACAACAAAGCTTGGCTGGAACGAATATAACCAGTTCCCCTATGATACCTTCATCTGGCGGGGAATTGACGGCAGTGAAGTTTTAACCTATCTGATTTCCACCAAGGATTATTATAAAAACGGACAGCCTTCCAAAGGCTACAGCACAACCTATAACGGCAGACAGGATCCCAAACAGATCATGGGAACCTGGCAGAGGTTCCAGAACAAGGACGTCAGCAAAGAAGTGCTGACCTGTTACGGCTACGGTGACGGAGGCGGCGGCCCGACAGAGGAGATGCTGGAACAGAGCCGGAGAATGGAATTAAATGTTGCCCGCTGTCCTAAGACAAAACAGACCTTTGTCAAGGATTTCTTTCATAAGCTGGAAGAGGAGCTGGATGAAAAACGGCTTCCTGTGTGGGCGGGGGAATTGTATTTAGAGTTCCACCGGGGAACCTATACTTCCATGGCAAAGAACAAAAAATACAACAGAAGCTGTGAGTTTTTAAATGGAGATGCGGAATTTTACTCTGTACTGGAATCTCTTCTTACAAAAGGCGGGGAATATCCCAAGAGCCGGCTGGAAGAAAACTGGAAGCTTCTTCTGCTGAACCAGTTTCACGATATTCTTCCAGGTTCCTCCATCAAAGAGGTATACGAGGATTCGGAGATTCAGTATGAGAAGATTATTGAATCAGATCTTAGCATGATTAATAAGAGCCATGACAGCATTTTAAAGGCAGCCGGGTTTGACAGAGAGAAAAAGAATCCCTCTGCGCTTGCAGTATGGAACTCTCTAAGTTTCAAAAGAACCGGAATTGTTGAGTTTGAGACACCGGTTAAGGATCTTTCGGCACTCACACAGCAAACCTGGAATGGCGGCATGATTGCTTTGGCTGAGGCTGTACCTTCCAAGGGCGTAATGGTGATCCGTCAGGGAACTGACTTGGAAAAGACGGGCTCTGTATTTCATTCTGTGGAATGTGATGAGCGCCAGGCAGTGATAAAAGCAGTCAGCTCTTATTATGAGGTAGAATTTGACAAGGCGGGAAATCTTTCCAAAATCTATGATAAAACAGAAAAAAGAAGCCTGTTAAAGGAAGGAACGGCAGGAAATGAACTGGTTGTATTTGAAGACCGTCCGCTGGAATTTGATGCATGGAATATTGATTCCACCTTTGAGGAGAAGAAATGGCACGTGGATGAAGTGACAGAAATGAAGCTTCTGGAAAATGGTCCGGTCAGAGCCGTTGTACTTGTGAAACGAAAATTCATGGATTCATTGATTGAACAGCAGATCTGTTTTTACAGCCATACAAAGAGAATTGATTTTAAGACCAGAATTGACTGGAAGGAACATCAGATGCTGTTAAAGGCAGCCTTCCCCCTGGATATTTTATGTAATGAGGCCAATTATGATATTCAATTTGGTAATGTCAGCCGCCCCACCCACAGAAATACAACCTGGGATCAGGCGAGATTTGAAGTATGTGCCCATAAATGGGCAGATGTCTCGGAAGCAGGTTATGGCGCAGCCGTTTTAAACGATTGTAAATACGGGTATGACGTTCACGATTCCATCATTCGCCTTACTCTGTTGAAATCCGGCATTTTCCCCAATCCGGATGCAGACCAGGGAGAGCATATATTTACCTATTCACTGCTGCCTCATAAAGGCGATTTCCGTACCGGAAGGGTAGTCCAGGAAGCTTATGATTTAAACTGTCCTCTTGTTTCTTCGGAAGTAAAAGGAGATGGTGTTCTCTCCTGTTCCTTCTTGGAGATTGAAAATGAGAATATACTTGCGGACACAGTGAAGCTCAGTGAAGACGGAGACGGTCTTATTGTGCGTTTTTATGAGTCCTATGGTATGCGGACCAATACCCGCATAGCATTCTCCATGACAGAGAATGCCCGGTTTACAGAATGTACCTGTATGGAAGAAGAGAAAGAGCAGGTGCCGGCAGAAAACGGTCGTATTGCGCTTACCTTTAAGCCATATGAGATTAAAACAATTAAGATTCAATTGTAAAATTATATTTTTGCAATATTTGCAAAAGATATACAGTAACTTGACAAACTATGCATAGTCACTGCCTGTGAGATATCATATAATGAAGCAATATGACTGTATCAGAAAAGGGAGGATATGCAGATGGAGCTTGCTGCAGAACGGAACGGACGGATTAACATATGGATGGAAGAACTAAAAAGCCATTTGTTTGACAGACTTTCAACGGTGACATTTACCGGATTTACCACGAAAGAGCATTTGTCTTATGAGGAAGCGTTAAAACAGGAGTTTTATCCCATGCCTCAGGGAACCCCCTGGGGCACCAAATGGGAATACGGCTGGTTTTTAACAGAGATCGTCATGCCGAAAGAGGCGGAGGGAAAACGGATTTTTCTTCATCCAGAGGTGGGCGGAGAGATGCTGTTATGGGTGAATGGAACAGCGGCAGGTTCCAGAGATTTAAAGCACGATGGAATTACACTGACCCGCCACGCAAAGGCAGGTGAGCGTTTTTTTGTGGTGGCAGAAAGCTATGCAGGGCATGGACCGAGACTGGAAAAGGGCGGACCATGCCCTGATTTTCGTACAGCGGTTCCGGAACCGCCTGAGTTTCAGGTGAAAGTAGGAGAGTCTGATTATGGAATCTGGAACGAGGATGCATTTCAGCTTCTCATGGACGTATTTACCTTATACAAACTTTCGGAAGGACTTGACCCCAAATCCTTAAGAGCAATGAAAATAAACCAGGGGCTTTTGGAATTTACATTTACGGCTGATTTTGAACTGGACCGGGAAAGGCGGAATGAATCCTTCCGTGAATCCAGAAAAAGGCTGGCGCCTCTTCTTGCCTGCGTCAACGGAACGACGGCTCCGGAGTTCACTATTTTCGGACAATCCCATTTGGATCTGGCATGGCTGTGGCCCTGGGAGGAGACAAAGCGGAAATGTGCAAGAACTTTATCCACACAGATCGCCTTATCCGATGAATACGAGGATTATAAATTCCTTCTATGTGAACCTCCCATCATGGAGAATGTAAAAGAACATTACCCTGAATTGTATGAACGCCTTTTAAAGAAAGTAGAGGAGGGATCCTTTATTCCTGAGGGCGGAATGTATGTGGAACCTGATACGAATCTGGTGTCTGGAGAGAGTCTGATCCGTCAGTGCCTTTATGGAAGAAAGTGGTTTAGGGAAGAACTTGGAAAAGACAGTGTTATGGTCTGGCTGCCGGACTGCTTTGGCTTTAACGGACAGCTGCCCCAGATCATGAAAGGCTGTGGAATACGTTATTTTGCCACACAGAAGATGGCAAGAGCTCTGAAGGGCTGTGATGGTTTTCCTTATAATAATTTCTGGTGGGAAGGCATAGACGGAACCAGGATACTGACCCATTTTTATAAAAAGAACAATGCCAGGCTTGACCCTCTTGATCTGATTACCAGATGGGAGGAAGACAGGGTGCAGCAGGAGAATATTGATACCTTTATGTTCCCCTTCGGATTCGGTGACGGCGGCGGAGGTGCTACCAGAGAGATGGCAGAGGTGGCAAAGCGGGTGAAGGATTTAGAAGGCGCACCCCGTACCCGTATGGAGAGTCCGGTTAATTTTTTTCAGAGACTGGAAGAGGAAAACTCGGTAAAAGAAGTGTACAAAGGGGAGCTTTACCTTCCCTGGCATAGAGGAACCTATACCTCCCAGGCGAGGATAAAAAAGGAGAACCGGCTGATTGAACGGAAGCTTCGGGAGGCAGAGCTGCTCAATTCCATTGCTTGCGTTGTGGAAAACGGAGAGAACCGGAGAGAGGAACTGGAAGCTTTATGGAAAGTGCTGCTGTTTAACCAGTTTCATGATATCATTCCGGGCACATCCATCACCAGGGTTTATGAAGATGCGCTCGCTGCATTAAAAGTAACGGGAGAAAAAGCGGACAGTCTTTATGACGAGGCAAAAAGTCAGATTGCACGATCTAAGGAAAATGGTCTTTTGGTATTTAACTCACTTTCCTGGGAACGGGAAGAGCTGGCAGAGATACCCGTGAAAGAGGGCGAACCTCTGATCCGCAGCGGCAGACTGCCGGTAAGTCAGAGAATCGGAGATAAATTACTGATTCCGGTAAAGGTTCCTTCCTGCGGTTATACCCAGCTTGGTTCAGAGGGCGGTGGTACTTTTGAAAGTTCCGTAATTTCAGGAAATGAATGCAGGATATATGAGGAAAATGGTTTCGTTATCCTGGAAAACGGGTTTGTGAAGGTGGTCGTTGATGGCCTTGGTCAGGTAAGAAGCGTATTGGAGCAGGATACCAGAACCGAATTCGTTGACGGAATCGCAAATCAGCTTCTTCTATATCAGGACATTAATGTGGATTATGATGCGTGGGAAATGAGTTCTTTCTATAAAAATGTGCCTGTAGAGCTGGATCAGATGGCAGATCTCACCATTGAGGAGACAGGCCCGCTTAAAGCAGTGCTTATGGTAAAACGGAAGATACACCAGTCCTTCATGACTCAGAGGATCTCATTGTCCTATAACAGCAGGCGTGTTGATTTTGCTACCATAATTGACTGGAAAGAAACTCACAAGCTGTTAAAGGTCTCATTTCCAGTTACAATCCGCACAGAAGAAGCTTTGGAAGAAATCCAGTTCGGATATGTGAAACGTCCTACCCATCAAAACCGCCGTTATGATGCAGACCGGTTTGAGGTGTGTAATCACCGGTATACTGCAATGACGGAACCAGGAAGAACGGCAGCTTTGCTCAATGATTCCAAATATGGAATCAGTACTGACGGGAATGCAATGGAGCTGACTCTGTTAAAGGCCCCTGTGTGGCCGGATATGTATGCGGATAAGGGAATACAGGAATTTACTTACTCCTTTTATGTCAAAAGCAGTGATTTTGCTGACAGCGGCGTGGTTCGGGAAGGAATGCAGTTAAACAGCCCGCTGACATTCTGGGGAAAAGGAACTGGTAAGAAAGAGTATTTCCGGATTCTGGCAGACAACGTGATTTTAGAGACGGTTAAAATGGCGGAAGATGGGGAAACGCATCTGATTTTAAGATTTTATGAGGCAATTGGAAAACATACCTCCTGTGCTGTAACTGCTGGTTTTAGAATCAGCCAATTGTGGGAAACAACTATGGAAGAGATCGCGGTTACAAAAACGCCGCTCCCCGTAAAATGTCTTGGAAACGAAAGTGAGATACTCCTGAATTTTGCTCCTTTTGAGATAAAAACACTCCGTCTGATTTTATAAACGCAAAAAATGCGAGTAAGATGGTTTCAATAAAAACAAATTACGCATAGCAACAATGTACCCAAAATATTATAATGTTTTCATCAGCTTTAAGAAAAATTATACCAAAATTTAATATGGAGTTAACAAAATGCAAAAGAAGCTAATCATTTTTACAGACAGTGGGGATACCATTATTGACGAAGGCACCGAAATCCGCAATGATGACGGTATTGTAGTCCACGCAGAATTGATTCCCGGTGCGGGAGATACGTTAAAAGCTCTTTACGATGCCGGTTATGTCATTGCTATGGTGGCTGACGGGGAAGAACAGTCTTTCACCAATGTTTATGAAGAGAATGGCCTTGGTTATTGCTTCCACACCAGAACAATTTCCGAGATCGTTGGTATCCAGAAACCTTCCGAGCGAATGTTTATAGATGCTATGGAGAAAAATCACCTGACAGAAGAAGACAAAAAGAGGGTGGTTATGATTGGAAACAATGTGAGAAAGGATGTTGCAGGAGCCAACCGCTTTGGAATTACCTCTATTCTTATAGACTGGTCTCCGCGCTATGATATGAATCCGGCTGATGAGTGGGAAACGCCGGACTATACCGTCCACGAGCCGAAGGAGCTTCTGGCACTGATTGAGAGTCTGGAGGCAGAGCTTCAAAAAGACGGAAATAAATAGAAGGAGGGTATGGATATTATGAAAGAAAAGACAACGAAGGAAAAGGCGCGTAAGATTCCTTTTAAGGTGTATATACGCAATACCTGGCAGCTTTACTTAATGCTTCTGATCCCGGTCATTTATATGCTTATATTCCGTTATAAGCCCATGATCGGAGGAATTATTGCTTTTAAGAAATTCAACGTATTTGCAGGAATATGGAACAGTCCATGGGTTGGCTTCGCTCATTTCAGAGAGGCATTCGGGTCTAAGGATTTCTGGAATGCGTTAGCCAATACACTGATATTAAACCTGGGTGACCTGATTATAGGTTTCCCGGTACCGGTACTTATCGCTGTGTTCCTGTTTGAAATCAGGAATTTGCGGATCAGAAAAGCAACGCAGACTATTTTATATCTTCCAAACTTTCTTTCCTGGGTTATTATTGCAGGTATTATCACCCAGCTGTTTTCTACCAGCGGCCTCGTGAATGATATTTTCCGCAAAACAGGAATTCCGGAAGTAAATTTCTTAAGCAGTCCGTTTATCTGGAGATTTGTTTACTGGTTCGCAGGAATTTGGCAATCAGCCGGATATTCTCTGATTATTTATCTGGCAGCACTAACTGCAACGGACCCGTCTCTTGGAGAAGCAGCTTATATAGATGGTGCAACAAGACTTCAGAGAATTGCGCATGTAACAATTCCTCAGATCAGGCCTACCATTTCAATCATGCTCATCATGCAGCTGGGTAAGATTGTATCCATCGATTTTGACCGCCCATATATGATGGGCAATACACTGGTTAAAAGTGCCTCCGATGTTATCAGTACCTATGTTTACAGTGTAGGTCTTCAGGCAGGCCGTTTCGACTTTGCTACTGCTGTTGGTCTCTTCCAGTCTGTTGTGGGAATCATAATGATTCTGTCCGTTAATAAAATTTCTAAAAAAATGGGAGAGGAGGGAATTATGTAATGAGCGAGTTAAAGAGCAAAGCAGACAGAAGGTTCCAGCTCTTCTGGAACACATTCTTCATCGTAATCAGCATAGTGGCATTGATTCCCATTATCCGGGTTGTGTCCATGTCATTAAGCTCCAAGGATGCTATTCTGGGTGGTAAGGTATTCCTTTATCCCGTCCAGTTTACAGCAGAAGCTTATGGAAGAGCGTTTCATAGCGGAAGCTTTGTTTCCTCATTTATCTATTCGGTTTTCCTGATGCTGGGTTCCACTGTTGTATGTATCATCATGACTGTACTGGCAGCTTATCCCCTTTCTAAGAGAAATTTAAAGGGTGGAGCAGTCATTATGACCATGTTTGTACTGACGATGTATTTAGATCCGGGTATCATTCCAAAATATTTAAATGTAAAAGATCTTAAGCTGATTGATACAGTCTGGGCTTTAATTATTCCGGAGGCACTCAGCGCATATAACATGATCATCATGTGTACCGCATTTAAAGGATTGGATTCATCCCTTTACGAGGCAGCTAAGATTGATGGATGCAACGAGATACAGACGTTATTTAAAGTTGCACTCCCGTTAGTTTATCCGACACTGGCAACACTGGCGCTGTTTTATGCAGTGGGCAGATGGAACCGTTTGAGTGATGTACTATATTATGTTAACTCATCAAAGCTGTATACCGTACAGATGGTATTAAAACAGCTGATTGAAGCAGTAAAGCTGACCCAGGAGGAAGGTATCCAGTCTCAGCTTGTAGCAGATAATATTAAATCAGCAAGTATTGTAATTTCCATGACACCAATGGTTATTGCATATCCATTTATTCAGAAATATTTTACAAAGGGCATTATGCTTGGTGCCGTTAAAGGATGATTATTTATTTATTAAATAATATAAACGATTATGAAAGGGAGGTTTTATAATGAAAAAAGCAAAATTATTAAAGAGCTGTGTAGCAGTTTTAGCTGCAGCATCTCTGGTAACCGGATGTGGTTCCGGCGCAGCAAAAGATGCAACCACCGCAGCTGGTGGTACTGAAACAAAGGCAGCAGAGGCTTCCTCTTCCGCTGACAAAGGCGAAGAAGTAACCATTAAGGTTATGATATGGGACAGAGGTGATGCGGCTCCCGGTACAACTGTAGAGAATAACACCCAGACAGAATGGGTAAAGAAACAGGTAAAAGAAAAGTACAATATTAACGTAGAGTACGTTTCAGTACCAAGATCTTCTTCTGATGAAAAGGTAAACATCATGATGTCAGGCGGAAGTGCTCCTGATATCGTATTTACCTATAATCAGGGCCTCTTCTACAGCTTTGCGCAGGCCGGCGGTCTTACAGATTTAACTGAGGCTTATGAAAAGAACGGTGCAGATATTAAGAAATTCGTTGCAGATGCTCAGAACATGGGACAGATTGATGGAAAGCAGTTTGCAATCATGAAACAGAGAGGTGTTGAATCACCTCGTCATACAGCTTATATCCGTCAGGACTGGCTGGATAAACTTGGAATGCAGATGCCAAAAACCAAAGAAGAGCTTGCTGCTTATTTACAGGCAGTAAAAGACAAAAACCCTGGCGGCGTAGAAAATGTAATTCCATGGGCGATGAGCGGACGTAATGATACTGAAAAAGGCTATGTAAATTTCCTTGGTTCTTATGTTAACCTTGCAAACGATAAGGATGCCTATGTATACAGTGAAGCTTATATGGCTGTAGCTCCCGGCGCTGTTGATGGTCTTAAAAAATTAAATGAATTTTATAACAAAGGACTTATAAACAAAGATTTTGCAACTGATACAAACGAAGATCTTTACAAGGCTCAGGTAACAGCTGGTAACGTAGGTTTCTTCCTTGACGATACAGAAAGTCCATGGAACTATATCACTGTATTAAATCAGAGCGCAGGCGGCAGAACTTTCGTTCCTGTACAGTGCTTTGAACTGGCTGACGGTTCTTACCGTACACCATTTGAGCCAAGACACGGTATGTTTGTAATGGTACCAAAGAGCAGCGAGAAGAAGGCAGATGCCTGCATGAAATATTTAAACTGGATGGCAGATCCGGCAGTTGCTGAGAATATCGTATTTACTGCAGAACACAAGAGAGATGAAAACGGAGTTCCGATTAAGTTATCCAGTGAAGAACTTTCTTCTAAGGGATATCCAGGAACCTGTGACGATTTAAATATTGTTAACCTGGCTATGGATTGGACTAAAAATAAGGATTCAATTGTTTCTAAATGGATTAAAGATCAGTCTGTTGAGTGGGAAAGCCCTGATTGGTTCTCTAATTTCTATGATGTTCGTTCCGAAGGAAAGTTCCGTTTCCCTGTATATGCTAACATTTCACAGGCAGAAGCTGATTACGGAAAGAATGTTGAGAACTTAATGGTAGGTTATGTTTACAAGCTGATCAGCTGTTCACCGGATCAGTTCGACAGTCTGCAGAAGACAGAATATGACAACCTTGTAAATGCAGGGCTGCAGAAGATTCTTGACGCAAGAGCAGAATATTTTGACACAATAAAGTAATTCCTTTTACAGGGCAGCAGGCTATAAGAAGCTCGTTACAGCTCTTTCTCATCGGAATAATGATGATGCCGGGAAGCTGTAACGGGCTTTTTCTGTCCATCTGATTGTTAAAGAATTGTCGGAAGGCTGTTTCCGCCTCCGTCTTTACGAAATTCAGAGGGCGACTGGCTGCAATACTTTTGAAAAATTCGGTTAAATTGTGAAAAGCTTGTAAATCCGCATTCTTCCGCCAGTTCAGAAATCTTCTTTTTCGTGTTTAAAAGCAGGTATTGTACGTTTCGGATCCGTGTCATCTGAATGTACTGGGTCAGGGTGTAGCCCGTCACATCTTTAAACTGATGGGACAGATAGTAAGGACTGATATAAAATTCCCTGGAAAGGGAGTCCAGTGTCAATTCTTCTGAATAATGATTATGAATGAAATTTGCAATGGTGTATATCTTCTGGGACGCTTCATCCTTTAATGGTTCATTGGTATAGGTATTAAAAGGTGCCAGCTGCCGTAAGGTATAGAGGAATTCCACAAACATTCCGTGGACAATGAGCGATTTAAGCTCCGGTTCTTCGTCCTGAAAGGAGTAGCGGTAAATGCGATTGAGTTTTTCGTTAATCAGCTGCTGCTGTTTGGAAGGGAAACGGAAAATAGGCAATGGTGAGTAAAAGGGTTCAAAGAGCTTCTGGTAGGTTTCCGGCATTCCCCAAAGAGAAGGGGGATATAAAAAACCAATGATCAGCCGTTTGCTGGGAGCGCCTTTCTGATATTCGGAGCGGTGAAGCACCGATGGCCGGAGAAGGACGATATCGCCTGACCGGATGGAGTAAGGGATACCTTTCACCAGATGGTATGCCTGGGGGCTGATCAGTATCATCAGTTCATAAAAAGAATGAAAATGCTGAAATGGCATGTTGATATCAAAGGATCGTTCGTCATAATCAAAGTAATAATAAAGGGAATGCTGGATATCGTTAATGGTGATATTATGTTTTTTCTTATAAAGCAGTGTATCATCAGGGTTTGTCATAGGAACCACCTTTATACTTTCAATGAAATAGTCATGTATCGGATATTCATTATAGCAGAATGATGACAAGATGTGCAATACATTGGCGAATAAAAAAGAAAAATATTGTAGAGATTGCAATGTGCCTCCAACGTTTTCGCTGGTTGGCAGCAGAAAGGAAGTGGCAAAAGAATGGAAAATTTAAAAGAGAAAATAAACCTGCTTGTATCCAGCTTTGAAAAAATTCTGTATGATGAAGATGATATCTTTTTAAAAAACATGCAGACCAATAATCTGGCTGGAGACAATCCGGAACGGTACCGCTACTGGGAATGGACACAGGGAGTCGGTTTATTCGGGTTATGGAAGATCTATGAAGAAACCGGTGAGGAAGAAATTATAAACAAACTGAATAAGTATTATGAAAGACAGCTTACCATTGGTTTGCCTGCCCGGAATATTAATACAACAGCCCCGCTTCTGGCGTTAACCTACCTGGTTGAAAAAGAAGGAAATGAGACCTATATGGAAATCTGCCGGGACTGGGCGCAGTGGCTTGTGGATGAACTTCCAAAAACAGAAGAAGGCGGATTTCAGCATCTGACTTCTGATACGCTCAACGAACAGGAACTTTGGGATGACACCCTGTTTATGTCTGTTTTATTCCTGGCACGTATGGGTGTGATTCTTAAGAAGCAGGATTGGATTGATGAGGCTGAGTACCAGTTTTTAATCCATGTAAAATACTTAGCAGACAGAAAGACCGGTCTTTGGTATCATGGCTGGACATTCCATGGATGCCATAATTTTGCCGGCGCATTCTGGGGAAGAGGCAACAGCTGGATTACAATGGCCATTCCGGAATTATTCGGCATTATTCCATGCAGCGGTGCAGTCAAACACTATTTGACAGAAGCATTGAAAAATCAGATTGATGCGTTGGTTTCCTATCAGAACGAAAACGGCATGTGGCATACGGTAATCGATGATAATACCTCTTACGTTGAGGCAAGTGCAACCTGCGGTTTCGGATATGGAATATTGAAAGCAGTTCATCTGGGACTTGTGGATTCCTCTTTTGAAGCCATTGCCAGAAAAGCACTTTTGCCCGTTCTTCAGTGTATCGACACAGAAGGTGTGGTGCATCAGGTATCCTATGGTACTCCTATGGGAAGAGAAAGTGTACAGTTCTATAAAGATATTGAACTTCGCCCAATGCCATACGGACAGGCAATGGCTATGCTGTTCCTGTTAGAAGCATCAAAATAATATGAAATGAAGGGCGGATCCATTTACGGCAATCCGCTCTTTTGCTTTGGAGGATAAAAACATGAACAAAGACCTTGAGATACTGGCAGCCTATAAACCGGTTATTATGCAGGATAAAAAAGAGCCATTTTCCATTACGGCCATGGGCTGTACCATTTTTCGGGAAACAAAGAAAAGCAGTTCCTTTCCCAAACGTGAAATTGTGATTAACAGGGAAGAGGTGGATTTTGCCATTGAGTATGCTGTCTGGTATGATTTTGATATTCAGCATTTATATGAGCTGGAGCATGTCTGGGTTTACGTAAAACATGACGGAACTGTAAAAAAAGTAGAAGCCAGCTTCCATGGCAAGTTTTTAAATATGGTGGATCTGGATAATGGGGGGCTGATTCTGGAAAACGGTACTCATCCGGTAGTCTATGCACAGCCTGGCAAGCATGCGCTGGTGCCGGATCCCCGGGTAATCCGCATCATTCCAGACTGGCTGGAAAGCTGTCAGGAAAAGGCTGGAACGGACGGCGTTCTTGTTCAGGATATGTTTGCGGATCAGATTCATACGGACGAAGATCTGCAGAAAATGACGGAAACATATATTAAGGAAGTATTTGGTTTTTGCCCCTCCATGGAATTTGAACCATTTATTTTAGAAGATGATAAGCTGATGACCTGGGAGGAACTGAAGAAATCCATTCCTGAACGGGTTAACAGGCAGATTGATATCATAAAAACTCACTTCAATCAATAAAAAGAGGTGGTGCCCCACGAAACAGTAAGTGCGGCACCACCTCTTTTGGGTTAATAGGCCGCAGGAACGGCCCGAAGTGAAATGGTATGCTTAAAGCAGGTGAAGTCTGTAAAATAGACCGTATAGCAGTCCTGTGAGCGTCCCTGGCTTCCGAACTTGCCTGCCACATAGTTATGGGAGCCAAAGCCAGGGCCGGCTGTTATGGCATATTTGCCCTTTGAGGCGGTCACTGTTCCTTCTTTTGCTACGATTCCACCGCCTGCATTGCCCTCCGCAATAAAGTACGGGGATTCCACACGGCATCCTGCATCAAATGCAAGCTCCACACGCAGAGGCGCCCGGTCAATTCCGGCAGTTTCTATAGTGATATCAACGCCATCCTCTGCCTCTGCAACGGTGATTACAAAATTCATATCGGGTCCGTTTAACTTTTCTCTTTTGGTATGATCCATTTTCCACCAGTCTGAAGTATCCTGCGGTTCTTTAAAGGGAAGATAATACCATCCGGCCATCTTCTGATTCAGAACAAACCCCTCTTCTCCCGGAAGCTGTACCAGATTTTCAGGAATAAAGTATCTGTGCTCGCAGAAGCTGGCTCCGATTTTCATGCTGACGCATAAATCCCCATGGAGAAAATAAAGAAAGGAAGGACTGCTTTTTAATATGGAGCAGGAATAAGCTTCTCTCCGAAGCCGTACAATTCCGGAATCCGTATAGTTGCGGCAGTAGTTTGTAAGAATTTTACTTTCCTCATATTCAAATTCCACCAGTTCCGGTTGAAGCATGAAATGAATCAGCCAGTCCAGAGGTCCGATTCCCTTCGCAACGGCCTGATCCATGATAAAGCAGGCAGCCTGCAAAAAGGTTTCGTTGTGGAATTTAATTCCCATATATAAATATTCCAGATAATAACCGGTTGGATAGATCTTAGTTCCCCGGTCCTGTCTTGTGGAGTTATTCGTAAAGATACTTCCATCCGGTTCAATATAATTGAGCATCATGGTTAAATTTCTTTTTACCGGTTCATACCAGGAATCATCACCGGTTGCAGCGGCCAGCAGCATCATGGCGTTGTTATTCACCAGGTTGTAGCCTCCTGCAGAACGTTCTGCATATTCTCCGTCCTCGTTGCAGTCACAGCCTTCGATTAAGAATTTTTCGGCGCCCTTTTTCATGGAATCGTCTGATGTGAGGCGGTAAAGCATCATTAAGACGGAAGCAATGGCCCAGCGGTGATTGGGAGTGTGGAATCCTCCGTTAATCATCGCTTTCCCCCCTTTAAGCAGTATGGACTCCATGACTGGGAGAAGAGCGGAGCACATGTTTTTTTCTAAAGCAGGGCATTCGTCTTTTCCGGACAGACGGTTTAAGTAGATATATGCAGGAAGAAGGCCGTCAAGACAGAATGCGGTATCTGCACCGGAATAAAAATTACAGTTAATAAGATCAAAAAAGCCGTTTTCCCGCTGCCCGCTGGCGATGTAGGAAAGGGCGATGGTAATTCTTTCGTAAACCGTTTGGCTGCCGTAAAATCTGCTCTTATGGTTAAATAAGCATGCGGTCATGGTGGTTACCTGAAATATGGCAAGCTTTGGTTCCACCAGCCCGTCATGGTCACGAAAACCTCCGTAGAACTCCGAGTTCTGGTCCATGACCTGCTGATTCATTATTTCTTCTGTTTTCCGGTCACTGTATATCATGATTCTTTCGTAATGTTTTTTCATAGAAACTCCATTCTCCGCAGTCTGCGGTTTCAGTTCTTTGCCGCTTTTATTGTATCATGGGATCAGGACAGGGACAATGCAGATGTTGCCAAGTTGTTTTTTAAAGTTCGTAAAAATTGCGGTTTTTATCTGAAGGGGATGCACAGGAATAATTGATACTTACCGGATTAAATAGAGAATAAAAAATGGAGCACCGCAGGATTGGGGAAATACGGTACTCCTAAGAAGAGTTACATAAAGTATAACGCATGAAAACGTTTAAGTAAAGATAAATATGTAATTTTTTTTATTAATTAGTGAAAACTTTATAAAAACAATGTGTATTTGCGATTATATAAGTGAGAACAGCAATGTTATTTTGCAGTTGAAAAAATATTTCATATCAGAAATGGAGTTGCATAGATTATACCATATGCTCCACTATAAATAACCGGAGGTAGGAATGGATAAAATTCTGGACAATCGATATTATGATCTAATCGTCAGTAATGCTTTGGTTACTTCATATAATACCGGTGATAACATTACAACAATGAACGATCTGTTTTCTCTGCTCCACATTCCAAAGGATCGTATGGATCCTTGTGATCTGGGAGTAAATCCTTATCATAGCTTTCCAAAGCTGTATACTCTGGAATCTGTCGTCAACACGGAAAATTCCGGTGAGGAACAGGAAGAGATAAACCCTGCAGCGGGGCTTTTTGGAAGAGGAGTCATAGTAGGGATTGTTGATACAGGAATTGATTACCGCCATCCTTCTTTTATGAACAATGATAAAACTACCCGTATTCTTTCAATCTGGGATCAGACAATTGAGGGCACGCCGCCCAGGGGGTTTGCCTTCGGCTCAGAATACACAAAGGAACTGATTAATTTTGCCCTTTTATCTGAATATCCTTATACCATCGTTCCAAGTAAGGATACCTATCGCCATGGGACCGCCATTGCCAGCATTATTGCAGGGCGTTCCAATGAGAAGGAAGGTTTTTCCGGCGTAGTGCCGCAGGCGGATATCGTGGTGGTAAAGCTGAAGGAGGCAAAAGAAAATTTAAAAAGACTTTTTTGCGTTGGGACAGATTCTCTTTGTTATCAGGAATCTGACATTATTATGGGAGTCAGGTATTTAATAAACGTGGCAAACAGGCTGAACCGGCCGCTGGTTATCTGTCTTGCCCTGGGAACAAGCCAGGGAGGACATGAAGGACGTGGTGTTTTAAGCACGTACTTAGAGAGCCTGGTGCAGCTGCCAAAGATAAGCATTATAACATCGGCAGGAAATGAGGGTAACAGCCGCAGACATTATTTTGGAGAAATTGCAAAAGAACCGTATGTACAAAGTGTACAGTTGAATTCCGGTGGGATTGACAGTGAATATTTCATGGAGATCTGGCCTTATATACCTTCTGGACTCTCTGTGCAGTTAACGGCTCCAACCTTTGAGACCTCTGAAGTTATAAATCCCTGGAAAGGAGATTGCCGCAAACTATCTTTTCAATCCATAAAAACGAATATCTGGGTGAATAATATTCTTTTTGAAGAAGGGACGGGAAATCAGTTCATCCTTCTCCGTTTCCGGAATATGTTTTCAGGGATTTGGTATATCAGTCTGTTTAGTGAGGATTTGACGCCTTTTTCATTCCATTGCTGGCTTCCTTCGGGTATTTTGATTTCAAATGAAACCTATTTTATCAACTCAGACCCGAATACAACGATTACCATGCAGGGTGATACTGCCAGTGTTCTGACTGTTACGGCATACAATCAAACTGATGGAACGATTCTGGCAGAATCCAGCAAAGGATATACGAGACTTGAGCAGATAAAACCCGATCTGGCAGCACCAGGGTACAGACTTCCATGTGCCATACCGGATTTTCAGTACGGAACGGCAACAGGAACCGGAGTGGCAGCCGCTTATGCAGCGGGGATAGCCGCTATGATTATAGAATGGGCATACTTCAAAGGCAATTATACGACAGTTACAGGCAATCAGATCAGCCGTTTGATGATGAGAACAGCAGACCGGGATCCCGGTTATATTTATCCCAATCGAATTTGGGGATATGGGAAGCTCAATGCTGAGAATATCTTTAAAGAAATATTAATCTTTTAATAGTTTGCCTGTTTTCTGATTCTTATTGGCGGGTTATCGGTAACCCGGCCCGCCTACTTCCCGTCGCTTAATTCTTTTCTGACTCTGGGGTTGATTCCCCTGCGTTTCATCTCACTTAAGATGTTCTCAAATTCGTCCGGCGGAGCAGCAGGAGTTTCCATATCTTTGCTTGCTGCTTCCAAACGGTCAAATTCCTCAGCCAGTTTTTTTTCTTTTTTGAAATTCATAATTATCACCTCCAGGTGAATTATAAATGAATTATATATTAAACAATATAGAAAATATAAAGTTACTACAGTATTATGGACAATTGACAAAGGATAATGGCGGGGAACCCGGTATTGGTTCCGCCCATGGAAAAAAAAAGAAATATAAATATCAAGTAAGCATAAAGCCAGTAAAACGACCTAATATATTGTATATATTTTTTTTAACATAACACCAAACAATTATTTTGGTAAAAGGTTTGGTATTTGTGCTGTGGTTCTCGCTATATAATCTTATTTGTTTTTATTACCGAGGGAGCGGGAAAATTATCTCTTGT
>NZ_QOHO01000099.1 GCF_003432035.1 Lacrimispora amygdalina
CCCGAATTATTCATGAGAGGGCAATTCTCCCTAAAAATTCAGGTTTCTGTTTTTTGAACTTTTAAGCATCTCATGTAATTGTATTTTCTTCTAAAAAAGGGTATAAAATCCCTGTATTCACTCAAAATTACATGTTCTGCTGTCAATGTCCAGTGTTGTTGCTATTCCAGCTTGGGCTGTAGTCCTCGTATGTTTTCCAAGGTTTCATAGAATTCATCTTTATAAGGGCAGCTGCTACAAAGCTTGAATGTTATATATCTTGCTGAACGAACTACCTTAGCGGCAATCTTCAGCAGTTTCAAACGAATGGTGTCAATCTGCTGTCTTCTCATTTTTGCAGATAATGCTAATCGTTTAAACCAGTTAAATATGTTGTATGCTAGTGCATGAATCTGAAGACGGTTTGCATTTACGATCTTAGAAGAGCTGCTTACCGCTGCAAAATCAAAACCATTTTTACTTTCTTTGATGAAGTTCTCCATGGTGCCACGCTTGCAGTAGAATCTGATTACCTGTTCCGGTTCAGAGTCCATGTTTGTTACAATGAATGTGTACATATGGACAATCTGCTCTGTAGGCTTTTCAATTTTGCATACAACACGAAGAGGATAGTCCCATGAGCCTGCCTGATACATGAATTCACCATAACAGACTGCATAAGAAACCATGTCCTTTTTGGTCTGTTCTGTAAGCTGTTCCTCAATATCAGAGGCTAAATTACGTAGTATGCCATTCTCTTTTAATCGGATGGCATAAGAAACTCCATTGGTTTCGCACTGATGATAGAGCTCTGGTTTGGTAAATCCACTGTCGCCTCTGAGAAGTAACGGAATATCTGGATAGTCATCACCGAATTCATCCAAAAGAGGCTGTAGGAAATCCATTACACCGGTTGATGAATAGTCAGTGCCATCACGCAATTCTATTTTCAAGAGGTCACCTGTAATGCCATCATAACAGACCAGAGGATGATAACCATGATTCTGATAGTGGAAGTTAAATCCTTCCCCTTCCTGATGTCCGTAGGTATTCAGAAGAGTAGAATCCAGATCCAGCAGAATTATTTCAGGTTTCTTAATAGAATACACAACTTTTCTGAAACGACGCATCAGAGTATAGAACTGATTCAATGAATCCTCATCCATACGATTGAAAAATCTTGAAAGAGTCGGTTGCGATGCAAGCGCCTTCTTAACTAGAATAGCGGTCAAGATTGGATCTTTAGTTAGTTCATCTGCGCAGTCGTCTTCAAAATATGCTCCAAGTATTTGGTAGATTACTTGCCAGAGATTTTCGTCATCCTTGTGATAGCGGAAGGATGCGGTATCATTGGTTTTGAATTCTGATTTCAGAAGTTTCACAAAACCAAGTTTGCAGGCGAATTCTTTAATCAGAAGCAGTCCTGCATCGGAGGATAAATCACCTCCATCAAAATTTATTTTCAGATATTTATTGCTTTCTAAAGTGGTGTCTTTTAAAATGGGCATAAGGGCTTCTCCTTTTGTTATATTTTTAGGCTTCGACACCTTAATTTTAACAAATTAGAAGTCCTTTTTGTATGTAATTTTTCTTCACCTGCTAGGTGAAAGCAAAAAGTATCAAAAACACTGTAACTATGCGGCGTAAGCCACTGCTGGACGAATTATCATGAATAATTCGGG